>CAJUMZ010000012.1:18586-84484 GCA_910587665.1 uncultured Muribaculum sp.
TATTGCCTGATGACGTGACCGACAAGACTATAGTTTGGACTACGTCGGATGCGTCAGTAGCGACAGTGGACGCCGAGGGCAACGTGATAGCCATTACCACTGGAAAAGCAATAATAAAAGCCGCTTGCGGCGAGATTTACGCTAATTGTGAGGTAACTGTGACACAGCCTACGACAGGTATTGCGATTGTTGAATCGGATAATATAAGTATTATTGTTGATGGAAGCGAGCTGCGTGTTATCGGAGTGGAGCCTACTGATAATGTGTCCATAATCCGTCAAGATGGTGCAATTGTTTATTCGGGCGCGAATCGTGAAAGCTATTCGCTTGTGAGAGGACTTTACATTGTGGTTGTCAACAATTCCACATTTAAAGTCGTGATTAACTGACATTGACCCATTCTATCCAAAATGGGAGTCGTGCCAAAAACTCAGGCACGGCTCCTTTGTTTTTGATATTTGTGACTGTAATGTTCTATAAATGGTGTGTGGATTTTATTTTGTGGGGGGAAAGTGGTAACTTTGCGGCATATTATGGATTTTGAACTGATAGCCACTGACAAGGCGAGCAATGCGCGCGCAGGTCTCATCACTACCGATCATGGTGAGATAGAGACCCCTATATTCATGCCGGTGGGTACTGCCGGGACTGTAAAGGCGGTGCACCAGCGTGAGCTTGCCGATGACATACATGCCCAGATTATCCTGGGTAACACCTACCATCTGTATCTGCGACCCGGCACCGACATCCTCCATAAGGCCGGAGGATTGCACAAGTTTAACGGCTGGACTAAGCCAATACTTACCGACAGTGGCGGATTTCAGGTGTTTTCCCTTTCCGCCAACCGCAAGTTGAAAGAGGAGGGGGCATGGTTCCGTAGCCATATCGACGGCTCGAAGCATCTGTTTACGCCCGAAAATGTGGTTGACATTCAGCGGATAATCGGCTCCGACATAATGATGGCACTTGACGAATGTCCTCCCGGCACGTCGGATTACGATTATGCCAAGAAATCACTTGGTCTGACCCTGCGCTGGCTTCAGCGCGGTTGGGACCGTTATAGGTCGACGGAAGGGCTTTACGGTCACCGTCAGGCTTATTTCCCGATAGTGCAGGGATGCACATATCCCGACCTGCGCCGCGAATCGGCGAAGTTTGTAGCCGATCTCGGTGCCGACGGCAATGCTATCGGAGGTCTTGCCGTAGGTGAGCCGGCCGAGGTGATGTACGACATGATAGAGGTGGTCAACGAGATACTTCCCGCCGATAAGCCCCGTTATCTCATGGGTGTCGGCACACCGGCCAATATCCTTGAGGCTATAGAGCGCGGAGTCGATATGATGGATTGTGTGATGCCCACGCGCAACGGTCGTAACGGCATGCTGTTTACCGCCCACGGCATAATGAACATGCGCAACAAGAAGTGGGCTGACGATTTCTCCCCGCTTCAGGAAGATGGACCGAGCTATGTCGACCGGTTCTATACGAAGGCGTATGTGCGCCACCTGTTTGTCGCCGACGAGATTCTTGCCATGCAGATAGCCTCGATTCATAATCTGGCATTTTACCTGTGGCTTGTCGGTGAGGCGCGGCGTCATATAATCGCGGGCGACTTCAAGCCGTGGAAGGATGAGATGGTAGAGCGGGTAACGCGGCGTCTGTAATAAAATATTCGAGAGATGTTCAAGATACTTGACCGCTACATAATAAAGAAGTTTCTCGGCACTTACCTGTTTGCGATCGCCTTGATTCTGGCGATCACGATCATGTTTGACGTCAATGAAAAGCTTGACTCATTTCTCAAGGCACCGCTTAAAGCCACGATCTTTGACTATTTTCTTAATTTCCTTCCATATTTTGCCAATCAGTTCAGCCCGCTGTTCACGTTTATAGCGTGTATATTTTTCACGTCAAAGCTTGCCGACCAGTCGGAAATCATAGCTATGCTGTCGTCGGGCGTAAGTTTCCGGAGGCTGTTGCGCCCTTATATGGTGTCGGCTGCGGTCATCGCCGCTTCCACGTGGGTGCTGAGTGCCTACATTATTCCCCCGGCCAATGTGAAGCGTATCGAGTATACCAATACCTATGTCAAAAACAAGCGCGTGGACTACGGTAACAATATCCAGATGATGGTTGCCCCCGGCGAGATAGCCTATATGAGCCGTTATGACAACACGACACGGACAGGCTATCGGTTTTCGCTTGACAAATTCGACGGCAAGAAGCTTGTGTCGCGTCTCACGGCATCCACTATACGCTGGGACTCAATGTATCACTGGCAGGTGCGTGACTACATGATACGTGATATACAGGGGATGAAGGAGTCCATCACGAAAGGTACGCGGCTTGATACGATAATACCCTTTGAGCCACGCGATTTCCTTATCTCCAAAAATGATCAGGAGACCATGACCTCCGCCGAGCTGCGCGAATACATAGACCGGCAGAAGGCGCGCGGTGTGGCAAACATAAAGGCGTTTGAGATTGAGAACGAGCGCCGTTATGCCATGTGTGCGGCGGCATTTATCCTGACTATCATAGGCATGTCGCTGTCATCCAAGAAGGTGAAAGGAGGTATGGGTGTCAATATCGGCGTGGGGCTTGTATTGAGCTTCAGCTACATACTGTTTATGACGGTGACCTCCACGTTTGCCGTATCGGGATATACCTCCCCGTTTGTAGCGATGTGGATTCCCAACTTCCTCTACATCATCATTGCGGTGGTGCTTTATCGCCGAGCCTCGACCGGGTAGGGGGATTTTGCTATTCCTCCATCTTTACGCCTTTGAATTGTCCGAGCAGGTTAAATTTCAGAATTACGCCATCGGATAATCCAATTTCATATCCTCCTGACGACTTTTTCACTACTTTTACGATCTTGACGCCGCTGTAATTTTTCTTCACGTGGTTGCGTATCGCCTTTGTCACAAGCCCTTCGGGTACTTCGCGCGATTTGCAATCTACTGAAGTCCATTTGCCTTTATTGTTAAATTCGATTGTCGTACCGTTGACCAGCCTTACGTCATAGTCAGTCTTTTTTAGTAAATGGCGGTCGATCTTTATCATTCCTATCTTGGCTTTAGGAAAATATTGGTCAAGCATCTGACGTGCCTCCTCCGGAAGTTGGTCACGCTTGAGCGTGTAAGAGTCGATAAATGCGAACGCCGACACTGACGCGGCAACAATAAAAAGCAGAGATACAAGTAATTTCTTCATAACTAAAAGTGTTTTTCTATAGTAACAAATGTAATTATGAAAAGGATGTGGTATGCCTATTCTTCCGGGCGCAATGCAGTTATTGGGAGGGGTATAAAAAATTACCGATTCCTCCTTTCACAGGGAGGAACCGGACTAAAGCCAAAAGGCATGATTCTGTGATTCTAAAGATAGTTGTCTTATAGCGATTTAAAGTGTTGAGAAAGTATTACTTACTTCACTTTATTCAACTACGTTCGCCTCCCGGCGCCCTTTGCTGAAAATTGTTGCCTTTTCCTTAGTCCGAGTAAATTCAAATATTGCGTAAAATAATTATTCAGCCTAAGAAAATTCAACAAATGTCTCTATTCGGTGCAAAGGTACATACTTTTTTTCATCTGACCAACAATTTTAAAGTTTATTTTTATTAAAAATGGCGTATATGCTAAACTTTTGGCATAGAACGGTGTTGATGCTCCCTTTCAGAAGCTTGTGGGGCATAATATTTTGTTGTTGCGGGAATTTGTGTTAAATTTGTACAGACTAAAACCATGATAAGAATTTGTAAACATCATTATTACAGACCATGAAACATTTTTATCTTTTAATTGCGGCGCTTATGCTGCCACTCTTTGCCTTGGGTGACGGATGGTCGACGCAATATCCTGAAATCGAAAAAAACATCAGGCAACCGGAATTTGCAAAAAAAGAGTTTAAGATCACCAAGTATGGTGCAAAGACCGGGGCTTCTGCCGCTGTCAATCAAAAGGCGATCAATAAGGCGATTGATGCCTGTTCGAAGAAAGGTGGCGGAAAAGTCATAGTGCCGGAAGGGAGATGGCTTACCGGTGCCATTACTTTGAAAAGCGGAGTCAATCTTGTCGTCGAGCGCGGTGCCACACTTGAATTTGTGTTTGAGCCGGAGCTTTATCCGATTGTAAAAACACGTTGGGAAGGGCTTGATTGCTGGAATCTATCACCGTGTATATACGCCTATGGCGCTAAGGATGTAGCCATCACCGGCGACGGTGTGATAGATGGCGGAGGCACAAACGACACTTGGTGGAAGTGGTGTGGAGCTCCACGCTACGGATGGAAAGAGGGTGTGATAAGCCAGCGTAACGGCGCCCGCGCCCGACTGCTGAAGATGGCTGAGGATGGCGTTGACATGGATGCACGCCGATTCGGTCCGGAAGATGGTCTGCGCCCCCAGCTTATCAACTTCAACCAATGTGACGGCATTCTTATCGAGGATGTCACTTTGCTGCGTTCGCCGTTTTGGGTGATTCATCCTCTGCTCTCCAAGAATATAACCGTGCGACGTGTTAAGATCAATAATGACGGTCCCAATGGCGACGGATGTGACCCCGAGTCATGTGACGGCGTGCTTATCGAGGATTGTTTCTTCAATACCGGTGATGACTGCATCGCCATCAAGAGTGGCAGAAACATGGACGGCCGACTCTGGGATCGCCCGAGCGAGAATATCATCGTGCGCAATTGCGAGATGAAAAACGGACATGGCGGAGTGGTGATCGGCAGTGAGATATCCGGCGGTTGCCGCAATGTGTTTGCTGAAAACAACCTTATGGACAGCCCCAATCTTGACCGCGTGATAAGAATTAAGACAAACACCTGCCGCGGCGGTGTGATCGAAAACATCTATGCGCGTAATATAAAGGTAGGGCAGTGTGGTGAATCGGTGTTGAAAATCAACCTTGATTATGAGCATAATGAAATCTGTTGCCGCGGTTTCCTCCCGACGGTGCGTAATGTAAATCTCGAAAACGTGACTTGCGACAAAAGCAAGTACGGAGTGCAGATAATCGCCCTCGACACGTGTGTCAACGTGTACGACATTAATATAAAGGATTGCCATTTCAACGGCGTGGCCGATGGAAATTCAATCAAGGGCATGGTGCGTGATATCAACTACGACAATTTCTATGTCAACGGCAGTCTGTGTCTGACAAAATATCCTTACAAGCATTACAGCGAGTGGATCACCGCCTCGGAGATGAAGCGGGTACCAAAGTCGTTCCTTCTTGATTTCGCCACAAAACCCCGCTGGAGCTATGTGATGGGTATCGAGCTTGGGGGAATGCTTGACACTTACAAGAAATATGGCAACAAGGAAATACTCGATTACTGCAAGATGTATACCGACACGATGATCAATCCTGACGGAAGCATCCGTAATTACAAGCTGTCGGATTACAACCTTGACAATGTGCGCACCGGTCACTTTGTGGCAAAGATGTACCAGCTTATGCCTGAAGAGAAAAACCGCAAGGCACTTTACACCCTTATGGAGCAGATGAAAAATCAGCCGCGTACAAAAGAGGGTGTATACTGGCACAAGGCCATCTATGCCTATCAGGTGTGGCTCGACGGTATATTCATGGGATTGCCGGTGTCAACCCTTACAGCCGGAATGTTCCTCCCTGAAAAGGAGGCCCATGCCATCTACGATGATGCCGTGGATCAGATGAAAAAGACTTATGAGCGCACGCTCGATCCCAAGACCGGTCTTAACCGCCATGCCTGGGATGAGAACCATGACATGTTCTGGTCGGATAACGAGACCGGGCTTTCGCAGCATTGCTGGGCGCGTGCGCAAGGCTGGTTTACAATGGCTCTTGTCGAGCTGCTCGACAATCTGCCCGAAAATTATGAACGCCGTGGCGAGGCGGTCGAATTGCTTAACAAGGTGCTTGCCAATGTCGTGAAATGGCAGGATAAAGGCACCGGTGTATGGTATCAGGTCATGGACAGCCCGGGTCGCGAGGGCAACTATCTTGAATCGACCGCGTCATCAATGTTTGCCTACGGTCTGTTGAAGGCATACAACAAGGGATATGTCGACGCTTCCTATCGCGATGCCGGAATCAAAGCTTATCGTGGTATAATAAACAATTTCATAAAGATCAATCCCGACAGCACAATCTCACTGACAAACTGCTGTGCGGTCGCCGGCCTTGGCCCGGGAATGAGCGAGTCGGTGAAGAAAGCGGCTCCTAAAGTCAAGGAAAACCGTCGTCGTGACGGCTCATATGAATATTATCTGAGCGAGCCTGTGCGTGACAATGACGCCAAGGGCATTGGTCCGTTCATATGGGCGTCGCTTGAGATGGAAGATATGGGCTTTACCACAGATAACGTGATGAAGCCTATCGACCGTCAGGCAGTGGTGACGCGCAATAATCCGGTGGTCACTGAATATGATCCGCTTGCAAGTCTATCAGTCGGCAATGGCAGCTTTGCTGCCACTGTCGACCTGACAGGACTCCAGAGCTATCCCGAACTGTATAAAGACGGTGTCCCCCTCTCCGCGATGTCGGAGTGGGGCTGGCACTCGTTTCCCAACACGGATAATCTTAAGCCCTCGGAGTCGGAGCGTGTGATGGATCTCGGTCATGGAAGGAAAGAGGCATATGCCGTGGAATACAAAGGTGGAAGCCGTAATGCCGATGCCACGGAATATTTCCGCGTCAATCCCCATCGTCTTAACCTCGGTCATGTGGGACTGCTGCTTACCGATGATGCAGGGCGTCAGCTTAAGCCGGAAGAATTTACAGGAGTAAGGCAGGAACTTGCCCTTTGGGACGGCAAGATAGAGTCTGCGTTTAATGCCGAAGGCAAGCGAGTGGAAGTGACAACATCATGCATGCAGAATCGTGATTGTCTTTTCGGGAGGGTGAAGAGCGACCTCCTTACTGACGGAAAGGCTGCGGTGACGATCGGATTTCCTTATCCTACCGGGGCGCATGCCGATGATGCGAGCGATTATTCGCGCCCTGAAGACCATGGGTCAAAAATAATAGACATGAAACCACATAGTGTGGTGATCGAACGCACACTTGACGACACAAGATATTATGTGACGGTAGAGTGGGAGGGCGACGCTACATTCAAGGAAGTGGCGTCGCATTTTTTTTTATTGACTACTCCCGACAATGTGCTCACCTTTTCTGTCGAATACACTCCGGAGCCGGTAAAAGGGCGTGACGCTTCGTTTTCTTATGATCAGGCATTGAAAGCGGTTATGAAAAGCTGGCCCGCTTTCTGGAATAAAGGGGCTATCGTCGATTTCTCGGAATGTACCGACCCGCGTGCTCCGGAACTTGAACGGCGCACAGTGCTTTCCCAATATCTTACCGCGATAAACTGTGCCGGGTCGATGCCCCCTCAGGAGACCGGGCTGACTTACAATTCATGGTTTGGGCGCCCACATCTTGAAATGACATGGTGGCACGCCGTGGATTTCGCGCTATGGAATCGCCCCGCTGCATTGGGTAAAATTCTTGACTGGTACAACGATGTCGCTTATCCCGTTGCGCGCCGTATTGCGGAGCGTCAGGGCTTTTCCGGGGTCAGGTGGATGAAAATGACCGATCCTGATGCCGGCGAGGCTCCGTCAAACACCGGCTCATTCCTTATATGGCAACAGCCTCATTATATCTACATGGCTGAGGAGATGTATCGCGCCGAGCCTACTGCCGCAACCCTTGAAAAATATGGTGAACAGGTTGAGGCTACCGCCGAGTTTATTGCCGATTATGCACGTGCGTGTGTGCCGGCAAAAGGTAAGGGCGTTATAAAGCTTTTCGGACAGACGGCAATGCAAGAGTCGATGTCAAAGGATTTTTCATACAATCACCCGTTTGAGCTTGCCTATTGGCGTTATGGACTTGACAAGGCTCAGCAGTGGCGTGAACGCCGTAGCATGGAGCGTAATAAGGAGTGGGATGAGATTATTTCGCGTCTTTCCCCGTTGCCTCAGAAAGGCGGGGTGTATGTAGCCGGAGAGCCGATAAAGGGATTCAAAGGTAAAAAGGGAACAGCCGCGGTGTTTGATCCGTATGTATCAGCGGCTCAGAAAGGTAGTTCGTCTGTCTCCGAGGAAGATTTCCTCTTAAAGTCGCGTAGTGATCATCCTGCCGTGCTTGGTGCCTGCGGTTTGCTCCCGGATATGGGACATTATGACCGTGAGGTGATGGCGCGCACGCTTGAAGGGGTGATGGCTGATTGGAATTGGGAAAGCACCTGGGGATGGGATTACGGCATGATAGCCATGTGTGCCGCCCGCCTCGGCAAGCCTGATACTGCCATTGATGCACTCCTGATTGACAAAGGTAAAAACAGGTATCTTGTGAGCGGTCATAATTTTCAGGAGCCGAAGCGTCTGCGACTTTATCTGCCGGGTAACGGAAGTCTGCTTGATGCGGTTGCGATGATGTGTGCCGGATGGGACGGCTGCAAAGATGTCCGCAATCCGGGATTTCCTGCCGACGGAAAGTGGAATGTACGTTGGGAGGGGCTTCGGCGCATGCAGTGAGTATTTGACCGATAACAAAAAAACAGCCGGTGTATCTATGTGAGGATTGCCGGCTGTCTTTCTTTTGGATATTTATCAACAATGTCGCAAACTTTTTAGCTTTTTGCTTGTTTGAAATGGATAAAGAATGTATCTTTGTAGCAAGTTTCAACATCTGAGTCGTTAAATGCGTGAATCATTTTCCAATAGAGCGTATTTTATCGATTATTTCCCGTTTGATAATAAATAAGCAGGCTTGTCCTTCATTGATGCCGGTGCATCATGATAGTAGTAATGTGGCAATGCTCTGAAATAATGATAACAATCTCAAGAACTAATAAATGTATAAGCTTGATGATCTCAATGCGATGGATGAAAGCCAGTTGAAATCTGTCGCTGAATCTATGAACATTAAGAAAGCCGACTCTCTGCCAATGGAGGAGCTGGCATATAAAATCCTTGACAAGCAGGCTGAGGATCTTGCCTCGTCGGCGAGTGAAAAAAAACGTCGTGTAAAAGAGCCAAAGGCGAAAAAAAATGAAGCAGGTCCTGCCGAACAGAATAAAAAGAAAAAGCCTCAACAACCTCAACAGCAAAATTCTGATACAGTAGAGGTCGAGCCGGTTAAACAGGAACAGCCGCGTGGCGATTCAGTTGATGAAGCTTCAAAGGCTGAGGCTCCGCGCCGTAAACGTGGTCGCCCTTCAAAGCAGCAGAAAGCGGCAGAAGCCGCTGCGGCCGCTGCAAGGCAGGATGCTGATGCTGCCATGCAGTTGCCCGATGTAGATCAGGCTTTTCCTGAGTTGCCCGTAGCTGATACGGAAGATGATCATCGCGATCTGTTGACTATGATGGCTCCGTTGCCTGCCATTGAGGCTCATGAAGAGCCCGTTGCCGGATTGCTGCCGGAAAATAATGCTGAAGATACTCCTGCTGAACAAGCTCCTGCCGCTGAGGATGTCGAGAAGCGGCAAGATGATGTGCAGGGCGAGCGCCGTCGCGATTTCCGACCCGTAAAAGACTCGACATTTGGTTCTTTTTTCCGTAGTGACCGTAAGTTTGTACCACGTTCGCAGCGTGAAAAGGAAGAAGCCGCCGCGGCTGCTGCAAAGGCTGCCGCTACCGCTCCCATAATTATTCAGGAGCCGGGTCAGGAGGCGCAGCAACCCGCTAATAACAATAACCGCCAGCAGCAAGGTCAAGGCAAGAAAAATAAGAAAAACCGCAATAATCAGAATAACAACCAGCCTCAGCAGCCACAGGCTTCGCAGGAGCCGGCTATGCCGCAATATAATTTTGACGGACTGCTTACCGCATCCGGTGTGCTTGAGGTAATGCCCGACGGTTATGGATTCCTCCGTTCGAGTGACTATAATTACCTTTCGTCACCTGATGACGTGTATGTGACTCAGTCACAGATAAAGCTTAACGGACTTAAAACCGGTGACGTGGTTGAGGGATATATACGCCCTCCGAAGGAAGGTGAGAAATATTTCCCGCTCAGCGAGGTGCTTATGGTCAATGGCAGATCGCCGGAATTTATACGTGACCGTGTGCATTTCGAGCATCTTACCCCGTTGTTTCCCGATGAGAAGTTTGACTTGACGAGCGGTCGCACATGCAATCTGTCGACACGCGTCGTGGATATGTTCTCTCCGATAGGAAAGGGTCAGCGCGGACTTATCGTAGCTCCTCCCAAGACCGGTAAGACAATCCTTCTTAAGGATATTGCAAATGCAATTGCGGAAAACCACCCCGATACATATATTATAATACTCCTTATCGACGAGCGCCCTGAGGAGGTGACCGACATGAGCCGCAGCGTAAACGCCGAGGTTATCGCCTCGACATTTGACGAGCCTGCCGACCGCCATGTGAAGATCGCCAGCATAGTGCTTGAAAAGGCCAAGCGAATGGTGGAGTGTGGTCATGACGTGGTGATCCTCCTTGATTCGATTACCCGCCTTGCGCGTGCCTATAATACTGTGTCGCCCGCTTCGGGCAAGATACTCTCCGGTGGTGTCGACGCCAATGCACTGCAGAAGCCGAAACGCTTCTTCGGCGCGGCGCGTAACATCGAAAACGGAGGCTCGCTCACTATTATTGCCACCGCCCTGACGGAGACCAGCTCGAAGATGGACGAGGTTATCTTCGAGGAGTTCAAGGGCACGGGCAACATGGAGCTGCAGCTTGACCGCAAGCTATCCAACAAGCGTATTTTCCCCGCTGTCGACATTATGGCGTCAAGCACCCGCCGCGACGATCTGTTGCTCCGTCCGGAGACATTGCAGCGTATGTGGATACTGCGCCGTTATCTCAGCGACCGCACCTCTATCGAGGCAATGGAATTTATGCGTGACCAGATGGAGAAGACGCGTGACAATGATGAGCTGCTCCGTTCGATGAACGCATAATCCTCACCGAAGCCTGTCCTATGGCTGTGTCGTGTCACAAGTGGGCTCTGTGGCTGATTGGAGCGTGTATGGCTATCTCCTTTTTCGGGTGTAGCTCTACCAAACATGTGCCAAAGGGTCAATATCTTGTTGACGATGTGGATATAAAGATAGTTGACAATTCCGAAGTGCAAGAGTCGGAACTTGTCAACTATCTTCGTCAGACACCTAACCATAAGGTGCTCGGCTTCATGAAGCTGCAGCTTGCCACCTACAATATGTCGGGTACCGACACTACGAAATGGTTCAACCGGTGGGTGCGCCGTCTCGGTCAGCCTCCGGTAATTTACGATCCCCAGCTTACCGACGTGTCGGAATTCCAGTTGCGCCAGGCTCTTGTCAACCGGGGATACATGGATGCGAGTGTAGTTGCCGATACGGTGATCCACGGGAAGGGTAAGAAGATTGACATTACCTATAATATCACTACCGGCAAGCCTCATTTTATCACGACTCTTGACTATAACATCCCCGACGATTCCATCCGCTCGTTGATCAATGCCAACAGCGGCGTATTGCAGGTGACGCCGGGCGACCTGCTTGACCGCAACAAACTTGACGAGGAGAGAGTCAGGATTACCGAGCTGTTGCGCAATAACGGCTATTACGCGTTTAACAAGGAGTATATCACTTTTTCGGCTGACACGGCGGCGGGATCCCGTGAGGTAAATCTGACGATGAATCTGCGGCGCCCCCATGTGCGCGGTCGTCAGCATGCCTCGCCTGACTCACTGACCCATCGTGTGTATTATCTGCGTGACATATATTTTGTCACCGATTATAATCCGGGAGAAGATTATGGTTCGTATAAATTCCGGTCATCCGACACGGTGCGCTACCGTGACATAACGATTCTTTACGGCGATGACAAGTATCTGCGCCCGAAAGTGCTGTACGATGCCTGCCACATGCAGGCGGGGGAAAAATATCACGCATGGCAGGTCGACCGTACATATGAGTCGCTCGGTCGGCTTGGCATACTCAAATATGTAAATATTGACATGAGGCAGGTAGGCACGGTCGACGGCAAGACATGGCTTGACGCCTATGTGCTGCTTACCCGTGGCAAAAAGCAGGGTGTGTCGCTCGAATTGGAGGGGACTAATTCAGAAGGTGATCTCGGCTTTGGAGTGGGGCTTACTTACATGCACCGTAATCTTGCCCACGGTTCCGAATTGCTTACCGCCAAGCTGCGCACAAGCTATGAGAGCCTTTCGGGTGATTTCAGCGGACTGATCAATAACCGATATATGGAATACGCCGGCGAGGTCAGCATAACATTCCCTGAATTTGAGGCTCCCTTCCTTTCCTCCAATTTCAAGAAACGTGTGAGGGCGTCTACCGAATTTTCAGTGTCGTTCAATTATCAGGAGCGTCCGGAATATACGCGTATCATAGCCGGCGCCGGATGGAAGTATCTTTGGGCAAACCGTGGCAATACCCGTCGCCACCGTTTTGACCTCATTGATATAAATTATGTGTATCTTCCCAAAAGTACTATTGATTTTATCAATCAGATAGCCCCGTCTAATCCGTTGCTCCGTTATAGCTATGAGGATCACTTTATAATGCGTCTGGGATACGGATATTATCACACCAATAAGCGTGTGCCGTCGGCTGCCGCGTTGCGTAAGTCATTGCTCCAGCCTTCGGTTTATACCATACGTGCCAATATTGAGACTGCCGGCAATCTGCTGTATGCCATTTCGTCGGCTATCGGTCAGCATAAAGACGAGGGCGCCTACAAAGTGTTTGGCATCCAGTATGCGCAGTATGTAAAGGCTGATGCCGATTATTCCTATACGAAGAATTTTGATTTTCGTAACTCGCTCTCCTTCCACGTCGGTGCGGGTATCGGTGTGCCTTACGGCAATTCGTCGATGCTGCCGTTTGAGAAACGTTTCTATGCCGGCGGTGCCAACAGTGTGAGAGGATGGGGTGTACGCACGCTCGGTCCGGGAAGCTATGATGCCAAAAATTCAGTGACCGACTTTATAAACCAGTGCGGCGACATCCGCCTTGACATAAATCTTGAATATCGCGCACGCCTTTTCTGGGTTATTGAAGGCGCGCTATTTATTGACGCGGGCAATATATGGACTATACGCCGCTATGAAAATCAACCGGGCGGCGAATTCAAGTTCAATGAGTTTTACAAGCAGATAGCGGCGGCTTATGGTGCCGGTATCCGTCTTGATTTCACTTACTTCCTGCTGAGATTTGACCTCGGCATGAAGGCTTATAACCCCGCACGTAATCAGGAGCGTTTCCCGTTGATACATCCCAAGTGGGGACGCGACGCCACGTTTCATTTTTCCGTAGGTTACCCATTCTAACTAAAATTGCTTTTTACGATGAAGAAACTTGTGATTTTTGATCTTGACGGTACATTGCTTAATACAATAGAAGACCTCGGGCGCGCTACCAATTACGCTCTTGAACAGTGTGGCTATCCCGCCCATCCGCTGTCGACCTATCCGGGAATGGTGGGCAACGGTGTAAGAAAGCTTATCGAGCGCGCACTCCCTTCAGGTCTTGACACCGATGAAGAGGTGGAGCGTATGCGCGGTCTGTTTAAGGAGTATTATGAAAGCCATTGCACCGAGCATACCGCTCCTTATCCGGGTATACCGCAACTGCTTGAAGAGTTGCGCGCTCATGATATAAAGGTGGCGGTGGCTTCCAATAAGTATCAGGCGGCTGTTGAGCGTCTTATCGAATATTATTTCCATGACATAGAGTGGGCGGCTGTCGAAGGGCAGAAAGAGGGCGTGCCGGTGAAGCCGGATCCGTCGATCGTGTTTGAGATACTTTCAAAATCGCCTACCCCGAAGGCTGATGTGCTTTATGTCGGTGACTCCGGTGTCGACATGGAGACGGCTCGTCGCGCTTGTGTGGACTCTGTCGGTGTGACATGGGGATTCCGCCCGATGACCGAGCTCAAGGTCTATCATGCCGACAATATCGTCAACACCGCCGACGCTATCCTCGAGCTTGCTCTTTAGGAAACTATATGGGTTATGAGTTGGGGCGGTTTCTTGTTTTTCAATGCCATTTGCGATGCTGTCAGTAATGTCGCGAAAAACTCAAGGTCGCCACGACGTGGCACTTCCGCCTATAACCGTGCGGTAATAGGGAGTATTGTAGCTATAATACTTTGGATTGCAGTCATTGCGCTATTTATCGCATCGCTGTGATTTTTTGTTGAGAAAAACCTCGGCTGAGAGGCGGCGGTTCGGCAAAAAGTAGTAACTTTGCAATTCAATTTCTAAGGCAGTTTATAACCTGAAAAGTATGGATTGGATTCAACAATTACTTTCACCGGGCAATATGGCGTTGGCGAGCACCATTTTGCTTTATTCATTTGTGATCGCCGTCGGAGTTTATCTTGGCAAATTAAGGATTGGAGGGGTTTCCCTTGGAGTCACGTTTGTGCTGTTTGTCGGTCTTTTGATGGGACATTTCGGCTATAAGGTGAATCCGGAGGTTCTTCATTTTGTGCGTGAGTTCGGACTTATACTGTTTATCTTCTCTATTGGTTTGCAGGTGGGTCCCGGTTTCTTCTCTTCATTCAAGAAGGGGGGTATGTTGCTCAACGGGCTTGCCGTGCTTATCATCGCGCTTAACGTAGCCATAGTGCTTGCCATATTCTATATAGATGGTAACACTACCATAACGGCATTGGTAGGTATAATGTCGGGTGCCGTTACCAATACTCCGGGACTCGGTGCCGCCCAGCAGGCGATACTTCAGGTAAATCCCGATGCCTACAAGCTATCGGAGGAGATGGCTATGGGATATGCCGCGGCTTATCCTCTCGGTGTGATAGGCATTATATTGTCAATGTTTGTCGTGCGTGCAATTTTCCGGGTAAAGATGGACAAGGAGATTCTGGAAATAGAGGAGGACACGGCAAACAGTCAGTTGAAACCGCATATAGTCACATTTAAGGTGACAAATGTGCTCATCGACGGCAAAAACCTGATGCAGCTTCATGATATCATTTCTTGTAACTTCGTAATCTCGCGACTCAAGGATAAAGACGGCAACGTGATAATACCCAATTCGCAGACGGTCGTACATCTTGACGACATGCTCTACATTGTGCTTTCCGCTCAGGATGAAGAGCGCTTCAAGGCTGTGATAGGTCCGGAAGTTGACATGGACTGGGAGGCTACTCCGAGTCCGGTGGTTTCGCGGCGTATTGTGGTTACCAAGAGTGAGTTCAACGGTGTGCCCATCGGTCAGCTCCGCCTGCGCATGGGGTATCGCTTGAACGCCACCCGCGTTAACCGTGCAGGTGTCGACCTGCTCGCGTCGCCGGGTCTGCGTCTGCAGGTGGGCGACCGAATGACGGTGGTAGGCAATGAAGCCGACATCAAGCGTCTTGCCGAAAAGCTCGGTAATTCCATGAAGCGTCTTAATGAACCTAACATGATTACGCTGTTTGTCGGTATTTTCCTCGGTATTGTTGTCGGTTCTATTCCGATTGCATTCCCGGGTGTAAGTGTGCCGATGAAGCTTGGCCTTGCGGGAGGTCCGCTTGTCGTGGCTATCCTGATAAGCCGTTTCGGATATAAGATAAAGCTTGTCACCTATACTTCGTCGGCATCGTCACTCCTTATGAGGGAGATCGGCATATGCTTGTTCCTTGCGTCGGTAGGTATCGCGTCGGGAGCCGGATTTGCCGATACGGTATTCAATAACACCGGTATGTGGTGGGTCATCTGGGGATTCATGATCACGTTTATTCCTTTGCTGGTAGTAGGGTGCATAGCCCGCGGCATATACAAGATAAATCTATTGACAATAATGGGCCTCTTTGGCGGCGGCATGACTGATCCCCCCGCACTTGCCTATGCCAACAACAGCACCGGCAATGACGCCCCGGCTGTGGCTTATTCTACAGTCTACCCGCTCACGATGTTTCTACGTGTTGTCGCGGCGCAGGTGCTTGTGCTCTGCCTCGCATAGCATGTGCAGATATAAGACATTATAAAAAATAGGATGCGGCCGATTGTGGGGGCGCATCCTATTTTTATGTAAATAAGTGAATCGTATAATGAGTTTTATGCAAATTCTTTAAGCTTCGCTTCAAGGTCTTCTGCGGAGTGAACGCCTGCGGCTCTCCATTTTACTTCACCGTCTTTGAAAATTATCAGGGTTGGCACTGACTGCACGCGGTATTGTGCGGAAAGTTCCTGATTTTTATCTACATCTATTTTTACAATAGCCACTTCGTCGCCAAGTTTTGACTTTACCTGCTCGAGGATCGGGTGCATCATCTTGCACGGGCCACACCATGTGGCATAGAAGTCGACCAATGTCGGCTTGCTATCCTTAATGATATCATTGAAATCACTCATGACTTTAAAATTTTTAAGTTTATCTCTATAACGCAGATCGGGCGCAATTGGTTTGCCACGTATTTTCAAAATAAGTAAATTGAGTTTTATTTGCCGTTTTTTACCACGGCTGACGCATCTTAATTAGGGTTAAATCATGGTCTGGAGAATACTGAGATTTAAAATTTAGGTTTTGATATGTGATTAAACCTTTAGCAAAATTTGAGTTACTGTCTTCAAAAATCACAATTATCACCCTCTTCATATGTAAGGCGGTTTCTTTCAAACTACCGCAATGACAACTTTGCATACAATATGACATCCTTTAACAAATAGAATCTCGAATTTGGCGTATATGCTAACAACTGTGGCCGTTTATAAAAATTAAGATGCGTCAGCCGTGCGTTTTTTACATGTCGGTGTTGTGAAAAACTCTAATAATATCTACCTTTGCGGAAGCAAAAAAGCATATAACGATACCTATATGGCACGCATAAATTTAAAAGGCATGGGAGTGGCGCTTGTCACTCCGTTCAAGCAGGATAAGTCGATCGACTTTGATGCACTTGCCCGCTTGTTGGAATATCAGATCAAGAATGGAGTCGATTACATGGTAGTGCTCGGCACGACTGCCGAGACGGCAACCTTGTCGGTCGACGAGAAGCATGCCGTGCGTGATTTCATCGTCGAGCGTGTGGCCGGCCGTGTGCCCCTTGTGATAGGAATCGGCGGCAACAATACAATGGCCCTTGTCGAGGAGTTGAGAAGCAGCGACTTGACGCCGTTTCAGGCGGTGCTTTCCGTCGTGCCGTATTACAACAAGCCTTCGCAGGAGGGTATATATCAGCACTACAAGGCTATCGCCGAGGCGTCGCCCATACCTGTCATCTTATATAATGTGCCGGGGCGTACGGGCGTCAACATGACTGCCGAGACCACGCTGCGCCTTGCGTCGGAGTTTGACAACATAATAGGTGTCAAGGAGGCGTCGGGCAACATCTCGCAGATGGATGACATAATTAAAAACAAGCGCGATGATTTCATGGTGATTTCGGGTGATGACGGCATCACTTTCCCGCTTATAACGCTCGGTGCTGTGGGGGTGATTTCGGTGATCGGCAACGCATTCCCGAAGGAGTTTTCGCGCATGGTGCGTCTTGCATTGCAAGGCGACTACGAGCGTGCGCTGACTATCCATCACAGGTTTACCGAGCTGTTCAGCCTGCTTTTTGTCGACGGAAATCCGGCCGGGGTGAAATGCCTTTTGCATGCGATGGGATTTATCGAGAATGAGCTCAGGCTGCCGTTGGTGCCTACGCGTATCACCACTTATGAGAAGATACGCCACGTGCTTGAGGGGCTTAGTTAAAATCGGTCTGCCTTTAACATAAATATCTTGCGATTTCATAAAAAGCGGCGGTTTGGACAAAGTTTTGTCCTGAATGTTTGCAAATATGGAATCTATTGATTATGTTTGCATAAATTAAACTTAATGAAATACATTTTTTTGCACAATTCGCCTCGTAAACCTACATGAGAACATTAGCTATCATGCGAAATTCCGATCTTATGAAAAAACATTTTTTTGCTGTGAAGGATACAAAATAGCGAAGGCGTCGCCCGGTGGTGACGCCTCGATTATTAAATAGCGTTAAGTTGTTTGCCGGAAAGAGGCTTTTGGCGTAACTTTACATGAGAAATAAGTAGTTATGGAACAGGAATACGCCTCAACCTTACTTGAAAATGCAGTGAATCAGCTGTCGCGCCTGCCCGGAATAGGACGCAAGACGGCATTGCGCCTCGCCCTGCACATCCTTCGCCAGGATGAACGGATGGGTATTGACCTCGGGGAGTCGATCGTGGCTCTGCGCAAAGGGATACGGTACTGCGTGATGTGTCACAACATCTCGGAGGAGGAGAAGTGTCCGATCTGTTCCAATCCTCTGCGCGACGGCTCTACCGTGTGTGTGGTCGAGAGCGTGAAAGATGTGCTTAGTGTCGAGAACACGGGGCAGTTTCACGGGCTTTACCATGTGCTTGGCGGATTGATTTCGCCGATGGATGGCATAGGTCCCTCGCAACTCGAGATCGACTCGCTTGTGAAGAGGGTGGAGGAAGAGAAAATTGACGAGGTGATACTTGCCCTTAGTGCCACGATGGAGGGCGAGACTACCAATTTCTATATCTATCGCCGGCTCGGCGCTTTGCCTGTGAAGATAACGCAGTTGGCGCGCGGTGTGTCGGTGGGCAACGAGATCGAGTATACCGACGAGATTACCCTTGGAAGGTCAATTGTAAACCGTACGCTTTTCAGTGAATCGTTTAATAAGAATGTGCAATGAACAGACTGCTTGAAGATGACGTGATATGCCTGCGCGCGCTTGAGCCGGAGGATCTGCCGCTGCTTTACCGCTGGGAAAATGACACTGCGCTCTGGGAGGCGGGCAGCGGGATCGCGCCGTTTTCGCGCAAAATACTATGGGATTACATCGAGAATTATTCCCCCGACATATACGCCGCCCGCCAGTTGCGCCTTATGGTCGAACTCAGGTCGACCGGTGAAACAATCGGTACGGTCGACATCTATGACTTTGACCCTCACAACAAGCGTGCCGGAGTGGGACTGCTCATCGACCGCGCCCACGCGGGCAACGGTTATGGCACTCGTGCCCTCTCCCTTACCGTAGACTACGCGCGACGCTTTATCGACATGCACCAGCTTTGGTCCATAGTCGCTGTCGACAACAAGCCCAGCCTCTCAACATTTACCCGGTGCGGCTTCCACACCTGCGGGCGACTCCGCTCCTGGCTCCGCCGCACCACCACCTACACCGACGCCTACCTCCTCCAGCACCTCACCGCCACCCCGTGATAATCTTACTTTTATGTAAAATACAAGTATGATATATGACTGATTGTAAGAAAATTACAGATAATTCCGATAATGATACCAAGAAATTCTTGGCGAAATTTTCGGGAGCATGGAAAGGCTCTGACTCGGCAGAAGAAATCATCGCAATTATAAAAGATCGCAGAAAAAATGGAAATCCCGTATCTTTTGATTGACAGTGATGTTACCTTTTGTTCGAAAATGCACGGACTTCCAATAAATTCGATACATACAATGGATTAATCCTCAGATACAACCACCATTTATTGGTTGAATATTATATTGAATAGCAATTTGATCCAATGAATTTATTATGCCATTTATCTTTTCTAAGTCTTCCAAAGCCTGAGTCCTTTTTCCCTTATGTCTGATAGATTTAACGACTATCTTATATTTCTTAATAATATCTCCGATTTCTTTCATACATACGGATAGGGTCTCAGCATTCTGAGGATAATTAATCAGGTATGTATAATATGCCTGAATCCATGCATAATAAGTAGATGCATTAATGTATCTGTCACAGTCATTATCATCATTGAATTCAACCGATTTATAGAATTGCTTATTGCCGGCATCTTTGAATCCATTATTAAAAAGGAATAAACCGTAATATCGAAGAGTCTCTGATTTTATGGCAGAATTGGATTCATCCATGCTAATTGCATGTTCCCAAAAGAACCTGGCTTTATAAAAATTCTGGAATTTATCCCAACACTCGGCAAACAGTCGGCACTGTAGGAGTGTGAAATCATTATAACAATTTCCTACTGCATCCAGAATATGTTTCATCTCTAACTGTATGCCGGATAACATCTGAGTGCATTCTCTTAGTTTGGCGGAGAGCATTAAATTCTGTTCGTTTTGGTCATTTACATCATCCCGTGCAGATTGTCTATAATTTATTTTTTGTGTGAGTTCTATGATTTGAGCCTGTAATTTCAATCTTTCTTTTTCAAGTTCAAACAGTTTGTTGGAATCCGATTGAATCTTACTTTTCTTAGAGAACATGTGACTCCAATAAAACGTCAGGCCACTAACAATCATAGTTGCCAACAAAATGATAATTTGTATTAAGATGAAAAAATCTTCCAATTTACCTATACCTTATGATCTAATTAACGAAAAATAGTTGGAATTATTACGCTACAATATTACAAAATTTGAACTAAATTTAATTGTTAAAATTAGTTCGAATCACCTCATTTTATGAAATTTATAAAAGACCAAAATTGTTTGGAAATGACTTCTTTCGAAAGATTCGATTTTACATATTCTCTTGCCTTCATGCCCATTTCTTTTTGCTTGTTCTTGTCTGAAAGAAGTATTATAAGTTTCGAAATCCATTCATCGGTGTCATTTATAATGGCAATTTCATTATTTTGTATTTTTAGCCCTTCAGCTCCTATGGGTGTGGTTGCGACACAGCATCCATAGGACATAGCTTGTATAATTTTGTTTTGAATGCCTGCTCCTGTAAGCATTGGGGCAACGACAATAGTAGAATCTTTGAAATACGGCTCAATAGAATCAACAAATCCGGTTACAGTTATACCTTCGATTTCAGCGAGTTTTTTTACTCGTTCATCAGGATTCGCTCCTATGATGATGAATTTTAATTCCGGGTATTTAGTCCTTAGAGATGGGAAAATTTGGGTTGAAAAGAAAGTTACGGCTACAATATTTGGCTCATAACTCATCTTCCCGACAAAGATAAGATTGTTGTCATTTTTATGTTGAGCAATAGAATCGTTATCAGGAATTTTTACCATGTTACCGACTGTATATATTATTTTTGGCATGACATTATATATTGGTTATCTACATCTGAAATAACTGCACAACTGTCGAAGGCGTCAAGACACTTTTGTTCGTATTCCTTACATCGTCTGTAGTCGATCTCATAAATTATTTTTTTGAGTCCTTTTGCCTCATGACGAGCTTTATCATAGTTCATTGAGATGGCATCTACAAAGTCTAAGTATTTTGTCAAACTGTTTTTCCCTTTTACATATTCCGCAGTACGGATATTGTTGCAGAATACACAGTCATAATCACGAAGAATGGAATCAATTTTTATTGCGACATGCCTGATATAATAATAATTTACTTGAAGTGGAAGTTTGTTAATTAGGAAACGCATCGTGTTGAGGTAATGCTGCCATTTACTAATACGGAAAGGATATATTTTTTTCACAGAGGGAATGTAATCCCTAATGTCTATGTCCTCTTGGTTTGGAGTAATATATACAACATCCACTTCAAAATGCTCACATAGCAACTCCAATTGTTGAGCAGTCCGGATCTGATCGCCACCAGTTATCGGAAAAATCGGGCGCGATGAAATGAATAGCAGACTTTTAGCCATAATTTTTTATCTAATTATTAGATGGTATTTTTATGCACGCAAATTCGTTAATCCTTTTTAGTATTATCCCGGCAGGAACGCTCCAACTATTAAACCTTTTGATAAGAGGAGTATAGTTTATTGGTGTCTTTATTGGGTCAATTATGTAATTATCAATCAGTTTTCTTATCTCAGTGGGGAGTGGAGATGACATTCTACCGAAATCTCCAAGAATTTCCGGGATAGATGTTGTATTGGAGGCTAATATCGGTTTTCCGCATATTGCCGCTTCAATAATTGGAATCCCGAAACCCTCATACTTTGAGAAAAATAAGAAGCATCGACAATTTAAATATGTTTTTATGAGTTCTTCGTCAGAGAGTCCATAAGGTAAGAAATGAATATTTGTACTCTCTCGTTTTCGATATTTAGAGTCTTTGCCTAATCCACCTACAATAAGTTTTTCCGATGAAAAATCGTTTTCAAATAAATTCAGTAGGACATTCAGATTTTTATTTGGACCATCCCCCGATAGTGTAAAGAAATAATTGCCATTTTCAAGAATACTATTTTTACGCACAAAATCTACTTTTTCTGCAAATTTGTCAATACAATTATATGTGACATCAATAGGCTTTCTTATCGGTAATAATCTTAATAGTTCGGTTTTTGAAAAGAGTGATACTGTAAAGAAGCTATCAACTTTTTTATAGAAGTATTTCAACACATATCGTCGATATAATGCTCCAATGCGCTGATATGATGAGATTCCTTTTTCAATGGGATAGAAAAAAATCAGGTCATGTACAGTTACCAATAATTTGGTCTTACAAGGCTTAAATATAGGGAATGTATTATACGGACTCCAAAATACATCAAATTTTTCTTTAAACAATATTGATGAAATCGAGAACTGTTCTCCGATAATGAAATTGGTTGTCCTGACTTTAATATATCTGCAATTATTTTTAGGGGCTAATTTTTCCTTTGGTTCGGAATCGATTATAAGGACATATTCGTTATTCTTGTCAAGATTTAAAAGCTCTTTAACAATCTCATGACAATAACGAGCCATGCCACGATATGAGCTATTAGCCAATCTATAGTCTATCCCGATTTTCATTGTTTAAAACACTTTCAATTGCTTGATGTATTTCTTCGGCTTTATCGTTCAAGTTCAGATGCTCCATACAGAATTTTTGTGAATTATTACTCATCTCCTTGAGTATTTCCCTGTTTGAGTTTAGTGTATTCACTGCATTAATTATTTCGGATTGTGCTGATTTTATGACCAGACCATTAAAGCCATCTTTCACCATCTCCGAGATGCCGCCTGCGCCGGTCGTTATAATCGGCAATCCGTAACTCATCGCTTCAATAATAGAAATAGGGAAATTTTCAAATTCAGACATCAGGATCATTACATCTGCGTCGCGGTAAAATTTAGCTACATCTGTCTGAAATCCAAGATATTTGATGCTATTACCTATATTCTCTTTGACCCAGTCACATTCACTTCCTGTTCCGATGATAGTTAACTGGGCTGTATCAGGAGTTATATGGTTGAAAGCTGTAATTATTTCATGTATTCCTTTCGCTTTCTCCAATCGGCTACAAAAAAGCACTTTGAGCGGCTCTGACGGTCTATTTGAGCCTATTCTGCCGTGTTGCGATACAATGCCGTTATGGATACATATCCCTTTTCCTGCTTTTTGTTCGGTAAGAGAATATTCTGAGACATGAATGGATAAATCCGCACTTCTGTAGATTTTATCCATGATTAGCCTAAACATCCATCGTCTCTGTTTTGGCGCGTATAGGTTAGTCGTATGTCTATAATATATCTTTTTGTAGCTTCTGAAAAGGGGCAGAGTATAAGCAATATTTGATCCATTGAACAACAGTATATCAGGGTTGCATTTGGCTATATATAACTTTAGATCTTTATATTGTCCCAATAATGATGTCTTCTCAGTTTTGAATAAATGTCGACCGGTTAGCTGTTCTTCTACTTTTGCATCCTTTATAAAATAATACAGTTCATAATACGGATCTAATTTGGTTAGAGTCGATATTATGAATTGTTCTGCGCCTCCGAAAAATGGAGTGCTACTGATGATGAGAATTTTTTTACGCAATTTTATATGATTTATTCTTTATGTGGGATAATAGGAAATATAATGTTATTGCAATTAAGGGAAACCTTAATATCACATTTAGATCGTAGGAAAACCAATTGGGAGAGTACATTAGAATAAAGAATACTATTAACTTCAGATATTTGCTTTTACATGAGTATGACATTTGAATCATCTTTGCAATCAGAAAAGTAATAATGAACAATCCGACATATCCAAATATCAAAGTTATTCCTGAAACAAATAATCCACCACCTCCCGTTCCTGTGTGCGTCATTATTACCATTGGGAATCTCATCTCTCTTGGGAAAAAAGATGGGGGAATTACAGATTGTGCAATTAAGCTCATCTGTAGACCAATTCTATCCCAAGTAGTTATCTCTCCGGATTTCATCAGTCCGTTTGCAGCTGCTGCGCCATACAATTCATCGGCTTGGTGAGAGAGAATGAATGAGTCATCAGTTGAAAATATATACATAAGTGAAAATTCCTCATTCATTTTCAGGGCGTTTATAAAACTGAGTCCAGCTAAGCCGAGAAATGCCAATATTAAGATAGATTTTACCGTCAGTTTTTGTTCAAGAAATAGGAGTATAAACATGAATCCTAATGGAGCCAACATTACTCTAAATCCTCGAGTAATAGCAAAATATGCAATGGCGCATGAAAAAATGATAACTATAAAATCTCTTTTCCGATGATTTTTTATGGAGAAATAGCAGAAAACGATAAACATGAGTACTAATAGCCCGAGTACATTGGATTTTTCGAGATTTCCAACATATGCACGATATGGGTTATTGCTATTTAACACGTTCTCACCGCCAAATTTGAAGAGATATAATATAACAATAGTCGTGAATAGGACTATCATTATTGAAATAGGTCTGGAGACATTTAGCTCAAGTCCTGATTTTAACCAATATTTGCCTGGATTAGGCATCTTGATGATTGACAAACATAATGCTGAATAAAATACGTAGAATTGCAGACATACCAGAATATATAATTTCTTGTCTTGGAATTCCGACCACATTGATAGTTGTGTCCCAAAATAGAAATACGGAATTAGATAAATAAAGTAGATAAATGCATATATAGTCAGAAGTAAAAAAACAGAAATATTTCTCAATGCCCTACACAGGTATGCCTGCATGATAAATATTAAAGGAATCATTATGTAAAAGGTGTTGATCCCGGCTTCCGAAAAAAAGTAAATGGGAATTGCAAATAGTGCTGTAATCAGAAAAATTGATTCCTTTATTATCTGACGTGTCAACTTGAAATACATAATTGGGAATCAATTCATTTTTATAATCCTTGCGGGAATACCGGAAATCACTGCATTATTGGGTACGTCCTTTACGACTACAGAATTAGGCGCAACAACTACGTTATCACCCACATTAACGCGCCCGATTATTTTTGCTCCAAGTGTGACTTCCACATTGTCGCCGATTATAGGTCGATTATAGTCATCTTCCCCCTTTTTCCCAAATACGACACCGCTTGTTACAGTGCAATTCTTCCCTATTTTATTTGCATTTAAGAAAATCCCTCCACCCAGGTGATTTACTTTAAGTCCTTTCTCGCAGGTGTTCAATGGGATCATAAGTTGATACTTGTAACCTAATCTCCTTAACCAAAAACGTAATATCGGATTATATAATCTCCGATTGTTAACGGCATATTCAGTATGTCTTAGCACCCAAAGATAATGTTTAATCTTTATGTGTTCGTCACCGGCAATCCATCTCAAAAAAGAAGGTAAATTGGAGTGCGGGTATCTTGCAAAATCAGCTGCAAGATAATTCTTTAAATCTTTTCGACTTAATATCATAACAGCGATTCTCCTTTGCCTAACATGCGTTTCATAAAGGCAAGATCATTATGCAATGAAAACTTCATAAAATCGCCACTAAAAATGAATTGAAGGAATGCTTTCATTCCATACGTCGGCAATGATAAATATAATAATTGTTTAAGTTGGTTATATTGACCATTTTTAGGCAATTTCTTGATGAATTTCAACGTTGGTTGCCCATTCAAATTGATTTCAGGATATTTCTTTTTGATATAAATTTGGCGACATTTTTTTGAATTTTCCTTTAGAAGTGTATTCCCGGAATGTGTTATTTGTGTGTCGGATTGGCGATATCTTAGTAAAACTTCAGGGATATTATAAAATTCGCCATATTCCATCAAGTCAATCCATAATTTATAATCTTCGCAATTCTTAAATTCGGCATCATAGTGCAATTTATGTTGATCCAAAACCTCTTTTCTCAGCATTACTGTTGGATGGGCGAAACAAGAGGTAAAAAGTAATAGTTCTTTATTTTCTCGATCTGATATTTTGGTGATATATTTTCGTGGAGCCAATTTTGTGTTGCCAAAATATTCAATCATAGTCCCACATGCAACTAATTTAGGGTTTTGCTTAAAACAAGCAATCTGTTTCTCAATCCGTTGCGGTAAAGAGATGTCGTCTGCATCCATCCGTACAATAAATTCACCATTTGCAGAATCAAGTCCACGGTTTAATGAATAAATCAAACCTTTGTTTGTTTCATTATTCAATAACTTAATTCGGTTGTCATTGTAGGTCTTTATTATTGATTCTGTTGAATCTGAGCTACCGTCATTGATTATAATAAACTCAAAATTATGATATGTCTGAGACAATATGCTGTCAATAGTCTCTTTAATTGTACTTTCGGCATTATATGTCGGCATGACAACACTTATTGATGGATTTATTACATTCATTGGCATAGCTTTTTGTAATTATCGTTTTTCCACATATTCCATTAAGGCTTTTTTTATAGATATTTTTAAAGAATGGAGAGTATTTCGGAGGCGATCCTTTTTTGAGACCCAACTCCCGGTAAAATGATGAATAGAATATGTGTTTTCGGTTAAGCGGATTATGCCGTCAATATATGATTTAGGACTGAAATAATCCGATGGCAGGATAAACATCTCTTGTTCTGATTTTATGATTTCATCGGGGTTTCTAATATCAGAAATTTGAAACTCTTGTGTCAAGAGATCATTCATAATAAAAGGCATCGGAGTAAGGGACAACGTGCCATTATTATTAAATTTAGTTGTGTTATAATAGTCAAGTAACAGTGAAAATATCTTCATGCCTTTTTCAGCACCCATTACCGCCGCTTCAATAGGACTCTCTATTTCTCTGCCAATAAAATAGGGCTGATTTAATAATGGATTAAAGGATTTGAGAACTTCAACATCAGAATCTAAGTAGATGCCTCCCTCATTATAGAGGGCATATGCGCGTATATAGTCGGCGGCAAACGCATATTTCTTATTGTCGACGGCACTATCTACCCATTCTGATTTGCCTCTCGGAAAATTGTCATAATTCCAAAGTTTAAATTCATAATCAGGCAATTTTTTTTGCCATGAACCGATGCATTTACGTATTTTTTTAGGATAGGGCGTATTGCTAAACCAGCAATAATGAATTACTTTGGGTATCATGTATTAAAAGTATAATTTTACGTTGTCTGTTAAATTGCTTATTGCAATTTCCGTTAAGGAATTATTCACCGTAATGTGACCATACTCATCCAAAAACTCAGATATTTTATTCGTATCAAAAATATTTTCAGCAGAATAATATTTATTGTTAGTCATATTAAAAAAATCGACTACTTTTTTATCCCAAATCAATCCAAAACTTGGAATACCTAATGAGTATGATATAATGTGAGAATGTAGACGGAATGAAATTATAGCGGAGAATTGGGATATGTTGGAGATTAGTTCTGTATCGGTTCTCGGCCGATCTTGTAAGAACTTCTCCGACGCTACATAACCAAGACTCTCTAATATTGATTTTGCAGAATTAAAATCACCTATGTCGCCGTTTGTGAAAAATTTCCATTTCAAACCTTTATTTTCGATATTTTGAATTACTTTCGACCAAAAAGATATTATTTCATCAAGGCTAACATTTAATCCAAGCCTTTCTTTTAGCATTACCGGATTAATAGTACCTAATCCAATAATGTTGCTATTATTGCTTTGGTGTTCATATATTTTGCCGGCAGAAACCGCAATATCTGGAACGACCTTTATATCTCGTGATGTTAGATTGGAAAAAAAATGATAGTTGTCACGAATGCTTATTGCCTTGACCGTGTTCTTCTCCAAGACACGTTTAAATATTATTTTGCTATGATTGCTGCATTGGCTGCCTCCAATTGCATTGTATATTATCGGAATAGATCTCTTTTCTGCATAAATGGCAATTTCATTTACACAGTCGCAAAAATAGTCTAATATTATCTGTCCTCCGCAAAATACAATTCCATCAATATTTTTGTGTTTTCGGAGGCCATTTTTAATAAAGAGCTTACTCCTTATCCATCCTAAAATGCGAGTAGCTTTCTTCCCGCCTAAAAAATTTATTGGTACGCAGAGATATGAATATATAGATCGTTTTGTATCAGATTGATTTGCTCCGAATGATAGATCAAATTTTATGTAATTATTAAGGGTATTATATTTTAAAATATTATAACAGCAATTACACAATACGGCATCTCCTAAATTAGGAGATGCCCATTCTCCAACTAACAAAATGTTTTTTGACATATTTAAATTTATTTTTGAGCATCTTTATAATCGAATGACGTTCTGATGCTGATACTCCCCCTAAAAACATAATAACTGTATAGTAAGTAAACAGAATGACTATTCTTAATCCGCAAATAAATAAATTATTGCTTTCAATTAAATATTTATCCAGCAGATGTCCTCCGCACAGACAAAGGACAGTGACTGTAAAACAAGGGAGCAAAACATTTTTTGAATAATTTTTGAATTGGAAATTAAGCTGCTTTTTTGTAAAACAATACCTTGTGAATATACAACATATACTGATGAAACATCTGATTATCATTACAGAAACAGGCGGAAAATTTAAATTCAATGCAACATAAGAGAGTATAATATTAGAGAGGAGTATTGAACTTATTAATACTTGATATTTTCTTATTTTTCCTGTGGCTTGGATTGTCATATAAAGTGGTGCAGACAGGGAGTCAAATAGGAAGGATACGATCATTAGCGTGCAGAATATCCCGGTATATTCCGGGACATTGTCACCAAGCCAAAGGTATAAGATTTCATCAATATTATATATAATAGGGAATGCAATTGCAAGCATCAGTAAGAATGAAAATCGGCTTGCCTTATATATAAGATTTTTTAACTCGGTGTATTCGCCCTGTGCATACATCTTCACGATCTGCGGGTTGAAGGCGAGCTGAAAGTTTGATACGAACTGGTTTACGGCATTCCCGACTTGATTGGTAATGCCCATAGTGGCGTTTATTGCCACGCCGAAAAACACATTCAGTACCATGCTGACTCCTTGGTTGGAGGTCATTACAGCAAATGCTCCCATCAGGCTCCATCCGGAAAAAGAAGCCATTTCTTTAATTACCGGTCGGTCGATGGCGAGCCGCGCGCGCGAACTTATGAATTTATGATTGCAAAATAGTTTGTAGGCAATGGTTATCACTATGGTTACACAAAGTGTTAAAATGGCATAGACTACCAAATGGGGAAAGCTGTTAACAATCGACAGCATATAGACAATGGCCAATTTCAGCCCGACATCGAGAATGCTCATGTACGCATAGAAATCCATCTTCTCATAGGCAATAATCATAGAGTCATAGGGCATGCGCATCAATGTGACAATGAATGATAGGATTGACAGCTGGAAGACTATATTGGTAGTGGTAATCTTTGATTCCGGAATATTCAGTTTAGTATTTAGAAGCCATAAGCCTATGGTCTCAAGCAGAATTAGCAATATCGCGCTAAAAATTGCATATAAAATAAGACTTTGGGAAAATATCGTGTTTGTTTTTTTCTCATTGCCTTTCCCTATTTCGTAGCTTAGAAACCGTTGGGTGGCGGTTGAGAGCGGTCCCGTTATGAATGATATTGACACTACTAATGACGCGACAAGACACCAGATGCCGTAATCGTCTATGCCGAGTACTTCCAAAACGACTCTGGAAGTATAAAGCTGCACAAGCATTGTCACTCCCATGCGTATGTATAGCAGGAGGGTGTTTTTGGCTATGCGGCGATTATTGTTGGAAATAGATGTAGCCATACATCTAATGGCAGGGGGAGGAGGATTAGGGGAGGGGCTCGACGTTGATGCGGTCGATGTTGAGGCGGGCGCAGCCGAGGATGTCGAGGCGTACGACGAGCTCGGAGCCGGTGCCGGTGTCGATGATCTCGCCTTCGAGTCCCATGAGGCTGCCGCGGAGCACCTTTACGCGGTCGCCTCGGCGGAGCGGGGTGGCTTCGACGGTCACGGGGGTGTCGGAGTTGCCGAGGATGAAGCGGAGTGTGCGCATCTCGCGGTCGGGAATAGTGGCGGGTGTGCGTTGAGCGGCGACCGCCTTGTTGGTCATGAAGCGGTTGATGTAGGGCAGGGTGACTATGAGCCGACGCTGCTTTTCGGTGCAGTGAATGAAGACGATTGTGCGTATTACGACTGTGTCGACTGTGGCGCGGCGACCGTTTCTCCAGATTTTGGTGACCTGCTGTGTCGCGACGTAGGAGTCGTAGCCGAGAGAGGTGAGGCGTCGGTGCACGTCTTTTTCGCTATTGTTGTTGACAATAGCGACGTACCATTTGGGGGTCGGCACGCCTGCGGCGTCGCCAGCGACTGTGTGTGCTGCCGGAAGGTTGTTGGAAATTTGTGCAGTGCTCATTGTGTTGAATGAACGCTAACTGTTTCAGCCGCCAAGGGGAAGGGGGCTAAAGACGTGCCAAAATTACCAAAAATCTTTGAAACTACAAAATTTTGAGTTTTCGGGTTTTCGAGAGTTTTCGGGTTTTCGAGAGTTGTCGGGGGACTTTAGGGTCTTTAAGGACTTTAAGGGCGTTAGAGTCGTTTGGGATGTTGGGGGCTTTGGGGGGGTCAGGGGCGGGGTGAGCGTTCGTAGCGGGCGTAGAGGATGAAGAGGAGGATGCAGCCGACGAATACGATCGGGATGCCTACTATGGAGGGGGCGGTGTAGCCGTAGCCTCGTGCTATTACGGAGCCTCCTACCCACGCGGCTATGGCGTTGCCGGCGTTGTAGGCGATCTGGATGCACGCGCCGCCAAGGAGTTCGCCCCCGCGGGAATAGCCGACGATTGATGACTGGAGGGGACTGCCTGAGCCGAATAGTGCCGCTGTACCAAGCATCATGAGGATTACCGCCGCTATCTTGAATGGGGCGAGGAAGAAGAAGAGTAGCAGCACGGGTATGGCGGATGCCTGCACCCATGCGGCTATCCAAGAGGTCTTGTAGCGGTCGCTGAGCTTTCCGGCTATGATATTGCCGGCAAACATTCCGAATCCGGCGAGCACCATGAGCCAAGAGAGTGATGACTGTGAAAATCCGGCGACGAGTGTAAGCTGCGGGTCGATGTAGCTGTACCAGCAGTAGATACCGACCTGTCCGAATATCACGCCACCGAAGATGAGCCACGGCGGTAGTGTGCGGAGAAAACGGAACTGTCCTTTGAAGCCGTTGTCCTCGATGCCTGCGACGTCGGGCACCCATGCCTTGATGGCGATTATGGTGGCGATGCCTGTGGCTCCGACGATGAGGAAGGCTACGCGCCATGTGACGGTGTTGGTGATGAGGGTGCCGAGGGGGACTCCTATCAGTGTCGCCACCGTCATCCCGGCAATCATGTAAGAGACCGCGCTTACCTCGTGGCCTTTGCTCGCAAGCCTCCGCGCCACTATCGCCCCGACGCCGAAGTAGGCGCCATGGGGAAGCCCGGAGATGAAGCGCGAAATGAAGAATGTGTAATATCCGGGAGAAATTGCCGCCGCGAGGTTGCCTATGGCTATTATGGCGGCGAGAATCAGCATAATTGTCTTCAGCGGGAGCCGTCGTGCAAAGAGCAGTGCGGGCGCGCCGACGCACACGCCGAGCGCGTAAGCCGAGATGAAATATCCGGCGCGGGAGATGGAGATGTCCATTGTCGAAGCGATGTCACCGAGTATTCCCATCATCAGGAATTCGGCTATGCCGAGGGCGAATGTGCCCATGGCGAGCGCAAACAAGCTTTTGTTCATAGGTGTAATCTTAAAAACGGGTGCAAAGTTAAGAAATAAAGTGGAATGCCAAATACATAAGGAAATTCTATTATAATATATGTGTCACCGCGAATTGGTCAAATATCTTGATTTTTTGTTCTGTTTTTCTTGGCGCGAGGCGGTTTATTTGTGTAACTTTGCCGCGAATTACTAAAATTCATGTATATGAAGAGAATTTTATCAGTTGTTGCAGCATCGGCGGTCACTCTCTCGCTTGCCGCCGAGGGCTATCAGGTAAACACGTTGAGCGCGCGCCAGAGAGGTATGGCTCATACGGGTGTGGCACAGAAACTTGGAGCAGAAAGTATGTATTTCAACCCCGCCGGTCTCGGATTCATGGACAAGACGCTTGACCTCTCGGCAAGTGTCAACGCTGTAGTCGCTACCGCCAAGGCAAAGGTCGGTGACGAATGGTATGAGACTGACAATGATGTCAGTACGCCGATGATGATCAGTGCGGCGTTTAGTATATACGACAATCTTAAGGCGGGTATAAACCTATACACCCCTTATGGAAGCTCGATCAACTGGACCAACAATTGGCCCGGCGCCGTGTTGAATCAATCGGTTAAGCTTTCGACATTTACCGTGCAGCCCACGGTGTCGTGGCGCATAACGCCCAAACTGTCGATCGGCGCGGGGCTTATGGTGGCATGGGGTAGCGTGGATCTCAACAAAGGTCTTGTGAATCCCGCCACGATGGATGCCATGCTGGCACTTGCCGGCAGTCCGGTGAAGTTTGGCAATGCGATGCCCGCCTCGGTCAATCTTACCGGGAATGCCAACATCGCATGTGGATTTAACGTCGGCGTGATGTATGACATCAACAGCCAATGGACAGTCGGAGCCAATTTCCGCTCGAAGATGACTATGAAAGTCAAGGCCGGGGAGGCAAAGGTGTCATATTACAATGATATAGCCCGCGGTATTCTTGAAGAGAAGCTGTCATTGATCAACGAGGCTGATTTTACCGCCGAGATGCCTATGCCCGCAGTGTTGACATTCGGTGTGTCATATAAGCCTGTCAATAAGTTACTTCTCGCACTTGACGCCCAGTTTACCGGCTGGCACACGTATAAGGACCTTAACATACATTTCCTTGACGGCAACATCAGCCCTTACTACGACCAGTATATCGAGAAGCACTATAAAAACGCATGGGCATTTCGCCTCGGAGCGCAGTATGGCATCACCGATCGCTTCGATGTGCGTGCCGGTCTTATACTTGACTTGACTCCGGTAAATAAGAATTATTATAATCCGGAGACACCCGGCATGACCAAGATAGAGCCGAGTGTCGGCCTGTCATTCCGCCCTTTGCGCAATCTGTCGATCGACTTCTCGATGCTTTATGTAGCAGGTCTTGGTGAGGATAATGCCGGGTGTGACTATATTGATTTCCTTTTGGCACAGTCAGGAAGCGGCAACGCCGTCAAGCGTTTTGAAGCCGACTATCGTGTACACGCGTTCGTGCCTTCACTCGGAGTGTCATTTTCTTTCTGATTTGTCATTGTAAGTGATGCGGTGTCGGAATGGGAGGTCGGAGGATGATGTGCCGATCTGCAGTTCAAACTCGCCGGGTTCGAGTATCCAACCATCTGGCGAACGATAGAATTCCAATTCCTTTAACGGCACATTTAATTCTACCATGCGGCTTTCTCCCGCCGGCACCTCGACCTTGGAGAATGCTTTAAGCTGATGGACCGGCAGTGAGATTGACGAGTAAAGGTCGCGTACATATAGTTGCACCACTTCCTTGCCGTCGACATCGCCGATATTATCGACCTGCACACTGACCTTGATTGTGTCGGTCGAGGATGTGAACTCTGTCCGGTCGACTTTCGGCTCATTTAAGCGGAAGTTAGTGTAGGACAAGCCGTAACCGAAAGGCCAGAGGGCATATGGAGTGTCAAATACATAACGCCCTCCCGATCTCTCCGGGCTTCCCGGAGAGTCGGCGATGTGGTGACCGCCAACCTCGGCAGGTGCGCCGGTCTCCTCATTCCATACCAGACGGTCGGCAAGCGGGTGATTGTAGAAGCATGGCGTATTTCCCGTAGATCTCGGGAAGGATACATTCAATTTTCCTGACGGATTGACATATCCGGCAAGGATGTCGGCAAGAGCCGCTCCCTGCTGCTCTCCACCGTAAAACTGCACCAGTAATGCGTCGGCGTTTCGGTCAGCCCAGTCCATGACCAGCGGCTTCCCGGTGATGAGTACCACTACGACCGGGCAACCGGTCTCTTTGACTGCCTCAAGCAGTTGTTGCTGAGAGCCGGGGAGTGTCAGTTCCGACAGGTCAAAACCTTCGCCTGTGGTCGGAATTCCGGCAGGCGCGTTGCGCCCCAGCCAGTAGCTGCGTGTACCCACTGCCACGATGGCGACATCGGCGCGGCTTGCTGCATCACGTGCGCGGCAGATTGCTGTTGTATCTGTGCTCCACCAGTCACAGCCTTCGGTAAGCGACAACTCAACTCCGGCTGGCAATCTTTTCTTCAATTCGTCATAAAGGGTAGTGCATATGCCTGATGCATCGGGACCGACCCAACTGTAGTCACCGGGAGGGGCGAAGTTGGCATTTGGTCCGATGAGGGCTACGCGCATTCCGGGCTTGAGGTCAAGGGGTAGGATACCATTGTTTTTCAGAAGCACGGAACTCTCGGCGGCAATATCATATGCAAGCCGTATGTTTTCGGGTGTATGTACGGCTGCGTTGACATCGGCGGTTGTGGTATGGGAAGGGTCGTCAAAGAAGCCTAAGTCAAATTTGGCGCGGAGCAATCGGCGTACAGCCCGGTCAATAACTGCCTCATCGAGTTCGCCGCTCTTTACAAGGTCTTCAAGGTTGCTGAAAGCCCAGTCGGCACAATCCATGTCAATTCCGGCATTGACGGCGATAAGGGCTGCCTCACGCTCGTTACGTGCCACCCGGTGCTGTGAAGAGAGACGACTCACTGCACCCCAGTCGGAGTAGACATATCCGTCGAATCCCATCTCGTCACGGAGCACGTCGGTCATAAGGTGCCGGGAACCGGTACACGGCACACCGTCATAGGTATTGTAGCTGCTCATTATCGCATAGGGGTGAGCCTCTGCTATAACTTTCCGAAACGGATAGCCATAGATATTGTGCAGGTCATTTTCTCCACCTGCGGCTGAAGCCCCGTTAAGTCCGCCTGTCGGGCTTCCATAGGCAATGAAATGCTTGGGCATCGCTCCGACGCCATTATCCTGTGCACCTCTGATAAAGTTGGATCCCATAATCCCGACCAGATACGGGTCCTCACCGTAACATTCCTCGACACGCCCCCATCGCAGTTCCCGGGCGAGGTCCAGGACCGGCGACAGAAACTGGCGGATGCCTATCGCCTTGGCCTCACGGGCTGTGGCTGACGCCATGCGATAGAGGAGATCCGGATTGAACGTTGAACCGACTGCAAGTGACACAGGGAAGACCGTGCAGCCATTCTGGATTACACCTTGTACGCCTTCAGCAGTGATTAAGGCCGGAATTTTAAGGCGCGATTCAGCGCGGAGGAAAGCTTGCAGTGAATCGATTATCAGGGCGGCATCAGTAGCCGGAAGGCTCATGTCGTGCCATGAGCCTACGCCATCTGGGCTATAGCGGTCGGCAAATTCAGAGAGGTTGATTGTTGAATTGTTTTGCATCTGCACCACTTTCTCATGCAGGGTCATCCGGCTGAGCAGATCCTCGACACGTTCATCTGTAGGAATCGACGGGTCGAGATAGACAGGCGGATTGCTATTTGAGGAATTTGCCGTGAGGGCACTGATTCCGACAAGAAACAATGTGATGATTGAGGTCAATTGATTCATAATGATGCTTGATTCTGACGATTGGTTTGTATGATGCAAAATTAGGGAAGATAGGCATGAGATTTTGTTAGAAACACTCCATTTTATGCCACATTTTCCTCAATTGAATGAACTTATAGCGCATCTGTGTCGTTTCTTGGACGCGTTGGCGAGAGAGCGAGGATTGCTCCTGAAGTGGTGAAATGGTGATGCAGGGTCACCGCATGGGAATAAATAAAAATTGATTTGAATTAAGCATCATTATAGGTTGCAGGTCTTGACAAATCTCCATATCGCATTATTTTATAGTCATGAGAGATATGCTTATAACGATATTTGACGGAGTAAAAGACCCGCGAAAGATAGATCAATGCACATACGAACTTGGAGACCTTCTTGCGGTCGCCTTTCTCACCTACCTGTCAAAACGGGAGGATTATGCGGATATGGCCCTGTTCGCCCGTCATCAGGCGCGAGATTTCGGACTTTTCCCATATACGGACAAGAGTCCGTCCTGCGATACATTTGAAAGGTTGTTCGCCGTTCTGAAAACTGAATTTCTGGAACGGGCAGTCATAGAGCAAGGCAAAAGGATAATGGATGTGCTCAATGAAAAACAGATAGCGATAGACGGCAAAAAGCAATGTGGCACGGCACCGAAAGAAAAGGGTCCGAAAGGGGATTATCTGCTGAATGCCTATGTTGCCGAGAACTCGTTGTTTATCGGTCAGGAGAAACTGCAGGATAAGGAGAATGAGATATCGGCTATCCCGCGGCTGCTTGACAGACTTGAGATTGCAGGCTCGATAATAAGCATCGATGCCATAGGTACCCAAGTCGGCATTGCCGACATGATTGTGGCAAAGGGAGGCCATTATTTTCTTGCCGTCAAGGAAAACCAAGGGGCATTACTCAGTGAAATCAAGGATGTTATAAGATATCACAAGCCGTTTTCAACTCATTCGGAGACTGAGAAGGAACATGCCCGTGTGGAGACGCGCACCGTGTCGGTATTCTCATCCGGACTGATGGAAGACAAGGAGATCCTGCGGCGGTGGAGGAATCTGAAAACAATAGTAAAGGTGGAATCGCATACAGTCCATGTCTCTGACGGCGGCAGGGAAACCACACAGACAAGGTATTATATCAGCGATGAGGATTTTCCGTCTGCTGCATATTATGGCGGCCTTGCAAGAGGTCATTGGGCTGTCGAGAACGGTCTGCACTGGCATCTCGATGTCACTTTCAGGGAAGACGACTGTCGTGCCCGAAAGAAAAACGCTGCTCAAAACCTGTCGCTGCTCAGAAAACTTGTCCTGCAGATTGCAAAAGCCACTGATGACAAGCTCAGCCTGAGAAAGAGACTCGTCAGGGCATCTATGGATAAAGATTATTTAAGAACTATTCTTAATAACTATGGATTCTGATGCGGTTGCCCTGATAAATAAGGCTTATTTAACGCTCTTAATCGCCGAAAATCAGCGAATTATTACTACCTTTGCATCGTAAACGAAGAAGGACATTGAAATATCGGGGTGCGCAAAAAGGGAGCATCGCGATTTTTAGAGAGCTAACTATTTGATAATCATATATGATACGCCTGCGATGTAAATACCAGGCGGATCACCAATAAAATAAGCCAAGTGGTTAAAATTCAATTACTTGGCTTATTTCTTTCCTCAAAATTGTCCTCCTTTTGTCCTCCGGTGGCGATATTGGAGCAAGCTGAATCTGCTTTTGTCTGCTTCGGCTTTTCTTCGTTATTTCGAGGCAGCGGATTTTCCCGGTGGGTGGGCATGGCGGACTCATGCGTATAGAGTTACCTTTGCAGGATGAAAGCAGACCAACTACTCCGTGCCATCCTTCCGGATGTGCTCATTGACAATTTCGATGTCGAGCGTTTTGAAAAGACCGCCGACCGGTTTGACATCTGGCTGGACGAGAAGAAAGTCCAGATGGAGGATGACAAGTATGACAGTTCAGTAATCGCCTACGGCTTCGGGGAATATCACACGATACAGGATTTCCCGATACGGGGACGTGACACGTATCTTCATGTGCGCAAGCGCAAATGGCTCGACAAGGACAGCGGCTAGATATTCAGTTACGACTGGGATGTCTCGGAGTTTTACTGCACGAGGCTCAATTCGGAGTTTGTGGCTTTTTTAAAAGAGAGAGATTGAGTCCACGCCGGTGAGCATCTCCACCCTTGCGGCACGTAACGGCCTCAACGGTCAGACCCTGTGCAAACAATACAAGGAGAGGATAAGCGACTACCGTGACTGGAACCAGCTGGGACACGCCGGGGAATATATCCTGTATCCGGAGGACCTGGGTCCCGACATGAGTCTTGTCGAGACGTACCTGAGCAACGGCGACGTCTATACAGTCCAGACCAACAAGGAGGCTCACGGAGGCAAGGGTGCGCTGGCCGCGATGATACGCGGCGTGGCGACCGATGCTGTCTCTGCCGTGCTGAAGAAAATCCCTCTCCGTAAAAGGTTAGAGGTCAAGACTGTCACAACAGATTTGGCTCGGAGGAGAACTATGAGTATATGTTCCGCAACGGCATGACGCCCTATGTCAAATACAACATGTTACATGTCGAGCAGCGGCGCGGCTGCCGCAACAATCCCTTCCGCGTGTCAAACCTTTTCTACAATCCCGACGAGGACTTCTATGTCTGCCCCATGGGACAGAAAATGAGATTTATCCGCCAGGAAAAACGCTATACGGCAAGCGGTTACCAGCAGACAGTCAGTATTTACAGAGCGTGCAGATGCGAGGGATGCCCGTTACGGGGACAATGTCATAAATCAAAGCGTGACCGGCAGATAGAAGTGAACCATACACTTGACGATTATAAAGCCCGTGCAAGAGTGCTTCTTACAAGCGAGCAAGGGCTCAAGCATAGGAGCAACCGCCCTATCGAACCTGAGGCAGTCTTCGGACAGATGAAGGAATGCGGCAAGTTCAGACGACTGCGGCTGAGGGGGCTGACCGGAGCGAAAATCGAATTCGGTCTGAAAGCACTTGCCCATAATCTGAGGAAACTTGCCCTGACACGGGCTAAACCCTCTTCTTTACTCATATTTTTGTCCGAAAATTCAGTAATCCTACAAAATAAAAACCTAAGCGGATGAAAATTGTGGCTGACCCACAATTTCACCCGCATTACACCGGAGAGGAAACTCCCGTAAAACAAACCTCAGGGAAATCCTGCTACTTAATCTCCGATTTTACTTTTGCAACCCATTCATCCAGACGCCCCTCTGTCAGTTCTTCCTTGTTGACATTGTCAAGCAACAAGCCGACATAAGCTCCGTCTATGAAAGCCGGGCTCTCATCAAACTCATATCCATCGGCGTTAAAGAATCCGATAAACTTCGCTCCGGTATTCTGCAGACGGTTATACAACTCTCCGATAGCACCACAGAATGTATCGCTCATCGACTCGTCGCCGCAACCAAACAATGCAATTTGTTTGCCTTTAAGGTCAAGAGCCTCAAGTCCGTCAAGGAAATCAAACCAATCATCCTGCAACTCTCCTGCACCCCATGTCGACGACCCTAATATCAGCACATCGTATGGAGCTACATCTGACGGAGATGACTTTGCGACATCATGGACATCGGCATCAGCCACACCAAGCTTTTTTGCTATCTCCTCTGCCACCTCAGCAGTCACGCCTGTTGATGAGCCATAAAATATTCCAATTTTTTTCATAACAATTCTTCGTTTTCTCTTATAACGCACCGTTAAACATAATGTTCACTATCAGCGTATCAGAACGAGAAATGAAGTGCAAAACGTATTCCCCAGTCAGGCGCGTCAAATGAGTGACGATAGCTTAGACGCCATACCGAATCAACCCTTATTATCCGGAATATATTGTCGATACCCGCGCTTATCTCCATATATGGAACATTGGTCATGGGAGTGGTGTGTACATTTTCAGGGAATCTGAACAGCGACTTGTCATATACCGGATTGTTCCTTTGGCTGAGATGCCCCCAAAGTCCCTTGAAATTAACCACCTCCCTGAGTTTCAGCTTCTTTATCAAGGGTATATGGTTGAATATAAGTCCGTTCATCCAATAGGTAAGATCAACCATCGCATAAGAATCATTGATAAATTCAAGCGGATTCATCAGAGCGAAACTTTCAGGCTGTATAGTATAGGTAAGGTTGGCGTTAGGCAGACACAGATTCATATAAGGTGACGGAGACCATGAATGACCGCCCTTTACTACGGCATCAATATATCCGAAAGCCGAAAGCCAGATACGCTTGAAAAAGCGCATCTCGGTGCGATTGATTGTGAACATGCTGCCAAGGACTCCCTTCGACGCATACGTGTGCATCAGCTCTATTACCGGCGCGTCCATATTGATAGGACTCCGGGTAGTCGTGCCTTGCAAAAACTTTTCGCCGGGTGCATAGCGGAGCTTCAAATTAAACATCAATTCATTGTAGTGACCGAAATTATTGCCGTATCCGTCGGTAAACGGAATCCAGCGCGTCGCTTCCTGCCGCTCGAAAGAAGCTCCCGCGGTAACAGAGAAGTTGTTATAAAGCTCGAGTGTATATTCAAGCATAGTCGCCCTGCGGTAAGTCACGCGGGTGTCGGCGATACGTTTCCACGAAAGAAACACATTGTCGGGATTGGTAAAGGAATAGTTCTGTCCAAGTTCATCAAGAAGATAAAGCGAAGTGAGCCTCAGCGAATGTACGGGAAACTCACGCGAGTGATATTCCTTGTCGCGGAAAGAATATTCCACTTCCCCGCGGTATTTGACTTTGTGGTCGCGAAAGCCATAGGCCACGAAACCGCGGGCAAACCAACGTTTTGAAAGGTAAGCGGTTGTCATTCCGCCGGCTCGGAGTCTGACACCTTCAGCCGTATTATATGATATGCTGGTATTTACGGGACCATAGTCAAACTTCGGCGGGTTGCCTGTGTGCCAATAGCCCATAACAAGCAGTTTAAGCGTTTTCTCTGTCCAATAATATAGCGGCACCGAGCGTAACCGCTGTATCATAGACTCCACACTCCCCTCGCCCTTTTTCAGTGGGATAAGACGATGATTTGCCCAAAATTCTTCATCTCTGTCGCGGGCTCCGTCAAGGATGATTTCCGGAGGAGTACCGTCGAAAATCTGCTTTTCAAGTCCGGGTCGTTCAAAGTTATGATTTTCATAGACAGTGTTGCGATGAGAGTACAATTTGGGCAACGCCGGAAGGACAGAAAACTCAATAATCATGTCATCTGTTTTCTTCAATCGCGTTCCGTCAGGAGCTTTTTCAAATTTCTGCCTTACCGACATGGCGTCAAGAAAATTCACATTAATAGTATGTGGCAGATGTAATTCAATCTGCTTTATAAACATCGTGGAATCATTCTTAGGCACATACAGTTTGCCAATGAATCCCCATGTTTCCGACGTGTGCGGCACAAAACTCAGTACCACACAAGAATCCCCGTCGACTTCCATAGTGTCGGTAAGATAAAACTTATAAAAGTCGGGGGCGATGCTTGAAAGAGGACTGACAAATCTGTTTTGTAGCAGTGTGACGTCGTTCTGATAAATATCAATTTCGCGAAACACGTCTTCAAGAGCTTCCCTCGTTCCATCCTTATTGGAAGTCATCTCGTCAAGTCCTACCTGTTTCAGCCCCAATACCGTCTCACGTGTCGACTCAGGCTTTTTTCGATAGTTGATCTCCGATGACTTTTCCTTTGTAAGGAAATTCAGAATCGGTCGACCGGACAGCTCGGAATAATCAAGGTGCTCTTTGAGAAAATTAAACTTCTTTCCTATCCAACTGTAATTCTTGTCAGGATCGAAATCATTGATCGCCATGTTGATGCGCTCATATTTATCATAATTATAATAATCATGACGTTTCGGATCGGTAAGCGGCGACGCAGTCCTTATGCGATTCAGAAAGTCAACTGCTGGATTATTCTTCTTGCTGTATTTCTCTTTCTTGGGTCTTACAATTATTTCACCGAGGGCAACCCCCGTAGGCACAAGTTCAATTGTCATTCCGGGGGTTGCGGCAACTGTCTTTGTAGCATACCCCATCATTGTTACCCTAAGACTGTCGCCCGGTATTTTCACCGGTATAGAAAAGCGACCGGTATCATCCGACATAGTTCCCGAACTCGATCCCTCGACATATATTGCAACATAGGGCAAACCCTCCCTGGATAAAGAGTCAATCACCATTCCGTTCATAGTAGTGACCGCTCCCGATACACAAACCGGAAGAAATGCCGAAAACAGTAACAACAAGTATGAAATATGCCTGGACAGGAAACTCTTCAAAACTTTTACTCTAAAAATTGTATCTTTCTCAAAAAACAAATATAACTTTGCAATGTTCGGCAACAGCGATATGCCCTATACCGTTTGCAAATTTACTATAATTATAACCTATGGCAAAAGAAATCGAACGTAAGTTTCTTGTAACCGACAGTTCCTTCATGAATAAAGTCGTGAGTGAAAAACATATCGTGCAGGGATACCTGTCAACTGATGTCAGAGCCACAATCCGGGTGCGTATTATCAATGACTCGGCTGTAATTACAGTCAAAGGGAAAAATGAAGGTGCGGTTCGGGATGAATGGGAATACCCTATTCCTGTTGACGATGCCCGCCAGATGCTTGAGCGCATTTCTACCGGTGCATTGATTGACAAGACAAGATATATCGTCAAACATGACGGCAAGACTTGGGAAATAGACTCTTTTCACTCTCCGGTTGACGGACTTACAGTCGCGGAAATAGAATTAACCGACCCGGAAGAGCAGTTCACCTTACCTTCATTCATAGGAAAAGAAGTGACCGGCGATCCGGCCTATTACAACTCTTCGATAGCAAAGATTGCCGGAAAATGACAATCACCTTACGTGCAATATTTTGTGCATTTGCAACCCAAGCCGCCATTGCGGATTGTCAAGACAATACTTAAACGCACCCTCCACAAGGCGCGCGTTTTTAGCAGGATTTCCGGTATCACACGGCTGAAGAATCCTGTGTCGGGCAGAAATATTGTCGTATCGCGACGGATCATTGTCTCCACAGAAAACCACTTTCAGCTCATCGCAACGGCAAAGCACAGGCGTGGCATTGTCGCAGAAAGCATCCTTTGGTGAAAGCGTAATGAAATCAATATTGTCAGGCAACAGGCGCGTGCCGTTGGTCTCGATACACACCGACTTGCCTGTATCCTTGAGTGCCGCCACAAGTTCCTTGTCAACATATAGTCCCGGCTCGCCTCCGGTAAGTATCACAAGATTACCCTTATAGCCAATCACCGTTGCAACAATTTCACTCAATGACATTTCTGTTGACTCCGAATAGTCGGTATCACAGAACGGACATTGTAAGTTGCAGCCGCTGAAACGGATGAAAACCGCAGGAATCCCGGCATGGATTCCCTCACCCTGCACACTGTAGAATATCTCGTTTATTCGATAAATCCTCTCCACGTTTCAACCATTTCTTCATCAATATATGCCGCTTCGTTACCCTCCGATTCCTTTACACAAGCCTTATAGCATTGGGGTATTCGCTCTACTATCCAACGGGCAATGTTCTCAGCCGTAGGATTGAACGGCAACAGTTCATTGAGATTGCCATGATCAAGATAGCCGTGAATACGCTCCTTTATGCTTGTAAAGTCACATACCATACCGTCATCGTTAAGCTCACGCGCCATACAATACACCGTAATGACCCAATTATGACCATGAAGCCCCGCACACTTGCTCTCATAACTTAACGTCAGCCGATGAGCGGCCGAAATCTCAAGACGTTTCTTTACGAAATACATGCGTCAGGATTTTTGAGGGTTAAATTCACGACATTTTCCACATGGGCAGTGTGAGGGAACATGTCCACGGGCTGAATCGCCTCCACCTTGTATTTTTTATCCAAGAGGGCAAGGTCGCGCGCCTGTGTCGCAGGATTGCAGCTAACGTATACAATACGGCGCGGAGCAGCATTTAAGATTACGTTAACTACATCTTCATGCATTCCCGCCCGTGGCGGATCGACAATCATCACATCAGGTCTGCCATGTTGGGAAATAAAATTGTCGGTAAGCACATCCTTCATGTCGCCGGCAAAAAACAGCGTATTGTCAATACCGTTGACAGCAGAATTGACCTTTGCATCGGCAATGGCTTCGGGTACATATTCTATACCGATTACCTTTGAGGCCTTGGAGGCGACAAAGTTAGCGATCGTACCGGTGCCGGTGTAAAGGTCATATACCAACTCGTTGCCGGTAAGTCCGGCAAAGTCCCTCACCACACTGTATAGGCGATAAGCCTGAAGCGAATTGGTCTGGTAAAATGACTTGGGACCGATTCTGAACCGAAGAGACTCCATCTTCTCCTCGATATAATCTTTTCCGGAGAAAGTAATGACCTTCTGATCGCCTATAGTGTCATTTACTTTTGTATTTATAACATATAGTAATGACGTGATTTCAGGGAACCTCTCCTTTACCGCCGACAGCAATTCATTAATATTCCCGGCATCATCCTCTCCAAATACCATTACCGCCATAATCTCTCCGGTGGAGGCAATACGTATCATCAATGTGCGGAGCAATCCTTGCTGCATACGCAAATCATAGAATGTATAACCTCGCTCTTTACCGAAATCACGAATATATTTGCGCAAGCGGTTACCGAAGTCATCCTGCAGGAAACAACGGTCTATGTCAAGCACCTTGTCGAAAGCTCCCGGTATGTGGAAGCCCGCGCCGTCACGGTCGCAGAACTCCTCCCCTGAAGCAAGTTGCTCATAAGTAAGCCACTTTTTATTGGAAAAAGTGTATTCCATCTTATTACGATAACTCCATATTTCTTCAGAGCCGATAATTGGTGATATCTCCGGTGCATCAACCTTGGCTATGCGCTCAATGGCATCCTTGACTTGCCGCTGCTTACAAGCGAGCTGAAAATCATAAGGCAGATGTTGCCAACGGCAACCACCACATACAGTGAAATGGCTGCACACAGGATCGATCCTCACTTCACCCGGTTTGTGAAGCCGGGTGATCCGACCTTCGGCATAGCTTTTTTTCTTTTTGGTAAGCTGAATGTCCACAATATCACCGGGGGCGCCAAACGGGACAAATACCACCATGTCATTTATTCTGGTCAAGGCATTGCCCTCGGCAGCCACATCGGCTATTTCAATCTGCTCCAGCAACGGGAGTTCTCTACGTTTACGTGACAATGTAATAATAGATTTAGTTATTATTTTTACAAAGGTATAGCAAAAAAATCGGATTGACAATCGTTAAACCTACGACAATGTGGAGCCATCAACATCATTAAGAGTCATTAACAAATATATGGTCATTTTAATCCATTGGACTTTAGACCTATATGTTGCCGAAAGCCATCATCATTGTTATCACAACTCAAAAAATCATCCTGTTTAGGGAATTTTATGCGATATTAGTTTTCTTTTCTCATTATATTATCTTAATTTTGTGCCTATGCTTTCCTCAAATATTCAAGTATAAAACAACCAAAAGTAAATTAAATAAGTTTAACATTTAACACCACTCAAAGCCAATGAAACGAGTTTATACATTCGGCGACGGAAAAGCCGAAGGTAATGCCGAGATGAGAAATCTTCTCGGTGGCAAAGGTGCCAACCTCGCCGAAATGAACCTGTTGGGAATGCCTGTTCCCCCGGGATTTACCATCACAACAGAGGTATGTACTGAATACACATTGAAAGGTCGCGATGCAGTAGTAAAACTTATCAAGAAAGAAGTAGAAGATGCAATCGCCCACGTAGAGACACTTACCGGAAAGAAATTTGACAACCCCGAAAATCCGCTGTTGGTATCGGTACGTTCCGGAGCCCGCGCTTCAATGCCCGGTATGATGGATACCGTGCTTAACCTCGGTATGAACGACGCCACTGTCGCTTCTCTCGCCGAAAAGAGCGGGAATCCCCGTTTTGCCTGGGACAGCTATCGCCGTTTCGTGCAGATGTATGGTGATGTAGTGCTTGGCATGAAGCCGAAGAGCAAAGCCGACATCGATCCGTTTGAAGAAATCATGGAGCGCGTAAAAGAAGAGAAAGGCGTGAAACTCGACACCGAGCTTGATGTCGACGATCTCAAGAATCTCGTCAAACTCTTCAAGGCTGCTGTAAAAGATTTCACCGGCAAAGACTTCCCCGACAGCGCTTGGGAACAGCTTTGGGGCGGAATCTGCGCCGTATTTGACAGCTGGATGAACGAACGTGCAATCATCTACCGCCGCATGAACCAGATACCCGAAGAATGGGGTACTGCTGTCAATGTTCAGGCAATGGTATATGGTAACATGGGTAACAACTCCGCTACCGGCGTGGCATTCAGCCGTGACGCCGCTACCGGTGAAAACATATTCAATGGTGAATACCTTATCAATGCTCAGGGCGAGGATGTCGTAGCAGGTATCCGCACTCCGCAGCAGATCACGGTTGAAGGTTCTCGTCGTTGGGCTGCTCTGCAGGGCATAGCAGAACAGGAACGTGCCGAGAAATATCCTTCTCTTGAAGAATCAATGCCTACATGTGCCGCTGAGCTTATAGCCATTGCAAACCGCCTTGAAGATTACTACAAGGATATGCAGGATATGGAGTTCACCATTCAGGACGGCAAGCTTTGGATGCTTCAGACCCGTAACGGCAAGCGCACCGGCGCGGCAATGGTAAAGATCGCAATGGATCTTCTCCGTGCTGGTGAGATTGATGAAAAGACAACTCTTCTCCGCATGGAGCCGCAAAAACTTGACGAGCTCCTCCACCCCGTATTTGACAAGGCTGCTCTCAAGCGCGCAAAAGTCGTGGCAAAGGGTCTGCCCGCATCTCCCGGTGCAGCGGCCGGTCAGGTAGTATTCTCGGCGGAAGAGGCTGAGGCTTGGGCTGAGAAGAAGAAAAAAGTAGTACTCGTGCGTATCGAGACTTCACCGGAGGATCTCCGCGGTATGGCTGTAGCACAGGGTATTCTCACCATGCGCGGCGGTATGACTTCCCACGCAGCCGTTGTGGCTCGCGGTATGGGCAAATGCTGTGTTTCCGGTGCAGGCGAGATAAAGGTCGACTACAAGGCAAAAACAGTAGAGATGGGTGGAAAGACCTATAAGGAAGGTGACTGGATCTCACTTAACGGTTCTACCGGTGAGGTATATGACGGTCAGGTACCCACTACCGAGCCTGAACTCGGCGGTGACTTCGGCGCAATCATGAACCTTGCAGCCAAATACACCAAGACACTTGTACGCACCAACGCCGACACTCCGCGCGATGCCAAGCAGGCACGTAACTTCGGAGCACAGGGTATCGGACTTTGCCGCACAGAACACATGTTCTTTGAAGGTGACCGTATCAAGGCTGTACGTGAAATGATTCTTTCAAGCGATGTAGAAGGTCGCCGCAAAGCTCTTGCAAAACTTCTTCCGATGCAGCGCGCCGACTTTGAAGGCATCTTCGAGGCTATGGACGGATACGGAGTGACAATACGTCTGCTCGATCCCCCGTTGCATGAATTTGTACCTCATCAGACAGCCACTCAGAAAGAACTTGCCGCTGAGATGGGTCTTACCCTTGAAGAGGTGAAGGCCAAGGTTGACAGCCTCGAGGAGTTCAACCCGATGCTCGGTCACCGTGGTTGCCGTCTTGGTATCACATATCCCGAGATCACCGAGATGCAGACCCGTGCCATCATCGAGGCAGCCCTCAACATGAAGGCTCGCGGAATCGACGTTCATCCTGAAATCATGATTCCTCTTGTCGGCACACTCAAAGAAATCCAGAATCAGGCCGACGTGATCAACATCACAGCAGCAAAGGTATTTGAAGAAAGAGGAGAATCAGTACCCTACAAGGTAGGTACAATGATCGAAGTGCCGCGCGCAGCGTTGACCGCCGATCAGATTGCAACCGTAGCCGACTTCTTCTCATTCGGTACCAACGACTTGACACAGATGACATTCGGATACTCTCGCGACGACGCGCCCAAGTTCTTGAAATTCTATAAGGAACACGGCATCATCAAGACCGATCCGTTTGAAGTACTTGACCAAGAAGGCGTTGGTCAGCTCGTACGTATGGGTGTTGAAAAGGGTCGCGCAACCAAGCCCGAGCTTAAAGTAGGTATCTGCGGCGAGCACGGCGGCGAACCCTCATCAGTTAAGTTCTGCGCCAAACTTGGCATGAACTACGTCAGCTGCTCACCCTACCGCGTGCCTATCGCCCGCGTAGCTGCGGCGCAGGCTGCTATCGAGGAATGACACAGAGACAGCTAAATGTCAGATAGTTAGGCGGCAAATCCTTGGATATATGGGGTTTGCCGCCCTTGTTTTGAGTACGGTACGACACGGTTGGCGTGACGGAATGAGCGAAAATATATATAAATAGTATAGAGCTTTTTTGACCCCCGTATAGAGCAAATATAGAGTGAAATATATAGTTAAAAACAATATGTAACTATGGCAACATTAAAGATTTGCGTGCAAAAACAGAAGAAAGACGGCACATGGCCGGTCTATATCCGTGTCACTCATGGAGCTTGTGATGTGTCTTGCGGGGATAAACACTGTCGACCTGTATAGCCTGAAGATGCGTGACTTCCATGACGGCATATTGCATTACCGCATGGCAAAGACGACAGCAGATTGAATCAAGAAAAATATTATATCTCAATTGACAATATATGAAATTAAATAAAAGAACTAAGTCATTAATCGGCATAGCAATATTACTTCTTGTAGGAGGCATACTAACTGTTTTGGTATGCTTTAAGGTCGTTGAATATAATGCCAACGACAAACTTTACTCCAATACAGATGGCATACCACACAATAAAGTCGGTCTGTTATTAGGCACTGCACCAATTACTCCGTGGGGTACACATAACAATTACTTTGATTATAGGATTAATGCTGCTGTAGAACTGTTCAAAGCTAATAAAGTTGATTATATTCTTGTGAGTGGAGATAACCATTCCACAGATTATGATGAGCCAAGTTGTATGAGAGACTCATTAATGGTGCGTGGCATTCCTGAAGATAAAATCATACTGGATTATGCCGGATTCAGAACTTTGGATTCGGTTGTAAGGGCTAAAGAAATATTCGGACAGAACAGTATTACAATTATTTCTCAACCATTTCATAATGAGAGAGCCATTTATCTGGCAAACAATTATGGAATTGAGGCTATAGGTTACAATGCTCAAGATGTGGAGTATTGGAAAAAGAAGCTAAAAATTCATGGTAGAGAATACCTCGCCAGAGTCAAGATGTTTATTGATCTATGCACCGGTAAACAGCCCAAATTTTTAGGAGAAAAGATAGTGATCGATTAATTAATACGAACTGCACTCATGGATAAAGAGCAATCTCTGAAATTGGCAAGAGGCTGTGTTCACCTGTGTTAGCGCCCCTTTTACGAGCACTCCGAGGAAATCCTGAACTTCTTTGACAACCGTTCGACTAACGCATCGGCCGAGTCAATAAACTCCAAAATAGAAGCCTTCAGAGCCAAACTTCACGGTGTCAACGACTCAAAATTTTTCATATTCCGACCCTGCAATATATACGCCTAAACACAGTCTTTTTACTAAGCGCCACTTTGTTTTATGTTTTTCAACACATTACACAACACAGAAAAAAGGCTGCGCCTATTTTGACACAGCCTCATTAATTTTCGCGGAGTGAGGGGGATTCGAACCCCCGATACGCTTTTGGCGTATACACGCTTTCCAGGCGTGCCTCTTCAACCACTCGAGCATCACTCCTTGCGGTTTTGCAGTGCAAAGTTAAGCAATAATTTTAATACTGCGCAATTTCCACTGCAAAACTTTTAGGTGCAAATCATTTTTCAATGACGGGAAAATCGGGATGCTATTTCTTCACTATGCCTGACAACCATTCTGCAGCAAATGCTGAAGATGATGCAAGACTATGCGAAAATCCGTGATCGTCACCGTGAATCAATTTAAGATGAGCAGCCGGCAATTCCTTGGCATAACGTTCTCCATAGGTATACGGCACTACCCTGTCAGCCGTACCGTGGATGACCAAGACCGGACCCGCATACTGAGATGCCACATCATAAATCGGCAGATCACGCGCAGTCTCTATATAATCCCTCCCGAGTTTCAAGCTTCCGAAAAGCTGTACATACTCCGGGGCATTCCACGGGTCATACATGGCTCCCATAGTGTTGCCACGCAATGCATCGTCACGAAGCACCGCAGCAGGGGCCATCAGTACTACAGAGTTTATGCGCTTTGCTCCGATCTGTCCTGCAACCATGGATGACACCACGCCACCTTGCGAATGACCGAGCAATGACACTGACTTAGCGTAAGGTTGTAGCTCTACCCAGTCGATCACTCTTTTGGCATCCTCGATTTCATTTAACACGGTCATGTCTTGAAAACGCCCCTCGCTCTTCCCGTGACCGTTAAAATCAAATCTTACGACTCCGATTCCGTCGCTAAGCAAATCCGATGCAATAGTATCGAAAAGAGGACCGCCCATGTTGCCGCCAAAACCATGGCACATCACAACTATCGGACATTCTTCACCATCTTTAATGTCTGGAAGCTGCAAATGCGCAGCGAGTTTTCCCTTAGCTCCATCAATAGTGAAAACCGAGTCAACCGGAGCTGCCGACACTGCCATGACTGATAGGCACGCAAATGCAGTCAGCAATATATACTTGAAATTCATGCTAAACAATGATTGAACGGATTGATATTAGAAGAGGCTCCATGACACGGTAAGACCAGCCATGACTATCGCCACCATTGACATAAGTTTGATAAGGATATTGAGGCTCGGACCCGATGTGTCTTTAAAGGGATCACCAACTGTGTCACCAACCACTGTGGCTTTGTGTACATCACCCCCTTTGCCACCGAAATTACCTTCTTCAACATATTTTTTTGCATTATCCCAGGCACCGCCTGAATTTGCCATGAATATGGCAAGGACAAATCCTGCCGACAAGCCACCGACAAGAAGGCCGATCACACCCGGTACGCCGAAAATAAGTCCGGTGAGAATTGGCGCAATAATAGCAAGCAAGGATGGGAACACCATCTCCTTCTGTGCGCCTTTGGTGGATATCTGTACGCAGCGAGCATAATCAGGCTCTGCCTCGCCGGTAAGAATACCCTTGATTTCACGGAATTGACGACGCACCTCCTCTACCATATGAGCAGCGGCACGCCCCACAGCATTCATCGTGAGTCCACAGAAAAGAAATGCCATCATACTTCCGATAAACATTCCTGACAGCACTTTAGGATTCATTAGGGTGACGTCATAATATGTCATGAAATCAGTAAACGAAGCCTCATGAATAGGCTTTGTCATGTCGCCGAGATTAATAGCCGTAGTACCAAGGCGGGAAAGACCAATACGGATTTCCTCAATGTATGACGCAAGAAGGGCAAGACCGGTAAGGGCCGCCGATCCGATTGCAAAGCCTTTTCCTGTTGCGGCAGTAGTGTTGCCGAGTGAATCAAGAGCATCAGTGCGACGACGCACTTCTTCACCAAGTCCGCTCATCTCTGCGTTTCCTCCGGCATTGTCAGCAATCGGGCCATAAGCGTCTGTGGCAAGTGTGATACCGAGTGTTGACAACATGCCGACAGCGGCTATACCGATACCGTAAAGGCCCATGCTTACATTCGCGAAATCAAAACCGGAAGCAAGCCAATAAGAGAGGATAATACCCACAACCACCGCTATCACCGGGACTGCAGTCGACACCATGCCAAGTCCTATACCGGAAATGATAACAGTTGCCGGACCGGTCTTTCCGCTCTCGGCAAGCTTACGGGTAGGAAGATAAGACTGAGATGTATAATATTCAGTAGACCTTCCTATTACGACACCGACAAGCAGACCGATAACTACGGCAAACGATATATTAACCCAGTTATTCAGCTGAAGAGCCCATAGTATAAGGAATGTAGCGCCGATAATAAGTACCGAGCTTAAATTAGTACCGAAGGAAAGAGAATTGAGTAGATCCTTCATCTTTGCGTCTTCCCTTGTGCGGACAGAGAATATTCCTATGATTGACAGGAAAATACCAACTGCGGCAATAAGCATCGGGGCAAGCACAGCCTTGAACTGCATGGCTACATCACCGCTTGCCATATATCCCGCCGCACCGAGTGCAGCCGTGGCAAGAATAGATCCACAGTATGATTCATACAAGTCAGCACCCATTCCGGCGACATCACCCACATTATCTCCTACATTATCGGCAATCGTAGCGGGATTTCGCGGATCATCCTCCGGTATTCCGGCTTCGACCTTACCTACGAGATCGGCACCCACGTCAGCAGCCTTGGTATATATACCTCCGCCGACACGTGCAAAAAGAGCCTGTGTACTTGCTCCCATTCCGAAAGTCAGCATGGTTGTGGTGATCATGCAAAGTTTGGCAGTGGGAGTTGCGGGATCTGCGGGAACAAACCAGTCAAGTATAAGATACCAGAATGAAATGTCAAGAAGTCCGAGACCAACAACTACAAGTCCCATGACGGCTCCACTGCGGAATGCGACACGCAGACCGTCGTTGAGCGAATTGCGAGCGGCATTGGCTGTACGCGCCGAGGCATAAGTGGCGGTTTTCATACCGAGATAACCCGATAAGCCGGAAAAGAAACCTCCGGTCAGAAAAGCCACCGGAACCCACGGATTTTGTAGATCAAAACCATATGCCATAATGGAAAACAGCACAACAAGGGCAAGAAATACCATGCCTACAATCTTATATTGCTGTTTTAGATACGACATCGCACCTTGTCTCACATAAAGTGCGATTTTTTTCATGACGGGAGTACCCTCGCCCTCCTTCATCATCTGACGATAGAAATACCAGGCGAGAAACAGCGCAATCAATGACGCCGCCGGCACGCCCCAGAAAAGAACTTTTTCCATTTAGTTAAATTTGAGGTTAAGAATTATAATTATTTAAAGTTTGATTTTATCATGCAATCTTATGTCGGTTGAAGAAGCGCCCACCCTTATACCGACTTCAGTACCTTCGGGAATACCGTAATTTCGAGCCGTCTCATTCCAGTCGCCTGTATCGGCCAGCGGCATGACAAACCGTATTTTTTCGTTTTTACCGGCTTCAACAGCCACCCTGCGGAAAGATTTCAGTTTGTAGGTCATTCCGTTGTCAAATGAAAGATAGAGTTGCGCCACCTCTTCTCCATCACGGTCGCCCGTGTTTGAGAGACTGAATTCCACCACTAGGTTTCCATCCTCTTTAGTCGAGACAATGTCGCTATAAGCAAAATCAGTATAACTCAGCCCGTGACCAAACGGATACAATGGGCGATTCTTATTATAAATATATGTGTGACCGTTACGTATGTCATAATCCATCATAGGCGGAAGATCCATTATGTCGGCAACCCATGTCTGGGTAGTCCTTCCGGCAGGATTCACATCACCGAATATCACATCGGCCACCCCATTGCCCTGTTCCTGCGAGCAATGGGTTACATGCAGGATAGAAGGAAGATTGTCGTTGCACCAATTTATAGCATATGGGAAACTGCTTACTAAAAGAAGTACCGTATTGGGGTTGGCGGCATATATCTGACGTATCATATCCTCGTCCGGCAACACCAGCGACCTGCGGTCGACTGCTTCCCTGCCATCGGAAGGCACAGGACAGAAAAACCAGTCGCGTTTGGTTCCGTAAGGATGATTACCTGTACATACTATTGCCACATCGGCATCTCTCGCAAGTTCTTGGGCAATATCCATACGGTTGTCAGGAGCGTAAGTAACTTCAATTCCCGATCCGGCCACAGCATTTTTTATTCCGTCGAGTATCGTCACCTCATAAGGAGGCATACCGCTGTACCAGTCTTGCACGATATTATTGGCATAAGGACCGATCAAGGCGATCTTCTTAACCTTGTTCTTGTCAAGCGGTAAAAGCGGATTGCTGCCTTCAATAGGAGCATTCTTAAGCAAGACAACCGATTTAGCAGTTGCCTCACGTGCAAGAGATTTCGCATAATCAGTCATGAATGGAGCCGGCACACCGGACTCTTTTCCTATTGCCAAGTATGGATTTGCAGAATTTTCACCATCAAGCAGACCAAGCTTTAACGCCACTTTCAGATTGCCCCTTATCGCACGATCGATGTCAGCTTCAATGACAAGCCCCGAAGCTAAGGCTTCCTCGATTTCCTCCTTATACCGGTCAAGGAATTGTCCGGTCGTGGCCTTTACGATGGCTGCTGCACCTTCGGCACGCGTCGGGAATCGCTTATGGGCAGTGACAAGCAGACCAAGCGCACCGCCATCGGTACAGATTATGCCGTCATTACCCCACTCTTTCCGTGTGATACTGTCGAGACACGGATGGATCGCCATCGGCGTGCCGTTCCAGCTGTTGTATGCAGCCATAAATGCCCGCGAACCGCCCTCCGTTATACCTTTATAAAAAGGATAGGCATAATAGTCGCGGAAGAGAGCATTGTCAAAATTTGAGGACGAACTGTCCCTGCCAAATTCATTGCTATTGGCAAGAAAATGCTTCATAAGTGCCGACGTTTTCCAATAACGCGGATGCTCGCCTTGCAATCCCTTAATTTTAGCCACGGTCATTACAGCCGTCAGATAGGGATCCTCGCCGAAACTCTCTTCAGTCCTCCCCCATCTCGGATCACGGGCAAGATCGGCATTAGGTGCCCTCATGACAAGAATCCCGCGAGAAGCGCTGTCATGTTGCGAATAATAACGTGCCTCATCCGCGACATGCGATGCAATACGCCTTATCAACTCAGGATCCCATGTCTCGCCAAGTCCGTAAGCCTGCGGAAAAATTGTCGTAGGTATGGTGTCGGGATGCTCTTTGCCCGGACCGCTTAATGAAAGACCGTGCAGACCTTCTACTTGTACACAATGAGGTATGCCGAGTCTCGGCACTCCGAGATTGGTCGACAACAGGCTTATTTTCTCTTCGAGAGTCAACTCTTTGAGAAGCAGTTCTACACGCTCGTCATCATTCAAGATTGTATCTTGAAACGCATAGTCCTTGGCCTGAATCTCTGTACATATAAATGACAGAAAAAGTAATGTGAAGAATTTCTTGATGTGCATATCATGGATAAATATCTACAAATATACGGCTTAATTTAAGAAAAGTGATTATCTTTGCACTGAAATTTGGAAAACTATTTTTGCTTTTCAATCTATACGGAATACAAAAAACGATATAATCTTTTATGGCAACAACTGCAGATTTTAAAAACGGAATGTGCCTCGACATCGACGGCAACTACTATTTTATCGTAGAATTTCTTCATGTAAAACCTGGCAAGGGTCCGGCTTTCGTTCGCACCAAACTTAAAAACGTAAAGACCGGAAGAATCCTTGACAAGACATGGAACTCAGGCGTAAAGGTGGAAGAGGTACGTATCGAGCGTCGCCCCTATCAGTATCTTTACAAAGATGACATGGGATATAACTTCATGCACACCGAGACTTTCGAGCAGGTGGCTATTCCCGGTGAAAGCATCGACGGAGTACAGTTCCTTAAGGAAGGTGATATCTGTGAGGCTATGGTTCATGCCGCTTCCGACACTATCCTTACCTGCGAGATGCCTACAAGCGTTGTACTTGAAATTACATATACCGAGCCGGGCATGAAGGGCGACACAGCCACTAACACCCTTAAGCCTGCCACTGTTGAGACCGGTGCTGAAGTACGTGTCCCGCTTTTCTGCGAGACCGGCGACAAAGTGCGCATCGACACCCGTGACGGCTCTTATGTTGAACGAGTTGAACGTGCAAAAGCTTAACCGCAACAAAAGAGACAAACTTTATAGAGCCGTTTCTCACAGAGAGCGGCTCTTTTAGTTGACATGTCATTGAACTTTCGGATGTTTAAAGTAATTATATAGTTATTATCTTTCATTCATTATGAACATAAAGGAAATAATCGAGGGAATTTACTTCGTAGGCGTCAACGACCGCACCACCCATCGCTTTGAAGCGTTGTGGCCGATCCCGCTCGGTGTAAGCTATAACTCATATATAGTAAAGGGAAAGACAAAGACGGCCCTCATTGACGGAGTTGAGATCAGTGAATGTGACAAGTTGCGCGACAATATCGAATCTATACTTGGCGCCGGCATAGCACCCGACTACCTGGTAATAAACCATATGGAGCCGGATCATTCCGGATCGATCAAGGTACTTCGCAGCTTTTTCCCTGAAATGACCATTGTCGGAAATGCCAAGACCCTTGAAATGGTTAAAGGATTTTACGGAATTGACGACAACACCCGGAAAGTTGCCGACGGTGAAACTATAGATCTTGGAGATGTCAGCCTTACATTCAAGATCACCCCCATGGTTCATTGGCCCGAGACAATGATGACATATGTAGAAGAAAAAGCAACTATATTTTCAGGGGACGCTTTCGGATGTTTCGGAGCGCTTAACGGCGGCATTGTAGACAGCGAGACAGACATTGAACCTTTTATACCCGAAATGTACCGGTATTATTCCAATATTGTCGGGAAGTACGGAATTTTCGTACAAAAAGCGATTGCAAAGCTATCATCGTTGAAAATAGACTATATCTGCCCCACCCATGGCCCTGTATGGCATGACGAGATAAGACGTATCGGCTCAATTTATGACAGATTAAGTCGTTATGAAGGAGAAAACGGCGTGACAATCGTCTACGGCTCGATGTATGGCAACACGGAGGAAATGGCGGAGGTAATAGCCACGCGTCTTGCCGAACGCGGAATAAAAACAATAAAGATGCACAATGTAAGTAAATCTGACCCGTCTTACATCATAAGCGATATATTCCGATATAAAGGACTTGTAATCGGTGCGCCCACATATTCAAATACTCTTTTCCCGCCGGTAGAAAGTATATTGAATGCCATAAAGACACGTGAACTCAAAAACCGCGTGATTGGAACATTCGGGTCATATACATGGGCTCCGCAGGCTGTAAAGCGCATCAATCAAATGCTTGAAGATGCAAAACTGTATACTTCTGATGTCATATCGGTCGAAACGAAGCAAGCGCCCACTGCAGCCACAATAACCGACTGCCGAGCACTTGCCGATGCTATCGCCAACCAACTGTCAGCCGATGATCCCTCTTGAATATCACCCCTTCGAGCCATATACCCCGCCAAACGCCAAAATACTTATCATGGGGACATTTCCCCCGAAAAAAGAGCGTTGGTCAATGGATTTTTATTATCCTAACCGGATAAATGACTTCTGGAGGATAATGGGCATAATTTTCTATGGAGACAAGGATTATCTTTATGACTCGGATACGCGCACATTCAAGCTTCCACTCATAAAAGCGATGCTCGATGAAAAGGGCATCGCCCTAAATGATACGGGGCATGCGGTAAGACGTCTCAAGGATAATGCCTCCGACAAGTACCTTGAGATAATAGAGCCTGTGCCGCTGATGGATGTACTTGCCAGAATTCCGCAGTGCCGTGCACTCGCCACAACCGGAGAAAAAGCAGGCGAGACACTTGCTTCCATCACCGATACGGTATCGCCCAAAATCGGGGAATCGGTTTTCACAAGATTGAGTGACGGACGTGAAGTGGAGATATTCAGAATGCCTTCTACTTCGCGAGCCTATCCGCTTTCTATTGACAAAAAAGCGGCTTATTATGCAAAAATGCTGCATCAAATAGGAATCTTTTAGGATTTTCTTGATGAGAAAATTGCTTTTTAAGAGTTTATTGACTAATTTTGAAACGAAATTTTGCCTGTAAAAAAGGATATGTTTGACTTGATTACACTTGCTATATTTGATCCCGCCGATATCATGAAGCAATTTCTGACAGCCGACGGGGCAACGGTATATCTGCTTGTATTCTTATTTATGATAATCGAGAGTTCATTTATCCCTTTCCCTTCGGAAGTGATAGTGCCCCCGGCAGCATATCTTGCATGTACCAAAGGCGACGTCAACATTGTCGCAGTAGTCCTTATCGCCACTGCGGGAGCAATTGCAGGTGCCCTCATTAACTATTATCTCTCTGTATGGATAGGTCGACCGATCGTATATAAATTTGCCAACAGCCGCTTCGGTCATGCGTGTCTCATTAACGAGACAAAAGTCAGAAATGCGGAAGAGTATTTTGACCGTCACGGAGCCATATCGACATTTATAGGCCGGCTTATCCCTGCGGTGAGGCAACTGATATCAATACCGGCGGGACTCGCAAGAATGAATATCGGTAAATTCATAATATTCACCGGACTCGGTGCGATGGTTTGGAACTGTGTGCTTGCCGCACTTGGATACTGGCTCGGCACTATAGTCCCTCAAGAGCAACTATTTGCCAAGGTCGAGGAGTATAATGAATACCTAACCTATATCGGACTTGGCATAGGCGTAGCATGCCTGCTTTACATACTCTATAATTTTTTTAAGCCCAAGAAACCGGCAAATCCAACAGTATAACCAATCTACACAATATATATCATCATGCTCGTAGCACCATCACTTCTTTCATCCGACTTCGGCAATCTCCAAAATGAGATTGAAATGCTTAATTCAAGTGAAGCAGATTATCTGCATCTTGACATTATGGACGGAGTATTTGTTCCAAACATAACATTTGGTTTCCCGGTCATAAAAGCGATCAATGCCGTGTCGACAATTCCTATCGACGCTCATCTCATGATAGTCGAGCCTCAGAAATATATCTCACAAATAAGAGACTGCGGAGCAGAAATAACAACGGTTCATGTTGAGGCTTGCACCCACATATACCGTGTCGTGCAGCTTATCCGTCAAGCCGGAATGAAAGTTGGTGTAGCAATCAACCCCGGAACTCCGGTATCTGCACTCGAAGATGTGATTACCGATGTTGACCTTGTGTTGATGATGTCGGTTAATCCCGGATTCGGAGGACAGTCATTCATAAAAAACACGCTTCCCAAAGTCGCTCGTCTGAAAAAACTTATAACTGAATCGGATTCTCATGCCATCATATCGGTAGACGGAGGCATCAACGCCCATACCGGTGCTTTGCTGTCACAATACGGCATAGACATGCTTGTAGCAGGAAGCTATGTATTTAACGCTCCGGATCCGCATCACGCAATCCGTACCCTGAAGTCTCTTTAACGATTATTCACCATTCTGTTTCATCAGGGATCTTGAAAAAGACCTCGGGTTATCGTATCTTTGTAGTTACATTTTTATAATGTAACTACAATCATTTTTATACCTGCAATAAGCAATCATACTATACATTATGTCCTATAATTTTGATCCCGATGCACTTGACCGAGAATATGCCCGTCGCCAGGCGGAAAGCAACAAGGCTGGCACACCTGACCAACAAGCACCCAAACCGCGTGCGACAGCCAATAAACCCAAGAAAAATAGCATAAAGCAACCAATAGCCTTAATAAGATTCTTTAAGGACAGGCGTACTAAGATGTTTGCCGGTATAGCGCTTGTGCTGTGGTCGGCATATCTGCTTGTGTCGGCTGTCTCATACTTTGCGACAGGCAGCGACGATCAAAGTATCGTTATAAACAACACTGTAGGCAAGATGGCTGAAAATCCGTCGGATGTAGAAAATTTCGGTGGCGCTTTCGGTGCTTACCTGTCACAAAATTTTATATCCAATGGTCTTGGCATAGGATCATTTGTGTTGATTTATTATTTCTTTGCGGTAGGCATGTCGTTGCTTAACCGACATAAGAAGCTGTCTTTCTGGTTTCTCACGATGAGATGTCTTATTCTCGCAATAACAATGTCGGTCGTGACCGGACTTGTGACATATAAAGCTGACTCATGGTTCTATTGGGGCGGCGTACACGGATATGAAGTAAACAGTTACTTGATAGCCCACACAGGTGTGTTCGGGGCGATGATGGTAAGTATTTTGCTTATCGGGCTTGTGATGTCAATTTATCTCAATGAACTGCGTAAGGTATATGTGGCCTATCGACGAAGAGTCAACAGGCATCGCGCAAAGGTTGCCGCCGAACGTGCCGCCAAGGAGGAAGAGCGCAGGAAGATCGAGCAGACATTGAAAGAATCGGCCGATATGGTTGACGGCAAGCAACAGGAAGACCCCAATGATAATGAAAATGCAGGCGAGGAAGTTGCTCCGGCACGAATATATGTAGATGATTCGCTTGACGCCCTTATGGATGGCGAAGAGGAGGATTATGTAACGGAAACACACCGGGAATCGCCTGTAGCGACAAATGGAGTTACAGTTACACCCCAGGATAAGGTACACGAGCCTGAAACCACAGAGAATAATGCTGTTATATTAGAAGAAGAACCCGTCGCTGCTCAGGAAGAAGTAGGGCTTACGGTAAACGTAAACAGCGTTGAAAAAGCGGAATCTATTGAAACCAACGTATATGATCCGACTGCCGAACTGCCAAGATTTCACTTCCCTCCGATAGAATTGCTGTCAGAGATGAAAAACGACAATGTCAGTGTAGACGAGCAGGAAATGGAGGAAAACAAGCAGCGTATAACCGCCACGCTCTCCAACTATGGCATATCTATAAATTCAATCGAAGCGACTGTCGGACCGACAGTCACCCTATATAAAATCATACCGACCGAAGGTACCAGAATTTCTAAAATAAAGGGACTTGAAGATGATATCGCCCTTAACCTTGCCGCGCTTGGCATACGTATCATTGCCCCCATACCCGGTGAAGGAGCCATAGGTATCGAAGTGCCGAACAAAGACCCTCAGATGGTGCCGATGCGCTCAATCATTACATCAAAGAAATTTCAGGAATGTCGCTACGAGCTCCCGATGGCGATGGGTCTTACCATCTCCAAGGATGTTCTGATTGCCGATCTCGCCAAAATGCCTCACGTTCTTGTCGCAGGAGCTACAGGCCAGGGTAAATCTGTCGGACTCAATGCAATAATCACATCTCTGCTATATAAGAAGCATCCGTCGGAGCTTAAATTTGTGCTTGTCGACCCCAAAAAGGTAGAGTTCAGCCTTTACGCTCGTCTTGAACGCCATTACCTTGCCAAACTACCTGACGAGGAGGAGCCGATAATCACTAATACATCAAAGGTTGTAGCTACGCTTAACTCCCTTTGTGTCGAGATGGACAACCGCTACGCTTTGCTGAAAGACGCTAATGTCAGAAACATCAAGGAGTATAATGCGAAGTTTATCCAACGTCGCCTCAATCCGGAAAAAGGTCACCGCTTCCTACCCTACATCGTGATAATAATCGATGAGTTTGGCGACTTGATGATCACAGCAGGAAAGGAAGTCGAGACTCCGATCACGCGTATCGCACAACTGGCGCGAGCAGTCGGCATGCATATGATTCTTGCGACCCAGCGCCCGTCGACCAATGTGATCACAGGTATCATCAAGGCAAACTTCCCCGGTCGTATCGCATTCCGTGTATCACAGATGGTAGACAGCCGCACTATCCTTGACCGTCCGGGAGCCAACCAGCTTATCGGTAAAGGAGACATGCTTTTCTCTCACAATGGTGAAATGGATCGTGTGCAATGTGCATTTATCAGCACGGAAGAAGCCGAGGCCATATGCGACTCAATTGACGAACAAGTGGGCTATCCTTCAGCTTACTATCTGCCTGATTATATACCGGAGGCCGACGGTGCAGGGTCGATCGGCTCGATTAACGATCTCGACCCGCTGTTTAAAGAGGCGGCACAATTTGTGGTAAGCAGCAACACTGCTTCCACATCGTCGCTACAACGCCGCTACTCAATAGGCTATAACCGCGCAGGCAAAATAATGGACCAGCTTGAGGCAAAAGGAATTGTAGGTCCTGCATCGGGAGCAAAGCCGCGCAATGTGCTTGTAGACTCACTGACGCTTGAGCGTATGCTGGAAAATGAACAATAACCGCCGGTATGACATTCTAATATATCATGAAGAGAATATTATTTTTAATAGCATCATTCATATTTGCCGTAGCTTCATTCGCACAAGCGATGAGTGCTTCGCAAGTAATGGACTCTGCGGCAAAGAAGATACGCTCTATGAAGTCGGTGTCGGCTACATATGACATGACGGTTGACTCCGAACATATGTCAGGCACACTTGTAATGAGCGCTGATAAATTTCATCTCAGCTCCGACCAGATAATGGCGTGGTATGACGGAAAGACACAATGGAGCTACTCGGCCGACACAAATGAGGTCAATATAATTGAGCCGACTCCCGAGGAGCTTGTGGCGATCAATCCGTTTGTGATTATAAGCAGTTTCAAAAAGTCGTATAAACCTGTACTGCTTAAATCAGAATCAGGCACGTATAAAATACGCCTAACCCCTATCTCGCCGAAAGGCGCGCAGATTACCGAGGCGGTGATCACTCTTAACGCCAAAAGCTTTCTGCCGTCATATATATCAATCACTCTTGATTCAGGCAATAAGCTAAATATCAAGGTGAAGTCAATCAAAACAGGGGTAAACTATCCCCACTCCACTTTTGTTTTTAATAAGAAAATGTTGCCTAAGGCTGAAATAGTCGATCTAAGGTAACACCTGTAATAGCATAACCTAAATTCAAATACAAATATGGCTACTGAAAATACGAAATGTCTTATCATCGGGTCGGGTCCCGCAGGATATACTGCGGCTATTTATGCGTCAAGGGCAAATATCTCTCCGATCCTGTATGAGGGCATACAACCGGGAGGTCAGCTTACCACAACCTCCGAAGTAGAGAATTTCCCCGGATATCCGGAGGGCGTAATGGGCGCACAACTGATGGAAGACCTGCGCAAGCAGGCATCACGGTTTGGCGCTGATATACGTACCGGCATAATAAACGAAGTTGACTTTACCCAACGGCCGTTTACGGTCACGGCAGATGACGGCACAACAATTGTTGCCGAAACCGTGATTGTCGCTACCGGAGCTTCGGCAAAATACCTTGGTCTGCCAGACGAACAGCGTTTTGCCGGACTTGGTGTATCGGCATGCGCGACCTGCGACGGCTTTTTTTACCGAGGCAGGACCGTGGCTGTCGTAGGAGGCGGCGACACAGCATGCGAAGAAGCCCTTTACCTTAGCGGACTTGCCAAGCAGGTGTATCTGATAGTGCGCAAAGATTTCCTTCGCGCATCAAAGGTGATGCAGCAGCGCGTCATGGATAAGGACAATATAAAGGTACTGTTCAACACAAATACTCTCGGCCTGTTTGGCAACGAATTTCTGGAGGGGGCTCATCTTGTCGAGTTTGCAGGCACAGACAAAGAGCGTAAATTTGACGTGAATATCGACGGATTTTTCCTTGCCATAGGTCATAAGCCGAATACTGACATATTCAAAGGCAAGCTTGATCTTGACGAACAAGGCTATATTGTGCTTGCGGGCAAAGATCAGTCAACAAGCGTTCCGGGCGTGTTTGCCGCAGGAGATGTTGCTGACTCCCATTATCAGCAGGCAATCACGGCGGCAGGCACAGGATGTCGCGCCGCACTTGATGTAGAGCATTTCCTTATGGAGCATCAATAAGCACCCTTATTAATTATTTGATATACAAAAGGCGGTCCCCGTGCGGAGATCGCCTTTATTCGTCTAAGTAAAGTAGATTACTTTTCTTTAGCAAGGATAAGTGCGGAGCGAGGCTCGATCATCACCTTACCGCCGTTCATCTTACCCATTCCATCTGCCGCAATCTTTCCGTCGCGGGCTACGACAAGCCACTCGCCACCGGGTATTTTTACCGTCTTAGCCTCATTGCTGCCGTTAAATATAACCTTTATCTCTTTCCATGTATCACCATTGGCATTGTCTTTCAGTGAGTAAGAGATAAGATTAGGTTCGCTAACTTTATCAAACACAAGGTGCTTGGCGACATCGGCTGCAGTTGTCATACGGAATGCAGGATGTGACTTGCGCAGCTTTATAAGTTCCTTATAATAGTTGAACAGCTCTGCATTTTCTTTTTTGAGAGTCCAATCGATTGCATTTATTGAGTCAGGCGACTTATAAGAATTGTGCACACCCTTTTTGTCGCGGAATATCTCTTCCCCGGCAAAAAGGAACGGAGTACCCTGCGAGGTAAACACAATCGTCTGTGCAAGTTTGTGGGCACGCTGACGATCAGCGACATTCTCTTCGGGGAGCGACTTGACAAGCTTGTCGGTAAGCATCAAGTCATCATGACATGACACATAGTTAATGACCTGCGTGGGAGCGAGAGCATAAGGCTTCTTCGAGTTATTGCCCTTGCTGTAGTCGACCTGCGGATGAGCAGTCGCTCCTACGATGCCGATCTTAACCGTTTCTTCAAGTCCGGGCTTCCCGGTGGCGAAGCCTCGGTCTTTTTCATCGGTATAATGACCCTTGACAGCATCGCGTATGTCGTCACTGAACACAGCAACTTGAGGCATTGCCGATACATTGTCCTTAAGGGCACGTCGTTCAACAGGAAGTGGCGAGTCTCCGGCTGTCCAGCCCTCACCATATACAAAAATGTCAGGATTGATCTTTTTTAGTTCCGACACCACCTGATTCATGGTCTCAGTGTCATGAATAGCCATAAGGTCAAAGCGGAATCCATCTATATGGTACTCCTTAGCCCAATATTTCACTGAGTTTATGATAAAATCGCGCATCTGCTGACGCTCTGACGCGGTCTCGTTTCCACAACCTGAGGCATCACTATAACTGCCGTCGGCACGGTGACGGTAATAATATCCGGGAGCGGTGAGCGAGAAATTGGAGTCATCGTTCTGGGCAGTGTGGTTATATACGACATCCATCACAACGCCTATTCCGGCATCATGGAGTGATTTAACCATCTCCTTCATCTCACGTATCCTCACTTCCGGATCGACCGGATTGGTGGAATAGCTTCCTTCAGGGGCGTTGTAGTTTAGAGGGTCGTACCCCCAGTTATAACCATTGCTTGGCAACTGTGTCTCATCAATACTGTTGTAATCATAGGAAGGGAGAATGTGTACATGTGTCACACCAAGCTCCTTCAAATGATCTATTCCGGTCTTGTCGCCAAGTGACGAGCGAGCATCCTTCTCGGTAAGAGCCAAAAACTTTCCCTTATTAACTATGCCTGATGACGGATGCATGGAAAAATCCCTGTGGTGCATCTCATATATGACGGCATCGTTTATATTTGCGACATGCGGTCCTTTGTCATCAGCCCACCCATCAGGATCAGTTTCAGCGAAATTTATAATCGCGGCACGTTCTCCATTGACGCCCACCGCCTTTGCCCATACACCGGGAGTTTCCTTTAGCCAATTACCTTTGTATTTTATGCTGAAAGTATAGAATTTACCATACAGCGCCTTATCAAATTCAGCACGCCACACCCCTTGGTCGCCGCGCTTCATATCGAGAGTATACTCAGGGGCGGAATTTAATCCTGTAGGATAAATGTATACTTTCGCGGCTTCTGCTTCAGGAGACCAGAGCGCAAATTTCGTTGACCTATGGGTGACTGTCATCTCAAGGTCATTGCCATTATAAGTTTCAAAAGTTGAGTACACGGTATCAATATCGGCTGCGGAGGCAAAGTTCCCTCCGTTAATAAATGATGCTGTGGCTACAGCCGTTCCGGCACACAGCTTCACAAGATCCAACTTCATTAGAATGATAAAATAGAGTATTTAAAGTAAATCGTATAAGACAATAAAAACGCTGTGACACGAAACGACCGTAACACAAAGGAAATCCCTTCTTTATTATGTCACGATTAACGCACCACAATCTTCTTAGACCAGTCCTTGCACTTTACGATGTAGTAACCCTGAGGCAGATCAACTGTCACCGACTCGGCTACGTCCACCGACTTCACCATCTGTCCCGTAATGGAATAGATGTAGAAATGGTGAGTCTCGCCATCGGTCACGGTCAACTCAATACCCTGAGAAACAGCTTTCATCATAGGTGCGGATGTAGTCACTGAAGTCACTAAATCATCGTCGGCCGATTGCGCAGAAAGCATCGCCGGCATCCAGAATGCCAGACACGCCGCGATTGCCAATGTCATGATTTTTTTCTTCATTTCCACAATTCCGGTATTAAACACTTACAAAGATACTACTCTTTTGCCGATTTTGCAAATTTCTGCACAACAAATCAGGGCAACCGCATCAGAATCCATAGTTATTAAGAATAGTTCTTAAATAATCT
>CAJUMZ010000013.1 GCA_910587665.1 uncultured Muribaculum sp.
GCAACACTATACTCTTGACATCTTCCTCGCCCACCGGGAAAATCCGCTGACCCCTTATTTCAGTCCTGAATCCGAAAGGATTAGACATAATAAAACCTCGGAACTACTTGATAGTCCGAGGTTTGTCTCGAATTTTCCGATTTAGTTCGGAAGTACATAGTGGAGCTGGAGGGGATTGAACCCTCGTCCAAACGTGGAACTAATGAGCTTTCTACATGCTTAGTCTTGACTTGATTGTAGGACGCCGGCAGGATCAAGACCACCAACCGTCGCCTTAGCCTTTAAGATTTCGGAAGTCGCGCAAGGCTCTTGACTTCCTATTTCCGACTTATCTGCACCGCCTTGTCGATCCGTCTCGGAAAAAGGACAATCGGGCGATGTCTTGTCTCCACCACTGTGGCGGAGATTAAGCTAATCTACTGTGCTTCGATTAAGCAGCAAGAGCGTAGTTATTTTCGCCATTTAAAATTTTGATGTCCCTGATTATAGAGCGTAGCCATCATTGCTCTGCATGCTTACACACCACTTCTTCACGCTGTCAAAGCCAGTCAGCCCCGAATACATGGTGCATACACCGTCATGCAAAGATAGAAATTTATTTTCATTCGCACAATATTTTCGTGCAAAATTGGTTATAATAGTAATTATTTAATCTTTGATTCACGAAGCAATTGACCAATACCAACAACCGCCGACAACCGTCGCTTGCGATATCTCTCATACCGATTGCCGTGCTTATCGCCGGACTCGTCAGCATTGTAATTTTTCTTGGTGCCGATGCTGTTCAGGAGATGAGCCACGGAGTGTTGCTTACATCTGCCGCCGTATGCGCAGCGATCGCACTTATATATTGCCGCCGACCGGCACGGGCTATGCTGACCGGTATGCGCAAAAGCGCGACGCAAGTGCTCCCCACCCTACCCATTCTGCTCATGATAGCCACTGTATCAGCTACTTGGATGCTATCAGGCGTAGTCCCTACCCTCATAAGCTATGGTATCCATCTTCTTGAGCCAAAGGCATTTCTCGTGACAGCCTGCGCCACATGTGCAGTAATCTCCGTACTGACAGGAAGTTCATGGACTACAATAGCGACCATTGGCGTGGCATTCATGGGTATAGGCACAGTGTGGGGCTACAATCCCGCATGGACTGCCGGAGCGATCATTTCAGGCGCATATTTTGGCGACAAGGTATCGCCGCTCTCCGACACCACCGTGCTTGCCTCATCGACATGCGGAGTAAGTCTGTTTACCCACATACGTTACCTCATGTGGACATCAGTCCCATCAATCGTAATAACGCTCATTGTATTTGGCGTCGCAGGGTTTCTGACCCCTATCAGCAACGGAATGCAAACTCACTCCATAGTAGAGAATCTGTCACAGATTTTCAATCTTACACCATGGACATTACTGATACCTGCCGCGACTGTGACACTCATCGTCTTACGTCTAAATACTGCCCTGACACTGGCAATAAGCACGCTGATGGGAATCGCCAGCATATTCATATTCCAGCCCTCCATACTTCAAACCATTGAAGGCTCAGGCACCCTGTCAATTACCAGTCACATCGTGACAATCATAAAGATACTTGTGACCGAGACTTCTATTGCAACCGGTGATGAGCTGCTTGACTCTCTCGTCTCAACCGGAGGCATGGAAGGAATGTTACCGACAATATATCTTATACTCAGCGCAATGATTTTCGGCGGCGCACTCATGGGTTCCGGAATGCTGTCGACCATAACCCACTCCATCACCAAGCGTGTACGCAAATCAAGAAGCACCGTGCTGTCTACGGTAGGCTCCGGATTGATGCTCAACGCATGCACCGGCGACCAATATCTTTCGATCATCCTCAACGGCAATCTCTACCGCAACCTTTACCGCAGAAACGGGCTTGAACCAAGGTTGCTCAGTCGCTCGATCGAAGACTCCACCTCTGTGACTTCAGTACTGATTCCATGGAACTCGTGCGGACTTACACAATCGGCAGTGCTCGGCGTGGCAACACTCCACTATCTCCCCTACTGCATCTTCAATCTTGTGAGTCCGGTGCTGACCCTCGTGTTCGCGTGGCTCGGATTCCGCATCCGCGCCATAGGCAAACGTGCCGTCGCCTGACCGTCATCCCCAATCTATATTTGAAATAGTCGGATTCAAATAATCTTTTAAATTTTAATCAGTATCTCGTTGATTTTACTAATTTTGCATTATGATGCAGATTGTAAAATCAAACTATTTCCGATTATGAAGAAGTTCGCATTACTTTCCATCATACTAATCTCTTTTGTCGGCTTCGCCCAACAAAAGACGGAACTGTTTGAGATTGTCAATGACTCAATATTCCAAATGCACAAGCATTTCCTTTTGGACGGCGAAACTGATTTTTGTTTTATGGTAATAGACTTAGGTAGCGCAGAGGGAGTATCACTTTCGGCAGATGGAGATAGTATTACTTATCGGTACAGCTCAAAACCATTTACAACTTTCCAACAAAGACAGAATGAAGTACGCGGAAAAGGCGAAGAAGGGCCAATGCCATGTCCGCTTGATTCAAAATTAAAGGTCAATAGTCCAAAAGATTCCGAAGCTTTCAAGGAGTTTCTATCATATATAGTCAACGACGCAAAACCTTTCAGATTTAAGCCAATCACAGATGGTTTTAACTGCTATGTCTGTGCCAATGGAAAATGGGCAAACATTAGCGAGAGTGTATATCCTGCCGAGGGACCTCATCGGGAAATAATAGCACTTATTTTGCTCGCTTGCCAAGAAAATGATCCGTCAATATTGACTGAGGCATTACATTAAGCGTCTTTTCTCCCACATACTTGTTTACTTCATAATCTCGTAAGCCATACTAAAGGAACTGATTTACATTATTGTATAGATATTCGGGGTGAGAATATCTATGATATGCTCGGTCGTTTTTATGGTATAATGCCGGACTTTGAGGGTGTCGCCATATAGCATCTTCATACCGGATTGCATTAGCCAGTTATAATAATCAGAGTTTTCAACCTCGTATAACGGTGCTATACCTGCACCCTCCGGTATATCGTTGATTCTGAAATGTTCCAAAGTTACGCGATACGCGAACACTTCTTTGAACTCAATCTTCACTATCCCTTTGTTGTCGAACCGTTCCAGCTCGACAATAAGATCCGTCGCATTGTAGTCTATTGAATTGACCGAACACTCGCAGTCAATCATCCGGATAGGATTCCATATTTCGTAATTAGCCATGTAGTTATGCTTTTTTTTATAAATCCTAAATGATACATCAAACCAAAATTAAAGGCAGACAATATTAAAGCCGTCGTGGCAATAATAAACATTCTACGCCACAAATGCCTCATGCCGGAATAATGTTGCAATATGGATTGCTTTCGAGCGGAAGTATATCGTAACCAACAAAACAACTCTGGTAAGAACATCAATATCAATGAGACAATGATGGTTGTCGGGTTTCCCAAAAACGAATACATTAATGGAGCAATTAATGGCACTAAAATGCAGAACAACCAGATAAATGATAGGATTGTCAATCCTGACATATTATAGTTACACTCCTTCTCTCTGATAGCTTCCGATACATACCAGATGTAATCAAGAACCGTAAAACGGACATTTGTGACATAATAAATCAATAACCCGATTGAGTGGACTCCGTTAAGTAATAGAAGATAGAACCACCATGTAAATCCGGCTCCACCATGATTATTGAAAATCAAGTTATAGCCAAGTATGGCGTTGTATAGAAGCATGACCAGAAGATTGCCAAAAGCCGCCTTTGGTCTGATTCGGTGGCAAAGCCATGTCGATAGCAGCGATAACGCATAGGCTATGCCGAGAATCATCGTATCCTCATTCCAACTGTGACGAACCATGACAACTGTCAACAGCAATGCCAAAGCCACCCATGTTATCCAAAATCGTTTATATCTCTGCCTCATAAGTTTTCACATCTTTCGTTTTATGAAAAAGCCATAATGTCGTAATGTATCCTGTAATCATCGAAGGAATAAATGAGATAAACATCCATATCAGTAATACGACAACTGACAGTCCGGCAGCTGAGAATCCGACATGTATATCGGCTGATATATCTGTTTTGCTTTCCTCAGCAAATAAACAATCTAAACCATTAATTATCAATAGTATCATTGTCAATGCAATAATTGAGAAAAGATATATCCCCAACCACAATTTTACCCATACGGTTGGTTTGTATAATTTCCAGGCCATTGCTTGACCGATTAAATAACTAATCAAAATAATGACACACATAGGAACTATGTCGGAATCAATTTCAAATCTACCAAGACATACTTCCATTATTCCGATAGTTAAAACGGTTGACAATAGAGATAATGCCTCGAATTTCCAGAATCGTTTATCGGTCAGGTTCATAGTTCATCGGGAATTTAGTCGTTGATAAATCTATACCACCACGAAAGGCAACATCTATCATGGGGGCTTTAGTAAAATCCACATCGTGTAGCCGTCCTTTATTGGAAATCCAATAATTGAACCGATTTATGTAATAACCACCCTTATATTGAGGGCCACAGAACACGCAACCGGAAATTTCTCCGACAAAACGACAACGAGTAAATGATGCGACAATAAAGGCTGTTCGGAAATCACAGTTGATGAATGAACAATCGTAAAAGTCCGCGATACCGAAGTTGCGCAACTTTACTGATTCGAATGTGCAATTACGATAAACCGTTTTACGGCGCATAACCAGTGTAGTGGAACCCATATAGAAATGCTGCAACTTTCCTCCTTTGAAAACACAGTCTATGAAGCGGCACCCTCTTGCCATAACATCGGCAAAGTCGCAGTTATCAAAATCACACCGCTTAAAAGTCTTTTTAGTCCACCATTCAGCCAAACCGCCGTTGTAAAAAGAAGCTTTCTTAAATATTTTATTGCTATAATGTTTGCTTGTCAGTTTCATGGGCGAAGATACAATCCATTTCTGGTTACAATTTCAACAACCTGATTTTTTGGCACGGCAGTATGAACATGCATATAATAGTCGTAGCCATACTTGACAAGGAAATTATGTATCTTGTTGGAGAATACAGCCCAACAACATTCTCGCAGGCATAGGCGTAAGTAGTCCGGACAGTCATTTAGTGAGATTCTTAATCCTTGGCGTATTGTCTTTGCCCTTTCAATTAGAGCATGATTAAGTTTGTGACTATTGACTGAATTTACAATATCCTTTGAATCACTTTCAATGTAACTAACCGTAAGATATGAACAGCCTGCCAATTCTGCCAAATGAATAGCCGTATCAATATATCGGTTCTCCGCTTCAATATACTCATCGGCTGTGAGTATTCCATCTGCAAACGATTTGCCAATATCAGAGATTGAAGTCCACTCGTTATGAATGTAGCATCCTTCAGCATCATAGAACTGCGGACGATATTTTGAAATAGAATAGTCCCTGTCGGTATCGCCGATAATCATATCCAGCCATTTAATATGCTCATTAACTTGTTTGATCGAAAAATCGCTATATAGCCCACGCCTTCTTATGGACTTATGTGTTTGGAATAAATCTCGTGCCTCAAGATTATTGCCTTCTTGCTGATAAATGACAGCCCTCATATATCTACTGTCATTCAACAGAGATTCAGCCCATCTTTTTCCTTCTCCATGCTCATAACAAGCGAGAAAATCCACATCGCAGGCTATGATTGAATCAAACATTTCAGCCGCTTCTTCCAATTTATCATTTGCAGATAACGCACATCCATAAATATATCTTACCCAATAATCATCAGTGGCTAATTGATATGACTCTTGCGCATAATTCAATGCTTCGGTATATTTCTCTAATTGATAACAGGCACTTGACAGTTCAGCCATGAAATAATATTCATCGGGGTAATCCGATAGCAATCGCAGAAGGAAAAGCCGCAAGTGACTAAAATCATCAATCCGCTTCAACAGATTGATTCTTGATTGGATTTTTGTAATATCGTAATTATTCATATTCTTATTCAGCGAGTTTTTCCTGCCAACAATTCAATCGGCTGTTCAATATATCACAAATTTCTTTTCCTTTCATTGTCAGATTGTGAACGGGTATATTTTCTATTGCTCCGATCTCATTGAAATTGAAGTTCATTATGCTTTGTTTCAAATCGGATGCTTCTTCAAACTTATGTATCAGTGGAGTTGTCTTATAATCCACCGCAATCATTTTAGACGAGTGAACCTTTACTAATCGAAACTTTTTCACATCTGCGTAATTGATAGTATGATAACTACCATTACGCTGTTTATAAATTTCCAATCTATTTGCATATATTATTAAAAACGGAATGCGGCAGATCCTTTTATGGGATGCCATAATAGCAAAAAACACACTGGCATATCCAAAAAATATCATATTCAGCAAACCGCCAAAGATTTTCGTAGGCCATTTAGTACTTGGATCTATCATAATCAAATATCCGACAATAGCAAAAGCCAGACAACAGACAGCAAAAAACATATTTTTCCATACGCTTTGGTAGATTCTTATCTCGGAATGTTTATCGGTCAGTTTCATAGTTATTGAGGAGTTTTCGGGTTGATGTTATGATGTCTTTCCATGACGCGCCGTCAATGTTAAAAGACAGGGCGCGGTCATAATCCCAGTCAAATCCTTTGCCATCGGTGGCTTTCCGTGTCGGCAGAATCTCCAGAGTGCGACTGTCGTGTTTCAGCAGCACGCCTGTGGAGTGTTGGTAAAGTTGCCGCCAAGAGCGTTGCTTCATTGCCTTTATTAGCTCCGAGGGTTTCAGCTCCACATATTTCTCATGCAGGCTTGCATGGAATATTTCCATCAAGGCATTTTCAAACTTCCCATTATCGCAGTCAAGCGGAAGGAATTTAATCGGATAGCTTGCGTTGACATTATATACTGTAATAAATGTATATACCTTGTCGGTGCGATATATCATACACTTTCCGGAGCAATCCAACTCCGGGCATCTGTCGTTGTATTTTCGATTGATTTTTCGCCACCGATATATTGCCAAGACAATCGCAGCGATAACGAATATAGCGACCGAACTATACGACGGGCCATCATAATATTCAAACACCGTCATATTGTTTTTGGGATTGTCTTTCTGATACACCACGCCTATGCTGTCGCCAACGGCAAAACCATTGGCATGCATACCACCATTATATGTAACACCATTCACTGTAATGTTGTAATGTATTATAGGGCCACTGGTGCCTATGTAGCTGATATTTGAAATTACAGTTGATGTATGTTCCGGATTTGCCGACAGAGCATTGTATTTGCGATTCTGGAAATACAGACCTATAATGAGAAAAGGCACGAGAATTAGCAGCATAGCACCAAATGGCAAGCGAGTTTCACCCCGCCGCCCAAAGAAAAACCGATATGTCTTGCTGTCTGATTTCATTTCTTTACCCATGTTGGTGGACTCCGAAGGATTCCAGTTTGTTCTCATCAAGGTTTATAAGCACATCGACTCCATCGCTTCCACCATCTTCAATCCAAAACAGTTGACCATTATCTTCAAAATAGCCCAATGAAATATCATGCTCAATTAACTTCTTACTTATGAGTATAACCATAGCATAGTTAGTTCCAATCGAATCTTTCCAACCGAAATATTGCCGACGGTATCGCTCATAGGGATATGCCATATATTCCAACCAACCTCCGGGATGGTCTATAAAATAGTCGCCATCGGCAGACGGCTGTATGGAATCGGCGAAATGCTTTATCAATATTTCACGAGCTGTTTCATATTGCGATTGTGTGAGCTGATAAAATTCAGGGTTGCTTACTCCATAAGACCCAAGCTCCCCCTTATCATAATCGCTTATAATTACATCATCCGCCTCCTTTGGAATAGCAATCATATAATTCTCAATCGGCGAGCCCTCCGGAATCTCGTTCCACCTGTCTTTCCTGCTATCGTAGACATAATTGCCATATTCATATCCCACGCATAACGTATAGGCATTCTTATCGCAGGAATATCCGAGATGAACATTCTCATCTGTGAACAGGCTATCGTTATCCATATGGACATGAACATCGCTTAAAGTTTTCGGATACAGTCCGTGCCGGGCGTGGAAATCCTCAATTTTGTCAACAACTTGATTTTCGGGATAATAATTTCTATCACTCACAGCCATATATAGCAAGCCTGTGCCAAATATCAACAATGCCATATATACCAGTCCTTCAATCTTCAGGACTTTCGTTTTTCCTTTGCTTGATAATTTCTTCAAAAAGAGAAGAGGAATTTGAGATATTGCGAAGATAATTACCGTTACGACCAATGCTCCGATGAAACGAGGGCCTACATATTCTCGCCATGGATGGAGATTTATGTTTAGTCGCTGTTCACCCAATCCCATTAGAGTAAAGAACAGAGCAAAGAGCAGCCCGATCAGCAGAAGCATCAGGCACGCAGTCTTGAAAATATACAGTCCCGGCCTCGGCCACTTTACCATAAGGCCGACAAGCAGAATAATAACGCTTATAATTATGATAATCTGAATCATCTGTTGCTTCTTTTTAGAAATTCATCTTTGCCGACAAAATGCTGAACGCCGAATACGCCTCCGCCAAATTCAAAGACGGTTGAATCGTTGTAGACAATCAGGCATTCATTGGCATTTATACTATCCTGTTGTTGACTGGTTAGCGGATGGTGGTATAGACGAAATGAATACATACCCATTCCGATGCGTCGGAAGCGGATAGTTGAGTACTCCGAATCCGGATAATTGTTGACATCTATACCTATGCAGCCCAAGTAGTCCAAACGTTCTTTTAGTTTCTTAATTTCAAATTCGCTCAGAATATCGGATTGTGACATTTCATCGTTATCAAATTCGACAACCAGCCGTGTGCTGTCAGGTAGCATGTTACGATAATGATCTGCTGTATTCCACATCCAAAAAACAGGTTCTCCGTTGTAACATTCTGCCATAATGAACGCATCGCATTTCTGAGGAGGCTTATTATGCAGATAAACGATACCCCCAAGCAGTAACAAATCAACTATATGGAACCATAAAAGAATCCTATCGGTATTTGTACGTCGCCTTACAGCCTTGACAAATGAATATATCCAAAATACAGCACTGAGTAATGTAATGAAAAATCCAGCCGCAAAGATTAGAATAAATACAAATATTGCCACGTCTAAATCAAATTCATCCAATCCAATACTCAATATAAAAACAAACAGCAATATTACCGTGACAACAGCCACGGCAACATACCGCATGAACCGCAGAAATACCTGCTTCCTACTCCCTGGCTGTTTTTTCGGATGCTCTTCCATAGTTTGCCTTTGAAATTATTGCTTTTAATGAATCTATCTCCTGCCTATGCAACTCAAATTCCTTTTCATCAAGCGGTATAATATCAACTGTCTTTCCGGAATCATCGTCCTCTATTTTGAACGATTCTCCATATAATACTATCGCGCCCAAATCAGACAAGACTTTGCAGGAATCAACCGTAAAAAAGCCGTCAATCTTACGGTCGTATCGCTCCAGCGCGCCATCCTTAATCCATAGTGCACAATTCGGATAGTCAATCCACCCATAATATCCTTGACGGATTATATAACTGTCATCCTCATAATATTTTTTGTGCGGGATATAAATTTCTTCCAATAGTCCGGTCCATGCACCTAAAGTCACTGGAATAGGCAAAATGATGACGGCAAGCCAGCCAAGGCTATATATCTTGGCTAAAATATTTAGCCATTGCTTACCGGTACGGACAAAAAATATCGCAAACGCGCTCAAAGTCGTAATCCAGACAATCAGATAGCCCAATCCCCACCTTAGATGGTCATAATGCCTGAAGCCGACAAGCAACACGATGCAAAGGATCAATCCAATGCAATGCGCAATCACCAATATTTTCTGCCATGTTTTCATTCAAATCCGATTGTTAATGCTTTAACCGTATAATTACAATTCAAAAAATACGTGGTAAAAGGTAATTACCCACACTATTGCGGATAACACCATGATAATCCATTTTGCTTTATATATCAGTTCCATTATTCTGTCTTTTATAGATAAACTGATTTGGTACTACATCTGATTCGACATGATATTTGTCAAAGAATGGCTTAACATATCCCTCAAGGTCATGTTCTATTTCTTCCCATAGCTTCAGCACATCGGTGTCAGCAGTGATACAATAACATTTATCATTATGCACAGGTAGCAAATTTCCGATTCTTTCTCTGATAGCGCAATCATATTCTTTCGGGAAAGGGGGCACAATCCCTGTGTGTTTGAAATCCTCATGCTCCAGCCAAAAACTATCGGTATATATGCCTACGTTCAAAGTAAATCTGATTACCTCTGAATTATTCCATTTGTCATTTTGGATATTTAAGCAGTACCCAATCGCGCCATTTCTTTTGAAAAAATGATTGCCACGCCTCTTGAAATCATCATCTTTAAAGGAATCTGCGATTTTGTCAAATATAACCGCCCGTTTGCCTTGCAGATCTATTTTGGGTAAAGAGGGCTTATCAAATCGCCACAACAATGCTATGCCAAACAAGATTATCGAGCCAAATACCGGAGTGTGCCAAGAGATTGTTTGTTCTATTGGATCGCGAAATCGAGATGTAATTAACCCGGTTGAGTTGAAGTCACCCACAAGCATAATCAGACCTATACACAGCAGTATCGCCGAGCATATCAAGAGAATTGCAAATCCTCTTCGATGAAACCTATTGCTTGCGTCTTTTTTCATTTCGATGGATTAAACAATAGCCGGTTATTATTTGCAAAATCATCATACAGGCTATCTACATTATTGAGTTGTGGCTGGGTGATGCCTCGTTTGTTGAGGGCTGTCAACCATTCCTCTCTCGTTTCATGCCATTCAACAGAGTCAGTAGGCACATCAATTATTACAAAGCGTCGCATTTCCCAACCATCATATTTATGACTTGGCATCAAATCTAATGGAGTGAGTTGTTCTGTATAATAAAGATAGATTATAGAATCCTGCAATCCAACGCTCTCTACTGAATGCCGGACCGTAGCGAGTGTAAATCCGCCGAACTCATCTGTGTTATCACGACGGAGACAGTCCCACACTTTCCCATCATCACCCCAAAGTGTAGAACACAATTCATACGGTGCAATCAATGGCACACGGTAATAATCCCATGCACCAGGGTCAGAATAAAAGTCAGTGCGAAAGGTACTATTAATTTCCTCTTTAATACGCTCCTTGACAGTTTCGTATTTAGACTTTATTCTTGAACAACCGCACATCAGTACAATAGCAATGCAAAGCAGCAATGTTATTCTCATCGCTTGCCTCCTTTCCGCCATAACTTGATAAAAAGTATTATTCCAGCAATATAAGTAACAATAAAAAGGATTTCCAAAGCTATGAAATAGTCACTGACTTGCCATAATGGGCGATTATCCTCGCCTATAAGATCATTAGAAATATAGACATACTCAATTTCCCGGAATATGATGAAATTCAATACTCCGATTATCGTGCCGACAATCACACCCGATATTTTCTGATACTTCTTCATTTGATATTCCGGAAATGATAGTTAAACTTTAGTTTGTCATGCTCGAGAAGCGACTCTCCCAGTAAAACCCTATCGTAAGAAAGAATAGAGTCTGCACCGGGATAGTTACGATAGCTGACATACACATCCTTTGAAACTATGCTGTCAATAGAGGGCGTTGCGTCCTCAGAGCTGATAGAAATACTCTCTATCAGCACGGCATCGTTGTCATAAATTCTCAAGTCGGCGTATTCGCCCCAGGCACCCTGATCGATAACGACCAATTTTGCCTGACCGCCATCGAAGTTTATAGACACAACCTGTCGTAAAGCATCATGGCTTTGATGATAACCACCAAATAGAACCGCAGAAAATACGAATATACCAATCTGGATAAAGGGCAAAAACATCTTTAAATGATACAGAATATCGTTATCGCTTACAGGCGTAGTCTTTCGTTTCCCTTTCTGATAATAACCCGCGTCTTTAGGAAAATTGTACTTTATGATAAGACCAACATCCGGCACCGGTTTTAGTAGCTTTGCTACCCATACCGACCCGATAATCGCAGCCGCAGCAAAAACGGCAAACAGCACCCAATTCAAGCCGGATACAAGCATTATACCCGCACCCAACGCCCCTACACATGACATTATCAATGCAAAACAAAATGACAACAATTTACGACCTTTCAGTTTCATGCTTTATCTCCTTTCCAAAAGATTGATATGCTGTTGCTGAAAGTAGCGGGATTGAGGCAATAGTGGCAATGGAAAGTGCATCCGTAGAAAGCCACAAATACTCCGTCGCCGTCAGAAAGGCGATGACGCGCGATGCCGATGATTCTTGCGAGGTTCTTTTCCATTGTGCTTATATTTATACTGCCTTTTTTGCTATCCCATAGGTTGCTAAAGGATAGTCTTCATTGCAAAGTTAATAGGAATAATCGGCTTTAGATGGGACATTTGTCACTTTGTGCTATCGAAAAGTTCAACGCCATATTTCTTTTTCAAGTGGAATACGGATTTCAATGACATATGATCGCATAGCTATTCCTTTTTGTGCCTGAACTTGATAGTCTTCTTGGCATTGCGTTTGGGGTACTTGACATTGATTATCACAGGGTCGTCGTAGCCCTCGGCCTCGATGCGGAGGGTCGCTTTTTTAAGCGGATTACCTTCCTCGTCTTTCAACCCATAATCATAATCCCAATAAATACGGCATGGGTGCTTGTCGTCAAAATATTCGGGAGATAAGTGCTCGCAATCTTCTTCGCCATCATCATCTATCCAAATCCTCGCAACGTCCAATTTATCTCTATCCATTAAATTGCCATATTCATCAAACACATTTAGGTCGAGATAATGATTTTCTTCTCTTTGCACAGAAATGACACCTCCAAGAACAAGTACGTCGCCTGTTAATACCGACTCATCTGCTTCAAGCACTACATCCAAATTTTCAGACCATCGCATGATTGGTATTTTCTGAGTATGAAACCCTGGAAACGACACTTCCAATGTATCGCCGGGTGCAACTTCTATTTCAAAATCGCCTTCAATACCGGTAGCACAACCCTTATTGTTTCGTAAGTTTATTATCGTTGCGCCTATTATTGGTTCACGTTGTTTTACGCTATTGTTATCTACCATTTCCGATACAGCTCCTTTTACCATAAATGTATCAGTTACGGCATGGACGGCAATATCTCCCATCGGGAGCGACAAGTCCGGATCCGGAATCTGCGCGGAAACGCCGTTTGGCATCAGTAATGCTAAAGCACCTGCTGAGATTCCGGCAAGCGCAATGGTTTTACCCATGTGCTGGCGTGAGCGAAGCTGCTGCTCCAAATAGCGGACTTCGGCCTCACATTTAGGGCACGTGCCGAGGCAGTCACCTTTATAGCGACACTCCGACGTTACAAACTCGATGCCGTTCGCCTCGGCTATCTGCCGGCGGATCTCTTTCAGTATCTTGCAGGTTTGCTTTCCTCGTGCCATAGTCAATCACAATAATCTATGTAATCTGAATATTTAAAAGATATAGGAAGTGTAAACCAAGCATTTACTTTCTTGCCTAAGTGTTGCGCCGGAATAAAATCTGGGAAAAGTCCGACCACTCTCAATGCTTCCCGATCAAGAGCGGAATCACGACCTTTAACAATTTCCGGAGCACAGACATGACCTAATGTATCAATATAGAACTTCACAACAACTCTGCCTTGAAAATCATTAATCATCTCTTCCGGATATTTGAGATTGTCGCAAATGAATTTCATCATTGCGGTTTGACCGCCCGGAAATTCTGGCAACTGTTCTACAGCAAAATATATTTTGTTTTCATCAGGCATTGTCGGACATTCATCGGGCATCTCACCTTGCGTTACCACCAGATTCGGATCATTGACAACCGCACACTCTTTAATTCCGTCCACTTTTTTGGAACTATTGGAGTCGCTTTCATTACCTGGGAATACAGGTCTTTCGTCAACTAAAGGATATGACTCTTCTGAAACTTCTCCTACGACCGGAAATGCAGACACGTCTATTTCGCCCTTTTTGATGACAGCAGTATCTTCAATGACCGGCAGTTCTCCTTCGTCTATTGTATCCGCCATTTCAATTTGCTCAACCGTAGCCTCAGGTTCGCCTTGCAGAGTCACATTTGATTGATTGGATGACGTTCCACCACACCCTGAAAACGCAATCATTCCCGCCGAAATTCCGGCGAGGGCTACGGCTTTACCGGCGAGAGTGCGGGCGCGGAGCTGCTGCTCCAAATAGCGCACTTCGGCTTCGCACTTGGGACATGTGCCGAGGCAGTCGCCACGGTAGCGGCATTCCGACGTGGCAAACTCGATGTCGTTCGCCTCAGCTATCTGCCGGCGGATCTCTTTCAATATTTTGCAGGTTTGCTTTCCTCGTGCCATAATCAGTAATTTTACTTTAAAAGATCTCGATTATTCCAATTTTCCAATACCTTCATTTGGTGAATGGCTATCCGGTTAAGTTTCATAAGCCTTTCTGATTGAGCAAGCCCTTGCTCAATAAACACAGCATTAAGGTTTTCCATATTGGACAGGCATATCAATTCATTTATCGTAGCATAATCCCTAATATTACCTTTAAGTCCCGGATTATTCTCACGCCATTGTCTTGCAGTCAATCCAAACATAGCCACATTGAGTACATCAGCTTCATCGGCATAAACTCTTGACATCTGTTCTTTAGTTATTTCAGCTGGCAGCAAATGTGTCTTAATCGCATCAGTATGAATATGGTAGTTAAGCTTCGCAAGCTCACGTTTAGCTGACCATCCAAGTAACTTTTGCTCATCCGCCTTAAGACGCTGAAATTCTTCAATAAGATATAACTTAAACGGCACACTTATTGCCGAGCCAAATTCAAACGCTATATCTTTATGGGCATAAGTCCCTCCATATCTGCCCTTCTTTACCACAATGCCTATGGCATTGGTTTTGCTGATCCATTCCGACGCACTTAACACAAAAGAAGGCAAACCGGCATTCATTTTAAAGTGGTCAAATTCGACCACTTTAAATGCGGGGTTATGAATCATTTCCCAAGTTCCTAAAAATTCAATTGTATAACGATTCCTTAACCAATTCTTTATAATGTCTGCTGACCGGTTGTCTCCCTCTTTGGCTGTTGCCATATCAGTAAGAGAAATGTAATCTTGTTGATCAAAAGAAATTACTGTTACACATGTATTCTGAACGATAATCTTTGCCATAGTCAGTGTTTGCGGATTTGGTAGGTAAATAAATCGAATCGGGTAAAGCCGAGTTTTTCAAGCGTGGCTTGGCTTGCGTCGCGGTCGGCATCAGTGTTGAACTCCGGTATCAGCGGTATGCGGACAATGCAGTCATTCTGCCGCCCGCTATCAGCTATCAGCCGGAGATTCGAAAGGACTTGGGAATTGTCTTGCCCGGTATAGTTGCTGTAAATCCCAGGATTCAAGTCCTTGATGTCGATGATAAGTGTATTTACCACAGGGAGCAAGGACTCGATGTTGTTTGCCGGAACATTGAGCGATGTTTCAAGATTTATCTGCCAGCCGTCACCGCACAGTTCGCGGAAGCGTCGGATAAAACCGGGACGCAAGCACGGCTCCCCGCCGCCGAATGTCACGCCGCCCCCGGTAGCAAGGAAATACAGCTCATCTATACGGACTTCATCAAACAGCGATTCAGCGGTATAATCACGAAACCGCGCGCCATCGCCAAGCGACTGGGGATTGAGACAATACCGGCAACGGAGCAGGCATCCGTGAAAAGCCACAAGCGTCGTCACTCCGTCGCCGTCGGATGCCAGACGGTGACGCGCAACTCCTATTATCTTAGCCTGCTCTTTTTCCATAAGCGGTGACACATTAAGCCACTTATCAAAAGTGATAATTACAAAGATATACATTTAAAATCAATATCCTACGATTTTCAATAAATTATTACATGACATGTCAATATCGGAGAAATATCCGTATCTTTGCATTGTATTTCTTGTATGTAAAAAATGTGTGCGAAAAGAGTAATAATGGTCACCGGAGGTCAGAGATCGGGGAAAAGCGAATTTGCTGAACGTACTGCGCTTAAACTTTCCGACCGACCGGTGTACGTAGCCACAGCCGAGCCTCGCGATGAAGAGTTCCGCCACCGTGTAATGCTTCATCAGCAACGCCGCGGCAATGAATGGACCAACATAGAGGAAACCATATGTATCGCTGACCATGACCTGCCGTCCCGCACCGTACTTGTCGACTGTGTGACAATGTGGTTGACAAATATATTTTTTCATTGCAATGAAGATGCCGACCACTCCATTGCCATGTTCAGACATGAGTTTGACCGTCTCATGGCAATGGATACAACATTTGTATTTGTCACCAACGAGATCGGTCTTGGCGGCACAAGCGAAAACCCGATGCAACGGCAATTTACCGATCTGCTCGGACTCGCCAACCGATATGTCGCCGAGCATGCCGACGACGTATATCTCCTAATCTCCGGAATCGATTTAAAAATTAAATAGAGCAATGCGATCATTCAGTATATCAACTCCCGACAGTTCCATTCTCAGGCAACTCGTCGACAAGATAGACAACCTCACAAAACCCAAAGGCTCACTCGGGCGTCTCGAAGAGCTCGCCCTTCAGGCAGGAATGATACAACAGACCCTCTCGCCCGAGTTGCGCAACCCTTGCAACATACTTTTCGCCGCCGACCACGGAATTATCGAGGAAGGGGTCAGTGTGTCGCCCAAAGAAGTGACATGGCAACAGTTGGGGCATTTTGCCAAAGGCGGTGCCGGCATCAACTTCCTCTGCGAACAACATGGATTCCGCCTCGTGCTTGTCGATGCAGGCGTGGATTACGACATCCCTGTCGGTCACGGCATCATCGACAGAAAGATACGACGCTCTACGCGCAATTTCCTGCATGGGCCGGCAATGACGGCAGAAGAGCTGGATCGCTGCATCGACGCAGGTGCCGAAATTGTCGACATGGTGCATTCCGACGGATGCAACGTGGTAAGTTTCGGCGAGATGGGAAGCGGCAACACTTCCCCGTCATCAATGTGGATGCACCTCCTGACCGGCATACCGCTTGACCGCTGCATAGGCGCAGGCGCAGGACTTGACAACAAAGGAGTGTCGCACAAGCTTGACGTATTGTCACGCGCGCTCGCCAATTATACCGGAGGCAACACGGTCGAAGAGAAACTTGCCTGGTTTGGCGGATATGAGCTTGCAATGGCTACGGGAGGCATGCTCCGCGCGGCAGAGCTTGGCATGATAATACTTGTCGACGGATTTATCATGAGCAACTGTATGCTTGCAGCATCAAAGCTCTATCCGGCAGTGATGGACTATGCCGTGTTCGGTCACTGCGGCGACGAATCTGGTCACCGCCTGCTGCTTGAGGCGATGGGCGCGCGACCGCTGCTCCATCTCGACCTGCGGCTCGGAGAGGGTTCGGGAGCGGTATGCGCCTACCCTATCCTGCAATCGGCTGTAAGGATGATCAACCGCATGGACTCTTTCGCCGATGTCAATGTCACCAAGTATTTTGACTGATGAAGCATATATTTGCCGCACTTACTTTTTTCACGCGCCTGCCTTTCTGGCGTCTCGGCAGTGTAGATAAACAATATTACAAAGAGGTAGTGCCTTACTGGCCTTATGTCGGCTGGCTTACCGGAGGCATAATGTGCATTACGTTTTGGCTTGCGTCACATCTGCTTCCTTTTTTTGCGGCGATACTTCTTGCCCTGCTGTCACGGGTACTTGTCACCGGTGCGCTGCATGAAGACGGGCTTGCCGACTTCTGCGACGGCATGGGTGGCGGGTCAGATCGCGAGCGCATACTCTCCATAATGAAAGACAGCCACACAGGCACATACGGCATAATCGGCATAACCCTATATTTTCTTATCGCCTCGTCATTATTGCTTACGTTCCCGCCATTGACGGCATGCTGCATAATGTTTGCCGGCGATGCCTGGAGCAAGCTCTGCGCATCGCAAATCATCAATTTCCTTCCATATGCGCGTAAAGAAGAGGATGCTAAAAACAAGCTTGTCTACAACCGCATGACACGGGGACAACTCCTCGCCGCGATAATCGGAGGCGCGTTGCCCCTGGTCTACATGCCGCTTTCTATACTCGGAGCCGCGCTTTTCCCGATTTTTACCGCCGCGATGCTCATACTTTTGATGAAAAACCGTATAAAGGGGTATACAGGCGACTGCTGCGGGGCTACATTCCTTATATGTGAAGTGTCATTTTATCTTGGCGCCGCCATATTATACCGCATATGACAATGAAGATAGTGCTTGTACGCCACACCTCGGTAAATGTTGAAAAAGGCATCTGTTACGGACACAGCGACGTGGATGTCGCCGATACATTTTCCACGGAATCTGCTGCGGTAAAAGAGTCATTGTCAAGATACAGTTTTGATCAGGTATACTGCAGCCCCCTGTCGCGATGCCGGAAACTTGCTGCGGCATGCGGTTATTCCTCTCCCTTGATAGATCCAAGGCTTCTTGAAATGAATTTCGGCGACTGGGAGATGATGCGTTACGATGACATAACCGATCCCCGGCTACGCGAGTGGTATGACGACTATATCAATGTAGCCCCGACCGGCGGTGAATCGTTCATGCAACAACAGGCACGATTTCTTGAATTTCTCACAGATCTTAAAGATAGCGGCGACAAGTGTGTCGCGCTTTTCACCCACTGCGGCATACTTGTACAGGCACTTGTGACGCTCTGCGGCATGACCCCGCAGGAAGCGTTTGCCAATCCACCTGCCTACGGCACTATTATGGAAATAAACATTTGACCAACGACAGAATGATTCACCTGAAAGTAGCAAAAGGACTGAAACGTCAGTTAGCCTCCCTTACCGGTCCGATTTTCATAGAGACCTTGCTCATCATGACACTGGGAGCGGTTGACACCGTCATGCTATCGCGCCACAGCGACGCGTCGGTAGCCGCCGTCGGAGTTGTCAACCAGATTGTCATGCTATGCTTTCTGGTGTTTGAGGTCATAAACCTCGGCACATCGGTGCTTGTAAGCCAGTATCTCGGCGCACGACTCAACGATCGTGTGTCAAAAGTGGTGGGAGTATCGCTGCTGGTCAACCTCTTGATCGGTCTCGCTATTAGCGCGATGCTCTATTTCGGGGCGGTGGTCATACTCCGCCTTATGGGACTTAACGACCTCTTGCTCGGAGAAGGCGTAGGCTACATGCGCATCGTGGGCGCACTCGCTTTCTTCCAGGCATTATCGCTCACCGCCTCGGCCGCCTTGCGCGCCTCCAACCGCGCCATCTACCCGATGGTAGTAGTTGGTATTGTCAACATACTTAACATCATAGGAAACTACATATTGATATTCGGTCGTTTCGGAGCGCCCGCGCTTGGAGCCGAAGGGGCGGCAATATCGACGGCTACAAGCCGCGGAGTGGCGATGGTGATCCTGAACATCATCCTTTTCCACACAGTAATCAAGCGTTTTCCGTGGGAGATATTCCGACGGTTTCCCATGCGAGAACTTCATAACCTGCTAAAGATAGGTCTCCCGTCGGCAGGCGAACAGTTCAGTTACAGTTCCGCACAGATAGTCATGACATTTTTCATCAACATGCTTGGTCTTGAAGTGCTTGCCGCCCGCACCTATGTGGTCAACATAGTGATGTTCGGATATCTTTTCTGTATAGCAATCTCTCAGGGAGGAGCGATTACGATCGGACATCTTGTCGGCAAGGGCAAAATACACGGTGCGTTTATCCTTGGGAAATATGTCATGCGCATGGCACTCGTCATTACCGTCACGCTGTCGCTTGCAATCGCGATAACCGGGCGTGAAATCCTTTCACTGCTCACCGATAATACGGAAATAATATCTATCGGAGCCACTCTGTTATGGCTTGACCTGCTCGTAGAAATCGGTCGCCCTATAAATATCTTCGCAACCAATGCGCTACGCGCCACCGGCGACGTGAATTATCCATTCTACGTAGGACTTGTCGTGATGTGGTCACTACAGGTAGTCGGCGGCTATCTCACCGGGATATATTTCGGCCTTGGCATATACGCCCTATGGCTTATGATCGCAGCGGATGAGATCACACGAGGCGTCATTTTCACTCGTCGCTGGTGGAGCATGAAATGGGCGGGAAAAAGCTTCGTCACCGAATGACCCTTTAGAAAAGCAGAGCCACATTGTAGACGAGCCAAGCTACCAGCCAAGCCACCACAGTGTTGTAAACGACCGAAAACGCGCCATATTTCCATGAACCGGTCTCCCTTACAATTGCCGTGACGGTAGCCATACAAGGGAAATACAGCAGCACAAACACCATCAGGCTCAATGCCGAGGCAGGCGTGAAATCAGGCTTGCCTGTAACAGGGTTTGGTGCGGTAAGTCGTGCCGAAAGTGACTTGTCGTCAATCTCCTCGTCTCCGGTATAGAGTACCCCAAGCGTCGAGACAACAATCTCTTTTGCCGGTGCTCCGGCTATCGCGGCGACAGTCGTACGCCAATGAAAACCGATAGGCTCCATCACCGGATTGACAGCCTTGCCGATCATTTCAAGGTAAGAATCACGCGAAGTATCAATTTTAGAGTCGTCACCGTTAAGCATAGCCTCAGTCATCGGAGTGCTTGAACTTTCATTGTGAAGCGGAAAATAATTCAATGCCCACACAATTATACTTGCCACAAGAATTATGCCTCCCATTTTCTTGAGATACTGCTCGCCCTTACCCCACATGTGGCGCAACGACGATTTAAGCGTCGGAATGCGGTAAGGAGGAAGCTCCATCACAAACGGTGTTTCATCGGTCTTGAACCAGAAACGTCGCAAAAGCCTTGCCGTCAGTACTGCGACAAGTATTCCGGTAAGATACAATCCGAGAAATACAAGGCTTGCATGGCGGCTGAAAAATGTGCCCACAAGCAACACATACACCGGCAATCGCGCCGAACATGACATAAACGGATTTATCAATATCGTGATTATGCGGCTGCTACGGCTTTCAATAGCACGCGACGCCATGATTGCAGGCACATTGCATCCGAAGCCCATGACAAGCGGAATAAATGACTTACCGTGGAGACCTATCTTGTGCATGATCTTGTCCATGATAAACGCGGCACGCGCCATGTAGCCCGAATCTTCCATAAACGAGATGAAGAAATACAATATCAGGATATTAGGCAAGAACACAATTACACCGCCTACACCCCCTATGATACCGTCGGCAATAAGATCTTTCAACGGGCCTTCCGGCATAGTGGACTGCACGACACCGGCAATCCAATTTACTGCCGACTCAATCCACTCCATCGGATATGATCCTATCTCAAACGTGCACCAGAATATAAACAGCATTATAATCAGGAATATCGGAAAGCCGAACAGCTTATTGGTGACAAACGCATCGATTATGCGTGTGGTCTTTGCCGTCTCCTTGGTCGACTCGGTAAGCGTCTCCGCAAGCGCACCGGTTATAAAACCGTATTTCTCATTGGCTATGAGCGACGTGATGTCATCATTGTTACGCTTTTCAATAAGACCTACCTCCTCGTCACGCAACTCAAAGAGTTTCTTATGATCGGGCGACCGGCGTATCATGTCATCAACCTCCGAGTCATGCTCAAGCATCTTGATGGCAAGGTATCGCGGAGAGAAGTGAGCGCCTATCGCACCATCTTTCTTTATCTCATCCTTGATGACACGCACCCCTTCTTCAAGTTCCTTGCCGAGATTGACGTGAATATGACGCACCGCCGAATCGCGCCCCTCGTAGACACTTATAACAGTATCAAACAACTGATTGATACCTTCACCTGTACGCGACACCGTGGGAACCATCGGCACGCCGATCATCTCACCCAACAACTTGTAATCAAGCGACGCACCGCTACGCTCAAGCTCATCATACATGTTCAACGCTATGACCATCGAGCGGTCCATGTCTATAAGCTCGGTCGTAAGATAAAGATTGCGCTCAAGATTGGATGACACGACCACATTGATAATCACATCTGGCATCTCATCGCGCAGATAGCGACGCACATAAAGCTCCTCCGGAGAGTAAGACGACAGAGAGTATGTGCCCGGAAGGTCTACAATATTGAACCTGTAACCGCCATATTCAAAATGACCCTTCTTGGCATCGACAGTGACCCCACTGTAATTGCCCACATGTTCCTTTGAGCCGGATGCGATATTGAAAAGCGAAGTCTTACCGCAGTTAGGATTGCCGATAAGCGCCACATTGATTGTCTTTGAACTGCCTTCAAAATCGCGGTGGACAGGGCGTTGGGTGTACGAGCCTTCCACCGGGGCAACCGACACGGTATCTCCCGTTTCTGTTTCCTGCCCTACAGGAAGCACCTCAACCATCTCAGCCTCACTGCGCCGCAATGAAAGTTCATATCCCATGATGCTGTACTTGATGGGATCTCTCAGCGGCGCGTTAAGCATCACCTTGATAATCTGTCCTTTCACAAATCCCATCTCTATAACACGTTTGCGGAAAGCACCGTGTCCCAATATCTTGACTACAACTCCGGACTCGCCTGTCTTAAGCTCCGATAGTCTCATAATAAGCTTGAATTTATCAGTTAATCTTTCGAAGTGCAAATATCACAATTTTCAGCCGAATTATGAAACAAAACTGGGATTAATTTAAACTGAATTTAAATAAGGACCGACCGCTTTCCATTGCACCTCTACTCTCTCGATAAATATTGACACAGCCATCCCATGACTTGTCAAAAGGTAAATTATGTGTTTCCATATGCGTATAATTTTATGATTCGGCACAAAGATATACACAAAATTACCTCAGCCAATGTACAAATGGGAAAATTTCGTCATGAACCGATACTTTTCTGCTTGCTAAAACCCGCCACGCTCTCCGTAAGCTTTTTTACCGCCGGCAATAGCGGAAGCATATAACCGGGGCGGCGAAATTCAATGGTTTCACGATTGTCACGCATCTCCTTGTACTCATCTAATGTTAGATAGGTAATCTCCACCGGATAAACCTCTATAAAGGAAGACATATCCACCGACTCCTTCACATTAAGGAATTTCTTTATCCACTTACCTTTGCCAAGAGCCTTAATCGAAGTAGTACCGTAAATAAAATCATTAATATCGTATTTACCCTTGTCATTGGGCAGATAGGCAAATGACGCAATAATTTCATAAAATTCTGTAGTCATGCCAAGCAGCTTCAAAATATTAGGTGAATATTTATGATTTTTTTTGCCACTCAAAAGGTCGCCTGTTACTATATAAGCTGTTTCGCCTTTTCTTATTACCATAGCAGGGCCATATTCACCTTGTACCGTGTCGTTCAAAGCACCGTTTTTGATAGCGTCAGTCTCATCATGCGTCTCTTCTATAGGTAAATTGACCATATCAGGCACAAAAGAAAGTTCATTGGCAACATCAATGCCTTTATCAGCCAATGCAACACTGTCTCCCCATGACCCATCGGTACACCGCACATAGTGTAGGTCTGCTTTCACTTTTGGTAAAGAGTCGTATCGTCGAAAACCCTTGACTTTGTCCTCGACATGAAATGATTCCAGCATATATTCGGAAAAAGCCATTGCGGTATCACATGACGTAGCTCCATTACAAAACTCCCGAACATAGGTAATTATATGTATTATAGGGCGTTCACCGGGCTTAACCGTCACTCCCGGCAGATCATATGTATCGACCTTCATCCTCAACGTGTCTACGCCCTTATCTATAATTCCCTCTTTGAAAGCAATCGAGCGTACGCTGAGCGGGAAATCGGAGTCGGACAGTTCCGGCGTCATACCATCGGCATCAGTCATGCCGAGGATGAGTCCGGTTGCAGAAAACACCGATGCACCCGTAATGGGCGAGGAATCGGAATCATTTATCACCATCACCCTTTCAGCCGACAGCCGGGCAGCAAAAACAGATAGAACAACAAGAAATGCAAAATACTTTTTCATCAGACAAATTTTAATTAAATAATTGCCAAAAGTAATAATAATACGCTATGCAGGATAAAGTATTAATTATTTTAAACAAAAATTCAACAAATTTGCAGTAATAGATTTTTATTAGCATCGGAGATAGCTGCGGCAAATCAGGAAACCACTTACTTATCCTTGGCGGGACTGTTTCTCGGTAAGGTATTTCCAGAATCTCACCGGCATGTCCTGTCGCTGCTTTCGAGGGTTGGCGCGTTCACGTATGGCGATCGCCTTGAAATATGTACGCCACATATCCTGCATGAGAAGTTCCTCTTCATCCATCATCTCCGGCGACAACCGACCTGTGGCGATGTGTGATAACTCCTCAGGCAGAGTGACCTGAAGCGTATCCTTCCCGTCATGGTAATAGCCAAATCCACGGCGCTTGTCATAAAGAAGAAATTTCATGGAAGAAAAACGGTCGACAAAGTGAGGGATGGCAAGTGAAAGCACATTATACAGCGGCTCAATCACCCCGAAATAGGTGCCGTCGACCGCTTTCTGAAACCTGACAAACTGCTTGACCCGCAAAGCCTCACCGCTAACACGCCTGACCATACGGGTCATCTCTACCACATCCGGGTCGCTGAAATCGGTCTCAATGCTTACCGGCGAGTCAACAGCCTTTCGCAGATAACGGAACAACACTATGTCATAATCGGGTATCTCGCACAAGAAACTTGCCACAATCGCTGACAGAGCCTCCCGCGACATCTTCTTCTCAAGCGACCTCCATACACGCCCCGATTTCTCTTCGTCAGTCACCACCTCGCGCAATTCATCATAAAACATCGGCAACACCTCACCTTCACGCACAAGCATGTCGGGAAACCGCTTACAGGCATAAGCGTCAAAGACAGCGGTAAGAAGACCGTCAAAAGTACCGTCAAACGAAAAAAGTATCATTCGCCGAAATCTAATGTCATTTGCAACGGATTACCTTCCTTAAGTGCTTTTCGCGGTGGAGCGGTGATAAGGTTACGCACATATTCCGGTGACAAGTCGGCAACACACGACGCTCCAAGCTCGCCACAGGTTATAAAATATTTCGCCCTCTTCATCACCACGCCGATCTTGCGCAGATGTTCGGAATTAAGACGCCTGAACCGACGCGCATTTACAATCAGCGTAGCCGATTTCACTCCTACACCCGGTATGCGTAGTATCATCTCATAGTCAGCCTTGTTGACATCCACCGGAAATACTTCAGGATGACGCAACGCCCATGACAGCTTCGGGTCAATCTCAAGTTCAAGGTCGGGATGAGAGTCATCGGCAATCTCGTCGGCGGTAAAATGATAGAAACGCATAAGCCAGTCAGCTTGATAAAGGCGGTTTTCCCTTACAAGCGGGGGCTGTTTCAACGCCGGCAGACGCGGGTCATAGGTATTTACCGGAACATATCCGGAATAATATACACGCCGCATCGTGGGAGTAGAATATAACGCCGACGACAGCCGAAGTATGTCACGGTCATGCTCAGGCGAAGCCCCGACAATCATCTGGGTACTCTGTCCGGCTGGGACAAAACGCGGCACATGGCGCAAACGCTTGCGGTCCTCCTTGTTTTCAAGCACACCGCGACGTATGTAGCCCATAGGCTCGTAAACACTCTTGAAATCCTTTTCCGGGGCAAGATATTTCAATGATGTCTCATTGGGAATCTCAATATTCACGCTCATACGGTCGGCATACCGCCCGGCAAGATTTACAAGTTCCTGCGACGCTCCGGGAATACTCTTCAGATGTATGTAACCATTGAACCGGTGGACAGTGCGTAGATCCTGAGCTACCCTTACAAGCCTCTCCATGGTATAATCGGGGTTACGCACAACACCGGAACTGAGAAACAGCCCCTCGATATAATTGCGCCGATAAAACTCCATGGTAATCCCTACGAGTTCAGTCACCGACAATGTAGCACGCGGGATGTCATTGCTGCGGCGGTTGATACAATAGGCGCAATCGTACATGCACACATTGGTAAGCATCACTTTAAGAAGAGAAATGCACCTGCCGTCGTCGGCAAAACTGTGGCATATGCCGATACCACCGACGGTATTACCCACCCCCTCATCCTTCTTGCCGCGTCGCACAGTGCCGCTCGACGAGCATGACACGTCGTATTTGGCCGATTCGGCAAGTATCTTGAGCTTACGGAGCGTATCTTCAGTCATATACCGGATTATTGCAATACAAATTTACACATTACAACCCATATTGCAAAATAACAAGTGCAAAATCTCAATATTATTTGCAAAATTTCCGCATACAGCAGCGCAGACACTTGAATATCAACAGATTTTCTCTAACTTCTTTTTTGGTAGGTCACTGCGGCAATCATGCAAAACGCCATAGCAAAGCCGGATAATACGATATATTGCCCCCAAAGGTCTGTGATTGAAGCACCTTTAAGATATACAGAGCGCATTATCTCGATGAAGTAGCGGGGAGGAACCGCGTATGTGAAATATTGCGCCCATTCCGGCATTGATGCGATTGGCGTGAACAGTCCGCCCATAAGCTGGAATATCATTATGAAAGCGAACATCATGAAGATGCTTTGAAGTATAGTGGCCGATTTGTTGGCTATCGTCACTCCCAAACCGGACATCACTAGGCTGAACAGTATCGCCGCAAAGTAAATATCTGCGATATTTCCTGCCGGAACAAGACCATACACAAGCCAGCCGATAATCATTCCTACGGTGATGACAATAAGCCCGATTACCCAATATGGGATAAGTTTCGACAACACGAATGTGAATCTCCCCACCGGTGTGACATTCATTGCCTCAATTGTGCCGGTTTCTTTCTCGCTTACAAGATTCAGCGTTGGAAGAAAGCCGCAGATGATTATGATAAGCACAACCATTAGGGCCGGTATCATGTAATTGCGGAAATTGAGAGTGGGATTAAAACAGTTCATTACACTGCCGGAATATGCCGAAAGTTCAATTCCGTTTTCGGTCTGCCACTGTGCCAATGTCGAGATTATTGACTGCGCAGCATAGTTCGCGCCCAACATTCCCTTGGTGGCGTTCACACCGTTGGCGTCAACCTCTATTTTAGGCATGTCGCCAACGGAAATATCTTTAGAATAATTATCGGGAATGACAACTATTGCGTCGGATTTACCATTCTCCATCATCTGCAATGCGTTTTTATATGTAAATTCACAGCTGTTGACCGACAGAAATTCCGAGGCATCCATGTCGGCAATTATGCGCCGTGACAGTTGAGAGCAATCATTGTCCACCACGGCAATGCCGACATTCTTAACATCCATATTTGCCACAAGCGGGAGTACGAGCATTACCATTAGCGGCATTGCCACTATGATACGGGGTATGAAGGGGTTTCGCTTCATAAGCCGGATTTCCTTGCTCAACAATATTTTAAGTGTTCTAAAATTCATGTCGCCAATCAGTGTTTTGTGTTGAATTTTTTGATGGCCAATATCATCACTGCCATTGTCATGGTCGCCAAAATCGTGATTTCAGTAATGATATACGATGCAGGAAGCTGTTGTATCATCAAGGTACGCATAGCCGATATATACCATCTTGCCGGAATTATACAGGAGAACCATTGCAAAAGTACCGGCATATTCTCAATGGGAAACATCATGCCTGAAAGCATTATAACAGGTAGCATGAACAGCACACCTGAAACAAGGAGAGCCGTAACCTGATTTGATACAAGCGTGGAAATCAGCAGTCCGAGCGAAAGTGCGAGGACAATATATAGTATTGTCACCCATACGACATTAATCACACTCGCAGAGAACGGTAGTCCGAGAACAGTATAGCTCAACGACAGCATAAGTGTAAGGATGATGCACGACAGCAGGAAATACGGCACAATTTTTCCCAATATTATAGTCCGTGGCCGCACCGGAGACACGAGCAAAAGATCCATAGTGCCTGACTCTTTTTCGCTGACAATAGACACAGATGTCATCATGGCGCATATCAGTATAAAAATCATGCCCATTATGCCCGGCACAAAATTATACGCGCTTTTCAACTGCGGGTTATAGAGGGTATTTGTTATTACCGGCATTTCGACATTGCCGTTAAGCACTCCTTCGATATAAGCTGTAGAGGTCCGGGCTGTGTTGGCATTGGAGGCATCGACTATTATCTGGTGGCACAGGCGGTCGCCGTCATATCTCAGCACCACCGCTGCATCGATCTTTCCGGCACGCAGCATCGGCTCCACCTCATTCAACGGGACAATACCTTTGAATGTGAAATATGAATTCACACGGAATTTCTCCAATATCTGCCGTGTATCATCGGTGTGCTGATCAACGACTGCGACAACATTTATATTGTTGACCTCCGTGGATATGGCGAAACCGAACAACAACAGTAACACAAGGGGCATTATCAACACCACCGTCATAGTGCGGAAATCGCGCAACAGATGCAGCGTTTCCATCTTTATCATTGATACGAATATCGACATGGCTTTAATCTCCTCTTTTGGCGTCTCTCGCCACTATGCGAAACACCTCATCCATAGTTTCTGCCATATATCCCTTTTTTAGACCTTCCGGGCTGTCGAGTGCCTTTATGCGCCCGTCGACCATTATGGATATACGGTTGCAGTATTCGGCCTCGTCAAGATAATGTGTCGTTACAAAAATCGTCATGCCCTCCGAGGAAGCGCGGTAGATCATCTCCCAAAACTTGCGGCGCGTCACGGGGTCAACTCCTCCCGTCGGTTCGTCAAGGAAAACCACTTCCGGGCTGTGCATGGTGGCTGCTGAAAAAGCCAGTTTCTGTTTCCACCCCATAGGTATGTCCTTTACAAGCGTGTGGCGCATATTCTCCATTCCGAGAGTGTGGAACACATCTGCCATCTTCTCTTTTATCGCTTTGTCGGTCATGCCGTAGATTGTTGAAAACAACGTAAGGTTTTCAGTCACGGTCAGTTCCTCATAAAGCGAAAACTTCTGGCTCATATACCCTATGTGACGTTTGACTTCCTCCGCCTGACGGGTTATGTCATAACCGGCTACTGTGCCGCTGCCGGATGTCGGGTAACTCAATCCGCAAAGCATACGCATCGCCGTAGTTTTTCCGGCACCGTTGGCGCCGAGAAAGCCGAATATCTCGCCTTTCCTTACCTCAAAGCTTATGCCGTCAACTGCCGTGAAACTGCCGAAACGTTTCGTCAGTCCGTTGACTGATATGGCTATGTCATTCTTCATTGCCTGCAAGTTTTATGAATAAATCCTCTATATCGCCCTTCGCAGGATATATCTTCACATCGGCCAATCCCATATCCGACAGTCTGCGGACTGCATCAGCAGGATTGAAATCATCTTCGGTGACAATATGCAGTGTCGCTCCGAATGTATAGCAATTTTTCACATCGGGAAGTGACTTCAATGCCTCTAACAGCGGATACATATCTTTCGCCGAGGCATTGTAAAGGTTTTCTCCCAAACCTTCCACCAAGTTTGTCGGGTTGTTGACATCAAGAATCCTCCCTTTGTCAATCAGGGCTATCCGTTCACACCGCTGCGCCTCATCCATATAGGATGTTGACACAAGTATGGTTATGCCTTTTTCCTTCAACGTTGCCAGCATATCCCAAAACTCGCTTCTCGACACGGCGTCTACTCCGGTGGTAGGCTCATCAAGCAACAGTACTTTCGGGTGGTGGATAAGGGCGCAACCTAATGCGAGTTTCTGCTTCATGCCTCCAGACAAAGCTCCGGCACGACGATTAGGGAATTTTGCAAGCTGGTTGAAAATCGGTGCTATCAGGTCATAGTTATCCTTGACGCGCACACCGAACAGCGATGCGAAGAAATGCAGGTTTTCATTCACCGTCAAATCGGGGTACAATGAAAACCGCTCAGGCATATATCCGATTTCGGCACGGATTTTCTTGTAGTCCCTTATTGTATCCAGACCGGCAACTGTGGCTGTACCTGTGTCCGGAGACAATAGAGTGGTCAATATACGGTATAGCGTTGTCTTGCCGGCTCCATCTGGTCCGATAAGCCCGAACATCATCCCTTCCGGCACGGAAAGGGTCACGTTGTCAAGTGCTGTCAGATTGCCGTACTTTTTTGTGATGCCTTGTATGTCGATAGCATTTTTCATAAGCGGACTCCACCATATTGACCGAGTTTCAATCGTCCGTCGTTCTTCACTGCAATCTTTACGGCATAGACGAGATTTGCACGGGAATCATTGGTTTGTATTGATTTCGGGGTGAACTCGCTTTCCTGCGCAATCCAAGTTATTTTACCGGGATATTCAAATTGTTCATTCCCGCCGAAGTCAGCTATAACCGTTACTTTCTGACCGATTTTAATATCGGCGAGTTGCGAGGCGGTGAAGTAGCTGCGCAGATAGATATTGTTCAGATCTGCCACCTTAAACAGCGGTCTTCCCGGTGTGGCAAACTCCCCGGCCTCAGCATATTTCAACAATACAGTGCCGGTAATAGGCGATATTATGCTGCTTTTTGCAATCTGTTCCTCGATTTGCTCCTTCTGGTATTGCAAGGCAAGGGCATTATCAGAGATTGAACCGCGATTCTTTCCGAGAGTGGATAATAATGCACTAAGCTGTCCGCGCAAAACATTCAGTTGGGCGTTGGCGTCGTCGCTCTGCTTCTGCGTTGCCGCTCCATCGGTAAGGAGCCGGGAGATGCGGGCGCATTCGCTCTGCTGGTGGGCAATCTGTGTACGCAACGCAGCCGCCTGTGCCGCGATGTCGGGCGAGGACTGTTCTGTCGATGACTGCTGACTGCGAAGCTGTTTGTATTGTAGTACAAGCAAAGTGGTGTCGATTGTAGCCACATTCTGCCCTATGTTGACACTATCGCCTTCGGCTATGTCAAGGACAAGTATTTTTCCGCTTGTTTCCGAGGATACGGTTACGGTTGTCGCCTCGAATATACCGGTGGCATCATATTCCTGTTTGCTTTGGCATGAAGCCAATAATATTGTTATAGCCGGAAGAAGAAATGTTTTTTTCATCGGTTGAGTGTATATTTTAATTGATAGATAGTTTGTAAAAGTTGTATTTCATGATAGGAAGCCGAAAGCCGCGCCTGATTTTCGTCAGTGATTTTTGACAACAGGGCGGTAGCGTCGATAACACCGTTTTCAAGTTGCGATTCGGCGGCACGCCGGACATTGGCACGCAGTTCGACAATCCGTGCATCCTCTTTCATAAAGTCCTCAATCTCGCTGATGCGGTCGGTCTGCGACTGGGTCTGCAGCGATGTGTTGAACAGGAAGACATCCCGGTCGGCGGCAATGCCGTCGGATGCAATTTGCAATTGACCCTCACGGTTCTTTTTCGTATAGAATGCCCCTATATTCCACGATACCTTTACACCGACAAGCACATTGAGTGACAAGTCGCGGTTCATCATGCTCTTGAAATTGTCGAATCCGGGATAGCCGTAATATGCTTGTGCGAACAGTCCGATTTTCGGCATAAGTCCGGATTTTATTGTGCTTAAGCGAGCGCCATTAGCCAGCGTCTGCGCATCGAAAAGAGCCATTTCGGGACGGTTTACAGCCATGTTTTCCGGTGTGTCTGGGGTCGGTTTTATCAACTCTTGTCGGGTTATTTCCATACCTGTGAATATTCCGAGCATCCGGCGGTAGCTCTGTGAATTGCTTTGAGCCTGTATCAGCTGTTGCGATACGGAAAGATACTGAGCTTCCAGCATATCCACGTCACTCTGCATCGCCGTACCGTTTGCTTGCATTGACCGCAGCCTATCGAGATTACTTTGCAGCAATGATTGTGTGTTTTGGGTTTGTTTTATCTGCTCGTCAATAAGCAGGATACCGAAAAACAGATTCTCAACTCGCTCGCGGATTGCATAGAGCTGCACATTAAGCTGCGCTTGACGTTCGACATTGTCGGCACGGACAATCTCACGCTGAGATTTCGATGCCCCACCATCCCATATCATCTGGTTCAGTTCGGCTCCGACCCTGTATTGCAGTTTGCCAAGCCCCGACATATCCGTACCCATTTGAGCCATCATATCAGAAAGCGCGTCCGGGAACGACGGCACAGCGTTCTGCACCGAGCCTTGTCCGTAAACGCCGATCTGCGGAAGCCATCCCTTATTTATGTCGGAAAGGCTTATTTCCTGCGCCCGGTCGAGCAGCTCATATTTTTTTATAAGAGGATAATTATCCCGTGCGTTCTGCACGCATTGTTCCAACGTGATCTGCGCATGAAGCGCGCCGGCGGCAAAGAGCAGCAATCCTCCGAGAGAAAATCGTTTTGTCATTTTATAAGTAACTCTTATAAATTAGTTTATAATGAAAGATATAAGTAAACCCTGCGGGCTGACACATCCTTACTCGTCTTTTCGGCGATTTTTGCGCTCTCGCTCAGTCGTGTAGCACGCTACACTCTTTCGCTCAATCATAAAAATCTCTCGAAAATCCTTCATAATTATGTATCAGCTAATTTATGCGAGTTACTTATCAGATTTAGTTTTGTCAGGATGGTCTTGACATTTTCCTGTTTGCGCGCTTCAAGAAGCACGTCGTAGTCATCGAAATAATTTCCGGCGACCACCATAAGCATCGGTGCCGCTACAAACGGGAATACGTTTAATGACACAATATCGGCAAGGAGCATCATAGCCGTGGTGTTGACGCCCGGAATGCGGTCAAGCTCAGCTTGTAGCCCTGCCAGGACCATACTTGCATTTTCAAGCAGCCTGCCGCGTATGGGAATAATGCGGTCGGGATGCACGGCAAGTTCGTTGATTATGAACCGTGGCAGTGTAGGGTTGGCGACAAGGAAGTCGAAATGGCTTTCTATTCCGTCGCGTATCCGATCTTTCAATGGCAATCCGGGATTTCCTACAGCCCCTAAAAGAATTTCGCCGAGCTTGTCGATCTTGTCGGTTACAATCTTTTCGAAAAGCTTGTCCTTGGTGCGAAAATAATAATGAAGCATGGCGTGGGTGACTCCTGCGGCTTCTGCAATAGCCGTAGTCTTTGCTCCTGAATATCCCTTTTCAAGAAACTCTTTCTCAGCGACTTGCAGAATGAGAGTTTCCGTGTCACGTTGTTGTTTCTTGTCGTCGGTCATACTAACTGCGCTATTTAAACATAATTGATTAACAATATTGTTAGCGCAAATATACCACATACTTTTGACACATACAATAACTGCCTCAAATTTTTTATCTTCCAAAATGAATATTGCACAAGTAAGAAAAAAATACCACATGATAATCTCCTGGCAATAAGCCACTTTCAGTCAACCCATTACTAATATAATTGATATTCGGGCTATTTGTTCAGTTAAGAAATAATCGTTAATTTTGCATTACATAATATGGAAGACTATATAAGCAAATTAAATAAGCAACAGCAGGATGCCGTGCTGTATACCGAAGGTCCGCAACTTGTGATAGCGGGAGCGGGTTCGGGAAAGACACGTGTACTCACATATAAGATCGTACATCTGCTCACGCAAGGTTACGAGCCTTGGCGCATACTCGCCCTTACCTTCACCAACAAAGCGGCACGGGAGATGCGCGAGCGTATCAAGGCAGTAGTAGGTGAGGCTACGGCGGCAAAGCTGTGGATGGGAACGTTTCACTCCATTTTTGCCAGGATACTCCGCAGCAATGCAGAGCTTATCGGATTTAAAAGTAATTTCACCATTTATGACGCATCCGACTCCAAGTCGCTTATAAAGACCATTATAAAAGATCTCAAGCTCGATGACAAGATATACAAGCCCGGGGTGGTCGCCTCTTCGATATCGTCAGCTAAAAACGCGCTGATTTCGCCAGAACGCTATGCTATTGCCGCCGATATAATGGAAGCCGACCGCAGGGCCAAACGCCCGCTGCTGCACGAAATATACCGCATATACCGCGACCGGTGCTTTGTGGCGGGAGCGATGGATTTCGACGATCTTCTCTATTATACAAATGTGCTTCTACGCGACCATCCGCAGGTGTTGCATCACTATAACGAGTTTTTCCGCTACGTGCTTGTCGACGAGTATCAGGATACCAACTTCGCCCAGCATCTCATCGTGTCAAAACTCTGTGAGACGAGTAAAAACCTATGTGTAGTAGGCGATGACGCGCAAAGCATATACTCATTCCGAGGCGCCAACATACGCAATATCCTAAACATGAAAAAGGCGTATCCCGACCTGCGGATATTCAAGCTTGAACAAAACTACCGCTCGACACAGAATATTATAAACGCCGCCAACTCTCTGATTGCAAAAAACAAAGAGCAGATACCCAAGAATGTATTCTCACGCAATGATGTGGGGTCGCGGATTGAAGTGGTGCAGAGCTACAGCGACTACGAGGAAGCATACCTTATATCCAACCGCATATCGCAGCTGAAGATGCGTCAACAGGACAGTTATGAGGAATATGCAGTGCTTTACCGCACCAATGCCCAGTCGCGAATACTTGAAGAGTCACTCCGCAAGCGCAACATACCATACCGAATCTATGGCGGGTTGTCATTTTACCAGCGCAAGGAGGTTAAAGACGCGATAGCATACTTCCGCCTGTCGGTGAACCCCGATGATGACGAGGCTCTGAAAAGGGTCATCAATTTCCCGGCTCGCGGAATCGGAGAGACAACCCTTAACAAGGTGCTCAGCTGCGCGATCGACAATAATGTAAGCGCGTGGCAAGTGATAAGTAACCCGGAAGTGTATAACCCCGGGATCAATGCCGGCACGGCAAAAAAACTTCTTGCCTTCCGCCAACTGATACAGGAATTTATCGACAAGAACGCCTCGGGTGAAGATGCCGAAAGCGTAGCCCGCTATATTATCACGCGAACACAGCTGCTGAGCATGCTGCTTACCGACCGCACCCCTGAAAGCATCTCAAAACAGGAGAACCTGCAGGAGCTACTCAATGGAGTAAAAGAGTTTGTGGCAAACAAGATCGAGGAAGGTGTCGAAGGGACATCGCTCACCGATTTTCTCGGAGAGGTGTCACTTGCCACCGACCAGGACACCACTGACTCTGTGGAAGCGGCTATAACACTTATGACCGTACATGCGGCAAAAGGGCTTGAATTCAACAATGTGTTTATTGTCGGAGTGGAAGAGGAACTCTTCCCTTCTGCAATGAGCAGCGACTCACCCGCCGAGATTGAGGAGGAGCGTAGGTTGCTATATGTCGCCATCACCAGGGCAAAGATCAATTGCACCATCAGCTATGCGTCATCGCGATTCCGCAACGGGCAGACAAAGACATGCCAGCCTTCACGATTTCTGAAAGACATAGACCGGAACTACCTGCACCTGGCGACAGGCAATGACTTTGTGCATCCCGACACATTCATAAACCCGATCGACAATTACCGCGCATCAATTACACCACCCAAGCGACATACATTCAGCCATCCGCTTGTCGACATCCCATCTGACAAACCACGGCAGACGACATCTTCGGTTCCGGCGGCGACAACAACGGGCGAAGGCATGCACTCGGTATCGGAACTCAGCGAGGGTATGCGCATCGAACACAGCCGTTTCGGCAAAGGCACGATCACTGTTATAGATACGGATACAACAGATGCCCGCATAGAAGTGAAGTTTGATACTGTAGGGAGCAAGAAACTGCTCCTGAAATTTGCACGTTTTAAAATATTAGGATAAATGAAAGCCAACGACATCCCCACCCCTTTCTATATAGTATATGAAGATAAACTCCGCCGTAACCTTGAGCTTATAAGCCGGGTGAAACGGGAAGCCGGAGTAAACATCATAATGGCGTTCAAGGCTAACGCCTTGTGGAAGACATTTCCCATAATACGCGAGTATGTCACAGATTCCACGGCAAGCTCTCTCAACGAGATGCGACTTGGCAACGAAGAACTCGGAGGAGAGGTACACAGCTATTGTCCGGCTTATACACCGCTCACGATCAAGGAATTTATCGCCGGAAGCAGCCATATTACATTTAATTCAACAAGCCAGTGGGAACGCTTCAAGAACGAGATCGAGGCATGGAACAGCGTTGAAGGCAACCACCATGTATCACCCGGATTACGTGTAAATCCCCAATGTTCGGTTATAGAAACCGATATATACAATCCGGCACTTCCCGGATCACGCTTTGGCGTCACGGCCGACATGCGCGGAGACAAGCTACCCGACGGCATCGAGGGATTACATTTTCATTCACTCTGCGAGTCGGATTCATATGCCCTTGAAAAAGTGCTGAATGCCTTTGATAGTCAGTTTGGCAAATACCTGAATCAGGTAAAATGGGTCAATATGGGAGGAGGACACCTCATGACGCGAGAAGGCTATGACGTGGAACACCTTATCAGACTCCTGAAAGATTTTAAATCGCGCTATCCGTGGCTGAAGGTGATAATGGAGCCGGGGAGCGCGTTCACATGGCAGACAGGCGACCTTATTACCTCGGTAGTCGACGTGGTTGAGAACCAAGAAGTAAAGACAGCGATTATTGACGCGTCATTTGCCTGTCATATGCCCGATTGTCTGGATATGCCCTATCAGCCGGCAGTCGCAGAGAGCTGTGAGCCGGATGCCGATACAATCGCCTATCGTCTCGGAGGCAATTCATGCCTGAGCGGTGACTTTGTCGGCGACTGGCATTTCAAGAAACCGCTCATGACAGGCGACCGCCTCACACTTAAGGATATGAACCATTACACGACAGTGAAGACCACGATGTTCAACGGCATACAACATCCGTCTATCGTACTCTGCGACAAAGACGGAGAGTGCCGCTACCTGCGCCGATTCGATTATAACGATTACAAAACAAGAATGAGCTGATGAAATATTCCGTAATAATTCCGGTCTACAATCGCCTTGATGAGGTGGAAGACCTTCTCGCCAGTCTATCACGACAGACTTTCACGGATTTCGAAGTAGTAATCGTGGAAGACGGGTCGACCTTGCCATGTAAGGATGCGGTTGACCGATATGCCGGGAAAATAGCGATAAAATATTTTCATAAGCCGAATGAAGGGCGATCTATAGCACGAAACTACGGAATGGAACGTGCTGAAGGTGACTACTTTATATTTTTTGACTCCGACTGTGTAATTCCCGAGCAATATTTCGAGGAACTCGACAAGTCGCTTGCCGCCAATCCGGTAGACTGCTTTGGCGGTCCTGACGCCGCTCATGAATCATTCAGTGACACCCAAAAGGCGATCAACTACTCAATGACATCATTCCTGACCACCGGCGGCATACGCGGCGGCAAGGTCAGCCTTGAAAAGTTTACACCGCGCACATTCAACATGGGATTCAGCCGCAAGGTCTATGAAAATGTTGGCGGTTTCCGCGAAATGTTTTCGGAAGACATTGACATGAGTACGCGCATTAAGAATGCAGGCTATTCCATAGCATTGATACGCGAGGCGTATGTATATCACAAACGGCGTGTGGATTTCAAGAAATTTTTCCGTCAGGTACATGTGTTCGGCATGTCACGCATCACTCTTAAACTGCTTTATCCCGGTTCCATGAAACTCGTACACTGGCTTCCTGCGGTAGCGGTAGTCGGTGCAATCCTGCTTGTCATACTCGCAATAACGGTAAGCCCTTGGTTTTTGCTTCCGCTTGCACTTTACCTGATTGCCGTATGGGTGACCGCGCTGCTGTCCACCCGGAGCGTCAAGATAGCCACGCTCGCCATACCGGCGGCAATAATCCAGCTTGGAGGCTACGGCACCGGCTTCATCAAAGCATACGTAAGTAAAATCATACTGCGGCGCGGTCGTGACATCAACGAGGAAATACTGATTCGAAAAGGCAAATAACTCGCATACCTGACAAACGATTGATTGATTTCAGTTGTATTATTGAAGATATTTCGTAACTTTACGAAATAACCAATTATTATCCCGTATATGCGTGACTATATTCTTATTGAAGACCTTGCCGCCGATGACCGCCCGCGTGAAAAAGCGTTACGCAACGGTATCGGTTCGCTGAGCAATGCCGAACTTATAGCTATAATTTTCGGCAACGGCATGAAAGGGAAATCGGTATTGACTATGAGTCAGGAGCTGATCGCACGCAACAACGGCAGGCTTTCCGATATTGCCCGCAAAAGCATCAGGGAGATTGTCAAAGAAAACCAAGGGATAGGTCCGGCAAAGGCGATATCACTTGCCGCCGCAATCGAACTGGGAATACGTTGCCAGGCGGAGCAACCGGCGGAACGCACACGCATAACCGGAAGCACAAGTGTCTATGAACTTATGCGCCCGAAGCTTCAACTACTCAATCATGAGGAATTCTGGATTATCTTGCTTACACGCTCCAATCTTGTAATAGACACATTAAGATTGAGCCAGGGAGGAAGTGCCGGTACGGTAGTAGACAACAAACTCCTGTTCAAGCGAGTGCTTGAACAAGGAGATATAGTGTCAGGCATAATTCTTGTCCACAACCATCCGTCGGGAAATCTGCGCCCAAGCATGGAAGATGACTCGCTTACAAACCGCATAAAAAAAGGTGGCGAGCTACTCGACATCAGGGTGCTTGACCACGTCATAATCACACCGACATCATATTATTCATATAATGACGAGTCCCGGCTGTAAACGATCTTATGATAAACCAATAGATTGGCAAGCTGAGCTTAGTATCTCGGCAAGAGACGGATGGGCGTGAATCGTGTTGGCAACGACATCCACCGTTAACCCTGACGACATGGCAAGTGCAACCTCCTGCACAAGATCGGCGGCATGTGGACCGCACACATGGCAACCGAGTATCAACCGTGAATCGCGCGCTACAATAAGCTTGAGCAATCCATCAGTCTCTCCCATGGCCTGTGCCTTACCATTGGCACGGAAAAGCGACTTTGCCACAATGTAATCCAATGACTCTTCCTTACACCGCTCTTCGGTAAGTCCGGCCATGGCACATTCAGGCGAAGTAAACGCCACCGCCGGCACTACTGAAAGATTGACAGGATCGCCCATCAATACAGCTGCCTGTGCCGACGCCACGTGAGCAAGCATCATGCGCGCATTCACATCACCGATGGCATATATGCCGGAAACCGACGTGGCAAATTTATCATCCACCACAATAGCGCCGCGATTTACGGCAATACCTATTTTCTCGGCTCCTTCCGGAATCACGGGGCGACGCCCGACAGCAATCAATACCTCATCTGCCTCAATCTCCGCAGGCTTACCTTTTGAAGTAAACGCTACGCGCTTTCCGGGAGATATAGCAGTCACTTCAGCCCCGGTGAGGATCTTAACACCGGAGCGTGACAACGATGTCCTCAGACGTTTTGCTACGTCACGGTCAAAATTAGGCAAAATCTCCTTGAAGTATTCGATTACAGTCACGTCGACTCCGAAAGCGGCAAGGATACAGGCAAACTCCATGCCGATCACCCCGCCTCCTATTATTGCTATAGAGTCAGGCAATTCCGTGGCAGATAACAATGTATCACTATCTATCGCCAGTGATGCGCCGGGTATCGGAAGCGATGCGGGCGTTGAGCCTGTAGCTATAACAATCTTTGGTGCAGAATAAAACTCTCCGTTAACTTCCACTTTGTCGACACCGACAAAACGAGCTTCACCAGTTACAATCTCAGCCTTGGAAAGCATCAATGCCACATTGTCACGCAAAGTATCCACAATTTTATCTTTCCGGGCCAAAGCCTTGCCGTAGTCAAGCGAAAAAGTATCAACGGTTATGCCAAACTCTGAAGCATCCGCGACATTGCGGATCACCTCAGCCGAACGGCACAACGCCTTCGTAGGGATACACCCCCGGTTAAGGCATGTCCCTCCAAGCCGATCACGCTCAATAATAGTCACCGATTGCCCGCAACGCAGAGCCCCGGCGGCGACTTCCATGCCGCCGGGACCACTGCCAATCACTATAATGTCACTATACTTCATCGGCAATCAATTCTTGATATGTCACAACAGGATGCAAAGCCGCAGCAGTGTCATCCGGATGACCTATCGGTGTATTGTGAGGCGCACTCTTCACCATGTCGGGTGACTCAGCGGCTTCACGGGCTATGTCGTGCATGACACGGATAAATTCGTCCAAAGTTTCCTTGCTTTCCGTCTCGGTAGGCTCAATCATCAGCGATTCATGAAACAGCAGCGGGAAATAGATCGTCGGGGCGTGGAATCCATAATCAAGCAGTCGTTTCGCCACATTAAGCGTAGTCACGCCCGTAGACTTATCGATCAAGCCGTCAAACACAAACTCATGCTTGCATACACCATCGACCGGCAGAAGATAGGAATCACGAAGCTTTTCCTTTACATAATTGGCATTAAGCGTGGCAAGCGGGCCCACCATTTTCAAGCCGTCGCGACCGAGAGACAGTATATAACTCAACGCGCGCATGGCAACCGCAAAATTACCGAGAGTACCGGTGACCTGACCAAGCGAATTGTCGGAATACAGGATGTCAAATGTGCCGTCATCCTTTTTGATCACGCGCGGATTGGGCAACAAGTGTTCGAGACCCTTGCGCACTCCCACCGGACCGGCACCGGGACCGCCGCCCCCATGAGGTGTGGAAAAAGTCTTGTGCAGGTTGATGTGCATCACGTCAAATCCCATGTCGCCCGGTCGGGCCACACCCACAAGCGGATTAAGATTTGCCCCGTCATAATATAGCAATGCCCCCGCATCATGCACGAGAGATGCTATTTCGGGGATGTTACGTTCGAAAATGCCGAGTGTGTTGGGGTTGGTCATCATTACAGCGGCAACAGTATCATCAAGGAGCGGGCGCAAGTCATCGACATCAACAGTGCCGTCAGGGCGACTTTTAACCTCAACCACTTTCAAGCCTGCGACAGCCGCACTTGCCGGATTTGTGCCGTGAGCCGAATCAGGCACTATAACCTTGACCCTGCGGTCATCTCCACGTTCGGCATGATAGGCACGGATCACCATCAGTCCGGTAAGTTCGCCATGAGCGCCCGCATAAGGGTTGAGAGTAAACTCGCTCATTCCACCGATCTCCGCAAGTGTCTGCTGAATGGTATAATATAGCTCCAATGCACCCTGCACGGTAGTGACAGGCTGATACGGGTGTAATGAAGCTATCATCGCATCACCGGCTATTTCCTCATTGATTTTCGGATTATATTTCATCGTACAAGATCCGAGCGGATAAAAGCCGGTGTCTACTCCAAAATTGTTGGTGCTCATATTATTATAGTGTCGCACCACCGACGGTTCATCAACCTCGGGCAGCTCCGGAGCGTGATCGCGAAGCAATCCAGCGGGCAAATCGCTTATCTCCCCGCTACAACCGTTGGAAGGTAACCGATAGCCACCACGACCCTTACGTGAAAGTTCAAATATCAGTTTTCCGTAATATTCTCTGTTCATAGTCAATAATTTATATCGTGGATCGGTTAATTAATCGGTTGACTTCTCTCCCATTGAAGAAACAATCTCCACATACCGGTCAATCTCCTTGCGCGACTGCATTTCTGTCACAGCAATCATTATCTCATGCTCACCAAGCTTCACTCCGGGAAGTATCCCCTCCGAAATAGATGCCGCCATAATATCATCCACCTTGTCTACGGTGGTCATGACAAATTCATTAAGATAAGGTGAATCGGGATAAGTGAGCGACATCCTTCCGGTAGCGGAAAGAGCGTCGGCAAGATAATGCGCTCCAGCATATCCGATACGGTTTACCTCCTCAAGACCCATTGCACCGAGTAGCGAAAGATACACACTGACAAACAGGGACATCAGACCTTGGTTCGAGCAAATGTTGCTTGTTGCCTTTTCACGCCGTATATGCTGTTCGCGCGCCTGCAATGTCAGCACAAACACCCTTTGCCCCTTGTCATCGACGGTGGTCCCGACTATACGCCCCGGCATCTTTCTCATCAAAGCCTTTGTGCAGCAAAGATAACCGAGATACGGACCTCCGAAATCAAGCGGCATGCCGAGCGACTGCGCATCGCCTGCAGCGATATCGGCATCCCACTCTCCCGGCGACTTTATCGCCCCGAGTGCCGAGGCATGACTGTTGATAACAAGAAGAGCCTTTGCGGCATGCACAGTGTCGGCAAGTCCGGAGTAGTCCTCAAGTATGCCAAAACGGTTGGGCGACGCCACAATTACCCCCGCAACATCTCCCTCGGCAAGCATCGACTCGAGATGCTCACGCGAAGTCGCCCCGTCACATTCCTCTATAAGGTCAAGCCTCACTCCGTGGTAGCGCGCATAGGTTGCGGCCACAGCTTTCACCTGAGGAAGAACGGTATCGGAAATCAGCACACGGTTGCGCTTACGTGACGCTGCCACGGTCATGAGCATCGCCTCAGCCGTAGCGGTCGCGCCGTCATACATCGAGGCATTTGAAACGTCGAGACCTGTCAACGAGGCAATCATCGACTGATATTCAAATATGTACTGCAATGTGCCTTGCGAAATTTCAGGCTGATACGGAGTGTATGCGGTAAGGAATTCCGACCGTGACAATATCGACTTTACCACAGCGGGTGTATAGTGGTCGTAATATCCCGCTCCGGCAAAACAGGTGAGACGACGGTTATTATCGCTGAGCGACTTGAAAAAGTCACGCACCTCTTTCTCGCTCATCTGTTCGGGGAGGTCATAGTCACGCTTCAGAAGCAATCCGTCAGGCACATCGGAATACAGCCCGTCAAGCGACTCCATGCCGCATGCGGCAAGCATCTCCGATATATCTTCCGAAGTATGAGGCAAATAACGGTGTAGCATAATCCTTTTATTTTTAGTCAGATAAAATGATCAATGACACAGCTCCTGATAAGCAGCCTCGTCAAGAAGATCATCAAGCTCCGCAGGATCATCAATGCTTACCTTGATAATCCAGTTAGCCATAGGATCCTTATTTATAAGTCCGGGTTCATCAACGAGGGCAAAATTAACCTCCTCAACCTTGCCGGTTACAGGCGATATGAGATCGCTCGCAGCCTTCACACTCTCGATGGCTCCGAAATCCTCGCCCGCCGTTACATCGTCGTCAACCTCTGGCAGGTCAACGTAAACCACATTTCCAAGCTGTTTCTGGGCATATTCGGTAATACCGACAAAACCGGAAGTACCCTCTACTCTGATATATTCATGACTGGGTGAATAATAAATCTTGCTCATTTTATTGTAATTTTTAAAGTTAACGATTAATTGAATTGCCTTGCATTTACTCAGCAGTTCAGTTTTTATAGTTTTTCTTATAGAATTTCTTTTTCACAACCTTTGCAGGGAAAGTCTTGCGGCGTATCCTTACCTTAAGCGGGGTATCGACAGCGGCATAACAGGCATCGACCATCGCAAGCGCGATGCTTTTGTCGACCGATATCGCGTGGTAACCGGTCGTGACAACACCTATCGGCTCTTCGTCGTCATTCAGCACCTCATATCCGTGACGCGGTATCGCACGGTCAAGGAGTTCAATACCCACAAGTTTTCGCCGCAAGCCTTCGGCTTTCAGCCTCACTACCGCATCCTTACCTATGAATTCTTCCTTATCGAGTTTCACAAACACCCCGAGTCCGGCTTCAAGCGGAGAAATATCGTCACCAAGCTCATTACCGTAAAGCGGCAACCCGACTTCGAAGCGCAATGTGTCACGGCAACCAAGTCCACATGGCTCCACTTTTCCACTTGCTATCAGTTCATCCCACATACGACATATCAGCGCATGAGACGCATACACCTCAAAACCGTCTTCACCGGTATATCCGGTACGGCTGACAATCACGCTCTCACCGTTAATGTCAAGCGTCTTAAAGGTGTAAAAAGAAAGTTCAGCACAGTCAAGACCAAGCACCTGAGTCATTACCTGTTCGGAAAGCGGTCCCTGTATGGCAAGCTCTCCGAGACTGTCGCTCATATTGTCGATCATCACGTCAAATCCTTCGGCACACGAACGTATCCACGCGACATCCTTATCAATATTGGAAGCATTTATTACAAGGAAGAAGTCATCATCATCGCGCTTGTACACGAGAAGATCGTCAACCACCCCGCCATCGGGATTCAGCATCATGCCATAGAAGCATTTGCCGGGTGTCCCCCCGGTAACATCGTTGGTAAAAATATGGTTGACAAACTTTTCAGCGTCAGCACCTGTCACCGACACCTCCCCCATATGGGAGACATCAAATACACCGCAGGCATTGCGCACCGCATTGTGTTCCTCCACGATCCCTTTATACTGTATCGGCATCAAAAATCCGCCGAAAGGACTCATTTGCGCCCCAAGAGCCACATGCTTGTCATAAAGACATGTCCTTTTCTCATTTTCCATTATTGTCCGGTATTATCAAGTTTATAAGTTGTCGTATATCAAGAGAGGCAATAACTTCCGACGGATCGGTTTCCGCCAAAGCCGCCCCAACCGCCTCACGGGTGTAATCAACTCCCCGCAACGGCTCTATAATCTTAAGGTCGATATCTCCCACCTGAAAGTAATCGCCAGCAAAATTAAGGTCTACGATGCGACCGCCTTTCAGCTCTATCTCCACAAAAAACTCGCCTACGCCATCAATGCGCATTGAATGATGGCGGGAACAGCGCGGATTTTTTCCATAAATCCACTTGTCGGCAAAGTATGGGCGTGACATTTCCTCAATACGCGCCACATCTTCCGCATCAAGAGAGATTTTACCGTCGCATAGGGCCAAACGAACGTAATGCTTGAACTCGTCGATAGAGATGTCGGTATGTTCACGCAACACGGTAATATGACTTCTTACCGAATCAACCCCCTTTGACCGAAGCTTCTCACCGGAGGGGGATATTGCCGCCGACATATGGGCAAGATCAGTGTCATAGAGCATAGTGCCATGTACGATGCTTCTTCCCGGGATATGGTAAAACGCGTTACCCGAAACTTTTCTTCCACCGATGGTCACATCGTTTCTTCCGCTACTTTCAGCTGCGACACCAAGACCACGGAGCATAGCCGCCACCCTCTCCGTATAATTGGAAAAAGTGGTAACCACGTCATCGCTTGACACAACATAGCTGAACATTATATTGTCCATATCGGCATATACACATCCACCCCCGCTCTTTCGGCGAAACACGGCAATGCCATGTTGACGGCAATAAGGCATATTGACCTCATTGTCGACAAGCTGGTTTCTGCCAAAAATCACGGTAGGATTTACCTGCCACATAAAAAACGCTTCATCATAAAATCGACGCGCGACGTATTCCTCCATCGCGAGATAGAAAGGTAACGGGCGCACGTCATTGTCCGGCAAAGAAACGTACTTCATGGCGATCGTGTTTTCGTGGTTTAAGTTAACTTTCCAAAGATAAAAAATGTTTTTTTCACTACCAAAAAACCGATGGTGCTTTTTTATGATACACACCATCGGCAATATATAGAAAATAATATCTTAAAAACTATTTTTTCAAAGGAGTAATAACCTTCGGCTTATGAAATATGACGTACAATACCGGAGGTAATATCAGACAAGCATATATTACTGCGACAGTACCGATATAGGCAGGCTGCTTACTTATGTCAAGTTGTGCCGGAGGGAAGAAACATAGCACAAAGGTGCCGGCAGCGCCAAGGATACCCACAATACCGACAACCCATGCAAGAAAGTTCCCTTTTCCAACCCGAAACGGACGAGGCTTGGCTCGCTCTTTATACCGAAGCCGCAAAAATGCCACGAACAATATTACATACATAGTAAGATAAATCGCATTGGTCATCTGCATCAACATCTGATAGCCCTGTTGTACTTGAGGAGACAAAGCATACACAAAAACGATTACCGACACAATCACACCTTGTGATATAAGAATGAAAAGCGGAGCACCATGCTTATTTTCTTTTGCCACTACCTTAGGCAAATAACCATTGTCGGCGATGTACTTCATAACCGATGCCGGACCTGTTATCCATGTTATAGAGTTTGCCACGACTCCAAATGCAAGGGCAATCGCTATAAACGGGAGCACACGGCTCAAATGCGAGAACCCAAGATAATGCTTGAATGCCACAATCACCGATTGCGTTATGCTCAAATCACCGGAAGGGATGATAACCGCAACAGATAATGTACCAAGTATATATATTATACCGATGACCACGCATGTCCAAAACAAGGCTTTAGGATACCCTTTCCCCGGATCTTTCATCATATACACATGCACCCCGTTCACCTCAAGGCCTGAAAAGAAAAGTAGAATGCTTGCCGCCATCACGACATCATCCATTGTGCGAAATTTAGGGATCAAAGATGCGGCGGATGTATCCATTTCTATCTTCCCGCCTGCGATTATGTAATATATGCCAAATGCGATAAGGAGTGCGACAGGGATCACAATACCAATCCATACCCCAAGAGATGACAATTTACCGATATGTTTTAATCCTCGTGTCCCGGCAAGAGTGCAAAACCAGAAAACAACCAGAACAAATGCTATTATATACACTTTGTTGGTTGCAAGCTCCCCAACGATACTGTCGGGAAACACATAAGAGAATGTAACTGCAGCAAAAGTAAGGGAAATAGGATAAAAAAATATGGACTGCACCCACTGGAGCCATGTCGCTACAATCGCAGGCCGATACCCGAAAGCATTGCTGACCCACTGAAAAATACCGCCCTGACCTGCAAACATCGACCCAAGTTCAGCCGATACCAATGCAACGGGAATTAGAAATATAATCAATGCTATGCCATACAGGGATATTGACGTAAGTCCGTAAAAGGCTTCTGAAGGGAAACCATATATATTTATTATTATTGCTATATTCATAGCAACAATAGTGGCAATTGAGAAATATACCGATTTCTTTGCCGGTTGATTGTTCGCTCCCATAAATCTATAGTTTTATATACTGTTCCCCCCTTATGTCAAAAGGGAGGAACAGCATTTAAATGAAACGGAAATCCTCATGCTTTCTTTGCCGTCTCTTTCTGAACAAGTATCAGAAGTATAGCGACAGCTGCAGCTATAACAAACGGCAAAAACATTGTTTCAGCACCTGATTTTTCAAGACCGGAAGGTATATTCTGAAGGACACCTCCGATAATAAACATAAACGCATTGACAAATGCAGAGCTCGTACCGACAAGCGGACCTCCGGCAACGTCAGAACCGACCATAAAAGCAATCATCTCGGCTGTCGCGCCAAAGCCGATAAGGAACATCATCACCTGAGTCAGCCACAAAGGCATGTGAACATAGATGACAAGCAAAAGAGCGACCAAAACGATTATCATGCCTACCAAAGCCGGTGTCTTGCGATTATTGGTCTTGGTAGACCACTTCGGCCATATAAGGCTGCCTATGCCAAGGCCGGCCCAACATAGAGCCGAACCGAGATTTCCGGCATCAGCCGAATATCCCATATGCTCAAGCATTGTCGGAGCCCATACAACGCCAATCGCAAGCTGAAGGCCAAAAGCGATACCACCCCAGACAGATGCAATCCATACTTGCGGGCGACGTACGATCTGCCACAAATCACCGAATACCTTTTTGAACGGATTTCCTCCTCCCTGGACTTTGGTAGGATTCTTCACAAACAGGAATGCAAGGATTACAAGCAGTACTCCAAAAAATCCGAGATATACAAACAAATGATTATAAGTAGTATGAGCCATTACCCAGTTGGTGATCGGCTGCTGTATGGCAGAAGACAGCGATGATGCCGTCTCTACATATCCAAACATAGTCCCATACGCAGCCATGCCAAACCATATACCGCCTATATAACCGGCTCCGACAAAACCACAGCATGCACCCAGTGCCATCACCACCTGGGCAAGAATCACCATACTGTAAGACTCGGCAAGTCCATATAAAAAGACGCCTGCCGTAACGAGAATAAACGCAGGGATCAAGACTTTTCGCGATCCGAAAGAATCAAGAAACGCACCTCCAAAAAATTGGAAAATAGCAAACGCCCACGTATAAACGCCGGCAATTATCGTCAATTCCGACGTAGTAAGCCTTAACTCGCTTTTAATATCACCTTGGACAATCGAGAACATTGTCTGCACATTGAAAAGAAACAGGACAAACAGCACCACGATAATCCATATCCACCATGCACGTGCCCCTCCCAACTTAGGAGTAGAAGAAGCTACTGTTGAAGGTTGTAATGTTGCCATAATTTTTTACTTAAATAGATTGGACGAATGAAAAAGCGGTTGCCCGGGAATTTAAGGCAACCGCTATTTAAGGATCAAGCCTTTTCCGGAGATGTAAAATCGGCGGCATACATGAATTTCTTGTCACGTACACGATCAAAGACTTTATTTCCTGCCACGTAAGTGGCCTTATTCATTGTATCAAGCGCAAGGGTCTGCAAGATGAACAGTTTGTCAAAGATCGAGGTCGCGAATTGCATCCTCCATTCAACAAATTCAGAAGGCTTCAAATCAAGCACAGCTATGTCGGCCTCATAGCCCGGGGCAAGTGAGCCGATAGTTTTTTCGAGATGCAATGCCTCGGCTCCGCCTCGCGTTGCAAGATAAAAACTCTTCAAGGCATCAAGATTTTTCATCTGAAGCATGGCAACCTTGTATGCTTCGTTCAACTGACGGGGAATTGAGAAATTAGTTCCACCGCCTACGTCAGTACCCATGCCGGTCCTTACCGGTCGGCGAGGATTTTTTGCCTCCCAATATTTAAACTCTCCATCTCCAAGGAATAAATTGGATGAAGGACAATGGGCGACACCACAGTCACAGTCATGCAGGGTCTGCCATTCATCCTCCCTGACAAGGCAACAGTGAGCCATTATCGAATGATTGTCGACAAGACCATATTTTTTGTAAACATCAGTATAATTCTTTGCATCGGGGAACAACTGGTTAACCCATGCAAGTTCGCCATAAGCTTCATCAAGATGAGTGTGCATATAGACTCCCTGATCAATATAACGCTGATAGAGTTCGCCGGCAAGGGCAAGTTGTTTGTCAGTACTTGTCGGAGCAAAACGGGGAACAATAGCGTAAAGCTGACGCCCGCGATGATGCCACTTTTTCAAAAGCTGTTCAGTCAAGGTTATAGACTCTTCAGCGGACTCGTCTTTTAATGAATCGGGAAGATTCCTGTCCTGTAATACCTTTCCGGAAATCATACGCGTATTATAACGCTCCGATTCCTCAAAGAATGCGTCGACCGACTCGGCAAAAGTCGTAGCAAACACATTGGCGGTAGTAGTACCTTGCTCAAGCAGCTGACGGAAAAAGACCTTTGCAACATTATCGGCAAAAGCTTTATCCTTGAACTTGGATTCTGTCGGGAATGTATATTGGTTAAGCCATGAAAGCAATGTGTCGCCAAAAGAACCAATCATTGGAGATTGTACATAGTGAACATGGCAATCGATAAATCCGGGAAGAATTACCGCGTCTTGATATTGATCCACATTCTTTAACTGAGGATATTTTGGAGCAATATCCTTATAATCACCGACATCAATCATAATTCCGTCTTGAATGACTATGAGCCCGTCGTCAAGATATTGGTAACATTTCGACTCATCAGTTGCAATAAAAGGATCGGCAGTATAGGTAAGCATCTGCCCCCTGACTCCTTTTAGCTCCCCTCCATTTTGATTTACAGGTAATGCTGTAGTTTTACACATAAAGGTTTGAATTTTAATAAAACAATAAATTAACTCCTTAGAAAGCACTGATAGTAAACCAAGGATAGGGATCTAAAGTCATCTATACAACCAAGAACACTATTGATGAAATTCAATACAATGTTTTCTATTTATTAGAACATCTCTAATTTTCATATGTTCATTATCCTGCATTTAATTATAAATATAAAAGAAAATCCGGATACGCTCGCGCGCTGCCGGATTTCAAACCTATGATTCACTTATTTGTTGTTGCTTCGTATTTTTATAAGTCAATACCACTTCTCCAGTTGCCTGTCGGTAACCGGTGATAATTTAATGATAATTAATAAGGAAGGTGTTTCACCGGTATCGTGTAGGCATTGGCAAATATAGCCCCTGTGTTTAAATAAACCAAACACAAGGGCTATATTTAATAAATTTTAACCAAATTTCTATTTAGTTCCAAGCTCTTTTATCGCGCCGGTCACAGGATTCAAAAGCAAATATGCCGGAGCTTTCTTATCAGTAAACATCTTGGGATCAAGTCCGAAAGTTATGCCATACTGAGCGGCATCAATACTGCCTTCCCAAAAAGTCTTCCCATTATAGTCAATCTCGATCGCCGCCGATCCGGGAATGCAGTAAGCCACACCACCCTTCGGAAACTCTTTCTCTTCTCCCTTGTCATTGACAGGCATTTCACCTCGAGCTGTCACATTAAGAGTCAGCATGACAGGATCGCCCGAAAGATCGGAGGCATCAACTATACCGTCAAGAGCCGATATTCGGGCAATAACGTGATTTTTGACCTCATCACCCGGCATGTAGGTAAACGTGCGCACAGACGTGGAATGTTGCTCCGTGCCAATAAACATCGCAGTAAGAGCAGCTTCCTGTGCCGCAATCTGATCCATCACAAGCTCCATTGCAGCACCGTCGGGCGGCATCTGGTCTGCCTGACCGGTAATAAGGTCATTACGGCTCTGACGAAGTTCATATATACGCTGAGCCGCAAGCTCGGCGCGCTTTGCCGACGATTGGCTCTGGAGCATCTCTTCACTCACTACCTGGCGGGCAGCAGCTGTCTCAAGCGGAGTCGGCGCAGCCTTAACAGGTTCAGGCAGCACAGGGTCTTCCGGCACACTTACATCTTCATAATTTATAGCAAGCGGAAGATTATTCTCATCCATGATCAAAAACGGGGAAAAGCCACCCTTGAATTCCATAAGGTAGCGACGGTCATCGTCAGCAATACCACGGGCATTGACAATCACCTGCTTAACTGACCATGATTCAGAAGGCTCAGTGACAGGATTGTCCACGTTAAGATATTTTTTTGCATATTTATAAAATTCACCCGGTTTCTTCACTACACGCTCAGCCTCGATGGTTATATCAAGCACTGTAAGCGGTAGCGAATATACGAGTCCGTAATCATTGGCCTTGGTGGCGGTAAATTTTTGAGTTGTCTGCGCTGATGCCGCCGATGTCATGGCGAGCATACAGGCAAGCGATAAAAAAGTCTTTTTCATAATCGGTAATACATAATATTATTACTGTATCATACTTTTATTTCATTATATCACGAATCGCCATGCCGACACAATCAGCCACATCGGAGGCAAGCACTCCGTACTCGCCATGCAGCTCGGCAGCAAGCGAACCGGCATATCCATGGATATAAGCCCCGAGTGTGGCGGCGAGGTCGGGAGAATACCCTTGTGCAAGCAGTCCGGCAATTATGCCCGTAAGCACATCCCCGCTCCCCGGAGTGGCAAGTGCGGGAGAGCCGCTTGCCGTAAAGAATAGTCGGTGATCAGGGCGCACGACAGTGGTATAATGTCCTTTAAGAAGAATCACTATATTATATGTCTGAGCCTTCTGCATTGCCGTCATGATACGTGCTTCCTGAGACATGTGTTCACCAAACAGACGATCAAACTCACCCGCATGTGGCGTGATTACCGACATGGGTGGAATTGTGTCAAGGATCATCGGACGCTGTGCGATGCAGTTTAGCCCGTCGGCATCAATAAGCAAAGGTCTGGTGGATTGATTGACAAAAGTCTCCACTGCCCTTACCGTAAGATCATGGGTCCCCATGCCGGGACCAAGGGCGATGGCATCATATTGATGGCGGAGAGTGATCTCAGTGATACCGCTGTCATTGTGGTCAACCTGCACCATAGCCTCAGGCACAGATGTCTGCATGACCGGAAAACCGCAACGAGGCACATGCAAGGTAAGCTTTCCTACCCCTGCACGCAAAGCGCCGCGTGCCGCAAGCTGTGCCGCGCCAAGCATACCATAGCTTCCGGCTACAATCAACGCCGAACCATAATCAGCCTTTGACGAGAATTCGCCTCGTTGGTGAAGCACCCGGCGGCCATCATGCTTCTCTAACAAGAAAAACTGAGTAGTGGTATTTTTTATCTCCGACGAACTCATACCTATGTCAAGCACTTTCCACTCTCCGAGAAACTCTGCATTGTCAGAGATGAAAAAAGCGAGCCGAGGAAACTGAATGGCAAGCGTCAGATCAGCATGAACGATATTACGACGCAGATTATTTTCATTCCACTCGGCAAACAATCCGGAGGGAACGTCGATTGAGACAATCTTTGCCTTTGAATTGTTGATATAATCTACAAGTGAACGGAATCCGCCGGTAAGCGACTCTCTCAATCCGGAGCCAAACAATCCGTCAATCACCACCGCTCCGGGAGTGATCACCGGCGGGGTAAAGTCGCCGGTCACTTCAATGAAATTGACATTGCCAAGTTCGAGAAGCCGTTTTTTAGCATAGACACAACCCTCGCTAAGCCGGTTGAACACATTGAAAAGAAGCACCTCCACAGTATAGCCCTGCTCTATAAGCAACCGTGACACGACAAGCGCGTCGGCACCGTTGTTGCCATGACCGGCAAACACCCATACTTTCTTATCAGAAGTCCAGCGTGTCACAATCTCGGCTGTAATCGCCGCTGCCGCCCGCTCTATCAGCGCGGTCGATGCCACCCCCTCTTTCTCGATAGTATATTGCTCGATAGATCTTATCTGTTCGTTAGTAAATATTTTCATCTCTGATAAAGAATATTTAAACGGCTCATGTTAAGCCAGCCACAAATTTACAAAAATATATGGCGAGAAATGGCAAAAAATGCGTAAATTTGCGCAAACAAAAAGGAACAATGGATAAAGTGACTTACAATGGCTTGACATTTGAGCCTTATATCACTCATGAAACTATACAATGCCGCATCAACGAGATAGCGGCACAGATAAACAAGGACTACGCAGGTAAACAGCCCCTGTTCCTGTGCGTCCTTACCGGTGCATTCCCATTTGCAGCCGATCTATTCCGGTCGGTCGACATCGATGCCGAAATCTCTTTCATACGTCTTAAGAGTTATGAAGGCACCTCAACTTCCGGAAAAGTAAAGGAAGTAATGGGTCTTACCGAAGATCTTACCGGAAGAGATGTAATTATCGTGGAAGATATAATCGACACCGGCGCAACGATCAAAAAGCTTGTGGAAGACCTTAAGGCTAAAAATCCCGCCTCCATAAAGGTAGCCACACTACTGCTTAAGCCGGAGTCATTGAAACATAAGCTCGAGCCGGACTACGTAGGATTCACCATCGAGCCGAAATTCATAATCGGCTTCGGCCTTGACCTTGACGGTCTTGCCCGTAACCTGCGCGACATATACCAGCTCAGGCAGGAATCGTAAACAAAAACCTATGTTATCCTCTCAAAATAATTGGGAGTATCTATTCAATATATTTTAATTCTTGTCATGTTTAATATTGTTATTTTCGGTGCCCCCGGGAGTGGAAAAGGCACCCAAAGTGAACGTCTCATTGACGAGTACGGATTATACCACATTTCAACCGGTGAAGTGCTCCGTGACCATATTGCACGCGGTACCGACCTGGGAAAAGTTGCAGACACCTATATTTCACAAGGTCAGTTAATACCCGACGATCTCATGGTCGACATACTCGCCCATGTGCTCGACAACAACCCGGAGACAACAAAAGGCGTGATATTTGACGGATTTCCCCGCACTATCCCCCAGGCAAAGGCTTTGAAGAAAATGCTTGCCGACCGCAATTCAAAAGTACATGCAGTCGTAGGGCTTGAGGTTGATGACAAGGAACTTGTTGACCGACTTATCAAGCGTGGACAGGAATCGGGTCGCAGCGACGATAACCTCGACACGATCAACCGACGCCTTGAAGTATATCACAACCAGACATCTCCTCTACGCGAATACTACCAGAGCGAAGGAAAGTATCATGCAATACCGGGAAGCGGCAAGGTTGACGAGATATTCAACACGATAAAGACTTCCCTGAAAAAAGTACAGGAATAACTTAGTATTACCCGAATGCCAATGGAAGAAAGCCCGATAAATTCCGCGCTGTCAGACATATATGACGTCTTGTCGCGTAATGAGCTTGTAGAGGCTTCAATGCTTGCCGAAGAAGTCATGGGCGACATATTCCGTCAATGGCAAAAGCATAAGGGCGACAACGAGGCATGTGAACTCGTTGCCGCCACTTGTGCATATGTTGCAGTGATGACCGCGATGCAGCGTCATCAGGAAGCCTACGCGGCATGTATGACCGCTTTCGCCTATACGGCATCATGTCATGTAGACCCTTCAGGGCTACTGTCTCTCAGCCTCATGACATGGAAGATACTTGAAGAGACACTCAACTCAACGCGCCCCGCCGATGACAGCCGTGCTCGCGAGCATGTTGCAGCAATCACCTCCAACCTCGGCAGCCTTATGTATAAATATTATTATGCCACAGGATATGACAATCCCGATGATCCGGCACTTCCCGAGGCATATCAGGCATTGCGCGTAATCACCGGGCTTGTGGAGATCGACCCCAAGCTTAATGACACGACCAAGGCAATAAGCCAATTGTTGCGTCATAGCGAAGCCACGGGGCTTATCCAGTAATTCCTACTTAAGATTCTCCATAATCCAACGGTAGTGACCGCGCTCGGTCTCTTCCGAGGTCCAATGCTCGTTAATCGGAGTAATCAATGCTTCTTTTGGCGAGGGGATGAGATTATATACGATGTAGCCTGTCGATGGGGGGCAAGTGTCATCGTTATATCCCCATGCCATTCTCACCGGGCATTTAAGGTTGCGTGCAAAATTCACAACGTCGTAATACCGGTAAGTACGCAATAACTCGGGTGTAGCAAGCGATGGATCTTTTCGTATATGATGCGGGTATCCCCCGCCCTTGCCGTCAACATAACGCGACATATCGGATAACGCCGGATGATTGGCGGCACAGCCTGTGACCCGCGGGTCAAGCATAGCGGTCGTGATAGCAAGAGCCCCGCCTTGACTACCCCCTTGGGTAAACAGATTCCTGCCATCCCACTCCGGAAGCGAGGCAAGCAGGTCGAGGAAACGACGGCATCCGAGATAGACATCCTTCATATAATATGTGTCGGGATCCTCAACCCCGGTAAGAAGATACTCTCCGATCTCCTTACGGTGGGTCGCAAACTGCTCTTCAGACAATTCGGGATGAAGCCCGTGAATCTCGATTTCAAGACGTATCACTCCGCCCTCGCCATAATAACGGTGACGCATAGGATCCTTGATTGTCTTAACACCTGCGCCGGGAGGCGTGAGCACGGCAGGATACTTTCCGCCACCCTTCGGAATAAAAAGATAGCCATACATAGCCCTACCATCGGGATTAAGCTGAAGCTTTACAAGAGAGCATGACATTTTATCAGTAGAATATTTTTCCACAGGCTCCGAGGTATATGTGAGCGGAAACAGCTTGTCTTTTTCCACTGCATCCCGCCAATAGTCAAGGAAATCGTCGGGTTGTTGAGTGTAAGGCTGCAAAAGTTCAGGAGAAAAACCAACCTTTACATGATGTGATCTCTTCACACCATCTATTACAGCTGTCAATCTCAAGTCACGGAAACCTGGCTCGTTCATCGTGCCCATGTCAAGGGAAGCCTTCCCATCCTTTAGCGACAGCTTGCCGGAAGTGTCAGCCGGCATCTCATCGTCACCGATAGCATAGTCGACTGTAAGGGTGTCGACAGGCATACCATAGCGATACAGCTGAATGTCAATGACAGCATTTTCACCGGTCTTATAGAGCCAGTCGGAATGATCGGGCACAGTAACCCACAACATGTCGTCGCGATAGGGATAGTTTTCAGCCATCGCAAAGATTCCTGTAATCAGCGACAGGATTGTCAAAGAAGATTTTATCAGATTCATGGTTAAAAGATTAGATATAATATAAAGAGGACACACTTTTTGCATTGTGTGTCCTCAGTTTAATCGACAGTTCAGTATCAGAACAGATATGCAGCTGTAATAGTCCAGAAGCGGTCTTTACCCTTGACATCCACAGTCTCAATTTCACCGACATATTTAACGGCGCTATTGATGCCAAATCCATAGCTTGCAGCAACCTGAATATGCTTGATCAGCTCAACGCCAAGACCGAAGTTCCATGAAACGTCACACTTTTTACGCTTCATGTCATCAATCGTCTGCTTGCTGCAAAGGAAATCAAATTCAGGGCCTGTAGTAATAAACGGAGTAATTATGTTACCGACAGCAGGAATACCGATCTTCCACTTCAAGTTAATAGGTATACCGATATAGTTACGATTGTTTTTCTCAACAATAGTCTCTCCATCATCAACATATTTGTTGACACCTTCACGACGCACATACATCACTGAAGCATCAACGCCAACACCGATAATGGGAACAGTAAACTCAGCCATAAGACCGCCGGTGAAACCGGTGCGATTTTCGGCATCAAACATTTTGTTATCCAAGTGGAGCTGATTGACAGTAATACCGACGCGAGGACCGATATGGAACTGGGCGGCAGCGGGAACCGAGAAGCCGGCGATCATAACGACAGCCAATAATAAAGATTTAATAGTCTTCATAATATATAATTAATTAATGATTATGATAAGTGTCATTTTTAAACAATGACACGACCGCCCATTTTTACGGGAGCGATCGCGCCATAATAAGTTTTGATAATTTCCAAATTAACAGGTAACGTAATCCCTATTAGTTCAATTTATTAGAAATTTCAGCACCCGGCTTAAATTTAACGACCTTGCGAGCCGGAATGTCGATAGTCTCTTTAGTGCGGGGGTTAATGCCGGTGCGGGCAGCTTTTTCGGCTACAGAGAAAGTACCGAAACCGATGAGTGCCACTTTGTCATTGTTTTCCAAAGCGCCGGCGATAGCATCAAGGCATGCGTCAAGAGCGTTTTTTGCATCTACTTTAGTCAGGTTTGCTTTTTCAGCAATCGCATTGACGAGGTCTGTTTTATTCATAACTGTGTTTTTAAAAAATAGATTTACGTTGTATTAATTGTTACAAATATAGATGTAAATTTTTAAATAAAAGTATTTTTCTTAAAAAAAATGCGAAATTTCCCTCTAAAAGGGTTCAAAATACGCATACAAGGTCAAATAACGGGATATTTTCCCTAAATTTGCATCAAAAAATAACCAAACAAGATAGTTAATGATACGAAACAGCGGCTCATTTTTCAGCGCGATTCCACCGGTAACTAAAAATCTCATCATTATCAATTTTATAATCTGGTTGGCAATGATGCTTATGCCGAGGAACGTAGGAGCCAATTTGACAGAGTATGGAGGTCTCCACTACATCGGGGCTTCGGACTTCAATATAGCTCAGATCGTGACCTACATGTTCATCCATTCGACCAATGGCATCGCTCACCTTTTTTTCAACATGTTCACCTTGTTCATGTTTGGTATCACTCTTGAACGTGTGCTTGGCGGAAAGCGCTTCCTGTTCTATTATCTGTCGTGTGGCATAGGCGCCGCAATCATCCAGGAAGCCACCTGGGCGATGATGATAGGCTCTTTTGTCAACAACAACCTTGAGATGACGATAGCCAATTTCGCACATGCCAACGGTCTCAGCATGGAGCAGGCTTACCAATATGTAAGCCCGGCGCAGCTTGCCTCGCTCCGTGCCCAGATTGAAAACGCACTTGTCACGGTCGGTGCATCGGGAGCCATCTACGGAGTGCTTCTCGCTTTCGGCATGATCTTCCCCAACCGCCCGCTATATCTTATGTTTGTGCCGGTGCCGATAAAAGCCAAATGGATGGTAATCGGTTACGGTCTTATCGAGCTTGCCCTCGGGCTTGGCTCGGCAAAAGACGGCATAGCACATTTCGCACATCTCGGCGGCATGATATTCGGAGTACTAATGATTCTATACTGGAAGCATAAAGGCATAATCAACAGGAATGGGTATTATTGATCGTCTGAAATATCAATGGGCTACCGGCTCCATGTTGGTGAAGCTTATCTTCATCAACATTGCCGTGTTTGTAGTCCTTCATATCGTCACTCTCGTACTGATGTTTGCCGGCATATCCGCAAATACCGTACTACAGGAGGTAGAACTGCCGTCATACCTTCCAGCAATACTTGAACGGCCCTGGACAATCATCACATACATGTTTGCCCAGTACGACTTGTTTCACATCCTGTTCAACATGCTTTGGCTATATTGGTTTGGAGTTATATTCCTGCTTGCCGATACATCCAAGCGCATGCTCGCACTATACATATACTGCGGACTCGGAGGTGCGTTACTCTTCATTACATACTATAACGCCATGGACATGCGTGGATTGCTGATAGGCTCATCGGCTTCAGTAATCGGCATTGTGACGGCGACCGCAATCCGACACCCCGACTATAAAATGGGACTGCTTTTTATAGGAGAGATATCCCTAAAATGGTTGGCGGTAATTACTATCGCAATAGACATGTTCAGTATAGGAGGAAGCAATGCCGGAGGACATGTCGCCCATATAGGCGGCGCGATCATCGGTGCCGTTTATGCCGTGGCTCAGAAAAAGGGCTTCGACATCACCCGACCGTTTAACTCCCTACTCGATGGAGCCTCAAACCTGTGGAAGAGGCTCTCTGCCCCACGGAAAAAAGCCGGACCGGCAAGCAAAGGTGCAACAACCAACCGCCATGACGACGAAGCCACGCTTGATGATATTCTCGACAAGGTAAAGAAATCGGGCTACGGCGGACTGTCAAAAGAAGAGAAACAGAAACTGTTTGACGTAAGCAGACGTATAAAACGATGAACCGGGTAGTCCACATAGGAAAACAGACATTCAAGACTATATGGATGTCAACTAACGTGGTCGTTGCCGCGATAACGGTCATGTCGGCATATTGCGGATATATCAACCCGGACAAGATAGCCCTCGCGCAAGTCGCCAACATGCTATATCCGGGCTGGGTTACATTGTCATTGGCATTATGTGTCGCCGACTTTTTCATATATCGAAAAAGCACATGGGTGGCAGGCGCCGGAATACTGCTTGGCATAGGTCCGCTGCTCGATATTTTTCCTCTCAATATGAGACAAATAACAATATCGCCGGATGAGACCGAACGATCATTCACAGTGCTGACCTACAATACCTATGCTTTTAAAGACAATCAAAACGATAACCAAGTCACCCCGGAAAACCGCACATTGTCAAACGTCCTCGCTACAGATGCCGATATAGTGTGCATCCAGGAAAGCGCAAATATCACAGGCACAAGACATGGCATAGGTACACGCGAACAACGTGACTCCATACGCCATCGTTATCCTTATATAATAGACACTCCTCACCTTGCCAGCGAAATGCTGCTGTCGAAATATCCCGTCAGGCTTATAGATACCCCACAACCTAACTGGGGAACAGGGCAATATGCAGCATACATTGTCGAGGCAGAGGGACACGAATTGCTTGTAGTAAACTGTCATCTTCAATCAATAGGACTCACTCCCGATGATAAGGAAGCCTACAGAGAATTGACTGACAAAGAGCTGCGCCCCACACGCAAGGAGCTGTCGCAAGTAAAGAGTGACGTAATGCCTAAGCTTTTGACCGCATTCAAGATACGCGCCCAACAAGCGCGACATATCAAGCATTTTATCGACAGCATGGGCGTAAAGGATGTCATACTTGTCGGTGATTTCAATGATGTCGCCGGAAGCTATGCCTACCGAACAATAAGAAGCTGCGGATTAAAAGACGCATATGCCCAGACCGCATTCGGGCCTACGATCACCTACAATTCAAGTCGATTCTATTTCCATATCGACCAGATATTTTATCGTGGCGACATGCGAGCCGTTTCGGTCAAGCGTGGCAAATCACGCAGTTCCGACCATTATCCGTTGTTGGCCACCTTTCTATGGGACTCTGCCGTACAAGAAAAAGAGATCAAATAATCACATTATATAACTAACTAAACAATGAACCGTCATTTTCTAAAACTGGCATCAGCCGCACTACTTGTGAGCGGCATTGCCGTAACCCAATCCTGTAAGATGGACAAGGAACATCAAAATCCATTTATCAGCGAGTATGACACGCCTTACGACATACCCCCGTTTGACAAAATCACTTACGATGATTACATCCCCGCTCTTAAAGCCGGAATCGAACAGCAGAAAAAAGCAGTTGAAGAGATTGTAAATAATCCTGCCGACCCCACTCTCGAAAATACAATAATAGCACTTGACCACAGTGCGCCCATACTGGAGAGAGTGTGCAATGTATTTTTCAATCTCGATGAGTCCAATTCCACTCCCGAAATGACCAAAATCGGAGAGGAATTCTATCCGCTGTACTCGGCACATACCGATGAGATCTCAATGAATCCCAAACTCTTCGAGCGCGTAAAAGCCCTTTACGACAACCGCGAAAACATGAGCTACACATCAGCCCAGAAGCTGATGATTGAAAAGTCGTATGAAAGCTTTGTGCGCAACGGTGCTCTCCTTGACGATGCCAAGAAAGAGGAGCTGAAGAATATCAACGGCAGGCTCGCCGACCTATATCAGAAATTCAACAAAAACCTGTTGAGCGCGACCAATGCGTTTGAGCTTGTGGTCGATAACGAATCACAGCTTTCAGGGCTTCCCGCGACAAGCATTGCCGTTGCAGCAGAAGAGGCGAAAAATCGCAGTATGGAAGGCAAATGGGTATTCACTCTCCATGCGCCGAGCCGCCTGCCCCTATTGCAGTATGCCGACAACCGCGATCTCCGCGAGAAGATGTACAAGGGCTATACCACCCTTGCCTCGTCGGGCGAATACAACAATTATCCTGTAATAGCCGAGATATTAAAGGCGCGCGTAGAGAAAGCCAAACTGCTCGGATATGACAACTACGCCGCCTACATGACCGAAAATGTCATGGCAAAGAATGTCAACAATGCTGAGGAACTTCTCATGCAGATATGGAAACCGGCGATCGCGCGTGTAAGCGAGGAGGTGGCAGAGATGCAGGCACTCAGCAACAAGGAAGGCAACAATTTCACCATCGAGCCGTGGGATTACTATTACTACGCCGAGAAGGTGCGCAAAGACAAGTACAATCTTGATGAAGACGAGGTGCGTCAGTATTTCCATGTTGACAGTGTTCGCAACGGTGTGTTTGAAATGGCAAAACGTCTCTACGGCGTAACATTCACCGAAATGCCGGATGCCCCGAAATATGACCCGGAAGTAACCGTATATGATGTCAAGGATGAAGCAGGCAACCATGTGGCAGTGTTCATGACTGACTATTTTACACGCCCGAGCAAGCGTCAGGGAGCATGGATGAGCGAATTTAAAGGATCAAGTTCCGACTTTGAAAAGGTTGAACGCCCGGTAATATTCAACGTATGCAACTTCACCCACCCCACGACCGACAGTCCGTCGTTGCTGACCCTTGACGAAGTAGAGACAATGTTCCATGAGTTCGGACACGGACTTCACGGCATGCTCAGCCGCGCAAAATACAAGAGCCAGGCAGGCACTAACGTGGACCGTGACTTCGTAGAGCTCCCTTCTCAGATTCACGAGCACTGGGCAATGGAGCCTGAGATGCTGAAAAAGTTTGCCCACCATTACAAGACCGGAGAGGCAATGCCTGACTCCCTTATCGAAAAGCTCCAGACAGCGTCAACCCATAATCAAGGATTCATTACCACCGAGCTTGTAGGTGCAGCTCTTCTTGACCTGCAGTGGGGACAGCTTACCGACACCACCGACATAGATGTGGAAAAATTTGAAAAGGCTGTTGCCGCAAAGCTTAACATGCCTAAAGAAGTACAATACCGTTACCGCAGTCCCTACTTCAAGCATATATTCGGCAGCGACGGCTATGCTTCCGGCTACTATACCTATCTTTGGGCGGAGGTACTTGACGCCGACGGTTTTGAGCTGTTTAAGGAGAAAGGCATCTTTGATCCGGCTACCGCAAAATCATTTAAGGAAAATGTACTTGAAATGGGAGGCAGCGAAGATCCTATGGCACTGTATGTAAAATTCCGCGGAAGAAAGCCTACCCCTGAGGCACTGCTTCGCAACCGCGGTCTAATCAATCAGCCCGCAAAACCCGGTAAGATCAATGTTCCTGAAAGCAAATAAAATTTTCGCCCTATGACAGAATCCCGAATTGAACGCTATCGGAGGCAAATGATGCTTCCGGAAATCGGCATTGAAGGGCAGGAAAAGATCAGCAAGGGCAAAATATTAGTAATAGGCGCAGGGGGGCTTGGCTCCCCTGCGCTATATTATCTCGCCGCCGCGGGCGTCGGAACGATAGGCATAACGGACAGTGACTCGGTTGACCTAAGTAATCTTAACCGTCAGATATTACATACGACACCCGGAATAGGCAGGCTAAAAGCCGAATCGGCTGCAGAAAAGCTGTCATTGCTGAACCCGGAGATAAAAACAGAGGTATATCCGCTCCGACTGACTGAAGAAAATGGAGAGGCTATAATATCATGCTATGATTTCATAATCGATGCCTCCGACAACAGCCATACACGATACCTGATCAATGATCTCTGCGCAAAAGCCGGCAAACCTTTTTCCCACGGAGCGATAAACGGCATGAAAGGCTACACGTTCACCCATGTTCCCGGCTCTCCCTGCTACAGATGCCTTTTCGGAATTGACACCGACTTACATGACATTCCTGAAAACTCCCCGGCGGGAGTACTTGGCGCAATAACAGGAATCATTGGCTCCATACAGGCGGCTGAAGCCATAAAGTATCTTACCGGCTCAGGAACACTTCTTACTGGAAGACTCCTGATTATTGACGCATTTACGATGGAGACAAGCGTATTGAAATTTCCCCAAATCAATAACTGCATGTGCCATGAATAAAAGGCTTTAATTCTACAAACGACAAAGGGCGGCTTGTGTAAAAACAAACCGCCCTTTGTCATGTAATAAATAAATTTATTTATTCTTCGGAGATTCCAACATAACAAGATACTGATTGTCATGCCTCTGCAATGAATCAGAAACGGCGTATCCAGATTCCGTCACTTCAGGTGCATCCACCTTTTCAATAGGATCGAGCGCATGTGTGTGAGCCAGTACAGCCAACACTCCTGGAAGCATATAGACCATACTTACCAAAACGATTGAAATTTTTTTCATAAAAGATACCGGTTGAGTATTCACTTCAAATTTTTTTAGCAAGACACAATCATTATCGAAAATAACCAAAGCATCAGTAAACATATAACAACAAGATTGATAAAAATGTTTAACCGCGACATAGCAAAACTTAAAATTTCCGCAAATGCCTCTGTAGTCAATTTTCAATATGTCATATCTACCTTTTAATAATTATTATAATGTGTGTGTGCGTGTTGTAAATGTCATCATCAATGACAATGACATTTACAAATGTAATATATTTTTTTCATAAATAAACAATATTATGGGGCATAATATTAAAAAATATTACGCCCCACGAAGAGAACTTGCTATCAATCAGTTAATTGTTATTATCGCACGACGGTCAAGAGCGTCATTGCCAAAGGCATGGGTCTCACCCTTTCCGATAGTAGTTACATGATCGGCAGGCACACCATGTGCTATAAGATAATCGCCTATCGCCTCAGCACGCTCCCGGCTTAAGCGGAGATTGTATGCCTCATTCCCTTTCTCGTCGGTATATGCAACTACCGTTACATCCTTGCTTTCACTTTTAGCCTTTTCGGCAAGATTGTTTAGCGGAGTGTTTTCACGTACACCTTCACTGTCAAACTTAAATAGATATATCACTTTATCAGTAGAAATACCGGTCGCAGACGAACCGCTGCCGGCAAGAGCGCCCGACATGTCTGTAGCCCCGGTGGCGGCAGAAGTAACGGGTGCAACGTCAACCTCTTCCACTTCAGCATTTATCTCACCGGAATTATTGGCAAGATCCGCTGCAGTTCCAAGGTCAGTTTCATCAGTAATCCTTGCCGATGCCACACCATCAGACATAAATCCTACAGGATTGGCATCTGTCTTCATTACGCCGGAAGTCAACGTGGAGGTATCTTTCATTGAATCATGCTTTCCCCAGAACAGGAAGCCTGCAAATACAAGTGCCACACCCAGCAATGCGGCAAGCAGTTCCCACCGGAATGTACCTTTAGCCTCGTCAACATCAGCGGTAGATACTGCTGCCACCGGTGGAACAGCAGCAGCCGAAGACTTACGCGATATAACGCCCTTTATCTTATGGGCGGGAAGCTCCAACGGATCCTTGTGAGCCGGAAGCTCTTTCTGTGTCAAATCATACTTAGCCATAGTCCTATAATTTATGGTTGATGTTTTATAAAATAACCATAATTTGATGACGCAAGTTTCAGAACTATAGTTAAGAATAATGCCAAATTTACTAATTATCACAAAAAACAAGGGGACTGCCATATATAAGACAGCCCCCTATATCAGTAATCTACCTTTAAGGCGAATTATTCAGCGTATTTCTTTACGATAATGCTTGCGTTATGACCGCCGAAACCAAATGTATTGGAAAGAGCGGCATTGACAGTACGCTTCTGAGCCTTATCAAATGTAAAGTTAAGATTGTAGTCAATCTCTTCATCCAAGTCCTCCGGATCATGATTGATGGTCGGAGGGATAATGTCGTCTTGCACTGCCTTCACACAGAAGAGAGCCTCAAGAGCACCGGTGGCACCGAGAAGATGACCGGTCATAGACTTGGTTGAGCTGATGTTAAGATCGTAAGCATGGTCGCCAAACACTTCCTTGATAGCCTTGACCTCCGAAAGGTCACCTACAGGAGTCGAAGTTCCGTGAGCATTGATATAATCAATCTCTTCCGGCTTCATACCTGCGTCTTCAAGGGCATTCTTCATCACAAGCTTTGCGCCAAGACCCTCAGGGTGGGTAGCGGTAAGATGGTAGGCATCAGCCGACATGCCGCCGCCAACAATCTCAGCATAAATCTTCGCACCGCGAGCCTTTGCATGCTCAAGCTCTTCAAGCACAAGCACCGATGAGCCTTCACCGATCACAAAACCGTCACGCGACTTGCTGAACGGGCGTGAAGCAGTGGCCGGATTGTCATTACGGGTCGAAAGAGCGTGCATGGAGTTGAAGCCCCCCACACCTGCGGGGAATACCGCAGCCTCGGCACCGCCGGCGACAATCGCATCAGCCTTACCGAGACGGATAAGGTTGAACGCATCAATAAGTGCATTGGTAGATGACGCACAAGCCGACACGACACCATAGTTGGGTCCGTGATAGCCATACTGCATGGATACATGACCGGAAGCAATATCGGCAATCATCTTAGGGATGAAGAAAGGATTGTATTTCGGACCCATCTCCTCATGATGCAACGCATAATAACCGGCTTCTTCCTCAAATGTGTGAAGACCGCCGATACCAGCTGCAATAATAACCCCGACGCGATCCTTGTTTATATCCTCAGTGTCAAGCTTTGCATCGTTAACCGCCTGCTCGGCAGCAACAAGCGCATACTGAGCATAGAGGTCAAGCTGACGCAGCTTCTTACGGTCGAAATGATCGGCCGCATTGAAGTCTTTCACCTCGCATGCGAACTGGGTCTTGAATTTAGAGGCGTCAAAATGTGTAATAGGCCCGGCACCGCTCTTACCCTCAAGCGCGCTCTGCCAAGTAGAGGCAACGTCATTGCCAAGGGGATTTACAGTTCCAAGACCTGTTACAACAACTCTCTTTAATTCCATTTAAAAACGGGAAAATAGAGTTATACGATTTTTAGTTTTTTGCTGCTTCGATGTAGTCGATAGCATCCTTAACGGTAGTGATGCCTTCAGCTTTGTCATCGGGAATAGTGATGCCAAATTCTTTCTCAAACTCCATGATGAGCTCTACAGTATCAAGGCTATCAGCACCAAGATCCTTAGTGAATTCTGCATTTTCAGTTACTTCGTTTTCATCAACGCTGAGCTTGTCAGCAATAATAGCCTTTACACGAGATGCAATTTCTGACATAATTATAAAATTTAATTAGTAATGATTTTTCTATTTTGCAGTGCAAAGTAAGTAATTTTAATTGAATTACTAAAACTTTTCATTGCACAAATGTCCGATTTTTGCGCAAACAGGCAAAAATGACCGTTATATTGGTCTATTTCTCACTATACTATACCTATTTAATATATAAGAAGCCCGAACCTCCAATGTTACAATAATGTTACATATGATATTCATTGCCACATCAGGGGCATTTAATTCCATTAAACAAACATTTCAAACCATAAAATCGTTATATTTGTAATATAAACTATCACCATATTTTTTTCATGAAAGCAAAATTATATAAAGGAACGATAGCATTGGCATTGGCAACAACCATTGCCTCATGCGGAGGGAGCAACAATAAATCAGTGAACTCAACATCAGAAGCAGAAAACGGCATAACCAATTTTGAGGTCATTCAGTCTGTGAAATCACTCAAACGCAGCTATATCTGCGAAGGTGCGCCAGCCCACTTCAACGATTCCGCAGAGGTCTATAGTACGGTGAGGATAGCTGTCGAATGGCCCGAAAAGATGAGTGACTACAACCTTAAGACGCTTCAGGATTCGCTCCTGACAGCTATATTTGACAAACCGGGACAGACGCTTGAAGCCTCTATGATCGCATCAGCGGCGCAGCCTGAAGGCTCCGATCTGTTCAAGATGAAGGAAATAGACTCAATACCTTCCGATGAACCGGCTATGGTATATTCCCGCGACATGATAGCATCGGTTATCACCTTCAGCCCATTGTTCATTTCTTACCAGATCATGACGGCAACCTATAACGGCGGAGCCCATGGCATGACAGAGTCCACCTATGTGAACTATGACTTTTCAACCGGAAAGGTGCTCACTTATGACAACGCCTTCACGCCTGAAAGCGAGCCTAAACTGCTACAGGCGATTAAGGATAATCTTATGACGCGCTACAATGTCTCGTCAATGGAAGAACTTAATCGTCGCGGTATATTTACGGACCAAATATATGTAAGCAAAAACTTCTATCTGCAAGGATACGAGGTCATATTCCATTACAATCCTTATGATATAGCCCCGTATAGCGAAGGCAGTATCAACGTGAGAGTACCATATTTCCAGATATCAGACTGCCTGACTCCGGAAATCACCCGATTGCTCACCGACAATGATTTCTAAAAAGGATAAGGATATGTAATATCTTGAAGAAACAATGGATGTGGAGGCATTGAAGTACCTGCTGAACAGCGGTCTTTTGCCTCCACTACTTTTTTAAACCCATCAATATCCATCTTGCCCCTGCCCACCTCGACAAGCGTACCGACCACGGCACGTACCATATTACGGAGAAAGCGATCGGCGGTAATCACAAACACATGCCTACCATCATCAATTTTACGCCATTCAGCACAAGTAACCTTACATATATTGGTCTTGGCATCGGAATGCAACTTTGCAAACGAAGTAAAATCACTCGTAGAAACAAGAATAGAGCCACACTCATTCATTGCCTCGAAATCAAGCTGCGACGGCTCCTGCCAGCTATGAGTATACAAGAAAGGAGACCTGCCGCCATGGGTATAATAATGATAAGTACGCGACGTTGCATCAAATCTTGCATGCGCCTCCGGGTGAACAGGGTTTATTGATTCTATGGCAATATCCCTTCCGACCAAAGAGTTAAGGCTTGTCAACAGTCTGCCATCAATCTCCGCAGGGGACTCCAAATCGAAATGGGCGACCATCATTGCAGCATTCACACCGGTATCGGTGCGACCCGCGCCGGTAATTTTAACCTGAGAGCGGAATATCCGCGACAATGCGTCTTCAATGACTGACTGCACACTGACGGCATTAGGCTGCGACTGCCATCCGTGAAAAGGAGCGCCGTTATAGGCGAGGCGCATAAAATAGCGTTGTGCCATCGGCATCAATCCTTTTCCAGATATGTATAACCGTAAAGCCCCGAACGATAATTGCTCAGGAACTCCCTGCCCTCTTCAGGCGTTATCTTCCCGGCTTTCATTGAAGAGGTGACCCATGTCTCTACATTACGCACAAGCCGCTTGGGGTTATACTGCACATAGTCAAGCACCTCGTCGACTGTCTCGCCGTAAATCACCTGATCAATCTCGTAACGATCCTTGTAGACGCTGATATGCACTGCGTTGGTATCACCAAACAGATTGTGCATGTCACCAAGTATTTCCTGATATGCGCCAACAAGAAATACACCAATATAATAAGGCTCCCGGTCACGCAGCACATGCACTGGAAGAGAACTCGAAGTACCGTTGTTGGATATATAGTTTGAAATTTTACCGTCAGAGTCGCAGGTTATGTCCTGAAGCACTGCTGTGCGCGTCGGCTTTTCATCAAGCCGCGAAATGGGCATAATCGGAAACACCTGATCAATAGCCCAGGAGTCAGGAAGCGATTGGAAAAGTGAGAAATTACAGAAATATTTGTCGGGAAGCATCTTTGCAATCTTACGCAACTCTTCAGGAGCATGCTTCAATGTACCGGCAATCTCCCCTACCTCACGCGCCACCGACCAAAAAAGTTTCTCGATCTGCGATCGGGTCTTTATGTCAAGCAAGCCGAGGCTAAACAGGTCAAGAGCCTCCTCTCGTATCTGCAGGGCATCATGCCAACTTTCGAAGAGCCTCGGCTGGCTGAGCTTGTCCCATATGTCATACAATTCACGCGCAAGTTCATGATCATCAGGACAGATCTCATGCTTATCATTCCACTCAGGCAAGGATGTGGTAGCAAGCACATCAAATATCAGCACCGAGTGATGAGCCGTAAGCGAACGACCGCTCTCGGTAATTATATTGGGCTGTTTCAGATCGTTTTTTTCACAGGCGTCGACAATAGCCGAGATGGAGTCATTGGCATACTCCTGAATCGAATAGTTCATCGAACTTTCGCTGGAAGAGCTGCGAGTACCGTCGTAATCCACCCCGAGGCCTCCGCCTATATCCATAAAATCAATGTCAAAGCCCATCTTAGTCAGCTGCACATAAAACTGTGTAGCCTCACGCAAGGCATTTTTAATGCGGCGGATCTTTGTAATCTGACTACCGATATGGAAATGTATGAGCTTGAGGCATTCTGTCATCTTGTTCTTTGTGAGGAAATCAAGAGCCTCGAGTAGTTCGCTCGAATTTAGACCGAATTTAGACTGGTCGCCCCCCGACTCTTCCCACTTTCCCGAACCGGAACTTGACAACTTTATACGAATACCGATATTTGGCTTTATGCCAAGCCGTTTAGCCGACTCGGCAATCATTGCAAGCTCATTAAGTTTCTCGACTACAAGATAAATACGCCTGCCCATCTTCTGCGCGAGAAGTGCAAGCTCGATATAATCCATATCCTTGTAGCCGTTGCAGATAATCAAGGCATTTTCAGCAATATTGGTGGCAAGCACCGCATGAAGTTCCGGCTTCGAACCTGCTTCAAGTCCGATATTGAACTTCTTGCCGTGGGACACGATTTCTTCCACGACCTGACGCATCTGATTGACCTTGATTGGATAAATTATGAAATTTTCAGCCTGATAATTATACTCCTTAGCGGCAGTCTTGAAGCAACGGGAAATCTTTTCCACACGATTGTCAAGTATATCGGGGAAACGCAAAAGTACCGGCGCCGCCACATCGCGCACCTGCAACTCATCAAGCACCTCCTTAAGATCTACCGAGGCATAACCCTCGCGAGGCGATACGGCAACATGTCCCTTTTCATTGATGGAAAAATACTTAAGTCCCCATCCATTGATATTATACAGCTCCGCGCTGTCATCAATACGCCATTTTCTCATCGGCTGAAAAATTCTATAATTATACAATTTTTATTAAAATCGGGCACAAAGATAACGACTTTCGGCAAAACCACGAAATAACGCCGCCTCAATCATTGTATATCCACGATAGAAATTTCGGACATGCCGGGCTTGAATATCTTTCCTTTCTTAACGCCCGGGGCGCCATAATGTTTCCACTCAATATTATCCCAGTTAATTCTGTCGGTCGACTGAGCCGGCGCAACATGAGGAATCACTGACCCGTCACGCACGAGAATTACGCATCGAAGATCACCGTCGGCATTGATGTTTCTCCACCCGGGTGCATAGCTCTTGCCTGTCTGATAGTCAATCCAAGGCGAATCGCCGGGCAAATATACGTCACGCGACGTGGCATTCTCGAAAAGGGGCGCAACCATAATTCGCGATCCGAACATATACTGGTCCTCGACACTCCATGCGCCACGGTCATCGGGAAACTCAAGCAAAAGTGCACGGAACATCGGAAGTCCGGTTTCAGAACATTCTTTCGCCTCGGTATATATGTAAGGCATCAATGAGTATTTCAACTCGGCACACTTGCGGAAATAATCGGTAAACTCTTTGTTGTCATAGAGCCATGGCTCTGTCGGAGGCGCACCGTGAGCACGGCTGTGGGATGTAAGGAATCCCATCGGTAACCAACGGCGATAGAGTTCCTCCGGGGTACTGGTGACAAATCCACCTATGTCATTGCTCCAGAAAGAGAAGCCTGATAATCCGAGGGAAAGCCCGCTCCTGACAGTGCCTTCCATTCCTGTGTCGGTCGAAGCGGCATCACCACCCCAATGCAGAGGATAACGCTGACTTCCCGCCCACGCGGAGCGCGCCCATATTATATTCTCACCATTGACCTTACGAGTGACATCGGCAACCGCCTTGTTATAGCGAACGGGATATATATTGTGTTCATACCACCCGGTCCGGCCATTGTCATATACAGCCTCAATAGGAGCCGCCTCACCGAAGTCAACCTTTATCGCGCCGACGCCCATGGAAAGCAATTTGCCAAGCTTATCCTGATACCATTCGACAGTTGCCGGATTGGTAAAGTCAAGTACGGCGTCCTCATATGGCAATGTGCCGTTACCGTTTTTCACGGCAAGACCTTTTTCTACAAGTTCCGTAAAATATTTGTTACCCGGCACAAAGTAAGGAAGCTGCCACAGGCTTATATGAAATCCGTCTTTCTTAAGGTCGGAAATCATTTTGGCGGGATCGCGGAAACGCTCGGGTGAAAACTCGTAGTCACACTCCCAGTCAACATCAAACCATCCGGTATCGAAATGGATTACATCGCTCGGTATCTTGTGAGCACGTAGCTGACGAGCCACTTCCCTGCCCTCATCCTCGGTAAAATATGATATGCGGCTCATCCATGTACCAAACGACCACAACGGAGGCATCTCGGGGCGTCCCGACAAGGCTGTATATTCGCCCAAAATCTCCTTAGGAGAACCGAAAAACACGAACAAGTCCATCTCTTCGTCAGCCATAAAAAGCTTGTTGGCACCGATATAGCTGCGCCCTACATCGGCAGTAACCGGTGCAGATGTGTGCATAAACATTCCATATCCCCTGTCACTGAAGAAGAAAGGCACAGGCTTATACATATCGGGAGTTTCAGGACCCTGCGGATCGGTTACAAATAGATTAAGCTGCTGACCTACCTTATTAAGTGGCGTCGCAGACTCACCGAAACCATATATACGTTCACCCGGCGCAAGCGACCATACCGGATTTATACTGCGGGAATTGTCGCTTCCGCGCTTAATGAAGCTGAACGGAGCAACCTTGACCTGTGTACTATCATTGTCGCTCCAGACCCTTGTTCGCGTAAGCTCCTTACCGGTGGAGTCGCGCAAAACGAGTCGCCAGGGATAACCTTCAATTTCAAGCGAGCCATAAGGCGACTTATAATATATGTCATCACCGTCGCGGGTCACTTTCCATGACGAACCGTCATATTTCGGTGCACCGTCAAGCATTACCGACTCGTAATCATCCTCTTTCGGAGTAACAGGTGAAGTATATACACGGATTCTTAATGTGCGGTCATTGACAGGCACTACGATAAAGCGAAGCTGTGGATCCTGCGGATATGCCGTATCAGGAAAGTCGAGTGATTTCAGCGGTTGATGCAGGTAAGTATTGGCATTGAATGCCTGCCGTGGCATTAGCTGATGACGTTTCCATTCCAAAATGCCGGTGCCGTCAGATACATTAAAATCCACAAGGCTGTCAGCGAAGAAATATGTGTTACTTAGGTCGAAGAAATCACGGCTCATATCCTTTGTCTGCGACAACAGATAAGCCGAGCCGGCATTACTTTTGGTCTCACCGCTCATGGTAACGGCGACCGAGCAGGCGGCAAGTATAACGACGCCGCTCCTGAAAAATCGGTTGATAGTCATTGCAAATATGATATTTCCACAAATATAGACATCTTTTTCCGAAAAGAGTGCAAACGAGTGTCTAAAATGTCGTATATTTGTCGTAGTGAAAAAATTTCCAACAAATAAAGTTATATAACCGATTTAAACATCATGAACGGCAAATTATGCTATTCGGCGGTATTGGGGACAGCATTGCTCCTCACCGGTTGCGGAAAGAAGATGAATCAGTTTAAGGCTGATTACTTCACGGTCAACCCCAATCCCCTTGAAGTTGTGGGCGACAAGGTGCCCGCTACAGTGACCGGAAACATCCCCGGCAAATTCTTTGTAAAAAATGCAGAAGTCACCGTTACCCCTTATCTTGAGTTCGCGGGTACGGAAGTTGCATCGGCACCCTACACTTTCCAGGGAGAAAAAGTGCGCGGCAACAATCCGGTGGTCAACTTTGAATATGGCGGCACGGTCACCATACCGGTACAGTATGCCTACAATCCCGATATGCGCAAGAGCGACCTTTCACTTGCATTTACGGTAAAGCAAGGAGGAAAACAGTATGTGCTCCCGCGTGTAAAGGTTGCGACCGGTGTAGTTGCAACAGCAGCGCTTGCCGATGTCGGCACAGTCACCCCCGCTATCGCAGCCGACAAGTTTCAGCGTGTGATCAACGAAAAGTTTGATGCTGACATCAAATTCCTTATTAACCAGGCCAACATCCGCGACGGAGAACTTCGTTCTTCAGAGATGCAGAACCTTCACAAGGAGCTTGCCGAGGCAAATGATGACGGTCGCCGCGAAATAAAGGAAATCAATGTGACTTCTTACGCTTCGCCCGACGGTGGTCTGAAGCTAAACACCAAGCTTGCAGAAAACCGCGAGAAAAACACAGTCAACTATGTGGAAGGAAAGCTGAAAAAAGATCATATCAGCGATTTCGGTGAACTCACAGCCGACTTCACTCCCCAGGACTGGGAAGGATTCAAGAAGCTTGTCGCAGCAAGCAACATTCAAGACAAGGAGCTTATCTTAAGCGTACTTTCAATGTACAAGGATCCCGAACAGCGCGAACGTGAAATACGCAACCTCTCCTCCGTATTTGACCAGCTTGCTGAAGAGATATTACCGCAGCTCCGCTACTCACGCATCACAGCATCTATCGACGTAATCGGTAAGAGCGACGAGGAAATCATGAACATCTACAAGCTCAATCCTAAAGGTCTTTCCGTTGACGAGCTGCTTTATGCCGCAACTCTTACCGACGATAACGACCAGCGTATACAGATCTATGACACCGCAGCAAGCATCTACCCGAACGACTACCGTGCGTTTAACAATCTCGGTATGTGCCAGTACATAGACCAGGATTATGATGCCGCGCAGGCTTGCTTCGAACAGGCAGCAAAGATGGCTCCCGAAAGCGGTGAGGCTCAGATGAACCTCGGACTCGTATCGCTCCTTAACAAGAATTACAAGGATGCCACCGCCCGATTCGGCAACGCAGCCGGTGTACCCGCCCTTGCCGATGCTCTTGGAGTATATTACATGAAACAAGGTGACTACAATTCTGCAATCCGCGCATTTGGCGACAGCAAGAGCAACAATGCCGCACTTGCCCAGATCCTAAACAAGGATTACAGCAAGGCAAAGACTACCCTTGGCGGCATAGACTATCCTGATGCTACAACTTATTATATTGCCGCAGTGCTTGGTGCCCGTACCAACAACAGCGATATGGTATACAACAATCTCCGCGAGGCATTCAAGCTTGACAAGAATCTCGTTGACCAGGCAAAGAGCGATCTTGAATTTTCACGTTTCAACCTCAGCAGCCTGTATTAATCCACTGCTTACACATTAATTAATATAAATGTGCGTAATGATCTTCATTGCGCACATTTTTTTATTGCCGGTTTAAATTATTATACGTATATTTGCAATCACAAATACCGACGACATGCGGTAGTAGCTCAGTTGGTAGAGCATCAGCTTCCCAAGCTGAGGGTCGCGGGTTCGAG
>CAJUMZ010000014.1 GCA_910587665.1 uncultured Muribaculum sp.
AGTTGAGTTCTTCAATGCGATTAGATAATTTTGCACTTGCTTGTTGACTCTACAATAAGCATCGAGGGTGTGTCACGCGACGGATCAATAATCTTCAAATAAAAGATATATTACTGACTACGCTCAGGTCATATTTCTGAGATCCTGTTCCTTCGATTGCGTGAAAGCTGTTGGTACAGACTCGGCTTTAGTCCGGTTTCCTTGGTAAATACGGAGATAAAAGTCGCCTGGTATTTATATCCTACGCTTTCACCGATTGTCTTTATCGTAAAATGTCCGTAATTCTCAATATCCTCAAGCCTTCGCATGGCTTCCTTTACACGATATTTGTTAAGGAATGTACGGAAATTTATTCCATATTCTGTATTTATCATCTCGGATACATATCGGGAGTTGGAATCTATGGCGGCAGCCAGACGGTCTATGCTGAATTCCGGATCACAATATAAGTCGGATGATTCCATGACATGACAGATCTTATCGAGAAGTATCCTGCGTTGCTCAGTGGTGATCAGCGGTTTGCGGTTTGGGGGCATGGTTTGTTGCTCATTTTGCAGGTAGTTTTCCTCCATCTCTTTCAAGCGTTCCTCAAGGCCGGCGATACGTCCTGTATAATGCCTTTCAGCATCAAGAAGCGACAAATTTCGTTCATATAGGCCCTTCCATGCATTTGAAAGTTTACGTTTTTGCCGCCATAATGATACTGACAGAAACGCTATCACGGTAATTATTACAAACAAAGCGATAATCCAGTGTCGCTGCAATGCGTTTGTCGTATTAAGTGTCCTGATTGTATATGCATCAGCGTTCTGTTCATACAGAACTTGTGAATTCTTGATGAAATTAAGATTCTCGCGGCTGAAAAGAGAATCGGACATCGAAAGATATTCCGATTTGTAGAGAAGTGATTCTGTCCTCCGCCCCATACACTCGTAGACACGTGCAAGGTCGCGCAATGATTCCACAAGAAGATTGTTATAGCCGTCAATACGTGCCATCGCTTCATTTGAATGCAGATAGACGAGCGCAGAATCCAAGACATTCTCTCGTTCGTAAGTGTATGCAATATGGGATTTTGCAGCCGCCTCACATTCCGGTGACTTTAGCGAATCACGGGCGAAATCCGCGGCAACGCGGAACCGCTCTCTTGCTTCCGGAGCTTTTCCCTCGAGTTCATAGATAAGACCTCTGTTTAGAATCAGATCATAATGTGAACGAGAATCAACCAACCCGAGGTTATGGTCTATTTCATAATACTTACGAGCAGAATCCACATCAGCCTTGAGATAATAAGCATAAAGCAGATTATTATAAATTATAGGAAGAGCCTTTAACTTTCCGTCACCGTCAGGAACCGACAGAGCTTTTTGATAAAAGCTAATTCCAGTGTCGAGATCGCCTATTGATGAAAAAACATTCCCGATATTGATATATATGGAAGGAAGACGATCTGAGAATCCTTCATGCTCCGCTATGGCGCGGGCTTGAAGATATGCTTGTATGGCTTCTGCATAGTTTTCTTTTGCGCTCAGTATGTTGCCACGTAATTGATGCGCCTTTGAGAAAAGAAGCCTGGAGCTTTTTCTATCATCGCGTGAACACACTACAGTGAAAATATTAAGAGCATCATCCATATCACGGCGTTCCATCGCCTCTTTTCCCTGATGAAAAAGGCTATCGGTCTGAATCATGTTCATGAGACGCATGTCTGTAGCCACAGATGCTTTTCCAGAAAGTATCTGCACGAAACATAAACACATGGCAATAAATAAGAGCCGTAGACGGCGGGGATTGATATTCATTTCCTGTTTTCTGAATGAAAATTGCAAATTTAATTAAAACAGATATAACCGCAAAATCGATCTAATACAATCTACATAAAACAGGAATTGTGTTAAAATGGTTATGATTTCGCGAAATCATAACCATTTTAACACTCATACCTTTTACAGCGGTGACAATTTTTCTATTTTTGTGTCCAGACATTTTAACTAAACACCAACATTATGAAACATTCTTACACTGTCATGATGCGGCTATGTGCCATCCTTGCCATAGCCATGCCGGCATTCACAGCTCAGGGCGCTCCGGCATCTCCGGCTGACCTTGTCTCGAAAGTTACCGGAACCCGCGTGGATCTGAAATGGACCAACGGCGATGCAGGACAGACTTTGCTTGATTGCGATTTCGAGCAGGAGGAGTTTCCTGCAGCAGGATGGGAGCAAAAAGTTACCAATGATTACGCGTATCTGTGTTCTTGGTTCCATTTTCCAAGCCAGGATTTCATACAGACCAACAACTATCAGGACTACATACATTCAGGAGAAGCAAGTGCGATGCTGTATTTCGATATGTATGCCACAATAGGCGACCATGAGTCAGCGCAGGATGAATGGCTAATCACCCCCGCTGTAGAAAATGCAAGCTATCTTGACCTTTTCTACTTTATCGACCCCAAGATACTTGAATACGGCGCGGATGAAGAGTTCCCTGACCACTACTATATAAAGGTAAGTCATGATAATGGCACGACATGGACTGTACTCTGGGATGCCGCCCATGATGCGGAACCAGAATTCGGATGGCACAATCTTGTGCTGCCCATTGACGGCGATGCACCTGCCATGGTGGCATTCCAAGGAGTAAGCGACGCCGATGAGACTATTCATTTCCTGTGGGCACTCGACGATGTGAAGATTTATTCTTCCCTGTCAGGAAACGATGTCATCGAGGGATACACTATCAAGCTTGACGGAGAAACCATAGCTGAACATGTCAAGAGTCTCGCATATACCGACCGTAGCGTAAAGAAAGCCGGCAAACATCGATATGAAGTATATGCCGAATCCGGAGGTATGCTTTCTCCGGCTGCATCCGTGGATGTCACGATCGCCGACATAAAGTTGCTTCCGCCTGCAAACGTATCGGTGGAAAGCACTTACGATGAATTCGGTGAATCCTATATCATTTCCTTAAATTGGGAGGACCCCAATGGCGAGATTTCCCCATCTTCCTACAGCGTATATTGCGATGGTCTTGAAGTCGGATCGATGCTTGAGGAGACATCTGTGGAATTCTTTGGTTATACCAAAGGCATCTATGATTTTAAAGTAACAGCCGTATATAATGATCCTGACGGAGAGTCCGAGCCGGCAGGGCGCCGGATTGCCATCGATACACGCTATAATGCCTGCGGTCTTCAGGCTTCCATCGACAACGGCAACGTGACCCTGACATGGAAAGCTCCGGAAGATGAAGGATACACGGTGTCGCATTATGAAGTGCAGAGGGCGGATGTCAATATCGGCACTGACATCAAAGACCTTCAGATCGTGGATAAAAGTGTTCCAGCCGGGAAGTACAGATATTATGTTACTGCTGTATATTCCGACGGAATTAAGTCTATTCCGGCATACACGGATGTGGACAACGGTGTTGCCGCTCCCCGCTCTCTTCCTTTTTCCGAGAATTTTAATTCGGGATATCTCCCGGCAGACTGGACATTGGAAAATCTCTGGGACGGAACCCCTGACAACATGCTTTGGCAATTCGATGATCCTAACGGAATCGGAGTGACAGGAGACGGCTTCGACAACGGATTCGCGTCAATCGACTGTATCAATGCCGGATTCTATTCTCTCGAAGGGACTATTATGTCTCCATCCATAGATATCGCTGGTTGCGACAAAGATAAACTTGCAGTGACATTCTCTTATGACTATGCCTCAACAGGTTTTGATTCCGAAGCCTCGCTCGAAATTTGCAAAGACGATAGTTATGAATGGGAGAACGTAACCGATCTCGTATCATATGAACCTGACGAGGACAATGGCGGATTCTCCCCCAAAACAAATACATTCCAGCTTGGCGATATGGTCGGAGACGCATCATCAATACGCCTGAGGTGGCATTATACCGGAATGATGGACTACCATCTGGCAATCGATAATGTAGTTGTTTTTGACAGAGTTTCCGGCATGGAGACCGTATCAGATGATATTGTCAGGATCATACCGACTCAGGAAGGCATCGAGATATATTCCTCCACGGGCGTGGATATGATTGAGATTTTCTCGGTCGACGGTAAGTTGCTCCATAGATTTGATGCGGGAGGGGTAGAGATTATCAAGGCTGCGATTGATCATAAGGGCATGGCGATTGTGAAAGTGACTGCCCCCTCAGGCTCAAAAACATTAAAGGTCATGTTATAATCCCAATCCATTATAGGATGCAGATAGAATCAAAATATAACAATAAAGGGCAGTAACGAATCCATAAATTTATCAAGAAAAAGCAGGCACGCAATTAATGCGTGCCTGCTGCCATATATACCAATCGTGAAGGATTAGTCAATCAGTGCATGTCCTGTCATTTCGGCAGGCTGAGGTATACCCATTATCTTAAGGATGGTGGGAGCCACATCTGCAAGTTTTCCATCCTCGACCTTCGCACCTGTCCGAGCCGTTACATAGACACATGGCACGGGATTAAGCGAATGGGCGGTGTTGGGCGTACCGTCGGGATTTACCGCATTGTCAGCATTGCCATGGTCAGCAATTATAATCACCTCATAGTCGGCATCTTTTGCAGCCTCAACAGTATCCTTCACACACTCGTCGACAGCCTTGACAGCCTTTTCGATAGCCTCATACACCCCGGTATGGCCTACCATGTCACCGTTGGCGTAATTTACAACGATAAAGTCATATTCCTGACTCTTTATAGCCTCAACAAGCTTATCCTTTACCTCATATGCGCTCATCTCGGGCTTCAGGTCGTAAGTGGCAACCTTGGGAGAAGCCACAAGTATACGCTCCTCACCATCGAAAGGAGCCTCACGACCGCCGTTGAAGAAGAAAGTGACATGGGCATACTTCTCTGTCTCCGCAATATGAAGCTGCTTCTTGTCAAGAGAAGAGAGATATTCACCAAGGGTATTGCCTACATTCTCCTTATCAAAAAGGATGTGTACACCCTTGAAGGAAGCGTCATAAGGAGTCATGCAATAATATTGCAGACCGGGGATGGTGTGCATACCCGCCTCAGGCATGTCATGCTGGGTAAGCACCATCGTAAGCTCTTTTGCACGGTCATTACGGTAATTGAAGAAAATCACGGCGTCGCCGTCTTTGATAGTGCCATCAACGCCTGCATTGACGATAGGCTTGATAAACTCATCGGTGATATCCTCGTCGTAAGACTCCTGCATAGCCTTCACCATGTCGGTCGATTTCTTGCCTTCGCCGTTTACAAGCAGGTCGTAAGCCACCTTCACGCGCTCCCAACGTTTGTCACGATCCATCGCATAGTAGCGACCTATTATTGAGGCGACCTTGCCTGTCGATTTCGCGCAATGGTCTTCAAGCTCCTGAATAAAGCCTTTTCCGCTGCGGGGGTCAGTGTCACGACCATCCATGAAGCAATGGATATACACCTTGTCAAGACCATATTCCTTTGCTATGTCGCATAGCGCATAAAGGTGGTCGAGCGAAGAGTGGACGCCGCCGTTAGAGGTCAGTCCCATGAAGTGAATAGCCTTGCCGTTGTCGCGGGCATAGCTGAAAGCATTGACGATCTCGGGATTCTTGAGTATCGAGCCATCCTTGCAAGCCTTGTTGATCTTCACAAGATCCTGATATACCACACGACCCGCACCGATGTTAAGATGACCCACCTCGGAGTTACCCATCTGTCCGTCGGGCAGACCTACATTTTCACCGCTTGCCTGAAGCTGTGAGTGAGGATATGTGTTTAAAAGATAATCCCAATAAGGAGTGGGAGTGGAAAATATCACGTCACCTTTGTCGTGGTTGCCGATTCCCCATCCGTCGAGAATCATTAGTAAAGCTTTCTTTGACATATAAATATATATTAAGATTGAATTTCGGATTACAAAGTTACTACTTTTAAAAGCTTGTACAAAGTGTAATCACATTATTTAATATTTGTGTGAACGGTTGATTATCAAAGCCACCCGCATAATCCATTAGGCTGAAAAGTAATCACAATGCAGAAAAATTTTATCTTTACGGGAACTATTACCCGCAAAGCGCGTCTAACGAGTCAGAAAACAAAAAAAGAATGGCGACAAACAACGACACAAATATACGTTACCGAAAGCTGATCGACCGGCACAGCTCGCTGATCAACAAGGTGTGCTACATGTATGCCGAATCGGTCGAAGACTTTGACGACCTCCGCCAGGAGACATTCATAAACCTCTGGCGCGGCATGGATTCATTCCGAGGGGAAGCAGAGATGACAACATGGATCTACAGGGTCGCCTTGAACAGTTGCGTGTCATATTTTCGCAAAAACAGGAAAATAAAAAACACAACCCCGCTTGACACGATTGCCGAACTCCCTTCCCGCGACACCGAGACAAACGCCCAGCTAAATGAGCTGCACAGCCTCATAAACCGTCTTGACCGAATCGAAAAGGCACTCATCCTGCTTTGGCTCGACGAATACCCCTACGACACGATAGCCGGAATTATCGGTGTCCCACGCAACACAGTCGCCTCACGCCTACATCGAATAAAAGAGAAACTGATCAGATACTCCAACCAATAATCGTAACACTAAAATGGATTTAGAAGAAATGAAACAACAGCTAAATAACCTCAACCGCCGTATGGACAATCTTGAGGAACGCAATTCAGAACTTATCAGACGTATCGAATCAGGGCGCATAATATCGGCCCAACAACGCCTTATACGACAGTATCGCACCTTTTCCATCGCGGGAGTCATGATGGCGTTGATAATACTTCTGCTCTACAGTCCGTTGTTGCCCCTTGCCACGAGAATATTCGCAGCCGTCTATTTTCTGACAGCATCAGCAATGGACACCTACCTTTGGAACGGCATAAAGGCAATAGACTACAACACCATGGGCGTAGAGCAAGTAGCACGTAAAGCCATATTTTACCGTAAGCGCCACCACATATTCATGGCTGTGCTAATCGCGATGTGCATCCCCTTGATGGTATGCTTTTTCTTGGCAATGGCAATCGATGAATATGTGACCTATGGCATGATCGCAGGCGTAGCTATCGGTCTCGCCATAGGCATAAAGATGTACCTCAATATAATGAAGAACTATCGTGAACTAACCCTTGACGGAGGAGGATGCGAACAGGATTAAGCCTGCCTGTTAAACATCTCCTTTATGGAGCCGATGGAGCTTAGCACTCCTGAGGCTTCATAGGGGATGTAGATAGTCTTGTTATCCTTTCCTGTAGTCATCTCACCGAGAGTCTCGATATATTTCATTGCGAGCATATAGGTGGCAGGATCAGTCTTGGAGGCCTTGATAGCCTCGGCGACACGCATGATAGCCTCAGCCTCAGCTTGCGCTGTTAGCACTTTAGCCTTCGCCTCACCCTCGGCTTTCAATATTTCCGCTTCCTTCACCGCCGTGGCACGGTTGATCTGCGACATCTTCTCGCCCTCGGAAAGCAGGATTACAGAAGTCTTCTGTCCCTCGGCATTAAGGATCTCCGCGCGACGGTTACGCTCCGCCTGCATCTGCTTCTCCATCGCCTCACGCACACTCTTCGGAGGTGTGATATCCTGAAGCTCGACACGGTTTACTTTCACGCCCCACTTGTTGGTCACCTCATCAAGTATGATCTGTAGCCGCGAGTTTATGGTGTCACGCGATGAAAGCGTCTGGTCAAGCTCAAGCTCGCCTATCACATTACGCAGCGAGGTCTGAGTAAGCTTTTCAAGCGCGTTGGGAAGATTGTCAATCTCATAGACCGCTTTCTTGGCATCCACTATCTGGAAGTAAAGGAGCGCATTGATCTCAGTGGTGACGTTATCCTTGGTTATCACTTGCTGTGAAGGGAAATCATATACCTGCTCACGCAAGTCGATTGCCGTGGAGGAAGTTATCCTTACGATGGTCTGACCGTTGACCGACGACTCCACCCTGCGGGTGTACACCATCTTAGGCTTATCTATAAACGGCCATATGATATTAAGACCCGGGGCAAGCACACTGTGGAAGCGCCCAAGACGCTCAACAACGCGAGTTTCCGACTGTGGCACGATCTTTACTCCCGCCGACACGACGATAATCACCACTAATACGAGTAATCCCAAGAAAATGTAAGTTCCCATGTATTATAATATGCTTTTGTTGGTTATTCTTATCTATTATACAGGCTTCACTGTAAGTATTATGCTGTCATATCCCGTAACTCTCACTTTAGTTCCATGAGCTATGGATGACCCGTCATTGCTGCGCACCTGCCAGTCGTCACCGTCGATACGCAGCCTGCCAAGACCGCCGTCGGCAGGTATTTCCCGGCTTAAAAATCCTTCACGACCGATAAGCGCATCCATATTGCTGTTATAATCAGGGCGATGAGGCTTTTTCCCTTTTCTAATACGGTTAATAAACGGCACAAGAAATATAAACGCGAGAATGACACCTACAACCAAGGCGCCAAGCTGCACCTCGATACCAAACCCGACAAGCGCCGCAACAAACGCCATCAAACACCCGACAGCGACACAGAACGTTGCCACAAGCCCCGTAAGAAGCTCAATGACAAGTAGTACAGCCGTGGCTATAAGCCATATTATCCAAAGTGACATAACAAAAACGATATGATGGTTTTCTCAAAGATACAAAAAAGCCGCATCTTATCAAAACAATGCGGCATTTATTTCATAAATTTCGATTTAACTCCGTGTACATTCAGTCAAGGAAGCGGGAAGTAAGACCGCCATAGGCATCAATTCTGCGATCACGCAGGAAGGGCCACCAGCGTCTCACATTTTCCGACCAACCGAGATCAACGTCGATCACCTCGGCAATTTCACTGTCGGAAGGAGCACGGAAGAGAAATTCCCCTTGCGGTCCGGCGACAAAACTGTTACCCCAAAAGCTTATGCCGTTAGTCATGCCGGAAGGATCAGGCTCATGCCCTATCCTGTTGACGGCTATTACGGGCAGACCGTTTGCCACGGCATGCCCGCGCTGCACTGTGACCCATGCGTCAAGCTGGCGCGCCTGTTCGTCAGGAGTGTCACTGCTCTCCCAGCCTATCGCGGTAGGATATATCAACAGTTCCGCTCCTCTTAAAGCCATCAGGCGAGCCGCCTCGGGATACCATTGGTCCCAACATACAAGCACGCCGAGACGCCCTACCGAGGTATCGATAGGTTCAAATCCGAGATCACCGGGGGTAAAATAAAATTTCTCATAGTAAGCAGGGTCATCGGGGATGTGCATCTTCCTGTATTTGCCGGCTATAGTGCCATCCTTTTCAAACACGACCGCGGTATTATGATATAATCCCGGAGCACGGCGTTCAAACAGCGACACCACGATAACAGTGGATGTCTCGCGAGCCAATGAGGCATAAAACTCAGTGGACTCCGAAGGTATTGCCACCGCATAGTCGCAAAGCCCTGTCGACTCTGTCTGGCAGAAATATAGCGTGTCGTGCAATTCCTGATTCACAATCAGTTCCGCACCGTCGGCCGCAAGCCTTCTTATCTTGTCGGCGATACGACGGCGGTTGTCATCAGGCAAGTCGGTGTTAGCCTGTTGTATAATACCTACTCTCAGATTTTTTTTCATATCGGCAATGTATCTTCAGGGAGCTGCATGGTCACACAATGCAGCGACCCGTGTTGTTTTATAAGCGCGCGGCAATCAATCATCTTTATTTCATGATCCGGAAACGCAATTTTCAATATCTGCGAGGCGAGGATATCCTTTTGGTGCTGCCCGTAAGAGGGCATCAACACCGAGCGGTTCATAACCAAGAAATTGGCATATGTCGCAGGAAGCCTCATCCCGTCTTCATCATAAACAGCATCAGGCAGAGGAAGTTCAATCAGGTTAAACCTGTCGCCGTCAGGAGTAGTCATCTCCATCAACTGGCGTTTCATCAACTGAAGGCTTTCGTAATGCTCGTCAGAGGGATCGTCACACCCAACATATAATATAGTGTCATTCGGGGCAAGCCGGGCAAGTGTATCGATATGGCTGTCGGTATCATCACCCGCAAGATAGCCATGGTCAAGCCACAAAACTTTACGCAGATTAAACCGTTCAATAAGCCAACGCTCTATTTCATCGCGCGACATTCCCCCGTTACGGTTGGGCGATAGAAGGCATTCGCTCGTAGTCAGCAGCGTTCCCTTGCCGTCACTTTCTATAGAGCCGCCTTCAAGCACAAAACCCAGACAGTTGACATAATCGCCCCTCAACGCTCCCTTTTTATATAGAAAAGACGTGACAAGGTTATCCTTGTCGGCGGCAAACTTAAGTCCCCAGGCATTAAACTTGAAATCGCAAAATGCGACTCTTCCACACCCCGTAAGCGAGATAGGGCCAAAGTCGCGAGCCCAAGTGTCATTAGTCGGGGATGTAACGAAAATCACATTGTCCATTTTCGCCCCTGCCGATGCCAGACAACCGCGCGGAACCTCGACGTCGGGAGCAACGATCAATACCTTTTCCTCATCAGCAATAGCCTTCGCAATCCGGGTAAAACACTCCGTGACCTCATCAAGCATGTATGCCCAATCTGTGTCACGGTGAGGCCACGCAAGCATCACCCCGTCTTGCTCCTCCCATTCGGCAGGAAGCCTCTGTTCTTGGCGACATTCACTCATCGTAGTCATTGAGAGCGTCATAGATTGAATCCTGCGATTCGATATATTCGTCACAATAGTCGAGAAAACCCATCTTCTCCGAGCTACCTACCGCATCACACCATTCACGGTATTGCTCGCGCAGCTCTGCGTCTTCATGAATTAGTTTCTTAAACTCCGCCTCAGCAATATCAAGGCTTCTGTTTTGCCTGATAATATCCTGAAACAGCTCAGTTATATCTTTCATAATCTCAGTTTCGATAACTTAAAGTGTTAGTTTTAGTTAAGGTCTGCAAATTTAAGCATCGTCAAATTTACAACTCTAATCCTACTTCCACAAATCTTTTCACAATTTTAAAGAATTTATCCGACATTTGTCACCTTAGGGCAAACTACAACTACGGCGAATATGTTATAATAATGAATAGTAACTTGTAAGTTTTAAGCCATATGAGATTACTTTCCGCCATATTAGTCATCTTGATCACGACTTTTTGCTCATGCAGCTCATCTTACTCAGTCGTGAACAGTGAAACTTATGATGATGCAGGGCTTGAAAGCCACAAAACATTTCATATTGTCGATCTGAAAATGGGAGCCCTCCCTCCCCACATGGACCGCCTAACTTACGAAAACATAGTTTCGGCAATACGCGGAGAGATGCTTGAACGAGGCTACAAGGAATCACCCGGGTCTCCGCTGCTCGTCAATTTTGCCGTGACCATCCATGACGAGACGGTACTCTCCCCGTCAGGTCATGAATATGATAACGGGCCCTATTATTCCGGCACATATCCATGCTATATCTACCCGAAGGATCATTATTGGGATGACTATTTCCTCGACGCCGGCGTGATAGACGACATCTATGAAGAGGGCGTGCTGACTATCGACATCATAAACATCAAGAAAAAAGAGACGCTTTACACATCTTCCGTCGCATCCATCATGGACAGCTATGGAAATTACCGCGATGTCACGGAGATAGGCAAGGCGGTTACCAAACTGTTTAGCGACTATCCTGTAAGACCGTTGTCTCAATATAGCCGTTAGAAGGTTGAAATTCCGCGGAATATTTCGTAACTTCGCGGAAAATATATAGAATAATGGCAGAAAACAATCTCTTATCACGTCTTGACGGTATTGAGTCTCGTTTTGAAGAAGTAAGTACTCTCATTACCGACCCTTCCGTGATATCCGACATGAAGCGATACGTGCGTCTTACCAAGGAATACAAGGATCTTGAAAAACTCACCAAGGCAACACGCAATTATCGCAACCTTGTCAACAATATAACAGAAGCGCGTGAAGTGCTTGAAAACGAAAGCGACGAAGAGCTCCGGGCAATTGCCAAAGAGGAGCTTGACGAGGCAACCGCGCGCATGCCGGAACTGGAAGAAGAGATCAAACTCCTGCTGATTCCCGCCGACCCCGAGGATGGCAAAAATGCAATTGTCGAGATACGCGGCGGCACCGGAGGCGACGAAGCCGCCATATTTGCCGGCGACCTTTACAAGATGTATGTAAAATATTGTGAGTCGAAAGGCTGGAATGTGGCTGTCACAAGCTTTAACGAAGGCACAGCCGGAGGATTTAAGGAAATAGTCTTTTCCGTGTCGGGAGAAGGAGTATACGGAATACTAAAATATGAGAGTGGTGTCCACCGCGTTCAGCGTGTGCCTGCGACAGAGACCCAGGGGCGTGTCCACACCTCGGCAGCCACCGTCGCCGTGCTTCCGGAAGCGGAAGAGTTTGATGTAGAAATCAACGAAGGCGAGATAAAATGGGATACTTTCCGAAGCGGAGGTGCCGGTGGACAGAATGTAAACAAAGTAGAGTCAGGTGTGCGCCTGCGCTACATGTGGCGTAACCCTAACAGCGGAGAGACCGAAGAGATCTTGATCGAGTGTACCGAAACGCGCGACCAGCCCAAAAACAAAGAACGCGCCCTAAGCCGTCTGCGTACATTCATCTATGACAAGGAGCATCAGAAATATATCGACGACATAGCATCGCGGCGCAAGACAATGGTCTCGACCGGCGATCGCTCCGCCAAGATACGCACCTACAACTACCCGCAAGGGCGTATCACCGACCACCGAATCAATTATACCATTTATAATCTCTCAGCATTCATGGACGGAGACATCCAGGATTGCATAGACCACCTCATCGTGGCGGAAAACGCCGAAAAGCTCAAAGAGTCAGAATTATGACAACTCCACGCATAAACCCTCCGTCAAGGAGCAAGGATGGCGACCATAGAGTAAGCCTTACGACGATTGTATGTTCAATCGTCGGTATCGGCATTGTGCTTGCTTTTGTGATCGTGTTTGGAGTTACTGCATTTTTTAAATATTTAAAACAAACCCGCATTGACCGTGAGAATGAAATTTCTGAAGAAAGACGATCTCGCTATGTGACCGATAAGCTCAATTCCGGGGAAGAGTTCAGCGTACACGACATAAACAAGACAGACGGCGACAGCTACGTATTTCAGATTGACTCCGACGGCTTTGCCCCTATACCGGCGAATGCCTCTCGCATAAAACCGTTTCTATGTAGGATAGACAACATGGTCCCTGATTCAGCCGGCTGCATATCGATCAAGAGCGAAGAAGGCCTTACTGCGCGTTTACCCATCGACAGTCTTGTGTTGCATAATGCCGACAACCGGTTTATTCCGCTTTCACTGCATTTTGAAGACGATCCGGGTCTGTCGGCTACACTTACCTATATAAACGCCGATATATATCACCACGCTGCCGCCGACACCCGGAAATATCATTCCTATATTGTATTTGTAAAAGGTTTCATCGTTGAATCGGGAAACAAAACGGATAACGGCGCAATGTTCATTAACCCGGTCATGGACAACGACGGTGATGACACCATTTCTACTTTCGCATTGCCTGACGACTTCGCGCCTGTCGCACATGGGGCGACCGGAGTCAGGCAATTTGTATGTCAAGTAGATAATATTGTTCCGGGTAAAGACGGAAAAGTATTGGTAGGCACCACCAATGCACGTGCATGGCTAAACATTGACAGCCTTATAAGAAAATCAGACAGCCCATTCCAACCTATATTCCTAAAAGTCAAAGGGAGCAATGATATTGTAGAGCTTACCGAAGTGAATATCACTACAAGAAATCAAAGAAAGGGAGGCAAAAAATCGTATAAGGCTATCATAAACGGATATGTTTACAGTAAGAATACTAAAAACTCAGAATAATGAAACGTGACCAATTAGTAGAAAACATCCGCAGGAAAGGCTCGTTCCTGTGTGTCGGACTTGACAGTGACATCAATAAACTGCCACGCCACCTGCTTGACACCGACGACCCGGTGTATGAATTCAACAAGGCTATCATTGACGCCACGGCGCCTTACTGTGTCGCCTATAAGCCTAATCTCGCATTCTATGAGGCGACCGGAGCACAGGGCTGGATAACTCTTGAAAAGACTATCCGCTATATAAAACAGAATCATCCCGATCAATTTATCATCGCCGATGCAAAGCGCGGTGACATCGGCAACACCTCAAAGCTATACGCACGCAGCTTCTTCGAGCATCTCGACGTCGATTCGATAACTGTAGCACCCTATATGGGTGAGGATTCGGTAACCCCTTTTCTCGGCTATGAGGGCAAATGGGTGATCCTGCTTGCCCTTACATCCAACAAAGGCTCCCGTGACTTCCAGTTTATCGAAGACAAGTCAGGCAAACGCCTTTTCGAGCATGTAATCGAAACATCGTCAAAGTGGGCCGGGCCGGAAGAGATGATGTATGTGGTAGGTGCCACACAAGGCGAAATGTTCAAGGACATACGCAAGGTTGCGCCGGAGAGTTTTCTACTTGTGCCGGGCGTGGGTGCACAGGGAGGCAGCCTGTCGGAAGTAGCTCGCTACGGCATGATCAAAGATTGCGGACTTCTCGTAAACTCATCACGCGGCATAATATTCGCGTCGCAGGATAAGGACTTTGCAGAAGTTGCGGGAAGAGAAGCTGCTAAACTGCGCGACGAAATGTCTGCATTGCTGAAAGAAAGCGGCGTAATCTGATATTTCAAAGAATTTATTGTACGGGGATGAAGACGTGACTCACATCACGCCTTTGTCCCCTTTTGTTTTACAGCATATTTGTGCATAAGCGGTAAAATAACACGCTCAACCACTATAAAATACGGCACATAATGCAACTGCGCTCATTAAATTTTTATTAACTTTGTATTACAAATTTTCATTAAAACCACACATTATCTATGATTTTTCGGGGAAATGGCGTTTTAAATAAAATCACACATAATGCAAGAATTATACCTGCCTCTTTGCCGGGCATCATTGCCTGCATAGTAATGCTTTTTTCATGCACACCAAGAGAAAGCGTTGCTGACCATACCATTCCGGAGGCAGTCAAGGAGATTGACGACTCGATCAATGCCGGCTCGCCACTAACCATACAACTGATCGACAGGAAATTATCCGAGGTAAGTGACAGCGACCTGTACTATGAGATATATTTCCGCAAACTAAAGCTGATGGCAACGGTAGGCAACACTCCACCCGACAGCATGAAATGGGACTCCATGGAGGCATATCTTGAAAGTCAAAAGCCTACACCTCATATCAACAATGTAAAGGCATCGCTTTACAATCTTAAGGGATTCAGCTATCACAAATATCAGTATGACCCCTATGCCACCCTCGGCTTTTACGGAAAGGCATACAATGCACTCCTCAACAGTGACAGGAAACAGGGTCTCCCCGACGTGTGTGCCAACATTGGAGACATCTATGTCGACCTTAGCGACATGCCAATGGCGGCACAGTGGTACCGCCGGGCACTTTTCTTGTCCGACTCGCTCCAATTACCCGAAAATGAGAAGCTATCGCTTCATACCGGTCTTGCAAGAATATGCCAGAACATCGGCGATCATGAAAGTGCAAAATGCAATTTCGAGAAAGTACATAAGCATATCGGCGAACTTGCGCCCAACATGCAGATATATTTTCTTAACAATTACGGCAATTTCCTATATTATACCGGCGACTATCCCACTGCAGAAAAGATATTTTTACGGTTGAAAGCGATGCTTGAGTCCAACGGCCTTGATGACGGCATGGACATGATGGTCTGTCGCATAAACCTCGCCGACATATACCTGAATCTCCACCGCAAAAACGAGGCAATTGAAAATCTTGAACAAGCTGAGGCATATTTCAGAGCCACCGGAAATGACACGGGCATATATTACGCCAACACAATACGTATAGGCATCGCCCTGCTCGACAATGACACAAAAGCGGCTCGCGAGGTAATAGACAATGAAAACATACAATCACAAATCGATTTCAATCTCGTCAATATACGCCACAGATATCTCGTGGATTATTTTGAGAAGAGCGGCGACTTCCGCAGCGCATTTTATGCCTTGAAAGCGCGCCAAGCACATAATGACTCGCTCAACCACAATATCACCAACATGCGCACGTCTGACATCATGATGCGCTATTCCCAGGATACACTCGCCCTCCACCACGCCATAGCCCTGAAAGAAAAAGATGTGGTAATAAATCAGGCTCGCTGGGCAATTTATGCCAGTATAGTCACCATAATCATGATAGCGATAATGTCGCTATACATAATAACCCTTCTCAGAAAGCGCCGTCTACAAGCCAACATTGAACTGATGAACATAAAGCTGTCAAGCGTCAGAAACCTTATCTCGCCTCACTTTATGTTTAATATACTCAACCATACAGTTGCAAAAGCCGACCCGGAAAAAGCGGCGGAACTGGTATCGCTCATAAAGTTGATCAGAGAAAATCTTAAAATGTCAGGACGCCTTTACGTAAGCCTAAGGGAAGAGCTTGACTTTGTCAACACCTATCTCGAAGTGATAAAACGTGATTGCCAACTGACTGTAGTGGAACAGCTTCCCGACAATACCGTCATGAACCGGTTGGTAATCCCGTCAACATTTATATTGACCCTCGTTGAAAATGCGATAAAACACGGACTATACGGAATAGATGGAGAAAAACGCCTCATAATATCAGTGACCGTTGACTCAAGCTTCTATACCGTAAAGGTAATCGACAATGGCAGAGGCTTCGACATACGCCGCAATTCCGCCTCGGAAGGGGGTACCGGGCTTAAGGTGGTGAGAAGCACAATTGCCATCCTGAACAGGGAAAACAGACACAAAATATCTTTTCATATATCAAACCTTGCCGATAAAGAAGGCAATATAACCGGATGTGAGGCTACAATCACAGTCCCGGTATCATTAAAGACCGAAAACGGCAAAGAGAAGTAAAACACCCACTTAATTTATCTACTCAATTAATCATGAACGCTATAATCATTGACGACGACCCGGTGGCGATCGACTCGCTAAGGAAAAAACTTGCAAGCTATCCTGAGATTTCAATAATCGCAACCGCGACAAACGGGGTCGAAGGGCTTGAAGCTATAATACAACAAAAGCCGGATATCCTTTTTCTTGATATAATGCTACCCGATACATCAGGCATAAAAATCCTCAACTCACTAAATGAAATGCCTGAAATCCCGTCATATGTGGTAATATACACCGCACACAACGACTACATCTTGCCGGCTTTCCGGAATCATGCCTGCGACTGCCTTCTCAAGCCAATTGACGACAGTGATCTCAAGATAGTCATGGACCGTTTCAGAGATTATATTGAAAAGGGGCATACGCGTTTTTCCGGAAAACGCGGCAAGTCATCGTCAGATAAACTGATATTTTACACCAACACCGAGGATTTTCGCATTGTGCCGATTCAGGATATCTGTAACTTCAAATATTCTCCGGAACACAGATGCTGGCATGCCATCGCCGCATCATCCAATAAACCGATGCCTCTTAAGCGCAATGTTTCAAAAGACGCCATTCTCGATATCGACGAATGTTTTGTACAGGTGAGCAAACGCCATATAATAAATATAAACTACCTTATGGAAGTCAAAGAAGGGATTTGTCGGTTTTACCCGCCATTTGACAAAATTGATGACGTGAAAGTCGGGAGAATGTTCCGCAGGAAACTCATCAATCATTGCTGCAATCTGTAATTCTCAAAAAAGCAGCACCGCAAATCGCACCATTCAGCAGGATGCCGGCAGACGATTTTTTCTCGCCAATGTCGACATCCTGCCGGTTAAGGCATCTCAACCCGCATGATGCAGGAGATTCAATAAACAATTGTGATTGATTTTAAGTGTGTCACGGCAGTCACTTTTATAAATGACTGCCGACACATAGTATCGATTAATATATCAATGTCTCATGTACTTTGCACAACAAAGGTACGAGTAAAATTCCACTAAATAAAACCGCCTCAGTCCATGCAATTATATTATATGCGGCTTTTCAAGTTTATCTTGCTTTATAAGATGGATAAGCGGTAAAATTATCCCGACAAAAAATTACGGCACAGTGCATCATACGTCATAGCAGCCTTATTAAGCAATTTTAGCGTATCAGCCACATATTATTTACCTTCGTAAACGCTGTTAATCCACAAATTTACATTAAATTTGCACTGCATAAGATGTAGAAAAAACAGACATTATTGACACTTAATATATTAACCAAAATGCAAAAGATTGACAATTACAATTTTGCCGGAAAGAAGGCAATAGTCAGAGTAGACTTCAATGTACCTCTGGATGAGAATGGCAAGATTACCGATGACACCCGCATCCGCGGAGCTCTTCCCACCCTCAAAAAGATTCTTGAAGATGGCGGAAGCCTGATCATCATGTCACACATGGGCAAGCCCAAAGGCAAGGTTAATCCTAAATTCTCTCTCGCTCAGATCAAAGACGACGTGGCAAAAGCTCTTGGTCACGATGTAAAATTTGCTCCCGACTGCGCCAACGCAGAAGAGGCTGCCGCCAACCTTAAGCCCGGCGAAGTGCTTCTCCTCGAAAACCTCCGTTTCTATCCAGAGGAAGAGGGTAAGCCCGTAGGAATCGACAAAGAAGATCCCGGCTACGAGGCTGCAAAGAAAGAGATGAAAGAGCGTCAGAAAGAGTTCGCAAAGAAGCTTGCAAGCTATGCTGACGTTTATGTAAATGACGCATTCGGTACCGCTCACCGCAAGCACGCCTCAACCGCAGTGATCGCCGACTACTTCTCTGCCGACAACAAGATGCTCGGCTACCTAATGGAAAAAGAGGTACAGGCTGTCGACAATATCCTTAAGGACATCAAGCGCCCCTTCACCGCAATCATGGGTGGCTCAAAGGTATCTACAAAGATCGGTATCATCGAGAACCTCATGGACAAGGTTGACAACCTCATCCTGTGTGGTGGTATGACCTATACATTTGCAAAGGCTCAGGGCGGCAAGATCGGTAACTCAATCGTTGAGGATGACAAGCTCGACCTCGCCCTTGACATCATCAAGAAAGCTAAGGAGAAGGGCGTAAACCTCATCCTCGGCACTGACTGTGTTGCAGCCGACTCGTTCAGCAACGACGCCAAGACAATGGTATGCCCCTCCAACGATATACCCGACGGTTGGGAAGGCCTTGATGCAGGTCCAGTTACCCGCAAGGCATTTGCCGACGCTATCCGCCCCTCAAAGACTATCCTTTGGAACGGTCCTGCCGGCGTATTTGAGTTTGACAACTTCACCGCAGGTTCCCGCGCTATCGCCGAGGCAATCGTAGAGGCAACCGACAACGGCGCATTCTCGCTCGTAGGCGGTGGTGACTCTGTCGCTTGTGTTAACAAGTTCGGTCTTGCCGACCAGGTATCTTACGTATCTACCGGCGGCGGTGCCCTTCTTGAGGCTATCGAAGGCAAGATACTCCCCGGAGTTGCCGCAGTACAAGGCAAGTAATCTAATTGCAACGCTTTATATAGAGGATGCGTCGGGTCGTCTCTGACGCATCCTCTTCTTTTATTCAGGACAAGAAATGACAGACAGTGACAACAGCGAAATGTTTGATTGGGTCGAATCACACATCAACGATGATCCGCTGAAATTAAGATTGAAATACAGCGGCAAGTTTCCATGGCTTGACACAGCACTCATGCAGATCGAATGCCGGCGCAAGGCACGGAAAAAGCTATCCGAGACCCTTGAATGCAAGGATTTCCTATTCCCGACACGTCTTTCTGAAGAGCAGTGCACAAGCGACATGCTCGCTCGTTTTCATGCCTCGCTTATTGACAAAGGGTCGGAAGTAGCCGATCTCACATGCGGTCTTGGCATCGACGCGCTGCATATATCACGGCGCGCATCGTCGGTGACCGCAGTAGAGCGCGACCCTATTGTAGCCGAGACCCTCCGTCATAATGCCAAAGCCCTTGGCATAGACAACATCACCGTCATCAATGATGACTGCACAGATTTCCTGAACTCGACCGACTGCCATTACGACACAATGTTTATTGATCCCGCACGACGTGGCACGAACGGCGAACGCGTATACCGCCTCGCCGATTGCTCTCCCGACGTCACGGAGATGCTGAACGCTATCGCCTCAAAGTCCGACCGACTGATAGTAAAGGCATCACCCATGCTTGACATCACGCAGACACTTCGCGAACTACCTTTAACCACCGACCTTTATGTCGTAGGCACCACCACAGAATGCAAGGAACTTGTCGCCGATATTAAATTCGGGGTCAAGCCTGCAGAAGCCAAGATTCATGTAAAGACACCTGATTACGAATTTTCTTTCACGCCATCGGAAGAGGCGGAAGCCAAAGCCCGATATGAAAAGCCGGCAGTCGGAGGCTATCTCTATGAACCGGGGGCAACACTGATGAAAGCTGCGCCATACCGATTGCTTTCACAGCAATTTGACGTGGCAAAACTGCATTCTAACACCCACTTGTATTACTCACCCGAGATAATTGACGATTTTCCCGCCGAAGCATGGCAGATAGAGCGCATCGCAGACTTTTCATCAGGAGAGTTGAAACGCCTGTCACGCGAATATCCACAAATAAATGTAGCCGTGCGCAACTTCGACTATACAGCCGACTGGCTACGCAAGAAGCTCAAAGTAAAAGATGGGGGAAGCCTCAGGCTTATAGCGACCACCCTATGCGACGGCAGCAAAGCAATGCTGATTCTATCCCCCGCAAAACACAGTTGAGGTAGTTAGCGTTTTTCAAACATGCGCGCCATATTTCTTTTGTCCTCACGCTCCTTGATTGACTGGCGCTTGTCATACTCCTTTTTACCGCGACCTATACCGATAACGAGCTTGGCAAGCCCGCGGTCATTTATAAACAACCGCATAGGCACGATGGTAAATCCGGCGTCCTTACCGTTTTTCTCAAGTTTGGCTATCTCCTTTTTATTCAAAAGCAGCTTACGGTCACGGCGCTCGGCATGATTATTGTAAGTGCCATAGAAATATTCGGCGATATACATGTTTTTAATCCACACCTCGCCATTATTTATATAGCAGAAAGTGTCTACAAGGCTTGCCTTTCCTTGACGGATTGATTTTATTTCAGTACCGGTCAGCACAATTCCGGCCGTAAATATATCGGAAATGGCATAGTCGAAATTGGCTCTACGGTTCTTTATATTTATATCTTTGCTATTCATAGTCAATTGGCATTTGGTATCACCATATTAAACAAAAACCCGAGCAGACTTGGCATTACAAGTATCGCCAATGAGCTAAGAAATATGAATGTAAAACTTTTCTCTTCCCTGACCGCAAGGTAACGCTTGCCCATCCACATAACCACGATTGTAAACAACGGCAGGAACTGGACAATCGACAATTCCGTCGGGAGACAATTGGAAATAATGGAAATCAAGGCAAGAAGCGAAATATTGTATATGGCAAATGTGTGATATTTCTTTTCATTCGGCTCTCCTTCCACCACCTTGCCCAAGAAGATTGAAAAAAGGAACGATGCAAGGAAATATGTGACAAAATACTCCACAAACATGATTATTGCCTCCTGAATCATCGACACAAGCCCAAGCTCCGAATCATAAAGACGACGGAGAAACACAGAGCATGCAGTCACCCCGAGCAAAGGATAAAAACCGTCGGAACATATCTTGCGCGGCTCTTCCCCTACTGCGGCAATATCCTCCCATCCCTTTGCAGGAGAAATTATCAATTGTATAAGGCAGGTAAGAAACTTCAGCATCATAATCTTTTTTGGGATAGCAAAGTTAGCAATATATCTCCAAAAAATTGTAATTTTGTAATTGCGAAATATAAATTCAAAACATAAATAACGACAATGTTAAAGACAATTTTGGCTATTTCCGGAAAGCCCGGACTTTTCAAGCTCGTAAGCCAGGGCAAAAACATGCTTATCGTCGAGGCACTTGCCACAGGCAAACGCACTCCGGCATACGCTCATGACAAGGTGATCTCTCTTGGCGACATCGCCATCTACACTGTTGAGGAAGATGTGCCGCTTGGCACCGTCCTTGAAACCATAAAGGAGAAAAACGACGGAAAGCCCGTGGACATGAAGTCATTTAGTGATGACCATGAACTCCGCAAATATTTCAAGGAGATACTTCCCGACTTTGACGAGGATCGCGTGTACACCAACGACATCAAGAAAGTATTTAGCTGGTACAACCTCCTGCTTGCCGCCGGCATAACCGACTTTGCCGAAAAAGAGGAAGAAAATGCCGCTGAAACCACTGAGGAAAAACCGGCTGAGTAAAAACATAAATACGAAAAATAACAGCGAGACTACCGATTGGCAGCCTCGCTGTTATTTTTTAGGCATATATCTTATTGCGCTATCCGATAGTCAACGGATTGTCGACTTTTTCCGGAAGGAGAGCAATATCGAGCACTTCAATCACGGTGTTGACATAATGGAAGTGTAAGCCGGCGACGTAAAGCGAGTCTATCTCCGCTATATCTTTCTTATTTTCCACGGAAAGGATAATGTCGGTAATTCCGGCGCGCTTCGCGGCAAGTATCTTTTCCTTGATACCGCCTACGGGAAGCACCTTGCCTCGCAAAGTGATCTCTCCGGTCATGGCAAGACGCGGGCGTATCTTCCGCTGCGTAAACGCCGAAGCAATGGAAGTAGCCATAGTGATACCCGCCGACGGACCGTCTTTCGGTATCGCACCCTCAGGCACATGGAGATGCAACTGATATTTTTCAAACACTTCCTCCGGTATGCCTATCTCGGAAGCATGGCTCTTTACATACTGCAAAGCTATCGCAGCCGACTCCTTCATCACATTACCGAGATTTCCCGTAAGGGTAAGCTTGTCGCCCTTGATTTTAGAAAGCGATGACTCGATGAAAAGTATCTCACCGCCTACGGCAGTCCAGGCAAGCCCCGTGACCACACCGGCAAAATCATTACCCTCATAACGATCCTTACTGAAACGCTCCACCCCAAGGAACTCTTTCAGATGCTTCGGCAGTATCTTTGACGGTATCTTCTTTCCGAGCATCTTAGCGAGAATAACCTTACGCACGATGGTTGAAAGCTCTTTTTCAAGCTGACGCACACCGCTTTCCGACGTGTATTTCTCTACAATGTCGGAAACAGCCTCAGGAGTTATATTCACGTCTTTCGGCTTAAGATTATTTTCATGTCGCAATGTCGGGAGTATGTGACGCATCGCAATCTCTACCTTCTCCTCAAGCAGATAGCCGGCGAGGTTGATCACCTCCATACGGTCAAGCAACGGCTGTGAGAGCGTGGATAATGTATTTGCCGTAGCAATAAACAATACCTTTGACAAGTCATAGTCTACATCTATATAATTGTCATGAAACCGGCAATTCTGCTCCGGGTCAAGCACCTCAAGCAACGCCGCCGAGGGATCGCCCTTGAAGTCGCTGCCTATCTTGTCGACCTCATCAAGCAGAAGTACCGGATTGGAATCACCGGCCCGCTTGATCGCGTCTATTATCCGGCCCGGCATAGCACCGATGTAAGTGCGGCGATGACCGCGTATCTCAGCCTCATCGTGCATACCGCCGAGGGAAACACGCTGATACGACCTGCCGAGGGCAGCCGCAATCGACCTGCCGAGTGAGGTTTTGCCTACTCCCGGAGGGCCAACGAGACACAGTATCGGAGCCTTGCCCGACGGATTATTCATCAAAACGGCAATCTGTTCAAGGATACGCTCCTTTACCTTTGTCAGCCCGTAATGATCCACGTCGAGTACTTCACGCGCAAGTTCAAGATCGGTATTAAGCTCTGAATATTTTTCCCAAGGGAGGTCAAGCAGAGTCTCAAGATAGCTGTATTGCACGGCATAATCGGGACTTTGCGGATTCAGGCGACCGAGCTTGTCAAGTTCCTTGTCAAACACTTTTCTCGCCACCTCGCTGAATGCTACATTATCGGCACGGCTCCGCAATGCTTCCCGGTCATCGTCGGAATCACCGTAAAGCTCCTGGCGTATCGCCTCCATCTGCTGATGCAGGAAAGCCTGACGCTGATTCTGCTCAAAATTTTCACGGGCAATAGACTGTATTTTCTGGGTAACCTGCTGCATCCGCTCAAATTCGGTGAGTTCAAGCAGCAACAAACGGGCACGTTCCTTGATAGAATCCTCGGCAAGAAGCGCCCCTTTCTTCTCGGAAGAGATAGGAGCCTGGCTGCAAATAAGATTGATCAGCCCCACCGGTTCGGGATAATTCTGCACATTATGCGCAAAATCCTGCGCCCCCTCGATAGACTCAAGCATCTTCAGGGTCATCTCCTTAACTGCCTTCACAATGGCAGGAAACGTCTTGTCGTTGCTCCGCGGTTTCTGCTCCTTGATAAGCTCAACGCGCACCATCAGAGAATTGACAGGAGACATAGCATCAGCCTCCCCTATTATGCGAAATTTATCGCGGGCACGTATCAGAGCTGTATGTTGACCGTCGGGCAGATCAAATATCTTCAGTACGTCGGCAATCACACCAAACGGCTGCAAGCGGTCAATACCGGGATTCTCGTCATCAGGATTAAGCTGACACACGACACCGAGCGGCACACCCTTTTCATATGCCTCCCTTGCCACACGCTGTGACTGCTCCCTGACAAGCGACAATGGAGTCGCAACCGTAGGGAAAAGCACAAGGTTGCGCGTAGGCAGCAGGGGCAACGCCTCGGTATCGGGGCGTGAATTGAATTTGCCCGGGTCTATTTCAATTTGTCCTAAAGATATTATACGCGGATTATCGTTATCTGAATTAGTCATTGGAAAAAGTTGGTATTATCTACATCCCTCAATAGCAAAAGCCATGCCAAAACGTCAAAGCGACATAAGGTATTTCTTAAATGCCGGAAACTGCACACTCATCCTCACTGTCTCTTTCTTACCCTTCATGAAAGCGGCAAGGCGCTGCGGCACTTCAATCGGCGAGCCGATAATCGCCTCGACCGTGTCCTTGAATTTTGCGGGATGCGCAGTTTCAAGGAATATACCGGTCTCTCCCGGCTCAAGGTATTCGGTAAGCGCACGATAGGCAACAGCACCGTGAGGATCAAGGAGATAGCCGGTACGATCAAATGTCTCTTTCAACGTCGCCTTGATCTGCTCGTCATCATATGTACATCCGCTTATGTCGGCGGTGATCGCATTATGAGAGTTTCCGTAAAGGTCAAGAATACGGGCGAAATTTGACGGGTCGCCGACATCCATCGCATTGGCGATAGTGGCTACCGATTTACGAGGATGATATTCACCTGTACGGAGATATTCGTAAAACACGTCATTGCGGTTGTTTGCCGCAATAAAACGCTTCACCGGCAATCCCATGCGTTTTCCGATAAGACCGGCACAAATATTGCCGAAATTACCGCTCGGGACTGCAACCACCACGTTGTCAACCTTCTCCCCCATACTCACAAGCTGTGCGTAGGCATGGAAATAATAGAACATCTGCGGAATGAAACGCGCTACATTGATCGAATTTGCCGACGTAAGCTTCATCTTCTCATTCAGCTCCCTATCCATAAACGCCGACTTCACGAGAGCCTGGCAATCGTCAAACGTGCCATCGACCTCAATTGCCGTGATATTGGCACCGAGAGTAGTAAACTGAGCCTCCTGTATACGGCTCACCTTGTCTTTTGGATAAAGCACAAACACCTTTACACCGGGGACATTGAGAAAACCGTTGGCGACCGCACTGCCCGTGTCGCCCGACGTAGCCACAAGTACATTGACGTCGCCCTCACCGGCGGAAGCATTGAAATGCCCGAGCAGACGCGCCATGAATCGCGCACCGACATCCTTGAACGCAAGAGTAGGCCCATGGAACAGTTCAAGCGAATAACGGTTGTCATCGACCTTTACAAGCGGAATCTCGAAATTCAGAGTGTCATTTACAATTGTCTTGAGAGTCTCCGATTCAATATCCTCTCCGAAAAGAGTGTTTGCAACCACATAGGCGATATCGGTAAGCGACATCTCACCGATATGATTGAAAAATGCCTTTGGTATAGGGACTATGCGCTCAGGCATATACAACCCGCGGTCAGGGGCAAGCCCGCGCACCACGGCATCATTGAGAGAGGTAAATTCCGATTGACGGTTTGTGCTATAATATCTCATAGTGTCATTTCATTAACAGATTCATAAATTCATCACCCGCGACAGTGCCGTATCCGCCATGCAACGCAGTTTTTTCCGAAAACGAAGTCACACTGTCAGGCGTCATACCGGGCTTATAGATAAGGAACGGCACCGGTTCGGAGGTATGGGTACGAAGCCGGCAAGGGGTCGGATGATCGGGAAGCACCGCTATGGCAAGCGGCTCGTCAAGTGAAGCAGACGCCTCGACTATCGGCGCGAGTATGCGGCGGTCGAGGTACTCTATAGTGCGTTTTTTCAACTCGACGTCACCTTCATGCCCCGCCTCGTCACTTGCCTCCACGTGAAGGAACACGAAGTCGGCGCCTCCACGCAAAGCATCAATTGCCGCCTGAGCCTTCCCTTCGTAATTGGTGTCATACAATCCGGTTGCTCCCTCTACCATGATAGGGCGCAATCCAGCATACACACCGATTCCGAATATAAGGTCTACCGCCGATATCACCACACCGTCATTTACCGGGAAACGCTCCGACAACGGGCGCATTGAGGGGCGATAACCGGGCGACCACGGCCATATACTGTTAGCAGGATCCTTACCCTCGGCTATACGCTTCTGGTTTATCGGATGGGCGGCAAGAAACTTCTGAGAGCGCAAGATAAGGTCATTTACAAGGCGAGCCGTATACTCCGCCTCATTAACCTCAGCCTTTACCATTACATCGGCAAAGGGAGTCCCCGGCACATCATGAGGGGGAGTGCACGCAATACGCTTGTCTCCGCCTTTTATCAACAGCAGATGGCGATATGACACACCGGGATAAAACGTCACCATGTCATCTCCAAGCTCTTTCTGCAGGTCGGCGATCAGTTGCGAAGCTTCCCCGGTGGATATATGACCTCCGGAATGATTTTTTATTTTACCGTCGGCTATAGTTATGAGGTTGCATCTCATCGCCATGACTCCCTCAGGGATGTCGACGCCCATACTTGCAGCCTCGAGTACGCCCCTGCCCTCAAATGCCTTGGTTACATCATAGCCGAGCACAGTCATGTTTGCCACCTCGCTACCGGGATGAAAACCGGCAGGCACAGTGGAAAATCGCCCCACCATGCCGTCACGAGCCAGACGATCCATGACCGGAGTATCGGCAGCCTCAAGCGGAGTGAGACCGCCAAGCTCCCCTATCGGCTCATCAGCCATCCCGTCGCCTAATACGATTATATACTTCATAAGATATTCAACAATAAATTATCAGCGGATATTGGCGATACCGATTATATCGGAGAACACGCCTGCGGCAGTCACCTCGGCTCCGGCGCCATAACCCTTGATCACCATCGGATACTCGTTGTAACGCTCGGTAGTGATAAGTATGACATTGTTACTTCCTTCAAGATGATAGAAGGGATGTATAGAGCTTACTTTCTGCAACCCGACACTTGTGACACCATTGTCAAGACGCGCAACGAAACGGAAATGCTCGCCGGCACTCTCCGCCTCCGAGCGCTGGCGCTCGAAATCGCCGTCAATCTCGGTTATGTTACGATAAAAATCATCTAACGTGCCGAGGAAATATTTTTCGGGGATGAAAAGCCGCGCCTCGACATCATCCTGCTCTACCTTATATCCCGCTTCACGGGCAAGAATCACAAGCTTGCGTATGACATCCTTGCCGCTCAGGTCGGTGCGTGGGTCAGGCTCACTGTAACCGGCTTCCTGCGCCATCTTTATAGCGCGGCTCATCGGTATCTCACGACTCAACACATTAAATATGTAATTGAGCGTGCCACTCACCACTGCCTCGATTTTAAGAATACGGTCACCTGAGTTTATCAGGTTGTTGATAGTGTTTATAATCGGCAGACCGGCACCGACATTGGTCTCAAACAGAAACTTGACATCCTTTTTATGAGTGATACGCTTTAACCGGGCATAATCCTCATATTTTCCCGATGCCGCAATCTTGTTGGCCGCCACCACATTGACGTTATGGTCAAGGAGGTCGGCATATAAGGCTGCTATCTCCTCACTTGAGGTGCAATCAACAAACACCGAGTTAAATATATTCATTCCGATTACCCCGTTACGTATATTTTCAGGAGTAGCGGGAATATCAGACTTGTCAAGACGCTCCTTATAATATTCCGTATCGATTCCCTCACGGTCAAACACACACTTACGTGAATTGGCGATACCGACAAGACGGAGTTTCAATGACTTGTTTTCAAGAAGATTGGCTTGCTGGGCGTGAATCTGCGACAGAAGATTTCTGCCGACATTTCCTATTCCGACAACAAACAGGTTTAAGACCTGAGTGTCAGACAGGAAAAAACTGTCATGAATTACATTGAGGGCTTTTCGCAGGTTATTGTGTTCGATCACAAAGGAGATATTGGTCTCCGACGCGCCCTGTGCACATGCAATCACACTGATACCGTTTCTTCCGAGTGTATTGAAAAGCTTTCCGGCGATACCGGTGGTATGCTTCATGTTCTCGCCTACAATCGCTACAGTGGCAAGATTCGGCTCGGCAATTATATCGCTTAGCGAACCTGCCTGCAATTCCGGGGCAAATTGCTCGCGAAGCACCTCGATGGCATGATCGGCATCGGCATTGCGCACGGCGAAAGAGGTATTGTTTTCACTCGCCGCCTGACTCACAAGGAACACGGATATGCCGTTTTTGGCAAGAGTATTGAAAATACGCGAGTTTATACCTATCACACCCACCATACCAAGACCCTGCACGGTGATAAGGCAGGTGTCGTTGATCGACGATATACCTTTGATCGCCTTTCCCTCCGGCGACGGATGCTGCTCGCTTATACATGTACCCGGTGCCTCCGGATTAAATGTGTTTTTGATCCGGATAGGTATATTTTTATGGAATACCGGGTAGATCGTAGGGGGATATATGACCTTCGCACCGAAGTTACAAAGCTCCATAGCCTCCGTAAACGACAGATGGTCAATCACAAGCGCGCCATTGATCACCCTCGGGTCGGCAGTCATGAATCCGTCAACATCGGTCCATATCTCAAGCACGGAGGCATCAAGCGCAGCGGCAAGTATTGCCGCCGTATAGTCAGAGCCACCCCTGCCGAGATTGGTCACATTGCCGTCACGATCGCTTGCAATGAAACCCGGAACAAGCGCCACCTTGAAATTAAGGTTGTCAAACACCTCGTGGACACGCCTCTGGGTGGTATCGTTGTCAAGTACATGCTTGTTCCACTGCTTTTCTGTCTTTATGAAATTACGGCTGTCAAGATGGGTGGCACCGTCGATGATACGTGATATTATCACCGATGACAACCGCTCCCCATAGCTCACAATGATATCAAGGGTGCGGTCGCTCAAATCTTTTATAAGGTTTACGCCACGGTATATATTGCCAAGCTCCTCAAGCAGCGGATTGACAATCGACTGTACGTCGAGTCTGCTATGCTCCGGCACTATGCCGTCGATCACCTTGTGATGGCGGTCGACGATGCGGGCATAATTTTCCAGATAGGATATATCGCCTTGCGCGGCAAGACGCGCGGTGTTGATAAGCTGGTCGGTGATACCGCCAAGAGCCGACACCACGACTATGACCGGCTCACTCTGCCCCTCCACGATAGCCTTCACATTGCGAAGACTCTCGACAGTGCCCACCGAAGTGCCGCCAAATTTCAATACTTTCATTTCCAGTTACAATCTAAATTTATATCGTTTTGACACGATTTTATCGAGTATGCAAAGTTAATGTAAATTAGACTCTAAAAAAAGCCAACAATTAACTAATTGCACGATATATCAGAATTTTCTCAGTTCGAGATGGGCATAATCCGACTCAAGTGTCATTTTGCTCCCCGACAGGTGGAGTATGCGGAAAGTGGTCACCTTACTGTTGATGCCCCACGGCTCAAGCTGCTCCGGAGTGGCGTAGGGCGCCTCAAGCTTCAGTTCGTCACCCTCATAGATCATGTTTCCGGCAATACTGTAGCCCCCGGTTTTACGCAGATTGAATGTATGAAGAAACAGGCAATAATATATTCCCTCCGGGTTCACTGTCCTTCCATCCTTATACTCTATGCTCATCACCTGCCACATCCCGTCAAGGTCACCGTTGATTGAGCGTTTGCGACACGACACCGCCGCCACGGCAAGCAGTGCGGTCATCAGCAATACTATTATCTTATTGGTCATTTTCATAGCCATCCTGTCTTTCTAAGGGTTAACATCACTCCGAAACTCTTGCCGAGAAGTCCGCCGGCATCACCGCCAATCGACAGTATGCCCGCTCCTCCTTTGACCCAACGTGGATTATAAGTCACCTCAAGAAGCCCGTTATAGTTGTTTTTCACTTCGGGATAAGGCGTATCATATGTGCCCCAGTTGCGGGAATAAGTCAGAAGCACCCTGTAGCCAAGCTCCGGCAGAGGCTGCCCCATGAATCCCAGGTGATGGGCTACAACACGGTTGGACTTGAAAAGGAGCATTCCGTCGCGGTTGTAGATCGGCGACAGCAGTATCGGATTACCGATGCCCATTCCCCAGTGCTGCCAACCGGTATATATACCGTGGTTATAGTAATTGTCGCGACCACTCACCTGCTCCGGTATACTGTTGTCATGGTCCCAATACACCGAGCTGCTCTGATCCTTTGTATACAGGAATTCATACACAAGCTGCGACACGGCGGGATTTTGAGGGAAATTGACTTCAACGCCCCAAAGCCCGTCACGCCAGTCATAGTCAAATGTCATCTGTGAGTGATCCTCGAAGAAGTGATTGTAATATATACCCACACCCCATTCAGGGGTTATGTTCCAGCCGATTTTAGCGTCCCAGCTGCCAACATGATTACCATATATATTGGTCTGCTCGCCAACAGGAGTGTCCTCACCTCCTGATGACGGAAACAATACCTTTATTATATCCTTGAATCCGTTGGGCATGTCGATGACCTTGTCGCCGGTGATAGACTTACCGCCAAACTGTGCTGCCATCTCCAGTCCGCCCTCAAACCACACGGGAAATTTATCCATATTACCCACTTTCAAGAACAGAGCCTTGGAATGGTAAAGTACATGCTCGGTGTGCTTACTCCCGGGGGCGGCAAATGACTTCTGCCAACGGTCGTCGGTAAACATGCCGTAAGCGATGTATCCTTTTACCGAAAGCCATTTTTTTGTGCCCGGCACAGCGGTATAATTAGGTATTCCGGCACGTATCTGGGGGATCGGTCGCGCATTGCCGGAATAAAGCAGGTTGCCGCTTCCGAGCTGACGATTGTTAAACTCTTGGTTGATATTTTCCTTGCTGCCGATTGTCAACCCGAGACAACGATATTTCAACTCGGCATAAAGCTGCTGGATGATAAACGAGGAGCTGAAGTTATAGGCACCGGCAAGATCAACCCCCGCACCCCATGAGAAGCGTCGCTCCGGTTCAATCTCCTTGAACAGGCCCACCCGCAGGTAACCGTTGTTTTTCTCTATTGACGCAAGACCCTCACGGTTGTTGACAAGCCAGAAAGGGGTGTTTTCCCCCGTACTGAAACTTACCTCACCCTCCACCTTGTAATAAAGTCCGTCAATGGCAAAGCCCGACGGTACACAGGCAAGCATGGCGGCAAGTGTGCATAATTGTCGTAATCCTTTAAATAATCTCATAAACAGCTTTAAGTAATATTCAATGCAAAGTTACTACTTTTGTAAAAATATATTATCCCTCGTGCAACCTTTTTACCATATGTTGCATCTAATTGGCAAACAACGCAAAAAATTAATAGTTTATCAATATGAAAAATTTTATCATGCCCGTTGTGGCAACCATACTCCTCGTGTTCACATCCTGCGCCCGTGACTTTCGAGATGAAGCAAATCTTGCAGCCGAAATTTCCGCCAAACTGTCGGAAAGCCTTAAATCGCTCGGCGACTCCACTTTCAACAACGTAGTGATCACTTCAGTCGATGATTCATCAGACTCTGACAGCATCAACGTGGTGACAAGCGGATTCACAGCCGATGACCGCGGAAACCTCTACGTCAGCATCTCGGCAAACAACGACAGTGACTACCCTGATGAATGGTGGGTAAGCATTGTGGCGATAACCGCAACGGCTTTGATTTTCAGTGGCCCGATACTTGTTGTATTCATTGTGTGCTTCTTTATCTATAAGAGCAAGCGCGACCGCAACCGCGTAATCATGGAATCGCTTGCCACAGGTCGCCCGCTGCCGGATCGCTTCTACAATATCCCCGACCGTAAGCCTCGCCTTCAGCCGGCAGTCAATTACCTCGCATGGAGTGCAGGATTCTTCGCCTTCTTCTTGATCAGAGACAAGACTTCTATGGCGATGCTTACCCTCATACCGTTTATAATCGGTATCGGCAAACTTGCCACCTATATAATAGCCACCCGCAAGAGCGGAAATACCGACAATAACAGCGACACCCCCACCACCTTCTGCGACAATGTTGAGTAAATGGGAAGAGTTACGCCTGATTGCCCGATGTGTCACCGGCGACGACCGCGACGCATTCGGGCAGCTGGTGGAAGAGTATAATGACGGACTGCGGCGGTTTCTGCTCAACCTGACTTTGGGCGACGCATCGCTGACCGACGACCTTGCCCAGGAGACATTTATAAAGGCTTACCTTTCCTTGCGCTCCTACCGTGGCATTGCCCGCTTCCGCACATGGCTCTACCGAATCGCGTACAACGAATTTTACATGCACCTGCGACGACGACACGAGACCGACGGCTTTGAAAGCGGCTACGACAATGTCGCCGACTCCGTGTCGCCCCATGCCGCCGGCGATGCCCGGATGGATGTGGAGCGATGCCTGAAAGCCCTCTCCGAAGCTGAACGCACTGCCGTGCTGCTGTTTTATATGGATGACCGCCCAATCAAGGAGATCGCCGACATAATGCAGATGCCGCAAGGCACCGTCAAGTCCCATCTCTCGCGTGCCAAGGCAAAGATGGCAAAATTGTTTTAATCACTAAACTTCATAAAATCATGAACCGACATATCGACAACTCCACCCTCTCCGACGCCCGATTGAAAGAACTGTTCAAGAAAGAGCTCCCGCAGGCTCCGCACAACCCTTGGTTTGTGCGCAAGGTCATCAACCGGCTCCCCGAAAAAGAGACACCCGCAGGCTCCCGCATCGAGAGTATATCCTATCTCATCGCGATCATTGCCCTCATCACCGCTTGGTGTAAGTTTGCAATTGGCGTAAGTGCGGCAGGCGTATTCACCGGCGGCGACCTCATCCGCCTGCTCTTCATCGGGACCGTGAGCATGATAATCGCCCTCAGCTACCTCGCACCCCGCGTGCGCCGCTGGCTCTCCGAAGCCTGACCCACAAGCTTATTCCTACATATTAGACTTTCGTATTCATGATATAAGAAAAAGTATAGTATCATCTCAATCTCACGATTTGATGCTTCAAACAGACGATTCATCATCATGTGCAAGCATGACGGAATATCTAATGAATAAAACTTGGGCTCTTGAGATAATTTCAAAAACTCTGAATCTCTTTTATGTATAATCTTATGTATTGACTTATCTATCTCTCCTTTAGAAACAATATTATCAATCAATTTCCTATTCTTACGAAACAGGGAATTTAAACTTTTAGAATTATGTTCATTGAATCCAAACTCAGTTTTATAGGCTCCGGATAATTTATTCATCAAATCGCGCTTACGTAAATTGTCCATTTTAAACACCGTTAAAAAATGGTCAATACTATATAGCGCATACCACCATCGGTAATCTTTCGGTAATAATGACAAAACTTTAATTGCATCACAGGTATACACACTATCAATGTAAAACACGGATTCTGACATTATCATTTGCCTCTCACCATAACGTTCTATTTCACGCTCATATGTATCTATACAAATTCTATGTATGAGCTGCGTATCTATATATTTAGCTAATTCTTTGTTAACTTTAACTAATATATCCCCGATAAAAGTAGGGTCAACGACATGCAATCTTAATCTCAAATGATAATCCGGATCAGAATATCGAATGAAAAACCATTTATCAATCCATGACTTTCGTAAAAATCCATTCATCAATGGTTTTATTGTATTTTTCAAAACATCATCAGCCGTTGAAATACCCAAATAGATTTTAAAATATAGCCATTCACTACCGGGATAAAAAGAACGAACAATTTTAGTCATTTTAAAGTATCTTTAATTAGTGGCATAATAATCTCATAAACCCTATCTTTCGTGTCAACATCAGGTAAAAATTCCTGTATTAGAACTTTATCCCTATTTTTCATTTCCGACGTCAATGTATCCATACTTAATGTGCTATTTAAGTCTACAGGCAATACATTATCGCCCATCACCAATTGTATATATTGAGGCAGACCGTTTTCTTTAACCCAATTCTTAAACAGATTTATATCAATCGTATTATTCTTTTTGAAAATTTGAGTATCGACCAACCATTGTTCATGACTCAAAACAACATTCTTATATACCACCCTCGGCAAATGAGAATATATACTATCAATACCACCCCATGAAAACGCCACAAACGACTTTAACGACTGATGCTGTAAATCGCAAAGAAAACGATAAATCGGAGATGGATTATTAGCATAATTATGGGCTGTTGACAATTTTGGAATGATCCTCTTATTCAAACTCTTTGAGAACAAAACGATCTGTCCGTTTCTGACCTTTATATATAGGTCTGATACAGGTATTGCATGTTTTGAGTCCAATAATGAATTTGCATTTACCATTATTTCATAATCTCGCAGCTGTTGACGGGATAAAATATTTGCGGTTCTCATTCCGGGAATGTAGGCAACTTCGGCAATTATTGTATCCTCGGGCATCAATTCTTGTTCCTTTTCAGCAATATTCTTTATTAAGTCGGCAATGTCGGACTCGCAATAGCCGAAACGAGCGAGCAAATTAACAGCCGAACTTCCCGTAAAATGTAATCCGTCTATTATGTATTCTTCGCTCGAATCCTTATAATATTTAAACATTGCACCCATTGACATAGGAAAATTTGACACACCGCTTTTATATGATTTCCCATCATAGAGTTGAATAGGTTTATGTGAGTTGAAATCATAAAAGGCAAGTTTGTCCAATAATAGGCGAGTAAGCGGCGTCACACTTAATTGTCCAAATCCCATTCCCCTTCCCGGAAATCTAATCTCTTTCAATATAGAATACTGTATTTGATCTCGCTCGACCACGTAACCGATACCGATATCCGGGTCTAAAGCTTCCAGCAAAGGAATGGACTGGCTTTCATATCTCCCCAAAAAACGTTGTCTAAAATTAGACAATTTGCTGTCTTCGTATCTGACAGTATAATGGTTCAGGAAATTAAAACATTCAACAATTGATTGCTCCACATCTTTTGACAACGTAATGTCGCATCCATTGCAGGATGAATCAACCTGAAAAAGATATTTTTTATCAATAGATATATCCGCTTTTTCCAAAATATCTTTAGCTAAGTCATATTGCTCCTTTATGAGCAACGTATTTTTAGTCGCATTTAATGTTTTGACAATTTCCTTTAGATCAGCCAAAACTTTCTTACCGTTAAGATCTAACTTATCACTTACATCGGTATAATAATCCAACATATCAGGTCCACAAATATATGGCTCCAACTCACTTACCAAAATCTGCCGTTGCACCAACAAATCAAGATATGCCTTAGCATCATCCAATGTTATTTCAAAATCATCTGTAATGCGATTGATTAATTCACTCCATGAAATATAATCAGGCGATTGACGCAAGACAAAAACAAGCAATGACGATTTTCTCAATTCCATTATTTGGAAAAAACTGTCACCAATTCCGTATGAGCGAAAAATATATCTGACTATTCTTTTATACTCAATCAATGTAGGATTTACCCTATAGCACAATTTATCCCGATTACTCTTTTTGAGCATATTGCAGAGCATAATCATAGTAGCCATATCCAATCTGATATGAGCATGTATCTTATCTGAATCTATGTTCAAATCTGTAACCTTACCGATTTTTCCACAGGAAACGGCACTGAACAGAGCAAATGGAGTACATCTTGTCGACATTCTCGCCAAATATTTGAATAATGAACACTCTACTCTCTTCTTATCTTTTTCTTTCAATTGCCCGGACTCCAATTTTCCAAGCTCATCACTCAATATCGGAGAAGCATAATAAATCGCTCTTTTAAACTCATTATCTGAAATCAATCTCTTGAAATAATCTTGATTCTCAGAAGCAGAGAAAAACATTGATATCGGATAATATGGAAAACGCAAGACAAAATGCGATGCAAATTGATATCCACTCATGACAATAGCAATATCTTATTTATAAATGAATCAGCACCTATCAGACATAACCCTATTCCGGCATTCCCTTCCAGAATATTGATTGAGTTTTCCCATTTGTCTGTTTGGTTATTATACGATTTAAAAATCATCTTTCCGTCTTCCGGTTTAGCAAATGAGAGAGCGACCTCTCTCCAATATTCACTCGCTTGCTTAAAAACATTATCCCTTGTTTCTTCATAGCTTCGCTTGAATATCTGGCTTACACCCATTGCGCCATGACAAAGCCCGGCATCATGTATTGAATTTGCCTTTACGTCTCTGCGTTTTGCCGCAGAAAATTTCAATACCTCAACCCCAAATCCATATAAACCGGGATCATTTATTGATTTTGCTGCTTCTTTCAATGCGATAGCTATGCCAAGATCACCATAACACCAGGCAAGGCGGCTCTTAGTGCTTGGCAATCCTGATTCACGTGGAAATGAGGGAAAGAACGACCCAACTTTCTCTTCATCCATCTTCTGCTCCAAAATATAGTTTATGATTCCGTCAATCAATGGTCTTATGTATTGCTTGTTTTCAATCTTCAAATCAAGACTGTTTACTCTTGAAAGAAAAATCAAGATACTGGATGCCCCATGAGAAAGAGATATGTTAAAGCGTTTATAATAATCATCTTCCTCAAGTTCCCAATATATAGTATTACCCTTCTTTTTAGAGCTTGAATAAAGAAATCCTACAATCCGGTCAATACATTGTAAACTTAATTCAGGATTATGTCTGTCGCGTGACACAAAATATAGTCCGACTCCTATAACACCATGGAGAAAATCAATAGATTTTAAATTCAATATTCCTGGGAGCAACCCACACAAATATCTGTCATATTCATCCAATGACGTGGAAACGCCCTCCAAAAAGCCATCATGTTCAAGCAACTGCAATCCTATACCTAAACCGGCAATCCCATTACAATATGTATATACAAACGGTCGCCGTGTAATGCCTGACAGCATTTTATCCAAATACCTATCCGCTACTGCGCCATACTTAGGATCAACCTTGGAGTAATAATATAAAAAACATATTGCTCCGAAATCGCCTCCTAAAAGGCTATAATTAAGCCATGTCTTTCTGCACAATTCCGTATCTACATAGGAAGCGATATCGGAAACATAATCTATCTTTGCTGAATCATCCATTAAATCAATATTAGCTCATTAATTATCTTTACACTCTGCATTTTTTGTTAAAAGTGGGCATCCCGCAGGTTCGAAACTTATTGGACAGGCGCATTCCGATATAACACCATCATTATCTTTAGTCATAACACAATCTTGAAATATTGTATCACAATTAGCTGTTTTAAAACAAGTTTCTACCGTCTCATCACATTTTATATAATCCTTGGATTCGCAATTATTTCCTTGCGATAAAACCCCGCAATTGTCACACGTTGTTCCTGAATCACAACAAAGTGCGCCTCCTGACTTTGTGCCACAACCAATTGTTTCGCCACAGTTCTTGGAATTTCCACCACACAGACATTTTGTTGCGAATGTTTCATCACAATTCCCACCATCTTTAGAATAATCAAAACAAGTCGCTTGTGCGCAATTTGTTTGACAAGTTTCATTTGTAACGCCTCTATGTATTCTGCCATCATTCAAATCTGAAATCAATCGTGGATTTAATGATAAATCTTTTTTGTTTAACTTTTTCATTTCTTATAATTTTAATTAAAATGGAACATATGTATCTTTATCTGATCATTCATTTTAATTTATATATCTCCCCTACACATAACGTTCTTTGTCTGTATAATACACCCACCAATACCTAAACTTATAATACATCCATCCCCATCCTCTATATTGTCTTTCGTATACTCTATTGCACATGTATCTTGCTTTGTTGTAATTTGACAAAATTCTGTCTCAACAATACAAAAATCTTTCTTCGTCTCGCAGACTTGTATAGCTGATTCGCAATTTCCTTGTGATAAAGGACCGCAATTATTACACGTTGCAGCAGTATCACAACAAAGGGCACCGCCCGATTTTGTTCCACAACCAAGAGTATCTCCACATTTCTTTGTTTCACCACATAGACATCTTGATGCAAATGTCTCTTTACATCTATCATCATCCATAGAATAATCCGGGCATGTAGCTTGTGCGCAATGAGTTTGACAAGTCTCAATAGTACGACAATCCTCATAACTTGTGGGAACGCCACTACCCTTACTTTCATTCAAATCTGAAACCAATTTTGGATCTAATGATAAGTCTTTCTTGTTTAATTTTTTCATATCTAACAATTTTTTGTTAATACAAGCCTAACAGATTCCGCCCAACAACAGTTCAACAAATTATATTTTTCAACGTTTTATTATATTAAATACATCGATTTTCCCGACAAATCGCAACAAATTGATACAATCCATTTTATTGAAATGGAAGAAAATTTCTCAAAATCACGGAACGACGTTTAAAACAAAAAATTTAAGCGCAAATCATTCATTTAATTAGGAATTTTCATCTACAATCATTATATTTGCGCATATCCTATTATTTAATCCAAAAAAATTAATATATGGCGACTGTTAGATATCTTTTTTCTTTCATTTTGATTTCAATATCACCGTTCTATCTGACGCTAAATGCGATATCTCCACAAAACATCATCGAGCGCGTGGATAGACAGCGATATGAGTTTCCGCAGGAGAAGGCTTATGTGATGACCGACAAGGCAAATTATATCGGAGGGGACACGATATGGTTTCGCGGGTTTGTGCTTGATGCTGCATCCCACCAGCCGGTAAAGGTGAGCCGCTACCTGTATGTGGAGCTTAGCGACCCTTTTGGCGACGTGACACAAAGAGTCATGATAAAGGAAAAAGACGGCATATATTCAGGCTACATTCCTCTCGGCCTTGACATAGCCGACGGTGAATATCAGCTCACAGCCTACACTACTTTCATGCGCAGTCAGCGAAGCGACTATTTCCCCAAGAAATCGCTACATATCAATAATCTGATGGCTCTGAAAAATGAGATCAGATATGACTGGAACACCGATACCCGACGACTCTCTCTTGATCTAATAGACAGGGCATCGAAAGAGCCGGCAAAATATGAAAAACTCACATTGTTCACCGATGGTGGCAAAGTGTTTACCCCCGCATCACGACGCGGCAAGGCATCCTTTACCATAACACCGGAAGCACTTAAACGTGGATATGTCAAGGTTACATATGACGGATATAATCGTTTTATCAAGCTCGACAGCAATGATAACGACAACTACGACCTTACATTTCATCCCGAAGGAGGCTATCTTATTCCAGATACAGAATGTGTCCTCGCATTCAAAGCAATAGGGAAGGATGGAAAAGGAGTACCTGTTTACGGAAAGATAATTAACTCAAACGGCACGGAAATCAAACAATTCACCACCTTGCATGCAGGAATGGGCAGAGTGAATTTCACGCCTAAAAAAGGCGAGACTTATAAAGCAGCCACGTCAGATGGCAAAGAATTCCCATTGCCTCAATCTAATGAATTGGCAGCGGTATTACAAGCTAAACACCTCTCTGATGACACAATTTCCATAAATGTAGCAGGAAATCTTGATAATGGATATTTAATCCTGCAACAACGTGGCATAGTGTTATGGGCATCAGAAGTAAATTCTGATTCTTCTTTCAAATTTGCCAAATCAGACGCCCTGTCCGGGATAATGCAAGCCCTTCTACTGGACAAAGACTTGAACACCTTGAGCGAAAGATTGATATTTTGCATAAATGACGCGGATAACCCTGAGGCAATATTATCAGTGGATAATATCAATCCTAAAAATCGAGATAAAGTAAAAGTCATCACTGAGATGCCCAATACGGGAACGGGCGATTTTGCCGTAAGCGTAATTGACAATAACATGTCGGTGGTTGACTCGACACTTCCTATAAAAGCCCATCTTCTTTTAACATCCGATATAAAAGGATATGTCGAAAATCCTGAGTATTATTTTACTTCTGACAACCCAGAAATTCCTACGGCTATTGACAATCTTATGTTGACACAGGGTTGGACCCGCTATGACATTCCGGAAATATTAAAAGGAAATTTCTCATCTCCGGCATTCCCTATTGAAAAGAGCATGTCGCTGAGTGGCATCGTCAAAAGTCAATGGAGGGGAAAACCGCTAAAAGATATTTCCTTAGGGCTGATGTCTCCAACCACAGGCTATGCAAACCTTTCCGTTTCTGATGCTGACGGAAGATTTAAATTTGATGGATTTGAATATCCTGATGGCAATATATATTATGTACAGGCAGTAAATAACAAAGGTGGTTTTGAGGACAATATCATGATTGATTCCATAAACTATCCTGATATTGATTACACTTTGCCAAAGAACGGCAATACCGATTACAATCTATGGCTTCCCGACCTAAAAAATCGCATCGACCAAAGTCCGGAATTAAAGAGTATTCTTTTATCAGAAGTGGTCATCACTGAATTAGCGCTGAAAAATAGAGAAAATTGGTTTAGCGGTATTGCATCTTCTGTCGTGGACACTTCCGACCCGCAGCTTCGCGATATAAATTCGGTTGAAGATGCGATAATGAGGCTTAACGGTATCTCTGTTAGCGGAAGCGGTAACATCACATACCAAGGTCGACCAGTAGGTGTGTTTATTGATAATTTCCCGTTGGAATCTACCGTTAATCTCGGTATGAGCAACCCGGAATCATTGGACTTTAATACACGAGCTCTAAAGAGTCGCACAAAAATGTTCCGTCAGTCGACACTTAGCAATCCGAAAGGTTACATTGACATGACAACAAACACCAATTTACCTGAGGTGAACATAATAAATGAGATTAACAATGTCTGCAATTACGACAATATCGCATCAATCGCATTTGTAAGAGGCGGAGCATCGGCGGTTATCGGCAACCGAGCTCCTGGCGGTACGATAATTATAAAGACCAAAGATGGCAACTCTTTTGCCAAAATACGCGAGCACAATCCCCACATCGCTATCGCCCGACCGCTCGGCTATCAGAAAGCGGCGGAATTTTACTCGCCGAAATATGAGCCTACCGAACGCCCCGACGGCACCGACCTGCGCAGCACCATCTATTGGAACCCCTGCGTAAGGATCGGCGATGACGGCAAAGCCGACTTCGAGTTTTTCACCTCCGACAATCCCTCCACCTCCTACACAATATTTATAGAAGGCATCACCGACGACGGCAGAATAATCACCGGCTCGTCGCGCATAGAGGTCAAATAATCACCGCCATAGCCTGCCCAAATGGAATAATATGTTGTGTAACATATATCGTTTTGTAGGATTTTTCGGAAATATTTAATAATTTGCGATTCGTTAATTAACAATTGACGGATCGCACTTTATTTTACTCACATAAAACTCTCTAATAACATGAAGGTTTATCAAACTAACGAAATCAAAAACATAGCCTTGCTTGGAAGCAAAGGCTCGGGTAAAACCACACTCGCTGAAGCGATGCTTTACGAGTGTGGAGTTATAAAACGTCGCGGCAATGTCGAGTCAGGCAATACTGTAAGCGACTATTTCCCGGTGGAGAAAGAGTATGGCTACTCTGTATTCTCTACCATTTTTTATGCCGAGTTTCTTAACAAGAAGCTCAATGTGATCGACTGCCCCGGTAGCGACGACTTCGTGGGCAATGCCATCACAGCCCTCAATGTGACCGATACGGGCGTAATCCTTATCGACGCGCAATATGGCGTGGAAGTAGGCACACAAAACATCTTCCGCACCACCGCATCGCTCAAAAAGCCGGTCATCTTCGCCCTCAACCAGCTTGACGGCGAAAAAGCCGACTATGACAACGTGATCGAGCAGATGACCGAGATATTCGGTCCGAAAGTGACACCGATACAATATCCCATTAATGTGGGACCCGGCTTCAACGCCATGATCGACGTGCTGCTCATGAAGAAATACTCCTGGGGGCCCGACGGCGGCGTGCCTACCATCGAGGAGATTCCCGCCGAAGAGATGGAGCGTGCCCGGGAACTCAACCAGAAGCTCGTGGAGGCGGCAGCCGAAAACGACGAGACACTGATGGAAAAATTCTTCGACCAGGGTCACCTCTCGGAAGACGAAATGCGCGAGGGCATCCGCAAAGGTCTTGTCGACCGCTCTATTTTACCGGTGTTCTGTGTAAGCGCACTTAAAGACATGGGAGTGCGCCGAATGATGGAATTCCTTGGCAACGTCGTGCCTTTCGTGGAAGACATGCCCGCACCCGTCGACACCGAAGGTGAAGAGGTGAGGCCCGACAGCAACGGCCCGCTCTCACTCTTCATGTTCAAGACTACTGTAGAGCCGCATATCGGTGAGGTAAGCTACTTCAAGGTGATGAGCGGAACTCTCACCCCCGGCGTCGACCTTACCAATGTTGACCGCGAGTCAAAGGAGCGCATTGCCCAGATATTCTGCGTGTGCGGTCAGATAAAGACTCCTGTCGACAAGCTGTGTGCCGGCGACATAGGCGCCACAGTCAAGCTGAAAGACGCGCGTACCGGCAACACCCTTGACGAAAAGGGATGTGAATATAAATTTGACTTCATTAAATATCCCGCTCCCAAATATCAGAGAGCCATCCGCCCCGTGACCGAGAGCGACGCCGAGAAGCTCAGCGAGATCCTCACCCGTATGCACGAGGAAGATCCCACCTGGGTAATCGAGCAGTCAAAGGAACTGAAGCAGACCATACTTTCCGGACAGGGAGAATTCCACCTCCGCACCCTCAAATGGCGTGTCGAGAACAACGACAAGCTCCCCATCGTGTTTGACGAGCCGAAGATTCCGTATCGCGAAACCATCACCAAAGCGGCACGCGCAGACTACCGCCATAAGAAGCAGTCGGGTGGCGCAGGTCAGTTTGGTGAGGTACATCTCGTCATTGAGCCTTACACCGAAGGAATGCCGGCGCCCGACACCTACAAGTTCGGCAACCAGGAATTCAAGATGAACGTGCGCGACACCCAGGAAATACCCCTTGAATGGGGAGGAAAGCTCGTGGTACACAACTGTATCGTGGGCGGCGCGATCGACGCCCGCTTCATCCCCGCCATCGTGAAGGGACTTATGGACCGCATGGAGCAAGGACCGCTCACAGGCTCTTACGCCCGTGACGTGCGCGTATGTATCTACGACGGAAAGATGCACCCGGTCGACTCTAACGAAATCTCGTTCCGCCTCGCCGGAAGAAACGCATTCAGCGAAGCATTCCGCAACGCCAACCCGAAGATTCTCGAGCCGGTATATGATGTCGAGGTAATGGTGCCCGCCGATGTGATGGGCGATGTGATGAGCGACCTTCAGGGACGCCGCGCCATAATCATGGGTATGTCGAGCGAAAACGGATTTGAGAAGATTCAGGCACGTGTGCCGCTGAAAGAGATGGCATCCTACTCTACCGCGTTAAGCTCGATAACCGGCGGACGTTCATCGTTCACAATGAAATTCTCCGCTTACGAGCTTGTACCCGGCGACGTGCAGGAAAAACTCCTCAAAGCCTATGCCGAGACCAATTCCGACGAATAAATCTCAACCTTGCATACACACCGAAAGAGGCTGTCTAACAAGTTTAGGCGGCCTCTTGATTTTAAGTGACTTCAGAGTTTTTTCGAATCCTAAGCCAACATCGTGACGGTCAGCATGTTGCCACCATCAAAATACAGAATGTACCCTTTTGGGACACCTCTCTATTTCTGCGATTTTCAATGTTCTTCACTTGTAGATATAATTAATGCCAAAGAGTTTCGTTCTCCCAGTCGCATGGAAAGCCCATCGCAACGGTATCTATTTTGGGATATTCTGCAAGCAATGATTTGAAACGGGCTACGAATGTGTTTTGAGGATTTACGGCTTGAAGGAAATACAATATAATTGACAGGATGTAATATACCCTTTTTGTATCCTGCGGAGTGTTTATAAACGGTAGATGTGTATTGCGAGGTACAAGTGCGTTAATGCTCAACCGGCGGTTCCACAAGCGGCTGTGATGGGCGCAAATATTCCTGACATATACGATAGAATGTAGCCAAGACTCCATAACCGTGTCAGTCAGTCCATAGAAACGTGCCACTTTTCGCCGTGCGTGACCTGCGTTAAGCCATTTGTACATCATAGACAATGTTCCAAATGAACTTATCTCAAATGTCATCCAGCTTGGCGGGAAGTTATTGGAATAACGCTGTTGGAAGCCAACAATGGCATCATCATCGCTCCTGCGCATTCGGTCTGTAAATTTGTCAGCAGAGTGGCGTGACGGCTTGCGTTACGAAAATTAGCCGGATTTTCAAACCAGTATATACCAGCTTCGTCACCCATTATCAATGACAGTTGAGTACGAATTGACACCTCGATTTTTTCCAGCTCCGAGCAAATCATTTTTCGCAATGCCGAGTCAAATTTATATAGAGAGTAGGCATCTTCAAAACTTGTTCCCTCCTTGAACTGACGCGAATGAGGCTGGCGTAATGGCATAAAGTAGTTTTTCATTCGGAAAAGACTGATATTTTCCAGAATGTGCTGCGCTTTGTTCTCATCGGAGAAAGTCAGACCCTCCGATTTTAGAAGTTGTATCTGTTCTGCAACCGAGATCTGCGGTTGATTATAATGTGGAAGTGTCATAAAAAATAAAAACTTACCCTGAGCGCGCTGTTCTTACGGGAAGCGGGGTAAGTATGTTACTGCAAATTTAGTGCTTTAATTTGGAATAACAAAATCCAGATAAAAAGATTCAGGGTAACCGCATCGGAATAAGTAAAAATTAAGTCGAATTAAGCATCATTATTGATTATAGGCATTAGCGATACCATAAACCGTTTTCAACTCATTCGGATACAGAAAAGACCATGCCCGCGTCGAGACCCGCAGCGTGGCAGTGTTCTCCGCAGGACTGATGGAAGACAAGGAAGTCTTGCATCGGTGGAGAAATCTGAAGACAATAGTAAAGGTGGAAACGCATATAGCCCATGTCTCTGACCGTGGCAGAGAAACGACACAGACAAGGTATTATATCAGCGATGAGGATTTCGCCTCTGCCGCATATTATCGCGGACTTGCCAGAGATTACTCTTCATCATCGAAAAAATCAGAAAAGTTTATATCATCATTAAGATATGAGATATCCGGTCGACGGCCATAGTATCTAGACGGGCATCCCATAATGTATGGTCGTATATCATAATGAATAAATTTTTCGCCTTTAATTTCAACAGTATCTACCGATCTTATTGACCCATAGATAAAATGGACATTATGACCTCCAATCCTAAATATTGACGTACTGCTTGTCATAAGACGCGGATCAATAATCCATGTTACATAAAATGGCTTACGTCTGAGGTACATTTTTACCGGTCGGGACTCATTGGTTATCGGGTACTTTGGAGACTTCCCATATATCCCTCCAATGTAAATACACATTTTCCCAACTAAATTACCTTTAATTACAGCAGTTTTATTTAGCAGGCTGTCTAAATCTTCAAGATTTTTATACTGAAGTACGGTTTTAAATAATTGGAAAAAATACTCCCGCAAAAATGCGCCTCCCCCGGGTGCAAAAAAATTCAAAGGCGAAACTGTTCTTGATGGATAACGTTCATTAAGCAATGTGTCATTAACATAACCCGATGTCGTCAATAATCCAATTTCCTTAAGTTTGTGAGTTAAGCTGACCTCAGGTATCATGCCGTGAACCTGAATACATAAATCATATATACGTTCAATATTACAATATTCTATATGAGAAAACTCCCCATCAAAACAGGCTTGTATTTCATCATTCCTTCTGACCATTTTTTCCCATCGCTGTTTCGCATGCCTGATCTGCATTTGAGTTAATTTCAATGTCAGACCATGCCCTTCCCGATGTGCCAAATCATGATCTGCCGGACATAATACTGCTAAATTTGAATAACTATTATCCCGGGATTTACAATAAGGCTCAATATGATGTATCACATATGATGTACTTTTTACACCATGACATACACAGCACACAAAGCTACTATTTTCCAATAGATCAATAACAGTATCCTCCGGTATCGGTTGCCTGACAAGCAACTTCTTGAGAGATTTAACTTCATCCAATTCAAGACCATACTGGGAGATAAGTATTTTGACAGATAATGTCTTTATATTTGAAATGGAAAGATTGCGACTGTTGAGTTTCTGAGCCAGTTCGGAGCTGATTCCATATTTCAAATACGATTCCAGTGATTTCATATATAATAGAACTTTGTGTTATAAAGCTTTAAGCACAATAAACACTATTGAGTTAATTTCTGTTCATATTTTATCTTGCCGCAGATGATATAAAATTATGATTCCATTTTGCAAGTACTGACTTCCAAATATAAATGCAAAATCATATCAATATACAAAGCTACACTATTTCATTTGTAAATCAAAGTTTTTCTAAAAATTCTGAACACCACCACAAGTACCGCCGGACTCAACATTGCAAAAAAATTCACGTGGCAGACAAACTTTTTCCTCCAACTATTTTGTGGATTAAAAAATAATATCTACCTTTGCACCGTCGAAAGATAACCATGGCGGATTCGTCTAACGGTTAGGACGCCAGTTTCTCACACTGGAAATAGGGGTTCGATTCCCCTATCCGCTACGACCAAAGGATGTGAATGACTCACATCCTTTTTTTATTTAGGTCACTTTCCTCATTGACCCAAAATTCGTAACTTTGCAGTCGCAAAATCAAAACCGGCATAGAAATGAAAATATTAGTCACCGGATGCAACGGTCAGCTCGGAAGAGAGATGCGTAATATTCTTGAAAAAGAGCTACCGGGCAAAACAGTATATACCGACATCGAACAGCTCGACCTCACCGATGCCGGGCAGCTCAAGGCATTTGTAGTGGACAATGAATTTTCCCACATAGTGAACTGCGCCGCCTACACAGCAGTGGACCGCGCTGAGGAAGACAAGGCCCTTTGTTCCAGAATAAATGTCGATGCCGTATGCAACCTCGCCAATGCCGCCGGAGCAATCGGGGCAAAAGTGATTCACGTATCCACCGATTACGTATTCGATGGAAAGGCATTCCGCCCCTACCTTGAAAGCGACAAGGTAAACCCAGTGTCGCAATACGGCACTACAAAGCGACAGGGCGAGACCGCACTGATCGCTCTCGCGCCCGACAGTATAATAGTGCGCACGGCGTGGCTTTATTCCCCATACGGAAATAATTTTGTAAAGACCATGCTACGGCTCGGCAAGGAACGCAACGAGCTGAAAGTGGTAGCCGACCAGATCGGCTCACCCACCTATGCCGCCGATCTTGCGGCTGCAATCTACAAGATATTGATTTCTCATCAGTGGGTGCCGGGCATATATCATTTCACCAATTCCGGAGTCGCCTCATGGTATGACTTCACCAAGGTAATCCACCGTATCGGCGGAATAAAAGGATGTACTGTGAAACCGATACCTACCGAAGACTACCCCACAGCCGCCGCACGACCATCTTACAGCGTGCTAAACACATCCAAGATAAAAGCGACATTCAACGTCGAGACCCCGTATTGGATGGACAGCCTTGAAAAGTGCATAGAGATACTTAACAATTCGAAAAATTAAAATCATATACCGACGTGGCAACACTTAACGACGAAATAAGCCGCAGGCGCACATTCGCCATCATATCACACCCTGACGCAGGAAAAACCACCCTTACCGAGAAGCTTCTGCTATTCGGGGGGGCAATCCATGTTGCAGGCGCAGTAAAGTCCAACAAGATAAAAAAGACCGCGACTTCCGACTGGATGGAAATCGAAAAGCAACGCGGCATCTCGGTTGCCACCTCAGTAATGGGATTCAACTACGGTGATTACAAGATAAACATCCTTGACACCCCCGGACACCAGGATTTTGCCGAGGATACCTATCGTACGCTTACCGCCGTAGACAGCGTAATAATCGTGGTCGACGTGGCAAAGGGTGTCGAGCAGCAGACGAGAAAACTGATGGAAGTGTGCCGCATGCGCAATACACCTGTCATTATTTTTGTCAACAAACTTGACCGCGAGGGTCGTGACCCGTTTGAGATACTTGACGAACTTGAATCCGAGTTAAAAATATCCGTGCGCCCTCTTTCTTGGCCTATAAACATAGGCGCCAAATTCAAAGGCGTATACAACATATACGAGCACTCGCTCGATCTTTTCACCCCGAGCAAGACTCAAGTCACGGAGCGTGTGGAAATCGACTCGGTTGACGACCCGCGCATCGACGAGGCTGTCGGCGAGAAAGACGCGGCAAAACTCCGCGAAGACCTTGAACTTATAGAAGGAGTATATCCCGAGCTGAATGTCGATGACTATCTCGCCGGCAAGGTAGCCCCGGTATTCTTTGGCTCGGCGCTTAACACATTTGGAGTAAAAGAGCTTCTCGACTGTTTCGTAAAGATTGCGCCTGCGCCACGCCCTGTTTCAGCGGAAGAGCGCACGGTAAACCCTGATGAGCCCCAATTTTCCGGATTTGTGTTTAAGATCCACGCCAATATGGATCCCAATCACCGTTCGTGCATAGCATTCGTAAAAGTATGCTCGGGCAAATTCGAGCGCAACGCCAATTATAAACACATGCGCTCAGGCAAAATGATGCGATTTGCCGCGCCTACCGCTTTTATGGCGCAGAAAAAGAATATCGTCGATGAAGCGTTTCCGGGCGACATCGTCGGCATTCCCGACACCGGTAACTTTAAAATCGGCGACACCCTGACCGAAGGGGAAAGCCTTCACTACAAAGGATTGCCGAGCTTCTCACCAGAGATGTTCAAATATATCGAGAACACCGACCCGATGAAGGCAAAACAGCTTGAAAAAGGCATCCAGCAGCTCATGGATGAAGGTGTGGCACAGCTGTTCATCAACCAGTTCAACGGCAGGAAAATCATAGGGACTGTAGGACAGCTCCAATTTGAGGTGATACAATACCGCCTGCTCCACGAATATGGGGCAACCGTGCGTTGGGAACCGTTGTCGCTATACAAGGCATGCTGGATCGAGAGCGACGATCCCGAAGCACTTGCAGCGTTCAAGAAGCGCAAACATCAGTTTATTGCCGTCGACCGCGACGGGCGCGACGTCTTCCTCGCCGACTCCAACTACGTGCTGCAGATGGCACAAAGCGACTTCCCAAAGATCCGCTTCCATTTTTCATCGGAATTTTAAAGGGATTTTAACGGTGATTTCAGGCAAGTTACAGCAGTCGGAGAACCTGTGGTAGCACAGGGGCTATGCCGTCGTTGACGATTGTCTTGACGCAGCGGTGAGGCTCGAAATCGGTGCGTGACTGTGCCTCTATGCGCTCCATGACCTGGTCGCGGCTCATGGAATTGCGAGCCATCACACGCTCTATACGTAGATCGACCGGAGCGGTAACCTCCCACACCTCGTCGACCATCCTGTCAATGCCGCTCTCATAGATTATCGCACTTTCAACCCATAGGAGCCTTTCGCCGGCGTTAGCCTGTTTCCAGCGCATTATGTCCTCACGCACAGCCTCATGCACTATGCCGTTAAGGGTGGCAAGCATCATTTCGTCGGCAAACACGATCTCAGCCAAGCGACGCCTGTCAATTGTACGGTCGGCAAGAATCACATCGGCTGCTATCATTCGCTCTATCCGCGATTTCATCTCCTCATCGCGATCCATAAGCGCACGCGCCTCCTTATCACAGTCATACACCTTGAATCGCATGACACGCAATATCTGTGACACAATTGATTTTCCACTGCCCATGCCTCCGGCAATTGCTATGAGTCGTGCCATATCATTCAATGTTTTTGTTCGACTATGTACTCGACGCTGTCGGGCGACATGTCAGTGTTATGATACATGTCGGGAAGCAGCGACAAGGTCACCGGAAGTTTGCTATTGTTGCAACCGGCCACATCATTATAATCCACATAGGCATTTACCTCATACGGTTCACTGTTATAAAGGCTCATCGGCACAAGATAGCTTACCTCCACACTTGAGGGGAAAGTAATCATGTTGATTGACTCCGGCAGATTCTTGACCACGATCGGAGCTTTCTGCTTGCGCGAGATAAGCGGCTCTACCGGTATCATCAGTCTCACATGGTCGGGAATTATGCGCACTCCCGGAATCGGGTCAATCCTCGCCTCCATGTAGGTTGTATCATTAAGACCGCCACGCACTACAGGCACAGTCTCCACCGATGTAAGCGAATGAGGCAGGTCGTTGACCGAATAAAGCCAAACAGAATCGACATTGGAACGGATCGGCCCGTTCACGATATATCCCATAGCGGGATGAATATCGGCATTAACACGCAGTATCACCCTTCGACCGGGTTGGGTCGTATAATTTATACGTATTGAGTCGGGAATAATGGTCACAATCTGGCTCCCGCCGCCGAAATAATCCCTCAGACGCGCCGCGAGATCCGCCTTGTTAAGCAAAAGTTTGTTTTCCCCCTGCTTATAGTCTTTCCAATTGATTTTCATCACCTTGGAACTCCCCCATTTGTAACGCATCAACACAGAGCCTTTATCGCGTACACTAACCTTTATCACGGGAGGGATGTCGGATATGAGCGTCACACTATCGGGCACATCCGTCACAACCACAGGTACATCAAGATCTTCCTGCATCTCATTGTTGAGAGTGAGAAGCAACCAAAACACATAGGATATCAATAGAAATAACAAAAACAAAAGCACCTCCTTACCTCTTGCCGAGGTAATCATAAGGTGTAACTTGCCGAGATAATACCTAATCTGTGCTAACGGCTTCATGATGTGTGGCTTGTATTATTGACAAAGCCCGTTCATAGCCGGATCTTCCGGAATGCACGGGCATTTATTAGTTTCACGGCCGGGGATATGCTCCGGAGCGTTATTTTGCAGTATTGTCAGCTTCTTGAGCCTGTGCGGCAGAGGGATAAACCGAACCCTTGTCAATGTTGATACGCACACCGTCGGCTATTTCAAGCACAATTACATTGTCTTTCACGCCACGGATCTTACCGTAAATACCACCAGCGGTTATCACGCGGTCACCAACGTTAAGACCCTCGCGGAACTTCTTGATCTCCTTCTGCTTTTTCTGCTGCGGGCGTATCATGAAAAAGTAGAAAATGGCAATAAGCGCCACAATCATAACAAGATTCATCACACCTGCGTTGCCGCCCTGCTGAAGGGCTATAAAGTTGTTGAGCATAATTCTATGTTATTTTCAGTTGATTAAATATATTGCAAATATAAAAAAGATTTTACTCTTTCACAAGCCTGCCACTCTTTTTTAGATTATTGATGATGGCGTAGAGCATACCGGTGATAAACTGTCCGCTCTTCGGAGTGGAATAATAATTGGCTATCTCCGTATACTCATTGACAGTGACAAGCGTAGGTATTGACTCAAAATTGAGCAGCTCGGCAATGGCTGTGGTCAGAATCACGATATCCATAAATGCAAGACGCTCGGGATCCCAACGGCTTTCCACCAGACACTCGTCGATAAGCTCGCGATAATCCTGGCGGTTGGCTATCGCATCCTCAAACAGCTGTGGCCCGAAACGCTCGTCTTCCGAGTCCTTGTATTTCGGAAGAAGCTTCACAGGCCTACCTTCCGACGAGGCAAAATTCCTGATTGTCTTAAGCACAAACGAGCCCATTATATTCAGGTCATCGTTCCAATAGACCGATTGCGATTCCAATGCCTCGGCAAGGTCGTCGCTCTCGACTATTACATTCTTGAACAGCTGATACCACAATTCACAATCGGTCGCATAATCAGTCACCTTTGCCTCCATGTATTTCTTGTAGATGTCACTTTCAAGTATCTTGTCAAGAAGATGCCTGAGCGTCACGTCATCGTCGACCCACGATATAGGATTGTCTTTCAGATATTCCTGCATATCCTCATTCTCCTCAAGCGACTTTATAAACTGATTTTCCACAAAGCGCAAGCGAGGGTTAAGGTCATCGTGGGAAGGAAGATATTTGTGCTTTGCCTCGTCAAGCTGAAGCTCGCGCATATGTGTCAGGTCGATCATCAGCTGGAACAGGCTGTGGTAAAGCTCGTAGGACTTGTCAAGTGACACCTCAAGACCTCGGCGTGCATCAACAAGAGAACTTCTGACCGACGAATAGTCGCTGAGAGCCATGTCAAACATTGCAAGAGCCTGCTCATAGCCTACATGAGTGAAATCGGGATTACTTTTGATCAACTCGGTCAATTGTACGTCACGGAGCAGGACTGTAGTGAAAAGCGTCTTCCACATCTCCACTTCATCCTGAATCTCCGGCATATTCTTTTTACGGGAGTATTCCTTATATATTGCAGATTCGCGGATTTCTGTCTTCAGGCGCAGGCGCATCGGAGCGAGCGCGTCGTAAAATGACCGGTGGGCAAGCGCGATATCAGCAATAGCGTCATTGGCGGCAAGAGCCTGGGCGATGCGCGTACAATCGTTTTTCTGACGTTTTTCCACACGTTCTATACGCGGACGTCCCTCAAAATTACTGATTTTAAACCCTGACAGGTCAACAAGGAGCAGCAATAAGTCACAATAAAGGGAATAAGCATACCGTTTGTCGCGCGACTGCGCTTCGGGAGCGGGAAGAATATTGAAATCGCTACGGGTGAGCAGATATGAATAGAGCATCTGCACAACCTTCATTCTTATCAAAATTCGGTTTATCATAACTCAATGCACGTTTAATAATTTAGCGAGGCAAAGTTAGCTATTTTCACCCACTCCACCAAAAAATTTTACACCGCCGTTGCGCATGCCCGGTGGTGTTCAGCATTATAAATCGGGATAAGTTGTTAAAACAAAATCTACAAGATTAAAGCGGACTTTATCAAACATCATAAGCGTTTTCAATCCGATATTGCAGTTAAAATCCATAACCGCAGACACCCCCTCCGTGTAGACAATCAAGTCCGGCACATTGATAGTATTGCCACCCATACTTATCGGCATTTCAGGCACACGATAGCATAACGACTCCACAACACCGCCAAAACCTCCGCGACGTACTGTTTCTGTCTTTGCCTCTTTAACAATAAACTCTTTATTGGCATTAAAAAATGCCTCACCAAATGATCCGTAAGAAGCATCGCCGGTGTCTATATTCATAAGCAGAGGAGTATCCAACGCTTTTCCTCTCACATTAAGCCCCATCCCGTCGCCAAAACACATGTTTGGGAATACGCCACTTCTCACTGGAGCTTCGGCAGGGACAGTGATTTCCCGTGCGGCAAAGTCTATTGTCAAATCTTTTAACTGAAGCATCAGCTCACTGCCTACCACAACATTGAAACTTCCTACGAATCGGTCAGCCTCGGCATTACCGGTTTCAAAATCGGCAATAACAAACGGCACATCCTTCACAGTAATATTGCCTAACTTAAGCTCTTTCGCAATAGCAAACCGCCCCTTACGCGTGCCTACACCGGACACCGAAAAATCGCCACCGACAGGAATCAGATCATAAGCCGTGGCAAGCGAGTCGCAGATCATGTTTACTCCGGCACCGGTATCAAAAGTAATGTCTGCCTTATGCCCGTTGATACCGCTTGCTTCAAGGTGCATAAGCACTGACCCATATTTCCCTTCTCCTACCGGGACAATACTAAAGGGTATTTGCCCCTGCGTTTCCGAGAAAATAACATCGTAAGGCTTATACGCCGATAGAGAGCCATAACGAGAAATGCCTTGCGACAAAGCCTCTGTCCATGTCGAATCAAGATACTCTTCGGTAGAAGCAAAAATCGCCTGCATCATCTCTGAGGCCTCCTTGTTATATCCTATACGGCTAAGATCGGTCGCAAACATCACGGTCGAGCTCAACAGATTATCAAGTCCGAGATTAGCCGTGTGCGACTTAAACAGCTCGTCAAATGCCGGAACCGACACATCGGGGCGATTAAGACGATTTCCAATCAGACAACGCGAGAACACCTCAAGGAAAGGCATAACAGAATCTTTCGGAGCTGCATTGTGTATTGAATCCAAGGCAAACCAATCATTTCGATTCATTGCATCAGCAATTTTCTCGTCATAAGTCATAGCAAAGCAAATGGGGCTTATTAACATCAACGAGGAGATAATAACGAGGAGTTTCTTCATAACTTATTGATTTTTAATTCATAAAAAGCACATGTAATATATCAGGGCAGTTATTCACAGAGATGCAGCCAATAATTCCAGATGCAATATCGGATAGGGCTTACCTTCTCTGTCGGTATCGCTTGCGCCTATTACTTGAAATCCATGTTTTTGATAAAACTCAAACGCCTTAAAATTATCCCGGTTAACATCCACTTTCCGTATGCACTTTACCCCAACCGCAAATTTCAGTAGCGACGAACCGTATCCCTTTCCCATTTCATCGGGATGGACAAACAGCATCTCAATATTGTCAACACTCAGCCCTATAAACGCACACCATTTACCGGCTGCACTTTTTATTGCAAATATATCGACATTGGGCATATACAGAGCAGGAATCCTTTCATGATAAAACTCGATATCCTCTTCCGACAAAAAATCATGCGTAGCCTTGACCGATGCAAGCCAAACATCAGTCAATGCCTCATAATCGCAGCATCGCTCTATTTCTATCGACGGAACAATTTCTGATTTTAAAGCTGCCATATCACTATAGCTAATATTTGAAAGATACCTTTCCGCAAGTTGCTCATCATCAATAAGCAACCCACGGCTCTTTAATTTTTCTACCTGTTGATACAGGCTAAGGGGGCATTTCGTATAGTCCATAAACTCGAAGACCTCCCCGGGTGCGCTGTTCTACGGGAAGCGTGGGAGGTCATATTAAATGCAAATATAGCACTTTATTTTAAATTTACAATGCTTGCATTAAAAGTTTTTTGTATGGATATTATAGGTCGTAGTCGAGCGACAGTTGGTCGACGTAGAGTATCGCGCCGGTACCGCCGGTGAAATAATCGCCATATTTTGAAGCGGCGCAGGTAATCAGCAGGTATGCAGGCACCCGGTCGGTAGCGCGATAGTCAAGCCTGATCACAAATTCCTCATAACCGTTGGTATTGCTTCCGCGTATCAGCTCGCCATATGCGATCACGGAGGGCGAAGAAGCGTCAAACAGTTGCCTGTTACGCGGGTTGGTGCGGACCTCAAATGGTGCAGTCCAGTCAGTAAGAGCTATGTAGATATGGCATGAATCCGGTTTACCTTTTAGATCGGAAAGCTCAGAGGAGGCATAGTTGATCGGGGCAGTCGTATATTGATAATAGCCTTTTAATTTTGTGGGCCGCTGCTGCCACGGTCGGCCGAAGTCAAGTATACCGTTGGTGCCATCTACTTTACGGAACGATCCTGTGTATATTGATCCGGCAGCAAGCTTGCCGATACCTGCTATTCCGACAAAACGGCTCTCGAGCATGGCAGATTGCCCGCTACCGGTAGGGGTATGGTCGGAAGGCTGCACATTGCTCTCCCCGAGAGTAGCCGCTCCGGTATTGCCCGTGTCCCAAAAACGCTCGCCGTTTTCATCCCATGGACACCAAACTTTTCCGTTAAGCCACCATTGGTCAAACGAGCCGTCGGGCAAAATACGCGTTGATTCGGTAGTGACAGTCATTTCGTTGCCGACATCCTCGCCACTCACCGCCACGACAACATACTGGGTCAGCGGCTCCAGATGAGCTATTGCGGCGGAGAAAGCGCCTCCGTTATTAACCACGTCGGCTGCATTGACCGTAGACCACTCCTCGCTGTCGGCACGACGGTAGCGGAATGTGTTTTCTCCATCGGCGGGTCCGTCACCATAAACCCATATCACCTGTGCCCACGCATCGGCACGCGTTGTCATCACTACAAGCTCGCTCTTCTCGGCATATATAGTCCACACCTCCGTGCGCCCCCAACAGGTCACAGCCACATCCAGCGGCTTTGACAGGTCAATAACACCCGGCTGCAGGTCAGGCACCATATTGGAGATCCCGGCAGGGGCAAGCTTCACGGCGGTGAGTTTTAGCTGCGATAGATCAGCAGTCTCAGGCACCCTCAGCATCACCCTCTTTCCGATGTCGTCAATGACACTCTCGCCTATCTGGCCCTCCACGCGAAACCACCTTTCGATCGTCTGTTCCGCGCTCACAACCCACTCATAATCCTGATACCGGCTCACATTCACCACAATCGGGCGAGAGAGGTCATGTACACCTACGGCAAGATTAGGCGAAGCCGTAGCCTCGGGTGTTATATCGAACACACTGAAGTTTACCGCACGTATATCCACAAGTTCGCTCAGGTACAATGTAACAGTAAGATTGGCGGAATCTATGACCGCTGCCTTGCTCTCTCCCGCAGCCTCGATTGCAAGGATATTCTGCTGAATGCGGGGATAAGGAAGGTCATTTTTTATACAGCCGGCAGCAACGGCAGTCAATACCATGCAGCAAAGCGCTCTCAAGACAATATGTAACGGACTTTTAGACATTGGCACTCCAAGGATGGCATCAGAAATGGGCTTCTATGCCGAAATTTAGATTAAATATGTTAAACCTGAAATTTGCGCCCGACGTAAACCGGCTGCCGAGAGGCTCACCGTCGACCGCCTGCTTCTCACTCCTCATGTGGAAGCCAAACACACCGAAAGACAGGTTAAACGATACATTTTTGATAATAAATACATTCACGCCCGGCATGAAGTTAAGTTCAAGCTTGGTCACGTCGGTGTGGGTTGTCTTGGGCTTCCCGTCATAAGGGCGCGTAAAATCACTGTTACCCGACCCTATCACAAGATCGACCTCATTGAACACGCCGAATCGCCCCTGTCGCGCGATACCGAAATATTGCCTCAACGCGATTGCTGCGGAATAGCTCTTGCTCTTATACTCAATATCGTGAAGGTTGAAGTTCATATCCTCGTCTATGTCAATCTTAAACGAGTCGATTGAACCCTTTGACGCCGAATAACCTATTTTCAGACCGAGAGAAAGGTTGTTTCGAAGGAAATATGCCACATAAGGATTGACCGAAAACATATGTCCCCCCAGGTCTATGTCATCGAGCAGGTCAAGCACCTCCAGATCCTTGGTCGAAAACTCGCCATAAGACACGGTAAGACCGACCGCCCACGATCCCTTGGGGATAAATAGATAATTGGACAACCCGCGGTCAAAACGCCCGAGATTCTTACTTTTAAGCACCATCGGAATCGTATCGCCCTTGTGGATAACCTTCTCGTCAAGTCCCGGCTCTCCCCTCAGCACATTCCTCACCTTTGAGGTCATTGAGTCGGGTACCCACATAAACCGGCCGCCAATCATCCTCGACAGCGAGTCAACCGGGAGGTCGGCATGCGCCTCCGGAATTACCGTCCATCCTATCGACAACACAATAAGTAAGTGAAGTATTCTCTTTATCATAGCCTATAGATAGAATGTGACTCCAAACGATATGGAAAACAGATTAATCCTGAAGTTAGCCGATTTAGACGTGCGCGACGACTCATATATCTGGTCGGCATAGGTATGGGTATCGGTCATTTTGAAACCGAGCACACCCACATTCACCTCAATGGCAGAATAGTCGTTGAGAAATATGCACAAACCAGGCGACAGACCTATTTCAGCTGAAAAATTGCGTTCATAATATCCGGAAAGTGTCGTACCCACACCGGTTGTCAGCTTTGTCTGTCCACCGCCGAGCTGAAGCTGCACCTCATTAAAAAAACCGAAACGCTTCGACTTGCCGAACGAGAAATAATTGCGCATCATTATCGTGCCATAATAGTTATGGCTCAACCGATAAAGATGGTCAAAAGTATATCCCGTCTCCGGATCAAGCACTATATCGGCATTTTCAAGCTTGGTAAGCGACCGCGTGTATGCGAAACGGCCCCCGAGTGCAAGATCATTCTTGACGGCAAACATCAGCATAGGCGACACCTTGAATGTATAGGTGTCGCCTGAAAGATCCTCAATTATGAGAAACTGATATTTATCTTGATTGCTCTGCTGATAAGACACCGACACACCTGTGATCCACTGTCCCTTCGGGACAAACACCACCGATTCCTCATCGCGCTGAAATTCAGTCAGCGTCACTTCCTCCTCGTCGGGCGCCATGTCGTCAAACACCTGTGCCTTCAACGGCAATGTCGCCAACAAGAGTGACAGGATCACAAATATACGGCTCATCCAGTCAGATCCTGATATCAATAGACAAGTTCAAAATCGTCAAGATACATCACACTGCCCGCCGCACCGGAGAAGTAGTCGCCATATTTTGATGCCGACACGACAATCACGAGATGGGTGGGCTTTGTTGTCTTCGCACGGTTGTTGTATTCGAGAGGTATCTCCACTTCCTGCAACGCGCCGTCAGGACCAAAGTCACTTTCCCATGTCACTTGACCATAGGCAAGCACCTCACTGCCATCTTTGTCAAACAGCTTACGATCTCCGGGATTAGTACGTATTTCTACCGCTTCCGTAGTAAGGGCCACATATATCTGGGCATGATCGTTTCCGCCTGCAAACCCTGAAGGCACATAGCCTTCTTCGCCTTTCTTTACAGTCACTTTATTTCCGGGACGATAGTTTGCCTTAACCTTGAGCGCAGCAGGATGACTTCCATTATAGTGGCGACCAAACGAAAGCACACCGTTTGTGCCATCGGTCCTCACATACTCACCGACAAATATATTACCTGCAGCAAGTACACCCAAAGCCGATTTCGATTCAAGACGGGCAGAGGAACTACCTGAAGAAATCATATCACCGGATTTATCGGTCAACGTCATATTTGCCGTTGCCGCGCCCTCGTTACCGGAACACCAGAAAGAAGCAGATTTGTCACCCACACCCCAAGGCAAGGTGACTGTCTTAGTACCAAGCATGGTTTTCGCACTATACGTACTCCAATCCTCAAAGCTTGCATTAGGAATGACAAATGCTTCATCGGTCGTGAAATATTTTGACTCTGAGACAAACTCACCTACCATAGCCTGATACTCATAGCGAGTACCGGTACTTAGTCCGCTAAGATTAAATGTCATTATGTCGCCCGAAAGAGTGCCTTCAGCATTCTGCCAATCGCCGGTACCGGCAACACAATAGCGGAGGACAGGAGTACCTGCGTCAGGAGTAACAACCCGCAACGTTACGGTAGCTTTTGTCCCTGTAACGGCGAGGAAATTGGCGGCATCTATATCGTTTAATACGATAGGATCCTTGATCACGATAGCACTCTCGGTATTGGCAATACTGAACTCCTGCCTTACTATATTATCTCCCTTGTCGACAGCCACCACGGGCACAACAATCGGCTCATCGGACTTGGGCAAAGAATTAAGCCACTTGCCACGGAAATTTACGTGATACAGATGCACGCCTGTCGAGGCATCCACAATCTCGCTCATGTCGATTCCACGTATGGCAAGGTCATCCTTGACACCTTGGCTCATCTTCATAAAATCGACATTTTCAGCTTCATTTGAGGCACGCGACAGTGTGCCTGAAGGGAGGGAAAGCACAAGGTTTTTCAAAGCACCATAGGAAGCTACCGAAACCACCTCGTCGCCAAAATTACCCTCAAGATTGACAACCTGGTTTTCAGTGCCGACAATGCTTGGAGCGCCCTCGATTATGATCTCATCCTCAATAAGCTCGACATCCTCAACCTCGATGGTTATGAATGCGCCGCCATCGGTACTTGTATCCGCACCATATTTGAATGACAGGCGGTATTCATGGGCCGGCTTGACATTGTCGATTGTACCGTTATACGTGTAGCTGCCACCATCCTTGTCATTAGCCTTTATCTCATAGCGCAGACCGGTCTGGTTGACAGGCATCATGAAATAACCCTTTGCATAATTGTCAACCTCTGTCTTGCCATATACAAGAGTCTTGTTGGTGTCACCGATACCGAATGTTATGGAATAATCGTCGGCAATCAACGCATCATCCACGCTGTTACGGTCGACCGAAACGACAACATTGGCGATCTTGCATACAATCTGCACTTCGGGATTAGGCTGCGACGAGCTGACATCAAAAGGAGCAAGCCCCTTGTAATATTTCTTGTCCCAACCTGCGGGGACTGAATCACCGGCATAAGCCTCGGCACGGTATGCACCATAGCGAAGCGCCACACGTTCCGGCACATTGCTTACCCCCGACCACTTGTGGAGTACATTGCCATAGCCCTCGCCGGTAGTTATGTATACCTTGCAGCTTTCGGCAAGCGCCTCCGTATCTGCAGGGTCATCGGCGCGCGACAACCTGTCGTTGAGCACCACACGCATCTTGACAGCACCCTCGCCCTCTCCTGTAAACGGAGTGTCGACGGCACATGAGCCGAGTACACCGGAAAGCGATGCGCTCAAGGCTATCAATGATATAATGGTTATGTTGGTTTTCATCGCTATATGTTATTTGAGACGGAGAGGAAGAGTTTGGGTGACACTACCCGAGGCATCCTGCACCTTTAGTACAAATTTATGGTCGGCAGCCCCGAGCATCTGCAACATAGGCATAAATCCGGTAAGGTCAAACACCGCGGTCTTTGCATTAAGGTAAGAGGGATTATCCTCAGGGAGCAATCCCAATCCTATGAGAGCATCCTTGTTTGATCCCGGATTACACATGTCAAGGGGAGTAGACAATCCTACATCCTCAACATTCAAGACATCAGAGACAATTTCGGCGGTGAAGCCCTGTATACCCGTAGCACTGGTGATGGTAACGACACAGGTCATACCGTCAGTCACTTCAATCCAATCGCTCTCTTTAACAGCGTCGGCATCACCATCGACAAGCTTTATACCTTTAGAAGGAGTGCATACCGGTCCCTCCGTGGCAGGAGGAGTCGGAACATCAGGATTTTCATCATCCTCACCACCCTTGTTGCGGTCATCCTCAAGATATTCGTCATCACCGCCGGCATCAAGATTTGTGCCGTCGTTCACATCGGTGATTTCCACCTTTGCATCAACATGTATGCCTCCATTTGGATCAATTTTGCCGTCACCGACGATCTGAGCAGCCTTATAAACAAACAATATATGATAATGAGTGCCGGGCTTTACGTCATTATACTGCTTGCTTGCATTAGCCTCCTGCCCGTTGACTTCTCCGAGGAAGTTGGCAACCATAGTATTTGCAGCCTTGAAGAAGCCTTTGCGGCTTTCATTCTTGGAGAACGAAAGGACCGTGTTTGCCCCGACGGTGACATCGACTTTCGACTCCGCCGACATAAGCATCTTCAACTCGTCGTTGAACTCGACCGAGACTTTCACATTGGCAAGCTTACACTTTATAGGCTTCTCAACCGTGGCAATCTTTTTTGCCGTCACAGTGAGCGGGTCAGACACCGATCCGAAATAATATGGGGCATCCCAGTCGGCATCCACTTCCTTGCCGTAATACGCTTCGACGCGATATAATCCGGCAGGGAGCGACACCACTTCGGGCATCTCGCTATATTTGTATTCGACGTAAGGAATCTGCTCCGAGTTTTTGCGGAATGCCACGGTGAAGTCGGCAAGGTTGACATCGGTGCCGGCACGCGACTGCAGATCCTCGTTGATAAACTCAAGCAAAAGATTTGAGGTCATCACCTGTCCCATCGTCTCTTCCTCGCCTGAAAACGGCGCTTCCTTACTACATGACTGCGACATGAAAAGACTCGCAGTACACATTAATATATATATAAGCTTTTTCATTGTCAGTTTATTTGTCGTAATGAAGTTTCACATTGTAAATCGTCAAAACAGAGCCAATAGCTACAGACTTATACTTATTAGCATCAAAAGTCTCATTTCTAAGTCCACCACCATCGTTAAGATCATTTCCCGTAGGTACATTTACCTGCGGATAAGTTCTATCAGATGAGAGGAATTTAATCTTAATTTTATCAGCCTTAGCACCAAAACCATATTCAGGCAAACTTATCACTTTATCGACCTTTGATTCCGAAGAACCAAGATCGGCAATACCGGAAGAAATAATATTACCTGAATTGTCAAGAATTTCAATTGCTACCTTGGCTTTTTCTCCTGACATTCCAGAATAGGTATATTGAAAAGACATTGATGACGGGCGAGAAGAATGGGCTATGCCTTCATTTCTAACCTCTCCACTTGCCGTAAAGCTATAACTGCCAAGGAAAAGTTCACCTGCCGCCTTATCTTCATCCTTAAATGTAGGAACATTTGTACAATAATGAGTTGTACTTGTAAATTTACCTGTTCTAGCCGGCTCTACCCCATCAAGGTCAAACGCCACACTTCTGATAACGCAACCATTATTTTCGACATAAGTTGACGGCACCCTGAACCAGGTATTATTTGTTGCCAGACTTGAGCATGTCTTACTATTTATTGAAGCCCAACCATCAGCCTCATTACGTTTAATTGACGACTTATTGTGATATGCAATCGCACCACATAGCCAATCTCCGCCAACCTTCACGTCAGACATGTTGATTGTTTCGTGTACTTGCGAGAAGTCGCCGTTAGGCACGTCGGTGGCAGCCTCGGTAGAGAATTTGGGCGAATATACACCATCTCTTACAAATATCGAATATTCCTTGCCCGGGGTAAGACCTGAGTAGACAAACCATTTGTTTGCAGCATCATATTCGGGGACTATCGCCGAGGAGGCATCCTTTATTTCAAGCCAGCTTTTTTCCTTGACAATATCGATGAACGCGTCGGAAAATCCGTCAACCTTCACATAGGCGGTCTTAGTGTAAGCGTCATATGCAAAAGTCGGGTCAGCCCATGCCACATCAACATTTACCGTCTCGCGCTCCCTGCCATTATAATAAAGGGTCACAGGCTGTGAGGCACGGCGGTCAACCGGCAGCCGGAGAGTGTACACATAATTGTCGCCACCCTTGTCGACCGGAGATCCTGCGACACACGGCACATCCATGCCCCTTTCGTCAACAGTCTTGAACGATACCAGCGAAAGGTCGCCTCCATCGTAGCTGACATTCAGTTCGACCTCCTCGCGGTCATACTGACGCACGGGAGAGTTGGTAGCCTTGAGGGTTACGGGAATTGTGGTGAACGTAAGGGAGACAGGCTCGCTTACGCGGGTCTTGGCATCCTTTACTATGAGCGAGATCTCATGAGAGCCCTCGGGAAGGCGGTTGATAAATCCGGTAACATCGACCATCGCGAGCTTGTCGGTGTTATTGAACAGACCGACAGCGGTTATACCCTCAGCCTTAAGCTTTTCCTGAAGAGAAGCATCGGCCTTAAAAAGGTTGACCGATGTACCAAACGAGGGCGCATAAGGAGATTCAGTGCCTGAAGAGGTTACCGAAAGGAGCACCTCGGCAATCTTGCCTTCGGCTGAAATGTTGAACCGCAGAGGATCTCCGCTGTAAGAGCCGACCTTTGCCGAGATAGTCTCACCGGGATTGAATCCCTCGGCAGTCACTTCGGGAGGGGCGGCAGAGAAGAAATCATTGCTGAGATCCACCTCGACAGTCTCCACTTCGTCGATATTGTCGTCGAATGTGATTGAAAGTGTCGGGCTGCCTATCTGGCCGGCATTGACATCATATTTAACTCGATACAAGAAAGCTTCCTGCGCGCTGAAGTTCTTCGGGTTGAGATGGGCCTCCTTGCCGTTGATATATGTCGCAGCCATGGTGACATTTATAAAACCCGGGGTAACAAACTTGCTCGCACCGTCGATGCCGGCGATTGTCACCGCGGCACTGTTCTTATCGCTTTTTAGCGTGGTCGAATAGTCCTTGAAGTAGCTTTTGAAAGCATCGGTATAGGTCACCTCGACGAGCGAGTTGGCAAGCCTCGCGGTGATGTCGACCTGCGATACCGCCTGCTCGTTCACCCTAAGCTGCTGCTTACCGTAGACATAAGGCTTGTCATCCTGATCAAGGGGATCGCCGAAATATGCCTCGAGCGTATAGGCACCCGCCTTTACGCCGGCTTCCATGTTTTCTTCAAACTCGGCTACAGTCTTATATTCAACCGGCTCGCCTCCCACAGGGGTTAGGCGGATACTGAATTGATCCACAGTCGGGAAATTGGGGACAACAGCCGTTTCTCCGGCCCTGCCCTGAGTGGTGAGATTGTCCAAATCGCTTGAAACCGTCAGGTTAAGGACGATCGTGCCCTTGCCTCCCCCGGCTTCTTTCCATGGATCCTCGCCCGCGCACGACGCCAGCAACATAGTTGCCGACAATAGCATAGCGTAACTTCTGAATCTCATTTCCATTATCATAGATGATTAGTTAGATATCATTAGCAAAATATATTCCAACAAGAGCCGCACACAATCCAATCACAGCATCGACAAGACCCTTATTTAGGAATGTACAAATTTACTAACAATATTTGATTTAGGAAAATTTTAGTAAAACTTTCCTATAACTAATGAGCAAAAGTGTCAAAATATAGAATCTAAGCCTCAATAGCACATTATGTCATGCCATTTCTTCAAAAATTGCGGAAATGTCATCACCGGAGGCTTGGTAAGCAGAGTCAACAAGATATGCAACAACCGATTTCATCAGCTTTATCTCTCCAACATCTTCCATAGCCTTGAACAGCCGTTTAAACCGAGCATCTTTGCTTGACATCACATTTTTTGTTTGAGCAGTAAATTCGCTCAGGACATGCGAAAGACCAAAATCACTCATTTTCACACCTGCGGCATCGGCACATGACAGTATGAAACCGTCGGCAGCAGGATACACAAGGATGATGAAATGCGGTCTACTATGGTGACGAAGCAATTTAATATGCTCGCTTGCAGCTACATCGTTAAATTCATCAAGATAACTCGGCCTTCTTTTATCAGCATCGATAATGCCTACAGCAAAACGATTGGAAAATTTCTCCCGCATTATTTTAGCAACTTGATTACAGCCTTTCTGATGATTGCATCCACCGGTACACACCAATGTCTCGACAAGATTAGTGTCGACATAACATTCAGGAATTACGAAATCTACACGTCTGTTCATTTTCCAAGATATGCCTCAAGATTATAGAACAGATCCATACCGTTGTCATATGCATCCTGAAGCTGCTCATCAGTAAGCCTGCTTACAATCGTAGCATTATCTTCCATATCGACAATGTACACAGCCAAATCATCACCCGCGCTTTCAAGCAAAGAGTTTACGACATAAGGGCTATGCGTCGTTATGAAAAATTGGTTGCTCTCGGATGCCATGATATCATTTACCACATTAGAGATATATGGAGGGAATGTGTGGGCTTCCGGCTCCTCAAAGCATATCACCTTGTTGCTATTGCTCTCAATTGCAGCCTTATAAAAAATCAACCGCTGCAAAGAATCAGCAAGCGAGCCGAACGGTACAAGGAACATATCAAGGCCGTTTTCCCTCATCGCCTTAATCTGCTGAGAGCCTGAATCAAACATCATTTTCAGACCATAGCCGTGAAAAAGCTCAGCAAGATTAGCTTTCAATTCAGGCATATTAGCCACTGTCTCCATCAAATTTGCACCGGATGGGGGAAGCAAGAAACCGAGATTTGACGATTCCGCAGCAAAATGTCTTGGGAAAAAATATGCAAGAATATTCGGGAATATTTCCGGCTCTTTCTTTGTCAGAAGCGTCAGTGACGAAGAGAAAGAATATCTGGATATATCATCCTTGGCTTTTATGTCAACAGACAATCCGTTATTGGGCATTCTACCAAGGCTAAGAGAATTTTCATCGACTGACACCTCCACGGCAGATGAAGAAACCCCGTTATGGAATAAATCTGCAGCATTCTCAATTCGCAAAAGATTCTTCAGCGATTTGTTTGAAGAATTTACCATGTACGGTACATCAAACATGGAAAGCGCCTCGAGAATATTGCTCTTACCCACATTAGGCCTTCCTATCAACACATTTATGCGCCGACAGTCGGAGAGCGTCACCGATTTTATTGACTTGAAATTCCTGATAGATACGCTCTTTATGTTGCTGAATGCAGATTTGCCCATAATTCACAAAGTTACGAAATTATTTTGACACCGAATGCGTCATCCTGCAACTAATTCTCAAGACAAAAATAGGAGTTGCGGGATGGCTACGCGTTGTAGAGGTAACGCTTGATGGAGCGTTTAGGGGTCTTTTCAAATTCGTTGGCGATAAGCTGGATGCGGTCGACGCGTTCATATGGGGCGACAAGCTTGTTGAGATCGGCAAGCACCTTATCCATTTCCTCGGGCAACTGCTCATTGGTTATGCCGAATTTATCCATAGCCTCATAGTCGGGATAAACGAGCGCGATCAGACGATTGTTACGCTCCACGACAAGGCTCTCGGCGACATACGGCATGTTATTGAGCTTCGCCTCTATCTCCTCGGGATAGATATTCTGCCCGTTTGACGACAATATCATAGTCTTGTAACGACCTTTTATGAATATCGTGCCGTCATCGGAGCGTGTGCCCATATCGCCGGTGTGAAGCCATCCCTCCGGGTCAAGCACCGCCTCCGTGGCATTGACATTCTTGTAATATCCCTTCATGACATTCACGCCTCGCACGCATATCTCACCAGGCACATTGACCGGGTCGTCACTTAGAATCTTGCTGTGCATGATACCGGGCAATGTCCTGCCCGACGAGCCGATGACAAACTGCCTCCACGGCGTATAGCTGATCAAAGGCCCGCACTCGGTCATGCCGTAGCCAACCGTAAACGGGAACTTTATGCGATGGAGAAACTCCTCAACCTCATGATTGAGCGGCGCACCTCCAACTATAACCTCCTCGAACGCGCCTCCAAAAGCCTCAACTAGCTTACGGCGGATAATGGCATAGAACGCCTTGTCGACACCAGGCACCTGCAAAGCCCATCGTACGCCTTTCTTGGTGAGCATAGGCAATATCTGCTTGCGGTATATCTTCTCAAGTATCAACGGCACACAGATAACAAGGTTGGGCCTTACCTCGGATAGCGCCTTAAGAAGCAGGTTGGGAGAAGGGAGCTTGCCGAACACCGTAATATGAGTGCCGACCGCAAGGGGCACAAGCATGTCAAAGGCACAGCCATAGGCATGGGCAAGCGGGAGGAAAGAAAGACACCGCGAGCCTTGAAAATGAAGGCGCGACAGAATACCGAAACTCACGTTGCCCCACAGGTTGCGGTAGGTAAGCATGACTCCTTTTGAAAAACCCGTAGTGCCTGACGTGTAGTTAAGCACCGCCACGGAATCATCCGGAGGAGTAACATATTTGACATATCCGGGCACGAACTCACCCTTATATTTGCGACGGAAACGACGGTTGATATTTTTTGTCACATTAGTGAGCACTCCGCCGTTACGCGGATCCTCGGCAAGCATCTTACCGGTAGTCAGTGAGATCACGCCCCTCAGGCGCGGCATCTTCTCAAGCTCGAATGTCTCCCATATGTTATTGTCAACAAATAGCATGACGCTCTCCGAATGATTGACGATATGCTGCGCGTCGGTAGGATTGAACTCCTGAAGTATCGGCACAATGGTAGCACCATAGGTGATAGTGGCGATAAACACCATTATCCACCCCGGAGAATTCTTGCCTATAAGCGCCACCTTATCACCCCGCTTCAATCCGCTAAGTTCAAATGTCATATGAATCTTCGCTATCTCATATGAGAGTTCCGCATAAGTGAATGTCTTACCATTGCCATAGTCGGTCAAAGCGGGAAGCGACCAGTTGTCACGGAAGCCGGAGGCATATATATCGTTAAGATGTTCGGGAATGTCCATAATAATAAAAATACAATTATAGTACCAATTAGTTTGAAACGGCAGGCACAAATGTACGCATTATTTCGCAAACGAATGAAATTACAACCGAATTATGCACCACGATACATTATATTGTAGTAATTTTGCAGCATGATTGACAATACTACATTTGGCAACGGCACCGCGCTGTTTCACACCTTCGGCTGCAAGCTCAACTTTGCGGAGACCTCCACAGTGGCACGATTGTTTGCCGATCATGGCATCCGCCGGGTGCAGTCCGGAGAGACGCCCGACATAGTTGTGATCAACACTTGCAGTGTCACAGAAATCGCCGACAAGAAGTGTCGTCAGGCAATACACCGCTTCAACCGGCTGTATCCCGAGGCGGCCATCGTTGTCACAGGTTGTTACGCCCAATTGAAAAGCGACGAGATCGCTGCAATCCCCGGAGTCGAGATAGTAGCAGGCACCGACCGCAAGCTCGCCCTTCCGGAATATATCGAACAGTGGCTGAAAAGTCGCGACAAAGCCTCATTCATAACCCCCACACGCGACATAACCAAATTTGACCCGTCATGCTCGCGAGGCGACCGCACCCGCTATTTTCTTAAAGTACAAGACGGATGCGACTACTGGTGCAGCTACTGCACCATACCGATGGCGCGCGGTCGAAGCCGTTCGGGGAGCATCGACAGCATCGTGGCGCAAGCTGCAGGAGTCGTCGCCGAAGGAGGTAAAGAGATTGTGATAACCGGCGTCAATATAGGCGATTTCGGCAAAGGGCGTGCCGACACGTTCCATGACCTGATAAAGGCACTTGATGAAGTCGACGGGATAGAACGTTACCGCATCTCGTCAATCGAGCCCAACCTGCTGACTGAGGAAATCATCGAATGGGTTGCCGGATCAAAGCGGTTTATGCCTCATTTCCATGTGCCGCTACAGGCAGGAAGCGATGAGGTGCTGCGTCTGATGCGCCGGCATTACGACACGTCATTGTTCCGCAGCCGCATAGAATGCATCCGCTCTGTTATCCCCCACGCTTTTATCGGGGTCGACCTTATAGCCGGCGCACGGGGGGAGACCGAAGAATTGTTTGAAGCCTCACGCGAATTTGTAGAATCGCTCGACATATCACGGCTCCACGTATTCCCCTACTCCGAACGACCCGGCACCCGCGCACTCGAAATAGGACATGTGGTAAGCCAGCGTGAAAAGCACCGCCGTACCAATGTGATGCTCGGCGTATCGGAACGGAAACTCGCCGGGTTTACTTCAAGATTCACCGGCAAGGTGAGACCCGTGCTGCTCGAACACCCGCAAGGAAAGAAACCGATGAACGGATTTACCGACAATTATATTAAGGTGGAAGTAGACGCCGACCGCTCGCTCGCCGGTTCAATCGTGCCTGTAAGACTCGGGGATGCCGACCCGTCGGGCGAATTTGTAAAAGGAGAAGTTGTATTATGAAATATCCATGGTATTATACCCCGCTCGGATGGCTTCTGCACGGAATGGCGCGACTGCCGTTCAGGGCGTTGTATGCGATAAGCGACGTGCTCTTCGTGGTGGTTTACCATATCGCCCGCTATCGCCGCGATGTGGTGAAAGATAATATCGCGAGATCATTTCCCGACAAGCCACAGGATGAGCAGAAGCGAATCATACGTCAGTTTTACCGCCATTTCACCGACTATTTTGTAGAGACAATAAAGCTCGCCCACGTATCCGACAACGAGATGCGCCGTCGCATGAAATTTGTAGGCACGGAGATGATTGACCGCTATTTTGACGAAGGAAGGTCGATCGCCATGTATTTCTCCCACTGCGGCAACTGGGAATGGGCGCCCTCCATCACATTGTGGACACGCCACAAGCCGTCGGAAGGAACCGTATTCGCACAGGTCTACCGCCCGCTTACAAACCCGTGGTTTGACGCCTATTTCTTAAAATTACGCAGCCGGTTTGGCTCTGTATCATACGACAAACGCCTCGTATTCCGCGATCTCCTGCGTCTGCGCCGCGACGGCAAGCTCTCCATTACCGGATTCATGAGCGACCAAAAGCCGAGCCACAACGACACAGTGCATGTGCTGAAGTTCCTGAACCATCCCACCGCTATCATAACCGGCACAGAGACCATCGTGCGCAAGCTTGATCTCGTGGCGATATACTGGGACATGGAGAAACTGAGCCGCGGACATTACCGCATCACGGCAAGACTCATAACCGACAACGCCGCTTCCATGCCGCAATTTGCCATCACCGATGCCTATACCCGCATGCTTGAGACGACAATAATGCGCCAACCGTCGATATGGCTCTGGAGTCACCGCCGCTGGAAAAACAGTGTGGAATATTCCGACAACACCACCCCTGACACCCGCAGCAATGAATAAGCCTGTAGCCGTAATCATACTCAACTGGAACGGCAAGTCAATGCTGTCACGGTTTTTACCTGAGGTGGTAAGAACCACCGACCCGGCAATCGCCGACGTAATCGTAGCCGACAACGGTAGCGACGACGGCTCCATGCAGCTCCTCGAAGAAAAATTCCCGTCGGTAAAAGTCATACGGTTTGACCGCAACTATGGGTTTGCAGAGGGATACAACCGCGCGATAGCTCTGACCCGCTACCGCTATACGGTGCTGCTCAACAGCGATGTGGCAACTACCGAGCGGTGGGTCAATATCCTGTATGATTACATGGAATCACATCCCGCAACGGGAGCCATACAGCCCAAGATACTTTCCGTAGAGCAACCCGACAGTTTCGAATATGCCGGAGCGTCAGGGGGTTATCTCGACTGCAACGGCTACCCGTATTGTCGAGGCAGGCTCTTTGATACGGTGGAAAGCGACATCGGTCAGTATGACAACGTCGCAGAGATATTCTGGGCGTCAGGAGCGGCACTGATGGTGAGAAGCGACCTATATATAAAGGTAGGAGGACTTGACGCCGACTTTTTTGCACACATGGAGGAGATCGACCTCTGTTGGCGCATACGCCTCGCAGGTCAAAGGATAGAGGTTGTGCCTCAAAGCGTTGTGCATCACCTCGGAGGAGGCACATTGCCCGCGTCTAATCCGCGCAAAACCTACCTTAACTTCCGCAACAATCTGCTCCTGCTTCATAAAAACCTGCCGGACAGCTGCCGTAAGAAGCGGTTGTTTATACGCCGACTTTACGACACGGCGGCATGGGCAAGATTTGTCGTCACACTCGACTTCAAAAATGCCGGTGCAGTGCTGCGCGCCCATCGCGATTTCCGGAAAATGTCACGCGCCTACACCTCCCATCCCGAAGTAAACCTGCTGCCAAAACGCCCCAACATACTTTTCGATTACTTTCTACGCAGGATCACCACATTCAGCGCCCTTAAACAGCACCCCTAAAACTTCGTTACCCCGGGCTACAAAAAATATCGCACCTGAAGTTTTTATTTGTGGTTTTGAAATATTTGCGTAAATTTGCAGTCGCTTTCGCGTAATAGGGATAATTGTACCCTATATGCAAGAAACATAAATGATATAAAATGATTACGATTACATTTCCCGACAAAAGCACAAAGCAGTATGAAGAGGGCGTTACCCCGCTCATGATTGCCGAAAGCATAAGCCCGCGTCTGGCGCAAGATGTACTTGCCGCCACAGTCAACGGCGAGGATTGGGACATAAGCCGCCCCATAAACGCCGATGCTGAAATTAAACTTTTCAAGTGGGATGATCCGGAAGGCAAGCATGCGTTCTGGCATAGCTCGGCACACCTTCTCGCCGAAGCTCTTCAGGAGCTTTATCCCGGAGTCAAGTTTGGCATAGGCCCGGCGATTGAAAACGGTTTCTACTACGATATCGACACCAACGGTCACAATATCACAGCCGCCGACTTCCCCACAATCGAGAAGAAGATGCTTGAGCTTGCCCAAAAGAAGGAGCCAATCGTAAGAGCCGACATTTCAAAAGCCGACGCGATGAAACTGTTTGGCGATCGCAACGAAGAATACAAATGTGAGCTGATCAGCGAGCTTGAAGACGGACATATCACTACCTATACACAAGGTAACTTTACCGACCTCTGCCGCGGTCCGCACATTCCTAATACCGCCCCGATCAAGGCAGTAAAGATAACCTCGCTTGCCGGCGCATACTGGCGTGGCGACGAGAAGCGCAACCAACTTGTGCGCGTCTACGGTATCACGTTCCCGAAGAAGAAGATGCTCGATGAGTACCTTGTGCTTCTTGAAGAGGCAAAGAAACGCGACCACCGCAAGCTTGGCAAAGAGATGGAGCTTTTCGCTTTCTCTTCCAACGTAGGTGCCGGTCTTCCTCTCTGGCTACCCAAGGGAGCCGCCCTCCGCGACCGTCTTGAGCAGTTCCTGCGCAAGATTCAGAAGCAATACGGCTACCTTCAGGTAATCACACCGCACATCGGAAACAAAAATCTCTACGTGACCTCAGGTCACTATGCAAAATATGGCAAAGACTCCTTCCAGCCGATTCACACCCCCGAAGAGGGCGAAGAGTATATGCTTAAGCCGATGAACTGCCCTCACCACTGCGAGATATTCAAGGCTTATCCCCGCTCCTACCGCGAACTGCCTATGCGTCTTGCCGAGTTTGGTACAGTGTACCGCTACGAGCAGAGCGGCGAGCTTCACGGACTGACACGTGTGCGCGGATTTACTCAGGACGACGCACACATATTCTGCGCACCCGAACAGATCAAAGACGAGTTCCTGAAAGTGATGGATATTATCCTCTACATATTCAAGGCTCTGAAATTTGATAACTACGAGGCTCAGATTTCACTCCGCGACCCCAAGCACAAAGAGAAATACATCGGCTCTGACGAAAACTGGCACCTTGCCGAGCAAGCAATCATCGAGGCTTGCGAGGAAAAGGGATTGAACGCCCGCACCGAACTTGGAGAGGCGGCATTCTATGGGCCCAAGCTCGACTTCATGGTAAAAGACGCCATCGGTCGTCGTTGGCAACTCGGCACAATTCAGGTTGACTACAACCTCCCAGAACGTTTCCAGCTCGAATATACCGGCGCCGACAACCAGAAACACCGCCCTGTGATGATTCACCGCGCGCCATTCGGCTCTCTTGAGCGTTTCGTCGCAGTGCTCCTCGAGCACACCGCCGGAAGATTCCCGCTATGGCTCGTACCCGATCAGGCTGTAGTACTCCCTATCAGCGAGAAGTTTAACGACTATGCCCACAAAGTGGCACGCGAGCTGAATCTTGCCGATGTACGCACAATCGTGGATGACCGCAATGAAAAAATTGGTAAGAAAATCCGCGACAACGAGCTTAAGCGCATACCTTACCTCCTCATCGTAGGAGAGAAAGAAGCGGAAAATGACGAAGTTTCCGTAAGAAAACAGGGCGAAGGTGATAAAGGTAC
>CAJUMZ010000015.1 GCA_910587665.1 uncultured Muribaculum sp.
CTCAAGAAGATTGGTCAATTCCCGATAACGAGGACATATCATATGAGATGAAAGTGAATGGGAAAAGCTATCAAGCTGTTTTTTTCCAATGGCCCACTGCAATCGGAGATAGTATAATTCATGACCAAACCCTTGCTGATATAACATTAAGGACTTTATCTGGAGAGCTAAGTAATCTTTCAGAAGAAGAACGGCATAATGAAATTGAAAAGGTCTATTTGGAGAAGCTTTCAGCCTTAAGCTCGAATAAGAGAGTATGGTTCACTATATTAGAACAGGAATATGATAAATACGTCATTGTTATGTATTATGAGAATGTTTACAATCTCAATAATGGCAAAGACTTGTAAATAAAGACTATACAAATTATGTATCCACACGATAATATTTTCAATATATATTACAACATTGGCAAGCGAACTCCATTCTTGGTGAAAAGGTGTGAGTTGGGGTTGGCTCGTTCTTCAAGCGAAGAAAGACGTCTTGACCCTAATCAAGATAGAACTTTTTTAGTTGAAACAGTAAAGCCACGAGGTAAGTACGGTAAGGCCTATGGAAAATGTTATGTAGATGGTAAGCCTGACGATAGTTATAGACAAGGGTGCTATCCAAATATCAAAGATGAGGAAATCCCTTGTGCTGGATGCGGAGAATGGGTTCTTCTTGATGTTCCAGGGGTTGACATGAACGAAATATTCCCCACCCGTCAATCAGACTATGTGATTGAGTTTGGGAAACACAAAGGAAAGACCATAAAAGAGATATATTCCCAAGATCCTAAATACATCTTTTGGCTAATGGAGAAAGACCCTTATTTTAGGGTAGATTTTAATCAGCTGTTAGATATTCCGGAAAATTCATCGGATAGAGAGCGAATTATTAAGGAAGAAATAAACCGAGTTTTCCCAAAAGCAACTCCCGATGATGTAATTTCTTTTGGAAAGCATAAAGGAAAAACCTTTCGAGAAATCTTTGCAACCGATCCAAATTATATTGATTGGTTCTTGCGAAACAATCAGACATTGGACATAGATGCAAATGCGTTTGTATCTATGATGAGAAATAAAAGTGAGGATTCCAAAGGTTGACCTTTGGCATATTGGGGATATTTTTAGCGTATCGGAACGATATGCGGCTCGAAAAATTCCCTAATATGCTAAGGAATTTCCTATCGTTGTAATTTCCTTGTCACTTCGGAACAGCTGATTTTGTTGCACTCGGTATAATGGTGTACCATTGTACCGGGTGTAATGGTTACAGTGGGTTAAGGGTGGCGAGTTTTGGGATTACGGGTAATACCTAAACATAAACTCGCTCCACCCTTAAACTGCCTCTGACTGCAACGAGAAAAACAAAAGAGCGACCTTTACAGGAGTGCGGTTTCGGAGATGACTTTTCAACGAAAAAGAAATCCCAAAACATATCCTTGCACTCCGCTTTTCCTCACCGTCTGCAATCATCGTAATGACTATTGTCATCGCTGTGACTATATCCGTTACAGTCATCGCAACGACTGTAATGATTGCAACAGTTTTTGTGATTATATCCGACCATCGGGAAAGAGCCTTTTGAGGTACTCAGAAGGTATCTTGCCGACCAATTTTTTCTCGCTGCCTTCATCCGATTTTTTCTCGTTGCCCCCATTGCATTTCTTGCACTTTTGCACAATGGGAATGGTCAACTTTTTCAAGGGATAGAACATTCCGACCGTAGCCATATTTCAAGGTTACACCGTGGCATTTCTGACACTTTGACATTTTCGAAGTGAGCAGTAGCGCAAGGCGTGCATAGGGTTATCACGGAAAATGTTGACCGACATCATCACACTTTCTGCATTATCTGCATTTTCAAGTAACCGGGTCAACTTTTCCCCGGAATAAGACATCTCGGAGTCAACCTAATTTAGGAAAACAAATCCAAAATGCAGATAATGCAGGTTGTGCAGGTGAATTTCATTGATTTTTTCTTTTCGTCGCCGACTATATCCCAAGCATGTGCCGAGTTCGGTTTAGTCTTATATATACACCCCCGTACTGAACCAAACCAAAATTTTGGGAAAAGGCAACGAAAAAAAGAAGAACCCTCCGAGGTTGTTTCGGAGAGTTCCCAACATGCCAAAGTGTCAAAAATGCCAAGGGTAAAAACTACGGCATCGCATAGCTTATTGAGCCGAGGGAGTGGATTGCGTCCTGCTTCAAGCTGTCAACAACGTGGAGATATTTTTCCGTCATCGTTATGCTTGAATGCCCCATGAGGTCGGCAACGGTCTTTATGTTCGCTCCGTTGGAGAGGAGATTGACAGCAAACGAGTGCCGGCTACAATGCCATGAGATTTTCTTCCGTATCCCTGCCTCGGCAACCCATTTCTTCAACTGCTGGTTACAGCTCACATAAGGGCCGATTTTGAATATCGGCTCTGTTGAGCGGTCATTTGTCGTAGGCTCACCCACCAAAGCAAGCATATCATCAGTGAGCGGCGTTGTCACCCAGCTGCGGCTACTTATGTTGCGGACTTTCTTCTGCTGGAATCGGAGCGTCTTTGTCATCGGGTCAACATTGGCGTATGTCAGTAACTTCACGTCACACCAGCGTATGCCGGTGAAAAGACAGAATATGAACGCACGTTGCATTTCGGTATTCTCACCCTTGTACCGTGTAGCCATAAGTCTTTTTATCTCATCGGGGCTTAATATCTCCTTTGAGAATGAGTTCCTATCCCATTTGATAGTTATCCCCTTGCAGGGGTGTTTCTTTATCAAACCATCGTCAAATGCGGCTGTGACAACCTTTTTGAAACGACCGTACATCCCTTTTGGACCCTCGCCCGTGCCGTGCTTTTTAAGATAGTCAGTGAAAGCCGTCACCATATCGGGCGTAAGCTGCTCCATGCGGAGTACGGTGTCATATAGGCTGTACCGTGGCGATTCACGCAGGAAGTTGATGAACTTGGTGTATGACTGACGGATTGAGCATTTCATCATCCGTGAGAGATTGGGATTCTCGTTGAAGAAGTCACGATAGTATTGCAGGAAATCACGCTGACGCTCCTTTTTGAGCCGATAACCCTCCCTGTCCTCTAAAAACTCCTGCTCACGCTCAAACCGTATCTTCTCGGCGAGGGCGAGAGTGTTCTTGTTCTGCAACCGCTCCTGCGTGTTGCGAGGGTGCAGCCAAATGTAGAGATTGAGGTTCTCTCGCTTGCGGATATGTTTCACTTGGTATTTCGGCTTTCCTGCCATAGCCCCCGAAGTGTAGAACACTTGGTTGCCGTTCTCGTCAAGCACGGGAGTTTCGGAACGACCGAGGTAAAATTCCAGATAGAGGCTCGCACGACCGTCTTTGAGTTCGGACTGTTGCAGTTTGGGATTTTGTTTCACGGCTGACGCATCTTAATTATGATTAAAATATGCCCTTTGGACATCTCAAATTCTTAATTTAGATTCTGATATGTTACAGAATCTTTGGTGAAATTTGAATCGATTGAGTATTTAATCCCAATAACTGGCATATCTGATACAATCCTTTATCAACTAAATATTCGGAATGACAATTTTTCACACAACCCTACGCCCGTTAACGAATTAAAGTTTGTATTGAGGTGATATATTTACAATTGTATCTATTTATAAAAATTAAGATGCGTCAGCCCTGGGATTTTGTTTGTTCTTGCTTTCTATTTTAGCCATAAATGATTATCTTTGTGGAGCGCAAAGGTAATTAGAGGGATTGAAACGTAAAAACGACCCTCAACATCTATTAACAAACGAAACGTACAAAAGATGTACTGAATGAGAAAATCGGGGCAAAATCAGCGAAAAAGAAGAAACTCAATAAAAGGTTAATTCGCTGATTATCACTTAAGTTAATTCATCTTCATTCAACTGCATTTAAGGAATAAAAGACTTGGGTAAACAGTGTAATAAACCAAAATCATCATTATGTCAACAACACCTGAAATCACCCGTGAAGAGGCTCAGAAATGGGTCGACAGCCGCGTATGGGCAAACGGCTGGAACGTGAACGCCGACAAATCAATCGACGCAGTGGAGTTTGTCACCCAGTACGAGCGCAACAAACCTCTTTGGGACAAGCTGTTCAAGTATCTTGCCGAGACTGATCCTATGACTCTTGAACCGGGTAAAGTCGTGCTTGAGGAGGGTCGTCTTTGGATAAACGTGCTTGAATATACCCCCAAGAGTGCCGCCGAGACAAAGACTGAATCACACGAAAAATTCATCGACCTGCAGTATACTTACGAGGGCAACGAAGTGATGGGTCTCGCCCACAAGGTGACACCGGTCACAGAATATGACCCCGTCAAGGACCGCACATTCTATGCTATCGAAGGCGACGTGGATTACACTCCGGCGACTCCTGACCGTTTCTTCCTCTATTTCCCGAAGGATATGCACCAGCCCTCCGTGAAAGGCGAAGGAGACGCAGTGACAAGCCGTAAACTGGTGGCAAAGATCGAGTATGCACGATAATCACGTTGTCCTGCCTACAAGATGGTCGGCAACTGACATGCAATAAATACGGGGCATAGTGAAATTTTACGGCTCCGTATTTGTTATATCTATATAATCAAAATTCAAGATTATGAATGAAAACCATAAATCGGGATTTGTCAACATAGTAGGTAACCCTAATGTGGGCAAATCCACGCTGATGAACGACCTTGTAGGCGAGCGCATAAGCATCATCACCTCCAAGGCCCAGACCACGCGTCACCGCATCACCGGCATAGTCAACACCGATGACTATCAGATCGTATTTTCCGATACCCCGGGTGTGTTGAAGCCCAACTATAAGATGCAGGAGGCAATGAGAGAATTTTCGGAGGGTGCCCTTACCGATGCCGACGTGCTCCTTTATGTGACCGACGTGGTGGAAGATCCGACGAAAAATGCCGATTTCCTTGCGAAGGTAGCGAAGGAGAAAGTGCCTGTACTGCTTGTAATCAACAAAATCGACCTGCTAAAAGGCAACGAAGAGCTTGAAAAGATCGTAGGCAGGTGGAACGAATTGCTTCCCAACGCGGAGGTATTCCCCACTTCGGCAAAACTCGGATTCAATGTCGACACACTGATGCGCCGTATAATAGAGCTGCTGCCGGTGGCTCCGCCATACTTCGGAAAGGATGCACTCACCGACAAGCCCGCGCGTTTCTTCGTCACCGAAATAATTCGCGAAAAAATGCTCCTCAACCTTGACAAGGAAGTTCCCTACTCGGTGGAGGTGGTCGTGGAAAAATTTGACGAGAAGGAAGACGGCATCCACATCATGACTGTCATCTACGTAGAGCGCGACTCGCAAAAAGGTATAATCATAGGAAAGGGTGGCTCGATGCTGAAAAAGATCGGAACCGAGGCACGAAAGGATATCGAAAAATTCTTTGACAAGCACGTATATCTCGAGCTATTTGTAAAAGTCGAGAAAGACTGGCGCAACCGCGAAAACAAGTTGCGCTCGTTCGGCTACATAGAATAATACTGTCAGCGTCGACGCTCGAAGTCGACAAAACGGTATGTGACACCGGTACGCGGGTCGGTAAAGGGCGATGACACCTCTTTTTCGACCCACGCCGTTTTATCTACCTCAGGCATAAACGTGTCAGCGTCCTCGACAGTGGCGTCAATCATCGTGAGGCGCAGCTCGTCGGCTATCGGGAACGCCTGACGGTATATTTCTCCGCCACCTATCACCATCGCCTCGGCCGTACCGTTGACAAGACGTAGCGCGTCATTAAGCGACGCCGCAGTCTCAATGCCGGGTGCGGAATAATCATTCTGTCGCGTAATCACAATGTTTCGTCGGTCAGGCAGCGCACCTTTCGGAAACGACTCAAATGTCTTCCTGCCCATTATTACCGGCTTACCTGTGGTTATAGCCTTGAATCGACGCAGGTCGTCGCTGATATGAAACAGCAAGTCTCCCCGCCTGCCGATCGCCCCGCCGCGGGCGACCGCCGCTATGATAACAACCTTTGTCATACCGCTACCGTAGCCTTTATGTGAGGATGAGGATCATAGCCTTCAAGCGTGAAGTCCTCATACTTGAAATCAAATATCGACTTTACATCCGGGTTGAGCTTCATGACAGGAAGCGGGCGCGGCTCCCGGGTAAGTTGCAGCTCGACCTGCTCCATATGATTGCTGTAGATATGAGCGTCGCCGAGAGTATGCACGAAATCACCCGGCTTAAGACCGGTCACCTGTGCCACCATAAGCAGAAGCAGGGCATAAGACGCGATGTTGAACGGCACACCAAGAAATATGTCGGCCGACCTTTGGTAAAGTTGCAGGCTCAGCTTGCCTCCCGCCACATAAAACTGGAAAAAGGCGTGACATGGCGGAAGCTTCATGTCGGGCAGATCGGCGACATTCCATGCACTAACGATGATACGACGCGATTCCGGATTATTTTTAATCGTCTCGATAGCCTCCGTTATCTGGTCGATGTGACCTCCCTTGTAGTCTTTCCATTTACGCCACTGATAGCCGTAGATCGGGCCAAGGTAACCGTCGGCATCAGCCCATTCGTTCCATATCCTCACTCCGTGCTCCTGAAGATACTTTACATTTGTATCGCCCTGTAGAAACCACAGCAATTCATATATGATTGACTTAAGATGGAGCTTCTTGGTTGTAAGAAGCGGAAAACCGTCTTCCATATTGAAGCGCATCTGATAGCCAAACACGCTGTGAATGCCGGTGCCGGTGCGGTCACCTTTGTCTGCGCCATTCTCCTTGACATAGCGCAGAAGGTCAAGATATTGTTTCATAATTCCTCTTTTTTAATTTTAAGGGTAGTGTCGGCAATCTCATTCATCGGGACACTCGCCGACGCGCTCGTCGTGCTCACTTTCGGAGGTAGCAATCGCTGCATCATAGGCAGAGAAAGCTGTTTTCGGGTAGGGCGGTAAAATATCGCGTCATCGGGACACACGTCTATGCAGTTAAAGCAGTTGACGCAGCGCGATCCGTCGACCACATGGTCGTCAAGATTTATACATGACGCCTTGCATATATATTCACACTTGCGGCAGTTGGTGCACAAGTCAGTGTCGATGTCAATATGCCATATCGAGCGCGCCGACGCCACGCCAAGCACCGTGCCGACGGGACAGAGACTATTGCAGTAAGTGCGCCCGTAAAACCAAGCCGGGATACTCACTCCCACCATTGTCACCGCGGATAGCACAACGGCAAATAGCGACACCTCGATATGTCCGACATAATAAATATCCCACCATCCGGTAGCGTTGCCGACAGAGGCTAGCAGATTGTTTATCCATCCCCACACAGGCTTCAGGATATTTATGACGAAGCGGCTATACATCGTATATGGCTCCATCACGGCAGGAATGATCGCGATACCGGCAATCATACTCACTGCAAACACACCGAGACTTATATATCGCCACCGTGTAAGGGGCGCAGAATAGCGGTAGTCGCGTGCGACACCTTTCCGGCTGCATCTGCCGGCATGCCCCACGATGTCGAGCCATGTGCCGAGAGGGCACACCGTCGAGCAGTAGACCCGGCCAAAGAGCAGCGACACAAGCAGCCAGAAAGCTGCCATCGTCACCGACAGCCCTACCGCGACCGGAAATGCCTGCACATGTGACACCCATCCGAGCGGGCGAAGCAGCAGTTCGCTGTATTCCACCCACAAGAGCGTCACCATCACGAAGATGGCGGCTGATATGGCGATACGCCATCGCCTCAATCCGGTCCGTGCAGCAGGTCTTTTGCTCATATTCAACAAAATTACAAAAATCCCACAATAAAATTTCAATCAAAATCTTATTATTAGTAATTTTGCGTAATTAAAATATTCATAGCAAATGGATCTCTTTGATAAAATCAGTGCCGATATAAAGTCGGCCATGCTTGCCAAAGACCGCGTAAGGCTTGAGACACTCCGCGGTATCAAGAAAGAATTTCTTGAGGCAAAGACAGCTCCCGGTGCCGACGGTGTTCTCACCGACGACGCTGCGATGAAAATACTCGTAAAGATGGTAAAACAGCGCAAGGAAAGTGCTGAAATCTATAATTCACAAAATCGTTCCGACCTTGCCGGCGACGAGCTTGCACAGGCATCCGTAATAGAAGAATATCTTCCCAAGCAGCTTTCTGAAGACGAGCTGACCGAAGAGCTGAAAGGAATTATCGCCAAGGTAGGCGCTACTTCAGCCAAGGATATGGGAAAAGTGATGGGCGTGGCCTCAAAGGCTCTTGCAGGCCGTGCCGACGGTCGTGCCATCTCCGCCAAGGTAAAGGAATTACTCGCTTAACAACTACATCGCTATATGCTTACAATCCAACAAATAAAAGAAGACCCTCAGCGCATCATCGAGCGTCTTGCCGTAAAAGGATATGACGGCACAGTCACCATAAACAAGATACTTGAGCTTGACGACAACCGTCGCAAGACCCAGTTGAGCAACGATACAAAGGCCGCCGAGCTTAACAAGCTCGCCGCGTCAATCGGAAAGCTCATGAAAGAGGGCAACAAGGAAGAGGCGGAAAAGGCAAAAGCCGCGGTTGCCGCACTTAAAGACGAGCAGAAAGCCATCGCCGACGAGCTTGCCCGCACCGAGACAGAGATACGCGACATCCTGCTGACTATACCCAACGTGCCCTGCGACATGGTGCCGGAAGGAAAGACAGCGGAAGACAACGTTGTGGAAAAGACCGGCGGCCCGATGCCTGATCTTCCCGCAGACGCACTTCCTCACTGGGAACTTGCAAAGAAATACAACATCATCGACTTCGACCTTGGCGTGAAGATAACCGGCGCGGGATTTCCCGTATACCTCGGAAAAGGCGCAAGGCTTCAGCGTGCCCTCATCCAGTTCTTCCTTGACGAGGCGGGAAAGGCGGGCTATCTTGAAGTGCAGCCACCCTACGTTGTAAACGAAGCTTCAGGCTACGGTACAGGTCAGCTACCCGACAAGGAGGGACAGATGTATTATGTCAATGAGGACAATCTCTATCTCATCCCGACAGCCGAGGTACCTGTTACCAATCTTTACCGTGACGTAATACTCAGCGACGACCGTCTTCCCATCAAAAACTGCGCGTATTCGGCATGCTTCCGTCGTGAGGCCGGCAGCTACGGAAAAGACGTGAGAGGTCTTAACAGGCTTCACCAGTTTGACAAGGTAGAGATCGTGCGTATCGAAAAGCCCGAAAATTCTTACGCGGCCCTTGAGGAGATGAAAGGCCACGTGCAGGGATTGCTCGATAAGCTTGGACTCCCCTGGCATATACTTCGTCTATGTGGCGGCGACATGTCGTTTACTTCGGCTATCACCTTCGACTTTGAAGTATTCTCGGCTGCACAGAAACGCTGGCTTGAGGTGTCGTCGGTATCCAACTTCGAGACATACCAGGCCAACCGCCTAAAATGCCGCTATCGCGGAGCCGACAAAAAGACGCGCCTCTGTCACACACTCAACGGCTCGGCACTTGCCCTCCCGCGCATCATGGCCGCGATACTTGAAAACAACCAGACACCGGATGGAATCGTAGTGCCGGAAGTGCTCCGACGCTACACCGGCTTCGACATTATTGATTAATCAAGACACCCTTACACATAACCAACGGGCGCAACCTGACCGTCGCGCCCGTTTTATTTTCAATAGACATATTGAACGCTCGAGGGAAGTTGTGCGTTATTTAATAACATAACCCCTCAAAATAGAAATATTATGTTAGACGAACTTAAAGATAAGGCTGCTGACCTTATGGAGAATGAGACAGTCAAGGAAGTCGTTGAAAAAGCGACAGAGTTTATCAAGACCGAAAAAGGTAAGGAAGTGGTCGAGACCGTAAAGGAGAAAGCCGAAGAGTTCATCAAGGAAAAGTTTGGCAAGTAACCGATCCTTTTTCAATTAAACCATAGTACAATGGGAGCTGCTTCATACACAGCTCCCTATTTTTATCCCCCTTCCGATATCGGCACTTTAACAAAAGATTGTGGAAGCATAGGAATTTCCATACTTTTATCGAGCCATGTGGATATACGTTTTTCATAAGTGTCGAAAACAAATCCCAAGTCGCCTCGCTCAACTTTTTGCAGGCTCCTTATCCATAGGTTGGGATGTAAAGGTAATGTTACCACTTTGCTTAGTACTGTAACTAAACGGAACTTACTCACCAGATTACATATTATTGATACGATATCTGATCTCCCGAAGTTAGGAATTACGGCCTTGTGGATTACAATCATTGCATCAAACCCTCCGGGAAATACCACAAATGCCGGCACCGCAATCTCGGGAAAATATAGGTTGGCATTATGAAGAAAGTATTTCAGTGCTTCTCCCGAAGCTGAATATTTCATCTGACCTCCAATCACTTCTCCGAAATAGTCTTTCTCCAGCATAGTCACCATACTGAGCCAAAATACCCCGTGGAAATTATTCCACGACTTCTCCATGCTGTCTTTAGCGATCAAGAGGAAAGACCTTTCCATGGGCATAGATATATGTGATAATATTAGGTTTGATTACACACAAATATAACCGATATTAGCAGATTAACCAAATATTTTATTCATTTTTTTACAACAAACATTAATATTATCATCAAATCAAAGAGACGATGAGTAAAACAATGCTTTTAAACATGTTTTTCACATTATTTATCAGATTATAGTCAACCAAAATTATCAAAATGTCGTTTTTGCAGATAAATTTCTAACAGTATCTAACTTAACAGACAGAACTATGGAATCTACAACACTTAAACCAAGTGAAGACTGGCGATCGCTGACAATTTATCAGGTCATGGTAGGCTCATTTCTGCATGGAGAAGATGGTGCCGAAGGATATGATGACATGTGGGGACCCGCCGGAGAGCGTAAAGACGGTAATCTCCGAGGTGTGATAAATGCACTTGACCACATCAAAGGGCTTGGGGTAAATGCTATCTGGCTTACTCCGATTTTTGACAGCTCCGAATCTAACGGAGATGAAAAACTAAAGGCGTCGGGATATTTTGCAAGCGACTATTTCAAAATTGATCCTCATTTCGGTACGGAAGAAAACTTAAGGGAGCTTGTCGACAAGGCACACGACCGAGGCATGTATGTGTTTCTTGACGGAGTGTTCGGGCATCACGGCGGCGTGAAAACCGAGTCGCCGTCAGGATTCAAGATCGACTCTACCCCTTCGTTAAGCGAGCGTGGGGAGGATGGAGGCACAGGGAATGTCAAATATCCCGAGTCGCTTGATTATTTCAAGGAGGTTGCGACTTACTGGATCGACAAGTTTGACATAGACGGATGGCGTCTGGACCAGGCTTATCAGCTATGTCAGGATGGTCACAACTATTGGTGTGAGATTTCTGATGCTGTGCGCTCACTCTGCGACCGTCGCCGCGAACAGGGAAAAGAATGGGGAGTGCTCGGCTATATGGTCGGAGAAGACTGGAGCGATCCCGCCGGCATAAGCGCACGCGTCTACCGCGACGGCGGCTTAAAGAGCGCATTTGACTTTGACGGCAAGCAGCTCATAAGCGGCTCAATGGGAGACCTGGATTCAGGGGGTCTCGATAACGGATGGGATGACGTAATCAAGGTATATTCGTCGCCTGCCGAGAGAGACTACTATCCCGACGACGTGTTGCCCAATCTGTTTTTAAGCAATCATGACGGCGTGAGGGTCGGCGACAATTTCTACGATGACGGCAATGAGATAAACCTGATGACGCGTTTTGCAATCCTTGCCGGCTATCCCGGTCCCGTCACGCTGTATTATGGCGATGAGTTTGCCGATCTTTCACGCGATTGCGAAGGCTACCAGCCTGATAACGCATCGCGCACAAGCGGACACCTTAAACCGGAAGATGATCGTGAACGCCGTCTCGTAAACTACGTGAGGGATGTGATGACATTCCGCCGCGACAATCCGGCAATGTGGAGAGGCAAGCAGGAATTTGACCGCTACAGATCGGGCGATGCCGAGATATTGACAATCTTCAAGACCGATGAAGAAACAGGCAACCGAGTTGCCATGGTATTCGCCGACAGGGATGCCGAGGTGACCCTACCCAGCACTGAAACTCCGCTACAGGTCAAAGGCTATATCCCGGTTTTAGTGAAATTGCAATAGAGTTGTTTTACAGATATGTTTGAAGCCGACAGCACACCCATTAAATCGGGATGCTGTCGGCTCTTTTATCCAGACCCTCATACGGTCATTATTTATACTCCTTGCGAAGCCTGTCGAAGTAGCTTTCTATAGAAATGTCATTCCATTCACATTAAAACCCTATATATATAACACTTACAATTCAACTTATCTCAAATTTGGATAAATTGCGATAAATTACGATATTTGCATTTTAAATGCAATGACATGATTGAACAGCCCCCATATATTACCGCTAATATAGACACGTCTTTAGATAATGAAGAATTGAAGAATCTTATTTCCTCAATTAACAGTCGCTATCTATACTGGAGTGATGTCAAATATCGTATGCCCTCAGGTATGACGGGTGTTGAATTATGGGGCAAAGTTAAATCAGTGAGAAATCTGACAGATGTAAAGATTTGGGATCAAAACAATATTCATTTCTCTCTGACAAATACTATGCAAAGGCTATGTCATGAGTTTGATATGAATTTTGGCGGTTCATGGGGCGCTTCCAAGATATTCCCTGACGACAAGACAACCCAAGAGTTATATCTTATCAGTTCCATAATGGAGGAGGCTATTGCCTCAAGCCAGATGGAAGGTGCAGCCACAACGCGAGAAGCAGCAAAAGAGATGCTACGCAAAAAGATTTCACCCAGAGATAAAAGTCAGCGCATGATTCTCAATAACTATAATACAATTAATTTCATTCGAGACAATGCAAAAGAAAGGCTGACTCCTGCATTAATAATGCAAATACATGGAATGATGACCGAAAATGCGCTTGATGTTCCCGATGCTGCCGGTCGATTAAGACGAGATGATGAAAATATCGTAGTGGGCAATGGCATAACAGGCGAAATCGTGCACACACCACCATCGGCAAAGTGCTTGAATGAGTTTTTGGATCATTTATGTGTGTTTTTCAATGATGAAGATACCGATGTTTTCGTTCATCCGATAATCAGGGCTATAACAATACACTTTCTCGTAGGCTATTACCATCCTTTTGCAGATGGTAACGGGCGCACCGCAAGAGCTCTGTTCTATTGGTATATGATGAAGTCAAACTATTGGCTCGTGCAGTATCTGTCCATTTCACGTATTATAAAAGGATCAAAGAAATCTTATGAAAAAGCATTTCTTTATTCTGAGGCTGACGGAAATGATATAGGATATTTCATACAATATAATTTAGATGTTCTCCTGAAGTCATTTGACGCATTGAGCCGATATATCAAACGAAAAAATAATGAAAAAAAGAAAGCAGAGAAGCTTTTGCACCTTGGCAATATTACAGAACGCCAGTCTCAAATCTTGAGTTTGTGCATAGAAAATCCTGATATTGTGCTCATTTCGACAGATATTGTAGGTAAATTCGGAGTAACTCCTAACACGGCAAAATCAGATTTAAGAAAACTGACAGAAAAAGGCTATCTGAGAGAAATCAGTTTGAACGGCAGGACAAAAGGCTATTTGCGTTCCGACAACTTCGAACAGCTTGTAGGCAAGATCAAATAGAACACTTATCGCAATTTATCGTAATTTATCGCAAATTGCGATAAATTGCAGAGTAAACACCTATAACTAAACAGTTTGCACAGAGCACATCAATATAAGCACAATTAATAAAGCAAAGAAGGAAAGAAGGTAGAACTATTATATCAGCAAAAGAAGAAAGCGAGCGCAACCACTACGGGGAAGCACTCGCCTTCTTATATCGAGCTCACGTTATTTATACTCCTTACGCAGCTTGTCGAAGTAGCCTTCGAGGAAGTCGACCTGTATCTTGTTGGGTACGGGGGCAAGGAAGAAGCCCTCTTTCATGTACATTACGGTAGGTGAATCCTGCTTGAAGACGCTCCAGTAAGGCAATGCCGTGGCATTGGGATTTCCGGTCTTGATGAAGTTGATCCAATAGTGCTCCATGATCTGCGACATATGGGTGTCGACATCGCTCATCTTGCCACCGAAATTGAATCCATATATAAAAGGCATCTCTGCCACATGGGTTGCACCGCGGGTGCCGCGCATAATGGTATTTTCCGACAGCTGGTCAAAATAATAGAAATATACGGGATGCTTTCCGGTGCGGCTTTGCAGCGTAGCCCATGCCCATGACGGCCAACCGAAAGCCACGTCGCGGAACACATCGCGAAGAGCCTGAAGCGCCTCGCCGTCATTTTGTGCCGGAAAAGCTTTCTTGAAGCCTTCAATGTCACCGGGGAAATTGGTCTCCATCATGTTTTTGTATGCGTCCATCCCGACACCGTGGACAAAAAGACTGCCCTCATCGGAATTATACCCCACGATAAGGTCCACGTCATTGTAATCACCCTTGAGATACGCCTGATAGGTGTCACCGGTTATCACATAGCCGTCAACGAGCGGCCAATACTTGTTGTATTCGGTCTTAGCCTGAACCTCCTCGGCGGAAAGCTTGCGCATCTGCTTGAGGTTTTTACAACCGAGCGCTTTCTGGAAGCCGAGTCCGAGACTCTGCGCATAGGAGATATCCTGAGCCGAACCGCAGACAGAGGCGTCACCCGTGCGGATAGGCAGGAAATTGCCTCCGCTCTCGCAGATGGCACGTTGGAAAAGACCCTTGCAGAGGGGCGACGCACAGAGTATGCTCACGGATATTCCTCCTGCCGACTCACCGCAGATAGTCACATTTTCCGGATCACCGCCAAATTGCGAGATGTTGTCATGAATCCACTGCAACGCCATGATCTGGTCCATCATGCCGTAATTGCCGGAGATACCTCGTTCCGACTCCTTTGCCGCCTCCGGATGAGCCATGAAGCCAAACGCACCGAGACGATAGGCGATACTGCAATATACTATGCCGTTGTTTACAAAACTGTCCTGAGTACCGCTATACGAACCGGTGAAGAATCCACCTCCGTGGATATTGACAAACACCGGCAGGCGCTCCGACTTCTCCTTAGCGGGAGTCGAGACACTCAGATAAAGACAATCCTCACTCATCGGAAGCGAGTTGCCCCCTTGGTTAGGATCGTTGACCTGCATCGGGCGGTCACCCCAGTTTTCAGCTTTGTACACGCCTTTCCATGCCGCCTTTTTCACAGGGGCGTGCCAACGCAAATTACCAACCGGAGCCTCCGCATAAGGGATTGCCTTATAAAGCGCATATCCATTGTGAAGCTCACCCTCTATCTCACCTTGCTCGCATGAAGTGCGAAGAATCTGGGCGTCAGCCCCGATCACCGAGACAGCCAAAGCCGTCAATAATGTAAGAAATCGATTCATATGATAACCATATTTTAACTGATTATAAAAATAATAACCTAATCTTAATCCACCCCTCTTTTATACATAATTAATTGGCTGTATTAGCTTGGATTATCGACGGAGAGTGTTGAGCTGAGCCTTGGGGGCAAGAATATCGGGAACGGATGTCACTTTTTCGTCGACTTCAATGGGCAGGGTCGAGCGGATGTCGCGTGACGAAGCGCCCACCAGAAGATTGTAACTACCGGCGTCAAGACACCATGCCGAGCGGTCGGCGTCAAACACTGTCGCCGCTGTTGATACCCGACATGCCGGTGCCCACTATGAGATGTGCTTTTTCTTCAAGCGTCATCGCGGCTACGACATCATCGATATTGTTTTCATTAAGCTTTGGAGTGGAGTCGCATGAGGCGACGCCGACAGCAAGCAGGCAGCCTGCGGCTGCATACGTTATCTGCTTCATTTCCACTAATTATTAGATATTTTCGGTTATGTGTATCTGTACAAAGTCATCGCGATAATTGGTCAATAGCAAATTCACTGCCAATTATTTGCCGCGCCGCTAAAGTTACAAATTATGCACTAAAAATCAAAGCCTGCATCCGGAATTTTGAAAAATTGTAAAGCCATGTTACCAAACATCCCTCTCCCAACATAGCTAAGCAGTAAGATCCAAGGGCATTTGAGAACATATGTAGGGCAACGCATACTCTTGATGTTTAGAGGATTGAATCTGAAAGAGGCTTGTTGTTATGTGTACGGTAGTTTGCTGCGGCTGATGTCGGGGATGTGTTTGCGTAGCAATACAGACAACAGTGGGGGCAGGTATTATAGGCTCCTATGTCTTTTGAGAGGATGCAACCGCAGGCTTTACGTTGTCCTGAGTCGGACTTGGCTCCATAAAGAAAGTTTTGAAGTACAGCATCGTCGGGCGAAAGGCGTGCTATGAGGACAGGATCAATGCAGCGATTGTGCTCGATACCGTATTCCGACAGGTCAATGGCTTCGGCGCATGTGGCAAGCGTATAACCCCATTTTTTGAGATTCATTTCTGAAAGTCTTGCGGCAAATTCTCGCATTGAGGCGTCATCCCATTCACGATAGCAGACTCCGGCTTGCGATAGATTTCGCCCGACTTTCTTATATCCGGCAATGTCGGCGAAGCTGAAAACAAGTTTTTCAATATACCCTTTCAGTTCATCTCCAATGCAAGTGATTTTTTCGATAAGATTTTCGATGGAGATGCTGTTAGTCAGCAAAAGCGGGTCGAATCGCCATACAACCGAGCCACAGCCAAGCATATCAACCAATCGCTTAAATGTTTCAATCCTTTGTTGGAGAGGTGGCACTACCGGCTCGAAACCTTCGGCTTCATAATCGTTGAGAGTGAACTGGATATAGCACCCTATTTCCTTGTTTCGCAAAATCGGTAGATAAGGAATTAGTGGTGCCGGATTTTTCGACCAGAATACGATGAAGCGTGTATTTGCAAATGAAACATAGCTGTCATGCCCCGAAAAAGGATTGCGCCAACGCACATAACCTTTCTGAAGTCTATCAAAGAACCACGGGGCATAAAACGCCGGAATATCCGTAGCTCGGCTTGCCGACACAATCACCGGCGCTTGTGCCTGCACCTGCTGCCTGTTATCTGTAGTTATGATTGCGTTGCCGTGTTTCACAAAAGTAGCTTTAGTCCTTTCTGCAAAGTTACAGACAGATATGAGCAACAATACGACACAGTTAGAATAATAAATGTTATTTATATGGATATTCCTCCTCTATATAAAAATACAATATCAATCCCGAATTATATACAAACAAATCCAAAATGTCACGTCAAAAATACAAACATATTTCGCCATATAAGGCTATAAAACACCAGCCATACAAACAAATTAATTTGTTTATATAGCTGGCTTATAGATTATTACGCGATTTTATATCTCAATACTCCTCTTCGTTGAAGAAGAAGTCTTCTTTGGAGGGGTAGTCGGGCCAGATGTCTTCGATACATTCGTAGGTTTCGCCTTCGTCTTCCATTTCCTGAAGGTTTTCGATTACTTCAAGGGGTGCTCCGGAGCGCATGGCGTAGTCGATGAGCTCTTCCTTGGTTGCGGGCCAGGGGGCGTCTTCAAGCTTTGATGCAAGTTCAAGTGTCCAATACATATTCGGGATAGATTTAATTTTACGTTAAGTTTATGTCGTTGTATTAACTAACAATTTTTATCCCAAAATATTTCATCAAATTGGTTGGCGACATTGTTAAATCGTGCAAACACGAAGAGGAAGTCGCTGAGGCGGTTGACAAACTTGAGCACATTGGGATCGACATAGGTGGTGTCGGCAAGAGCCACGATGCGGCGCTCGCAGCGGCGGCACATTGTGCGGCACACATGAGCAACGGCGGAGCGGTGAGTTCCGCCGGGGAGCACGAAGTTGGTGAGCGGCGGGAGCTGTATATCCATTTCGTCGATACATCTTTCGATGCGCTCGATGTCGTCATGACCCAATCCGGGGCATTGTGTTATGGCATTGTCAGGGTTGGGCGTGGCAAGGTATGCCCCGATATTGAATAGTTTGTTCTGCACGCGGCGCAGGAGATCTACATACTCCGGCTGCAGATTGGGTATTGCTACAAGCACGCCGATGTTGGCGTTGAGTTCATCGACCGAACCGTAGGCTTCAATGCGTATGTCGGTCTTCTTGACACGCATTCCCCCTACGAGGGAAGTAGCGCCAGTATCACCGGTGCAAGTGTACACTTTGCTTTTTGTCATAGTGGTAAGGTTAAAATGTGGGCGGCAAAGATAAGTAATTTTTTTGACATAAGCAACATGCTTTTTATGCGGCCGTTACGGGGCACTCACTGCCTGTCGCGACCGCCGGCGACCCTTGTGAGGGCAGCCTCCAGCTTTGTGGCGAGGGTGGCGTTGTCTTTTATGAAATAGTACAGCTCTGCGACGGGATACATCTCGCTGTCGGGCTTGAACTCCTGACTGCCATCTACGGAGGCGATCTTACGTGATATCTCAGCCTCTACAGCCGGCTTCTCCGAGAATGTTTCCATGGAGGAAAACATCTGATAGTTTGCCACAAACGCGAAGCAGTCGTCGACGATATCTTCCCAGAGCGTAAGATCGACCCGGGTGTGGAGCGCGTCAAGCGCGAGACTCGTCTGTCCGGCACAGCGGAGCAGCCTCTCAACCGCAGGCTTGCGGCTGCGGTCAAACGGAAGTCCCGACGGCTTGAACAGATCAGTCATGTCGCTGAACTTAAATTCCGGATCGTAGCGTGCATCGCTGTCCCGACGTTCTTTTACCGGGGTGGTCACGGCATAGCAGTAGGCAAGGAAGAGGTTGAGGCTGTGCAGTATCGACGGGGTGAGTTTAAGCAGCTTCTCGCGTTCGGTGGCAAAATGCACGGCACGCTGCTTCTCGATCTCCGACTCGACGTCGATCTCCGACTTCATCGACCCTACGGCATTGAGGAAAAAGCCGAGAAGTATCAACCCGCATGTCACCTCGACCGCTGTCACCGCCTGCGCCCATCCGTGGGCCGGCGTATAGTCGCCGAAGCCGAGGGTGGTGATGGTGACTATGCTATAATACAGCCATGAGCCGAAATCGGTGCCCGCGCCGTCGGGGATGCGAAACTGGCTGTCGGGGAGCCACATATAAATCAGCGCAAAAATCGGTGCGAGCGCCACATAAAGCCCTATCCACACAATTGGGCGGATGTTGGATACGACATGAAAGAAATGCCGAAGCCTGTTGGATAATACTTGCCACATGACAGATATGATTTTTTATAAAAACATATCCGAGGGGCAAAAAGATTTACAGAATGTAACATTTCACAACGCTATCACATTGATTATGTGATAATATTGTTGTAACTTTGTTTGTAGTAATTAGAAAAAGTAATCGTGTTTAATCCTACAATATTCTCCAAAACCGCCCGCTGCATCATATTAGCTGTTGCGCTGCTGCTTGCGTGGGGTTGCCCACGCCACCCCGAGGCTGCCGCACTTGACCGAGCCGAGAGGCTCATGGAGGAGCATCCCGACAGCGCGCTTGCCCTGCTCGACACCATCGACGGCTCCCGACTGACGGGAGAAGTGCAGGCTCGCCATGCCCTCCTGCTCTCCCAAGCTCTTGACAAAAACTATATCGACGTCACCGACGACTCGCTCATCAACATAGCCGTCGGTTACTATGAAAAAAGCGATGACCTGCGCCGGCTTATGCTAAGCCATTTTTATCACGCGCGCGTACTATATAATAAAGAGTCATATGCACGTAGCCTGCTTGTCCACCACAAAAGCCTGCGATGCGCCCAGCAGCTTGGCGATGACTTCTGGTGCGGAAGAAACGCCGACCAGATCTATCATTTATATGAAAATTTTTATCATAGTAATGATGCCATGTATTATGCACAACTATCATATAATTATTTTGCCAAGTTATCCAAGCAGCCATATTTACTTCACGCATCATATAATCATATGAGAGCCAACTTTAATATTGGTAATTATAACGAAGTTCTACGTATCTCGCCCGAATTATGCGATTCAGCGATTGCCTATAATAATAAGACAATATATGCAGAAGCGATGAGGATGTATGCAGAGGCAAAATATTATACCTATAACTATGAGGGAGCGACGAAGATTATTAAGCAATTACTAAATGAGAATGTGGATGCGGAACTATATCCTTTACTTGGATTGATATATATGGATAGTGGTCATGATGACTTAATTGATAATATCCCTAATGAAGCATTTGATAGCCTTTCTCCTAATGCGGTATCATTCAAAAGTATAAAAGCAAAACATAACGGTGACTTTAAGACTGCACTCCATTTTGCAGAAATACTCATGATGCAAAATGACAGTGTGTTAGAGAATTCTTTAAACCAAGGATTTAGTCATTCATTGGCTGATTACTACTATTATGAAAATCAAATTCAAGAATTTAAATTGAAAAATGAAAGACGTAACAGTGCATTTGTAATCTTTATTTTATGCCTATTGATTTTAATCATTATCTTTTGTGGTGTATGGCTAATCAATAAACAAAAGCGCACTGTCAAACGAAACATCACTATCGCGGAAAATTTAAATGATATATTGTCTCTTCGTGACACAGACTTAAAAATTGCTCAGGAACATCTTAGAGAACTATTAAGTTCAAAATATGCTGAATTTAATGAATTATGCACTGCTTATTATGAAAATCAATCAACCAATTCTCTAAAAAAAAGAATATCGAATGAAGTTGAAGCTCTTATAAATAGTTTTTCTTCAATAGAAAAATTAAAAGAGTTTGAATCAATTATTGATAAAAATTGTTCTCAACTGATGTCCTCTTTAAAGAACGATTTGCCCAATTTAAAAGACGCAGACTACAGACTATTTATATATTGTTTATTCGGCTTCTCCAATTCTGCCATATCTTTATTCCTTAAAGAGGATAATCTGGAATCTGTATATAACCGTAAGGCTCGTCTTAAAACTAAAATCAAAAAACTCTCATCGATAAAAAAGGATATATACTTATCCTATCTTTAAATATTATTGAATCAAACGGTACAATACCAGGCTATCCAAATCAATTACGAAAACGCCTAGACAATCCTAAATAAATTGGGACCGGTTTCAGTTTTTTGTCTATAAATAACACTTGAATCTAACATTACAATCACAACGCTCTGATTATAAGTAAAATACAAACCAAAAGCGCATCACAAAAGACTAATTATTTATAAATCAGCTTATTACATTTTGCATCTCCACAAAAACAAAAATCAATAAATCCACATTTTATATTTCCCTATCCTACAGGCAGATACGGCACAAAAGAGCCATCGAAAAAACAAACGAATTAAGCCAAAAAATCACAATAATAGCAGTTTAATGGTGTATTTTTGCAAAAAAAAGTTTTTTTCTATGAGTTTAATTAAATCAATCATTGCAGCTGCTACTTTAGCAATTATTCTTGCCCCATTTTGTGGTGCACAGAACAACAGTTCATCAAGGAATAGTCAACCGATAACCTTGAAGAAGCACAAAACCGGAAAAACAGAGATGCCGCGTATGCCGAGCAATCAGTATTTGGAGTTCATTTATTTCAGTGATCCGGGTGAATGTCTGTTTACTTTTAGCTATGATATCGAGACGCTGTCGGTAACTATAGTTGAAGTGAATACAAATTGTACATACTTAGGAGAGGTATCGCAAGACAATCCGATCATGTATCAAGAGCTCCCCGCAGGCGATTATCACATAACCTGCATCACCGAGGAGGGAGACATCTATGAAGGCGAAGACCACATTCAGTAAACAGTTAAATCCAACATTATAATAAATTAAAAAACATTCAAGATGAAAAAGGTAATTTTTTGTTTAGCTATTTTATTAGGAATTGCATTGTCAGGCTGTTCAGACAATGCTGACATCATTGCAGCAAATACTGATGATACTGACTTTACTTCTGATGATTTGTTGAGACAGGGCGTAAATGAATATGCTGGGTGGCAATCATCCTCTAACTATATTGAGAGTTCAAGATCTTCAGTAAATGTGATCACTTTACAAGGTTATACCTCTAAAGAGAGTGAAGGTAACCAAAAGGTCTATATATTGAAAGACCTTGCCAATCTAATGGATATCAGCAGCAAGACATATATCGTAGAGTATGTAACGGCATATCAAAATTTAAGAATATCGGGATTGGGATCTAGATGTTATTTTGCAACGACAGATTCTCCGTTATGCGGTACAGTGCCTAATAGTAACAGTTGGGAGAAACGAGGATATCTATCTTCAATACCCACAGCAGATGGGGAAATTAGTTTGACTTCAAAATGCATTCATGTAATTTGTGATATGTCTGGAATAACCTATGATAAATGGTATCCATGTAAACCCGAACAATTCAAATGGAATTATCTTCTTATAAATCTTTAATAAAAAATAGGCTATCTATAGTCATAGTAGCCACTCTTGTAGTTACACTTTTCACTGCATGTAATTCTGAAGAGCCTGAGAGAGAAATACCACACCCGGTTACTGTTGATAAATTATTTACTACAATTGTAACCGATATGGTATCATCATCTGCCATTGCATTACCGGATGGAATTAATTTTGAGGGTTTCATAATAAATTCTTTTGAAAGCCTTGACAATCTTATGCCATCCGAAGTGATTGAGGACTCTCCAGAATATCAAAAAATAGATTTTAAGGATTCTTCACTGATATCTTTGAAATGCAGAATATTTTATGACTTCAATGATATTGAATATAGGATATACAAGACCGAAGATAAACTTGTAGTGCAACAAATCATACATAAGTCAAAAAGTATGACTCCACGCGGATATTTTATAATGTCTAATCTAATGATCGAAAAAATTCCTGACAATATTTCTATTTGTTTACAACAAGGATACCTATTAGATTAAAGGGCTATCTTATAATCATAAGAGGAAGATTAAGAAAATAATAGGAACTTTAAATATGTAGGATTAATTTAATAAGTAATACAATTATGTAGCGGGTAGGGAAACAAGAAAATGCTTATGAGGCTTACGCAGTAGTGTGAGTTTATAAGATATTTTCTTGTTTTCTGCTCGAAAATTTGCATTTTTAAATTTTAAGCATTATGTTTGCGATAATATATCACTGCAAAGATTCGTGATAATTTGAAAGCAAAAGTCAAAATCGTGTTTCTTCGTGGTGAGCTTAACTAAAATCACTGTAGTTATGGTAAAGAATGTTTTGCTTGGAGCTGTCCTGGTCGCTGTCTTGGCTTTATCCGGTTGTAATAACGATGAAGACACATGGGAGAAGTGGCGTCCCATAAAGGTTGAGGCGGAAGGCATCGTGCTTGCCACTTCTTCTTCCGAATTTTATACGGAAGGTACAGCTCCGGCTGAAGGAGGAAACTTTACATTGATTGCCTATAGTGATAACGGAGCCGGTTTATCCCTTAGTATAGACGACACCTATGTATGGCGCTATTCGAAATGGGATGAGGATAATACAACACCCATTTATTCAAGCGACTGGGGTGAAGCGACATATATGATCGACAAGGATAATACTATAGAGATCAAGCTAAAGTTAAACCCCAATGAGTCCTCGTCGGAGAAAGTATTTGACTTTCAGCTAAGCGGTGCTTATGAACTTGTTTATGTCAAAATCACCCAGGCGGCTGAATAGCCGAAACGGCAATGCAGTGTAACGGTTGCTGCCGTGATGCTTAAATTTGAAGATGCACTATAACAAAAAGATGTGGAATATTAAAAAGTATAAGCTATGAAAGGATTTATTCTGTTTTTTGCCGCGATGCTTCCGTGTCTGTCGGCAATCGCGGGCGATGCCCCGGAAAGGGATTTTATGGAAGTCAACGTGACAGAGCCGGGAAAACTGGCGGAGTTGCTTGGCGAACGCGCCAATGAGATTGACTCGCTTGTGGTGAGCGGCACAATCGACGCCACTGACTTTGACGCTATGTGGAGCGCGACATTCTATGGCAATCTTCTGGCTATCAACCTTGAGAATGCAAAGATCACCGACGGCAAAGTGCCTGACAACGCTTTTTATCACCATGAGGCGCAGCATGTGGCAGGCAGCATCAAGCTTATAGGCTTGCAGCGCATCATCCTTGGAGAGGGTGTCACGGAGATAGGCGCGAGTGCATTTCTGTATGCGGCAAATCTGCGCGAGATCACGCTTCCCAAGTCATTGCGCAAGCTCGGCGATAACAGTTTCAGCGACTGCTACCGACTTATGACATCGCCACTCGTGATACCGGAAGGGGTCACCGCGATACCGCGTCGCTGCTTCATCGGCTGCCGTGCCCTCTCCGAGGTGGTGCTTCCCTCGACAATCAGGAGTATTGGTGACATGGCATTTTTCAGCAGCAAAATCACAAAAATCAATTTTCCGGAAGGATTGGAGAAAATAGAAAACTGCGCGTTTTATGCCACGCGCCTGAAAGAAGTGACGCTTCCAGAGTCATGCCTTACCCTGGAGGGCGAAGGACATTTTTCCCTTAACTACGAGCTTGAGCGTCTCACTCTCCCCTCAGGGCTCACCGCTATCCCCAACGGTCTCGCTGACAACTGCATGAGCCTTACCGAGGTCAACATTCCTTCCGGCGTGACAGAGATAGGAAAAGAAGCATTTTATCTCTGTCCGCTCAGCGGCAACATGAAGCTTCCGGAAGGCTTGACCCAAATCGGCGGTAGGGCATTTTCCGGCAGTTCGGGGCTTACCGAGGTGACATTTCCATCGACCCTTGCCGATCTCGGTCAGTTAAGTTGCGAAGGATGGTCGGGGGTCAGGGTGATACGCTGCTGCTCGGCAGTGCCGCCGCATTGCGCAATCTCGCCCAAAGGCTTCGGCTCGTTTGGTGAACCTGATTACAGTGTCAACGGCGGTATCCTTACCAATATACCGGTCTATATCCCCAAAGGCTCGATCGAACTTTACCGCAATGCGCCGGGGTGGGATTGCTTTTTCAATTTCATCGAGACCGACAACCCGTCGGCAAGCATTACGGCTGTGACCGGCGATGACGCACCGGCTATAGCCGGCGAAGGTAACGAGATTGTGATAAGCGGTTGCGACGGACATTATGCCATATACACGCTTGACGGCACGACAATAGCGGCTGGCAATGCAGGCGCAGGCGAAGTCAGGGTGACGGTAGCCTCCGGATGCTATATAGTCAATGCGGCGGGTGCAGTCAAGAAGATCCGCATCTAATCATACGACATATTTTCTATGGCGTGGCACATCTGCGGGCGACCTCCCGGTCGCCCCTACGTTTTGACAGGATACATATTGACGCAATATAAAAATTGATACGTCATTAAATTGACGCGATATAAATTGATGCAACATAAATAATGATGTAGGGGCGACCGGGAGGTCGCCCGCGTTGCATTATGGAGGCTATTGAGTTAGTGCAGGCGGCTACGGAGGCTGTCGATAGCGGTGTTGACCGATGAGCCGCGGTAAATCTGCGTGCCGGTAGAGTCGGCAAATATGTAATAAGGGAGCCGGGGAATGTTTAGCGGGTCAAACGCCGCACTTGCCACTCCGCCCGGAGTCCATACGCGTGTCCACTTCAGGGAGTCGGGGCGTTCACGCTTCCATGACAGGGTGTCGGTTGCCATCGACACATCAAGCACTTTCAGCCGCCGGCGCGAATAATCATCATAGATCTTCTCAATTTCACGCACTATCGTGTCGCGGCGATGCTCCTGGGCTGCGAAATAAAAGAGTGTGTAGCTCGTCTTGCCGGGAGCGTAATGCTCTATGGAATCACCGTAGGAATATAGCGAGAACGGGCGCATCCTGGCATTGAGATGTGCCGTGTTATTGTAGGAGAGTAGCAGTCGGTAGTCATCCACAAGTTTGTCGGGGCGTGCCGCAGGCGATATAAGGGCGAAGAGAGAGTCGGCTTGCGACTCATAATCGGTGGCATGGTAGGTAGTAAGCATCAGTGCCGACGACAGGATGTCGTCGCGGTGATTGACCACATAGTCGGCGACAAGGCTGTTGATCTGCGCGGGCTGCCCGATTTCCAGTATCCCGGCGTTCTGCCTTATCCACCCGCTCCATTGCTCCACCGGCTTGTTGCCTTTCATCTCGATCACATAAGGATTGTCAAGGTCAAGCTTGCAATTGATAGTCTGCCCGTTTTTTACAATCAACCGGGCTATCAGCTTACGCTGAGCCGTAAATAGTTCGGCTACGGTATACTCGGCCGACACGCCGGAGAGGTCAAACTTTCCGTCGATCGCAGGCTGACCCTCCTGGTGAACCGCGCCGTCGGCTACATATATCATATTGATGGTGCGTGTGCCGAGTCCCTGTACCTCGCCGGTCACACGAAAGCGCGTATCGTCGCCGCAGGCAACCATCACCGCCGCCACAAGCGACATTATCAATACCTTTAACTTCATCTATATCCGAATAATTTCCACAAAGTTAGCAATTTTTTGATTAATCCGCGAGAGTATGATTTGTAGGAACGGAAGAAAGTTGTTAAATTAGTGGCGATATGGATTTCAAGGTAAACTGGGACGATAAGGTGTGGGGTATAACGGTGTTTGTCACCGCCCTGCTCATAGCTGCGGTAGCCGCGGGATTTATTTTCTTCCACGGGATTGTCAGCTGGATTATAGCCGGCGTAGCTGTGGCGACACTGCTTGCGAGCGCACTGATGTCGCCCGCCAAGTTGCGCATCACCTCCACCGGGATTGTATTGTTCAAGATATTCGGGAAAAAGGTATTTCTTTACCGCGACATGGAAAGCATATCGCTGTGTGACATACAGACCTCTCCAAACATACGTATTATAGGTTGCGGCGGGGTGATGGGCTATACGGGATTGTTCTACAACAAGTCAATAGGTCGCTTCACCGCCTATGTAGGCTCGATGTTCCGCACTGTGCTGATAAGGATGAACAATGGCAAGCAATACGTTGTTTCATGTCTGAATCCCGACAAGTTGGTAGAAATATGCCGAGCCAATCTGCGCGCTACGAAAAACGGGCTACAAAAATAGACTTTTAGCACAACGGATTACGACAAATTAGAACTAACTTTGAACATTCATCACAAAACATAGAAAATGTCATTTTACCGGTACATACTCGTATTGATAGCCTTGTTGATGTCACTGACACCGGCAAGGGGACAGATTGTAAGTCCGGAACGCGACAAGGTGTTGAATGTCGACAGCGTGAAAAAAGCATTTGATGACGCCCCCTATTTCGGCTTGTATAAAGACAACTACTTTATATTCGGGCCATCAGTCGGGATGAAACCGACAAAATACAACACCGACGTAAAATTTCAGATATCCATAAGCCAGCGCCTTACCAAACGCACGCTTCCATTAGGAAGCTATCTTTACCTGTTTTATACCCAGAAATGTTTCTGGGACGTGTTGAGGAAATCTTTTCCTATGACCGACCTGAATTTCAATCCCGGCATCGGACTTACGAAGCCATTGTTTGTAAAGGATCGGTTCATCGGAAAAGTGTCGCTTATCCTGGAACATGAGAGCAATGGCAGAAACGGCGATGAAAGCCGCTCGTGGAACAGGATATCGCTTGCCGGCAACATCCTTATCGACCCGACAATGATGATCCACGGCAAGATATGGATACCGATTGTCGACGGTGAAAACAACCGTGACCTTCTCGACTATTACGGTCTTTATCAGTTTGGTATTACCTACATGACTCCGACAAAGCGTTTCGGCGGCTCCATAATTCTGACAAAGCGCAGGGGATGGAACCCCTTTAACTTCAATACGGTAGTAGAGCTGAGCTATAAACTGTTCAACGACGAAAACCAGTATCTTTTCCTGCAGTATTACAACGGCTACGGCGAGGGGCTGCTTGAATACAACGTGTACAAGTCGCAGTTGCGTGTAGGCATCTGCATAAAGCCGCAGTTTTTCAGCGAGTATTAATCATCCTTTAGCCACAGCTAAAGGATATTTCTCAACACCCACCAGAGCATAAGCACAATAAAGCTCCCGATGATAACCGGGGTAGAATTTATCCGCGTGTAAAACCGCGGATACACCGTGCGTGTAAACTCCGCCACGATCAAAGCCACGATCAGCGGTATAAACAGCAGCAACATCATATTATAGTGCCACGCCGCGACAATATCGCCGTGAAGCAATGAGTGGACTGCGCGCTGCGAGCCGCAACCGGGACATTTATATCCGGTAAGGGTAAGAAACGGGCATTTCGGGAACAAAATGCTGTCGGAGGGGTCAAAATAAAAGTAGACACAGATTACAGCCAGCAGTAATGTCACCGACGCCGCAATCCAAAGCCGCTTATGTCGCAACGACGTAGACATGCCGTAATCACATTGTCAGCAAAGCCGAAAACAGATTAAGCATTATCATCACCGGGATAAACAGCACGGCAAGACCCAACGTCACCCAAATCCATATCAACGCCGCGCGGGAGGCACTTTTGGCGCCCTCAAAGTCGCCGCGGGCGTAGCGGCTTTCCACCATCACGGAATAGACCACGCTGACAAAGCCCGGCACCAGGCAGCAGGCGAGGGTGACCAGAAGCGACCAGGCAAGATATGTAGGCGGACATGACGGCAAGTTACGTGCCGCTCCCCCATACATGCCCCCGCCCGGCGCGACAGAGTGGAAACAGCTGTCGAGCTCGGGCAGACGCCATGCGGGCATCCACTCCTGCATGCCTTCACGCCATACAAGGGTGTCGCTTTTCATGCCGAGGCTGAGAAGCTCACCCGGAGTAAGCGGACCTACCTGGACATTGTTGATTATCGCGTAATATCGCATCATTAAAAGAATTTCACCGGTTCACCAAGTATATCGCCGAGCAGGTTGTTGGCAAGGCGGCTTGTGCCGATGCGGAACAGGTCATTGTTAAGCCATTCCTCTCCAAGCACCTCCTTGATCACGGTATAATACTTAACGGCATCGGCAGTTGTCGACACACCGCCTGCAGCCTTGAATCCCACCTTATTGCCGGTAGTCTCATAATACTCCTTTATAGCCATCGCCATCACATAAGCAGCCTCAAGCGTAGCTCCTTCATAACCCTTACCGGTGGAAGTCTTGATAAAGTCGGCTCCGGAATACATTGAAAGCACCGAGGCATTACGGATATTCTCGGCACTCTTCAACGCGCCCGTCTCAAGAATCACCTTCAGGTGAGCCTCCCGGCAGGCATGCTTCTGCTCGATAATCTCGTCACACACCTCTTCCCAGTCACCGTCAAGATAATTTCCCACATTAAACACGATATCTATCTCATCGGCTCCGGAAGCCACTGCAAGCGCAGTCTCGGCAACCTTTGTCTCAAGGAATGACTGTGCGGTAGGGAATGCCCCTGATACACACGCCACCTTTACGCCGGTCACGTCAAGCACGGTCCTGACAACCTGGGCAAAATTGGGATATACGCATATCGCCGCCACATTTTTAAGCTCCGGATGCTCGTTGTCAAACGCATTCACACGCTCGGTAAAGTCGGCTACCGATTGCGGGGAGTCGGTAGTGGAGAGCGTGGTAAGGTCTATGCAGTTGAATATGGTCTTATACACCTCCACGTTCATGTTTTCGTCGAGATGTTTCGCTATAATCTCGTCAACGGCGCTTTTAACAGCCGCATCGTCGGTGATCACCTTCGAGGCGGCTACGGTGTCATGATACTTGTCGCTCATTTTGGGTTATGTTTTTTTATGTTGTTGAATTCAATTTTTCATTATTTCTGTGTCGGTCACGATCGCGCGTCGTCTTCTTCTCGACATTGCGGGAAAAAGCATCAGTCAGGTCGATACCGCTCTGATTGGCGATTGCCACCACGACCCACATCACATCGGCAAGCTCGTCGGCAAGAGTGTCGGATTCTCCGGGCTTGAATGACTGGTCGCCATAACGCCGCGCCATCACCCTTGCCACCTCTCCGACCTCCTCGGCAAGGACAGCCATATTGGTGAGCGGCGAGAAATAGCGCACCCCGACAGTGGTGATCCATCGGTCTACAGTTTCCTGCATCTGCCTCAATGTAATGTCATCAGTTGCCATAACTTACTACTCCTTTATGCGCGAATCGATTATTATAGTTACCGGACCGTCGTTGACAAGCTCCACCTGCATGTCGGCGCCAAACACACCGCGCTTCACCTCCTTGCCGAGACGCACTTCCATCTCCGAGCAAAACATCTCATAGAGAGGGACTGCCTCTTCAGGTCGTGCCGCCCGGATGTAGCTCGGGCGATTGCCCTTGCGGGTAGAAGCGGTAAGCGTAAATTGACTTACTGCAAGCAACTCGCCGCCTACGTCGGTGATCGAACGGTTCATCACCCCCGCATCGTCGTCAAATATCCGCAGAGCCGCCAGTTTTCCGGCAAGCCAATCCACATCAGCCGCGCCGTCACCGACCTCAACCCCGACAAGCACCATCATTCCGGCACCGATTGAGGAGTGAAGCTCGCCGCCGATACTCACCGAGGCACGGGTCACACGTTGTATAACAAGTCGCATCGCAGAAAATCTCTTATGTTCACACACAAAAATAACTAAATTTTCTCAAAACTGAAATATTTTCAACCGACGATGCTCAATGAAGTATAATAACCAAAATGAATTCCCCCGAAATATTCGGTCGTTACCGCAAGATAAGTTATTCGTAGTTGATAGGGATCTCGCGGTCAATGCTGCTGTCAAGCGAGATAAGCGTCTCAGTGCCGCTTACACCGTGGATCATCTGTATCTTGTCGTTAAGCAGCTCCATGAGGTGCTCGTTGTCGCGGGCATACAGCTTTATCAGCATCGTATATGGACCGGTGGTGAAATGGCACTCCACCACTTCGGGTATCTTCTCAAGCTCGGGCACTACGTCGCGATACATTGCACCGCGCTCAAGATTCACCCCAATGTAGGTACATGTACGGTAACCGAGTATCTTGGGATTGACATGATATCCCGACCCGGTAATCACCTTCAGGTCGATCATGCGCTGCAGGCGCTGATGGATGGCTGCCCGTGATACGCCACACTCCATTGCCACATCCTTGGAAGGTATGCGGGCGTTACGCATCACTATTTCAAGTATCTTGCGATCAAGGTTGTCTATTTTTTCCATACTATTCTATAAAAATGCTTTCAAATGCTCTGTTATCACGTAGCAAATGTAAGCATTTATTTTGGTTATACAATCATTTTGTCACATTTCTTTGTGAAAAATTGCATAAAAGTAAAAAACTCCGTGGATATGGCGTTACCATACCCACAGAGTAGTCTGTATTTGCAGGAACAAATTTTCCGTTTGATTAGCGAGGATTCTGATCAGCGGCAGGAGCGGGAAGCTTGGGAGCTGCATCAGTAGCGGCTGGGGCTGCAGGGGCTGCTACGTCGGTATTGAAGTCGGCGGCCTGAGTCTGCTCGGTAGCCTGAGGCGCTACACGTGAAGAGCTCTGGATGATGTTGCGGGGCATGAAAAATACGCCGAGCACGGCAAGCACACCGATAAATGCGGCAAGCCACCATGTAACTTTTTCAATAAAATCATTGGTACGGCGCACACCCATCACCTGATTAGCACCGCCAAACTGAGAAGAAAGTCCGCCTCCCTTTGATTTCTGGATAAGCACCACGCCTATCATAAGAAGTGAAGCAATGACTGTAAGAATAATAATTACTATGTACATTGTTTTTTTGTTATTTTTGTTTTAGATATTTCTGATTAATTATAAGTTTCTGTAAGAAACGCAATTGGTCTGCAAAGTAAATACTTTTTTCCGGATATTTCAAACTTAAACCGCTTATAATTTCAAAAGCCTTGTCATAACGGCGTTGTTTTATGTAAATTTTTGCCAGACTTTCGCTCAAAAGCGAATCATCCTGCAACACGGGCTGGCGTATCGGCTCGGGTTCAGGCTGAGGCTGTTCAGCCTCCTGTTTTTCCTCATCGGCGGCAACCGCGGGGAAATGTCCGTTGTTGTCACGGCTTTTCAGTATAAACGCATTTATCAGGCTGTCGCGTGAATCGCCGGCGGCATCACTGTCATCGGGCAGATTTCGCTCCTCCTCATCGGCAAGAATCTGTGCATAGTCGGCGACAGGATTAAAAATGAGCCTTTCAAGTATCTCCTCTTCCTTTGAATCGGACAAACCGTAATTGTCAATGAAAGTGTCGATCGCGTCATCGGTCGAAGGCGTACCGGCTCCTGCCGTGTCGGGATATATCGAGTTGAAATCAGCCGACATCGGCTCCACAAGACGGTATAGCGCCTCGGCATCGGAGCTGTTCAGCGCCACACGCCGGGTAAGCTCACGACGACGGTCATCGGATAGTCCGGCGTCACGCTCAAGCTTCAGCAGCGAGGGCAACGGAAAGTAAGGATATTGGCGGTACATGGCGTCAACCCACTCGTCGTCGGGGACAAGCGATGAATCGGCTATAAGCGCCTTCAATTTGTCAGCGATTTCATTCATGGCGTTTTTACCAGTTTCCAAGCGTGGCGTTAAATATGAGGTCGACAAGCTGCTCCGTGATTTCCTCGCAAAGCTGGTCCTGCACGTCGGTAAGCATTTCGGAGCTGTCAAAATCCTGATAAGCGGAAAATGACTGGTCTATATCGTTCTTGTCGTTTTTGTTGTCGGTATATTTAACCCTTACCGTGATAGTCAGTCGTGTCTTGGAGGCAAGGGCGTTTTCGGTGACAGCCTGCGGAGAAAGTGTGTAACCGGTGATTTCGCCTTCCATCTCAAGGTCGCTCGATCCGTCGGTTGTCTGAAGGCGGGTATTGCGCGTAATATAGTCAAGCAAGGCATTTTCAAACGTCTGCTGCAACGGCGGATATACAAGCGCGGCGCGTATAGGAAATTGCGACACGCGGATTGTCTTGTATACATTGTAATCTATCGCCGTACCGTTAAACTTATAGCTTATCGTACAGCTCTGCACTATCAAGGCAATTGTGATTGCAAGCACCCATAATCCGGGGTGGCGGAGATAATTGACTATGCGTTTCATCTAATGGCTATTCGAGTCCGAACTCTTTGATTTTACGATATAATGTACGCTCCGAAATATTAAGCTCCACGGCTGTAGCCTTGCGCCTTCCCTCGTTGCGTTCCAACGCGCGGCGTATGGTCTCGCGCTCGGTGTCTTCGAGTGTCATACCCGAATCCTGGGTTTCTTTAATGTCCTGAGTCGCATGGCTGTCAGGATATAGGCGCGGGAACGGCGCGTAACGCACAAGCGAATGAGGCGTATCCTCGACAGGCGCCGCCTCGTCAAATGGGCGTATGTCACGCGGAGCGCCGCTCTCCATTGTCTCTATGGTGGCGCGCAGCGTGTCTATTTCATTGCGCATACGGAAAAGCATATTGAACAGCAATTCCCGCTCGGAGGAGTAAGAGTGACTTCCGTCGACCGACACTACCGGGGTAAAAGAAGCCGTAGCTTCAGGCAGATAGCCGCGCAATATTTCCGGATCTATAGTATTTCCCGCTTCAAATAGAGCCACCTGCTCCACAACATTTTTCAATTGCCTTACATTGCCGGGCCAGGGATAATGGCTGAGCATTGTCGTGGCATTTTCATCAAAAGTGATGGCGGGTGTATGGTAACGCTCGGCAAAATCAGCGGCAAACTTTCTCGCAAGAAGCCGTATGTCACCGCCCCTGTCACGCAACGGGGGCACATTGATATGCACCGTGGAAAGACGATAATACAGGTCTTCACGGAATTTCCCTGCCTGTATCGCCTTCATCATGTCGACATTGGTAGCCGCCACGATTCGGATATTGGTCTTCTGAACGGTCGAAGAACCGACTTTTATAAACTCTCCGCTTTCAAGAACGCGTAGCAACCGTGCCTGTGTGGTAAGCGGAAGCTCGGCAACCTCATCAAGAAATATAGTGCCGCCGTCGGCTTCCTCAAAATAGCCCTTACGGGTGGCTATGGCACCCGTGAACGCGCCTTTCTCATGACCGAACAGCTCGGAGTCGATAGTGCCCTCGGGTATAGCGCCACAGTTTACGGCAATGTATTTTGAGTGTTTTCTCGCTCCATAGGCATGTATGATCTGCGGGAAAAACTCTTTTCCCGTGCCACTCTCCCCGGTAATAAGCACCGACAAGTCAATAGGCGCGACACGCAATGCGCGCTGCACGGCTGCAACGAGCGCAGGCGCGTTGCCTACGATACCAAAGCGCGATTTAGCCTCGCGCACCTCGGCTGAAATGTCGACTATATTCATCGGCGGTCACGCAATTTATAAGTTTGACTCTTTAGGAATTGTCCGAGGTCGGTGACGTCGGGGTGCTGTTTAAGCTCTTCAGGAGAGATTATGTCACCCACGGAGACATGTATATCACTGTGGCATTTGCGCCACACCTCGGCGGGGAGGCGAAGTGTGCGCAGCCGCCAGTCAATCATGCCGAGAATATTGAACCACACACTATTATGTCCGTGGAAATAAATCGGGATCACAGGCACTCCAAGCTGCTGAATAAGGCGTATGATCGACGGTTGCCACTCACGATCCTCGATACGCAGCCTGCCGTTGATCTTGCTTACCGCCCCGGCCGGGAAAAATCCTATCGGATTGCCACGGCGCACCTGCACGATAGCCTCCTTTATCCCCTTCATAGACACAGCCTTCTTTGCCGGGTCGTCAGATGCAAGGGCGTCGACGGCTATAAAATTAGGGCGCATCGCCGAGATGTGGTTGAGCACCATATTGACCATGACTTTAAATTCAGGGCGAATCGATCCGATAAGCGCGATAAGAGATATTCCGTCAAGCGCGCCAAAAGGATGGTTGCTCACCGTGACGAAAGCCCCTTCCGGCAGCCGGTCAAGTACCTCCTTGCCATCGACTTTCAGGGTTATATCAAAATCTTTCAGCAGATTGCGGGTAAATTCAGGCCCGGGATTGTCACAATATTTGTCATGCACGGCATTGACCTTGTCAAGCTCGATCCAATGGATCACCTTGTTGACCAATTTTTCATGCCCTGCAAGCTGAGGCAACAGCCCCACAATATCATTATAATCGAGTACTGTACGTTTTATAGCTTCACTCATATCTTTATCAAAACAGGTCAATTATTTGCAACTGACCACCTATTTACCACAAAGTTACGAAAACTTGGATACAAGACAAAAAAGTAGGAGAAAATGTAAACCCGAAAGTGTTACAAATTCTCCTACTCCTCTCTCCTCAGCGGTGCGTACGGGACTCGAACCCGTGACCCCATGCGTGACAGGCATGTATTCTAACCAGCTGAACTAACGCACCAAAGTTTTGTCGTATTTTATCATTTTTCAAAACCGCCTCTGCTGTTTTGCGAGTGCAAAGTTATATGCAAAATTTCATTCCTGCAAATTTTTTCGTCACTTTTTCAAAAAAATCTGCGAAAACAAGACAATTCAAGGGAAGCCCCCCTACTCGTCACGCTATTTCTGACTATTTTTTAGGCACCAAATTTTAGGTCCAAATATAATTATTATCAAAAAATCACTAATTTTGCACCGGAATTTGACGATGCAGTCATGCTGATAAATGCCTGCGGAAGGTCAATATCATAATGTATAAATCGACAATATCAACTTCTGGCTTAGAAATTCTAAAAGAGTATAATAATGATACAGCATCGTTTCGAGGTGAAACGAGTTCATACTCTATTGATATAATATTTCCTACTGATTTTTGGAATACGCTTCAGTAAGTTAATACTTGCTGTGAGTTAGTTATGCGCCATGCCCATATGGGTATCGGTGCTGTTTTTCGTGTGTCTATATATAGTATTTTTAATAAACCAATAATCACAAATGACAAAGACAATCAGACTGTTAATGGCATTTGCCCTTATTTTCGTTCCGTATTCTTACGGCCATGGAATCCGGCAAATGTCTATCGGCGAATTGTTCACACTCGCCAATCAACAAAATCCAGACATCGGAGTCACAAACGAGGCAATAACTGTTGCGCGGCAAGGTGAGACTGTGGCAAAAAATGCCCGTCTGCCACAAATCAATGCGTCGCTTACATTGAGTTATCTCGGTGACGGAACTATCCTTGACCGGGATTTCGGCAACGCCATGCGTGACAAACTCCCTCATTTCAGCAACACTCTCGGAGTGGAATTATACCAACCGATATATACCGGCGGTGCAATATCTTCAGGTGTGAGTCTTGCCGAGAAAGGAACTGAAATGGCTGTAAATAACAGGACAATGTCCGTCAATTCGGTCAGGATGGCTATCGCTACAAACTATCTCGAACTTGCTAAAAATCGTAATCTTCGGAAGGTGTATGACGAGAACATACGCCTGACCGAGAAACTTTTAGGCGAGATGAAAGCAAAACATTCACAAGGGATAGTCTTGAAGAACGACATAACGCGATACGAGTTAAGGCTTTCATCATTGTCGTATGACAAGCTGGCAACAGAAAACGCCATACGGATCTTCAACAACAACCTTGTTTCTTTGCTTGGGCTTGATGCCAATACCGAGATTGTTCCGGACATTGATGCGGATGGATTATTGACCTCCGAAGCCGATATGCACTCTTGGCTTGAAACGGCCTCGGAACATTCACCATCGCTTAAGAGTCTGGACATATCCGCAGACATTGAGCGACTGAACCGTAAAGTCGCACACTCGGAGTACATACCCAAAATAGGAATTGTAGCGGGTGACAATTTTCTCGGTCCGGTGACTTTTGAGGTTCCTGCGTTGAACAAGAACTATAACGCATGGTTCGTCGGGGTGAATGTCAAATGGAACATCTCATCCCTTTTCACAACACCGAAATCCACGCATCGTCATGACCTTGAACTGGCAAGAATACGGAATGAGAGGGAGGCGGCTACCGGCGGAATTGAAAGAGGTATAAACGAGGCCATTACGCTATACAGGCAGGCAGTAGAGCATTTGGAGATAGAGCGGAAGAACGTGCAGCTCGCCGAGGAAAACTATGCCGTGGTGTCAAACCGTTTTGACAACCAACTCGCATTGCTCACCGATATGCTTGATGCCTCAAACGCAAGGCTTGACGCGGGTGTAAGACTCGTGAATGCCGAAATATCAACAAGATTTTATTATTATCAACTTCACTATATAGCAGGAACACTCTCGACATTATGAAACAAAAAACTCGCCGCCGGCTCCAGAACGCCGGAGTAATCATCCTCATACTTGCAGGATTCGCATGGATAGCGTATAAATTTATCGGATTCTCGTCATCGACATTCACAGATAACGCACAGGTATATCAACGCATAGTGCCTGTAAACAGCCGTGTGCAGGGTTTTGTGAAGGAAATCCGGTTTGATGACTACACGCCCGTACACAAGGGTGATACCCTTGCCATAATAGAGGACTCGGATTTCCGTCTGCAACTCGCACAGGCAAAAGCAAACCTGCAAAATGCCCTTTCGGGAAAAGATGTCGCCACATCGGCTGTATCCACCTCGACAAACGACATAACCGTGACCGAGTCGGCACTTGCCGAAGTGGAGGCATTGTTGAGAAACGCAAAACGTGACCTCGACCGTTATTCGGCACTTCTTCAACAGGATGCTGTCACCCAACAGCAATATGACGCGGTGGAAACAAATTATCTCGCACTTGAAGCCAAACGAAACACGCTTGTGAGGCAAAAAAACTCCACCGGATTTGTGGCGCAACAGCAGCGTCACCGCCTCGGTCAGAATGTAGCCGGTATAGAGTTGGCGGAGGCTGCGGTGAGCCTTGCCGAACTGAATCTTTCATATACGGTCATTCTCGCTCCATGTGACGGATTTACATCCCGGCGCAACATCCAGCCGGGGCAGCTTATCCAGCCGGGGCAGACCATCGTGTCGGTGGTTGATACCGGCGACACATGGATTATCGCCAATTATAAGGAAACACAGACCGCACGGATGACGGTCGGCGACAGTGTGTGCATAGAAGTCGATGCCGTTCCAGATGTGAAATATATGGGTGTAATCGAGGCTATATCCAATGCAACCGGTGCAAAATATTCGCCCATGCCGCAGGACAACTCAACCGGAAATTTTGTAAAGGTCGAGCAACGCATACCGGTGAAAATACGGTTTGCCGCAGATACACCTGAAAATGAGATGGCTCGGTTACGGTCGGGCATGAATGTGGAATGTAATGTAGTCAAATGATGGGACACGGACCAAGCCCATTTACCAACAACCGCCTTCTGGTGTATAAGTCGTGGATGCCCCGCCGGTTGCGCTTCTGGTTGATTGTCATGTTCGCATTTTTCTACCAGTTGTCGGGTGGCGTGTATCTCGCGGCCCTGAGTCAGATGGTAGGGGAACTTTCATTTATCAGCGAGGATGTGACGATGGCAAGTTATTGCTCTCTTATCGGACTCAACATGATATTTCCGGTACTGTTCAGATGGAAATTCTATTTTTACAGCCGCCAGATGTGGTTCGTATCAAGCATAGGCTCCATTGCCTGTGCCATTGCCGCGCCGTATTCCACAATCCCTTGGATATTATGGCTTGTATGCCTGCTTGCCGGTTATTTTAAGATGATGGGAATGTTCGCCTGCATGAGTACCATTCAGTTAAACATAACCCCGACACGCAATTATGGCGTGTTTTTTCCTGTGGTGTATATACTTGTCTGCGGGGCCATCCAGATTTCCGGATTGATGACGGCCTATATTTCATACGATTTCAATTGGAAATTCGTATATCTTGTAATCATAGGATTGATGTCGATTATCGACCTTATCGTTTATTTCATGATGAACCATGACCATCGTGGTGCGCCCTTCATTCCGCTAAAGGGAGTAGATTGGGTCGGTCATATACTTTGGGTCACGACATGCTGTATAGCCGCATGGATATTCAATTTCGGGGAGCATTATGACTGGTGGAACAGCCGTGAGATATGGTATGCGACATGGTTGTTCATTGCGGTGTTTGCCCTGACATTGATTGAATCACACTATAAAAAAGAACCGTTTCTCTCGTTGAAGGCTTTTTGCTATCCTACAACATGGCGGGTCACATTCGTGCTGTTGGGAATTGCCGTTCTTCAGGCATCGGCCCATGTGTTGCAGCCGGTATTTATGAACGCGGTTGCCGGATACGATTATTTCACGATAGTAAATTTCAACTATCCTGAGATTTACGGCATAATTATGGGGGCAGTGCTGACATATTTCGCCCTTGTCAGATGGAAATGGCGAATGAAGATATTTTTCTTCATCTGCTTTCTTCTGACCACATTCTACATTATCGCATCGTATTTTCTTATCGACCCTTCGACGGAAGCATGGCTGTTTTATATACCGCTGTTCGCTTTCGGAGCCGGAGAAGTAATGATGGAGGCAGGAGCAACCTATATGGTATGCCGCAATATTCCGTTTCAGCACATGTTCATGAATATCGCCATTATCGGGTTTGCCCGCTGTGGCGTAGGCACGGCAGTAGCAGGAGCATTGGTGGAACGTATGTTTGCATGGGCTATGAACAAGAATGTCATGTTGACATCCTCCGAGCTGGACAATTTCAGTGGTGACAGTGTTTCATGGTTTGCAGAGTATTTTACCCAACAGAACATTATGCTTGCTGTCAAGGAATGTTACGGATATCTGATATTGTTCGGCATATTGATGATGCTGACAATACTGTTCGCACGGTTCAGTCCTTCCATGAACAGGATTTTGCCAACAATGAGTGCTGCGGCACGTTGGGTCCGCAATCCGCACGTCACTCCTGACCCGACATTAAGATAACACGCACTGTTTCGCGGATTTGCGAAACAGTGTTTTTTTAAGCGAATGTAGTATCGGTATGTAATATGCTATCGGATTATTTTCTCTCCGTTAATGATGTATAGACCGGAAGGGAGAAGGGACTCCGCCTGAGAGCGAGGCACTGAATGCAACACCTCAACTCCGCTTGGATGGTAAACATCTACGAGTTCATTACCGGTATCGGCATCAACATTGTCTATACCGCCGGTATAGCCTCCTTCGCCATAAAATCCTTTTATCATCGCATCCACCAGCTCCGGCTCATTAAATTCGGGAACGCTGCGAGACTCTCCGTCGGAAAGTCCCATCCAATGAAATGTGGCTATGCCACGGGCTTTTGTCTGCTCGATAAAATAACGTGCAAATGCACAATTGTCTTCCTGTAGGGTCATATCGGTGCCCCATTCTCCGACAATCATCGGCGCGCCCTTCGATGTAAGATGCGTAGTCCAGTTCTTGACAAGCTCATTCACGGTGTTTTTGCCGTTTGCGAAAGTCTTGTCGCCGGGATAGGAATGTACTTCGAATATTATATGATTTTCCGCCTTGTCATCAGGCAGTTTCATATTTTTCAACGGATCTTTGAGATGAGAATTCCAATTGCCGCTACCGTCACACGCGCCGTAGGTACACACCACAAGATTTCTTTGTGCGTTATTACCTCCGGTAGCCCTTACTGCGTTGACAAAAGTCTGTGCATAGCTGTTGATTGCATCATATGCCTCTGTCGCCATCGCCTGATTATAATTGCCCTCGCTTGCAAAAGAGGCGAAACACCATGAACGCTTCTCGTCAAGCATCTCGTTATATCCCTCAAAAAGAAGGTGCTCGTCATAATCCTTGAACTCTTCGGCAATCTGACGCCAAACCTCCTCAAACCGCTTATGCTGCGCGGCATAAGTGGCGGCATCGGCAACAAGCCATGCCGTAGAGGCGGCTCCGGTGTCATGATGCACATTGAGTATACAATACATTCCGACATCGATCACATAATCGACAACCTCATGAATGCGATCCATCCATTCCCGCTGTATCTTTGTGCCTATGTCATCGGTGGCGGGATCCCATTTACCGTTTACCCACGTATTGAAATCAAATTTTGCCTCCATATGAGGGTACCATGTGACAGGGACACGGATCGCATTAAATCCGGCTTCCTTGAACATTTTTAACAGTTCCGGCGTGGTCACGGGCTGTCCCCATGCCTTTTCATAGTCGGAGGGTGTGCGCCCTGTCCAATGCTCTATCCACATGTTTTCGACATCACCGGAATTGGAGTCAAGGGTGTTTCCGAGATTCCATCCTACTTTCATATTTGAGACTGCCTCTGATGCCGTCTCAAATGTTTCCGCACCCGCCATCGTAGCGGGAACAGCACCGGATATAAGCGATGCGAGCAAGAATCCTCTGCAAATGTTTAAACTGCCACTAAGTATCATATATAAGGTTAAATGGTTGAAAAATCAGAGCTGGCCTTGCTCTACAAGCACGCATACTCGCTCTATTATGGCGTCATCAGCATTTTTATCGGGCTTATAGCTTGTCTTGAGGTTGACGCCGAAGAATTTTCCGAATGTCTGCCAGAAACCGGCGCGGAAAGTGCCGAGAAAGGCTTTCAGTATCGAGTAGCTGCTTTGGTTGGTCTCGCGGTTGATGAGCTTAACAAGCATCTTTCCCTGCGACTTTGTAAATTTCTTGAGCTGCGGCTTGTATTGGGCGAAAATCTCCTTTTCCATCTGTGTAAGATGGGCTTCGCGCTCTTTCTGGGTAGGGAGGGTCTCGATATACTCATATGTCTCAAGGAGCGTCTCGGCAATCAGCTTTGCGTAAGGGAGGGTGCGTTTGACATCACGCACCGTACGCCAGTAAAATTCCTCCTGCTTCTTGTTTTTGAATTTCATCGGAGGAAATACTGTAACGTTACGCAGCACAACCATAAGAGCCGTGTCGCCCTGCTCGGTGATAAAATGGTATCTGCCGTTGACCGGCTTACCTACCACGCTACTTGGCACAGGCACTCCGTCGGCGTCAACCTTTTGGGCATATGAGCCGACAGCACACAATATGGTCATGAACACACAGAATAGAATCCTCATAACCATATAACGCGACATTGCCGTAAAGATTGTATTGTCAGGATATTATTCCGCCCGGCTCTCGGTGTGGGGATAGTCGACCGTATAGTGAAGTCCGCGTGATTCCTTGCGCTCCATCGCCTGGCGCATGATAAGATAGCCCACATTGATGATGTTGCGCAACTCACATATCTCACGGCTCGCCTTGGAACACTTGAACAGTTTTTCCGTCTCCTCATAAAGGATGTCAAGGCGATTCCACGCGCGTTTAAGGCGCAGGTCGCTGCGCACGATACCCACATAGGTCGTCATTATCTGCCCCACTTCCTTTATGCTCTGGGTGATGAGCACCATCTCCTCGGGATGTCGCGTGCCCTCGTCATTCCAATCCGGCACATCATGACGGAAGCTGTAGTGATCCTTTACCTCCATGGCATGACGCGCCGCCGCGTCAGCATAGACTACGGCTTCTATCAGAGAGTTGGAAGCAAGCCTGTTGCCTCCGTGAAGTCCGGTACAGGAACATTCGCCCACGGCATATAGCCGACTTATCGACGACTCCCCGTTGGTGTCAACCTTGATACCACCGCAGAGATAGTGGGCGGCGGGGGCAACGGGGATATAGTCTTTTGTTATATCTATGCCGAGCGACAGGCATTTCTGATATATGTTGGGGAAATGCTTCTTCGTCTCTTCCGGATCCTTATGGGTCACATCAAGATATACATGCTCGTCGCCATACTGCTTCATCTCGGAGTCGATGGCACGCGCCACTATGTCGCGAGGGGCAAGCGAGAGACGGGGGTCATACTTGTGCATGAACTCCTCACCGCGCTTGTTGCGGAGCACGGCCCCGTAGCCACGCATCGCCTCGGTGATGAGAAACGACGGGCGGTCGCCGGGATGATATAACGCAGTGGGGTGAAACTGTATGAACTCCATGTCCTTGACAGTGCCTTTTGCGCGGTACACCATGGCGATGCCGTCGCCGGTTGCGACGAGAGGATTTGTCGTGGTTGTGTAGACAGCACCCACGCCTCCGGTGGCGATGAGCGTCACACGCGCAAGGAATGTGTCGACCTTCCCGGTTGACGGATTAAGCACATACGCGCCGTAACATGTGATGTCAGGTGTGCGGCGTGTCACTATTTTACCGAGATGATGCTGGGTGATTATCTCGATAGCGAAATGATTGTCGAATATGTCGATGTTGGGATTGTTCCTGACCGCCTTTACGAGGCTTTCCTGAATCTCGGCTCCGGTATTGTCCTTATGGTGGAGTATCCTGAACTCCGAGTGACCGCCCTCACGGTGAAGGTCGAAATCTCCGTTCTCGTTTTTGTCAAAATTTACCCCCCACTTTATGAGCTCCTGGATCTGCGCGGGGGCGCCTTTCACCACTTTTTCCACAGCCTCGCGGTCGCTGAGCCAGTCACCGGCTATCATGGTGTCTTCGATATGTTTGTCAAAATTATCCACCTCAAGGTTAGTGACCGACGCCACGCCTCCCTGGGCAAAATAGGTATTAGCTTCTTCAAGATCGGTCTTGCAGATCAAAGCCACCTTACCAGTGGCGGCGACCTTCAGGGCAAAACTCATTCCGGCAATGCCCGACCCTATCACCAAATAGTCATATTCGTAAGTCATAACGTATGAATAATATATTGACCGCAAAGGTAACAACTTTATGCGTCGGTTAAAAATAAAAATGCCGGCTTGCCTTGAAAAATCATATTCAAAACAATTAAAATCAAAATATAATGTGTAATTTTACAATATGGAACCAATCAACAGCTCTCAACTCATAATCTATCAAGCACCTGACGGAGATACCCGTATAGATGTCACAGTTCAAGGTGAATCAATCTGGCTGACGCAACGCCAGATTGCAGACTTGTTTGGCACAAAAGTGCCTGCAATATCCAAGCATCTGAAGAGTATCTTTGCATCCGGCGAACTGGAACGTGATGCGACTATTTCCAAAATGGAAACAGTCGTAAATAGAGGTTTTCGTGGCGCATCCATGGAGGTCGTTGATTTTTATAACCTGGATGCAATCCTCTCTGTCGGTTACCGTGTCAACTCAAAGAACGCCACCGCTTTCCGTATATGGGCCAATAGGGTGTTGAAACAATACCTGCTAAACGGCTATGCCATAAACGAGCGGGTTACAGCGCAAAAATACGATGAACTAAGCCAATTGGTTAAAGTGCTCGGGCGCACTATACGAAATCAGGAGAAACTCACGGAAGATAGCCGCTCGTTGCTTAATGTAGTAGTGGACTATACCTATGCCCTTGACACCCTTGACCGATATGATTATCAGGAGCTGAAGATTGAACAGACAACAGGCAACGAATCGTTCCATGCGACTTATGAGAGCGCGATGAAAGTCATCCGTGAACTACATGAAAAGTTCGGTGGATCAGAACTCTTTGGAAATGAGAAAGACGATTCGTTTAAAAGTTCCATCGGGCAGATCTATCAGACTTTCGGAGGCGTCGATCTATATCCGTCGGTTGAAGAAAAAGCCGCCATGCTGCTCTATCTTGTCACAAAGAATCACTCTTTCAGCGACGGCAACAAACGCATTGCCGCAACGCTGTTCCTTTGGTTTCTCAACGGCAACGGCATTCTCTACAATGATGACGGCACCAAGCGCATAGCTGACAATACCCTCGTGGCGCTCACCTTAATGATTGCAGAAAGCCGCACCGAGGAAAAAGACACAATGGTAAAAGTAGTTGTCAACCTAATCAACAAAAACAACTGATTGCCCCGACCTGTCTGTATCATTGGCTTTGGCTAAGATACTTTCATACGGCAAAGCTCAAATAAACATTAGATTTGCAGCGACAAATTTGGCTTTACTTTCTACTTATTCGTATCTTTGCAGTCATAAAATCAATTTAAACAACAAGATAATGTCGATAGATAACATTATAGCGCAAGCAGTGGCGCGTGCCGTAAAAGAGCTTTACGGAGTGGAGACCGATCCGGCATCAATTGTGCCGCAGACCACCAAGAAAGAGTTTGAGGGCAACCTGACCGTAGTGGTGTTTCCATGGGTGAAGGCGGCTCGCAAGTCACCGGAGGCCGTCGGTACAGAGATCGGCAACTGGCTTGTCGACAACGAGCCTGCCGTAAATCGCTTCAACGTCATCAAAGGATTCCTCAATATAGTGATCGAGCCAGGTTACTTCACCTCCATGCTCCGTCATATCGCCGAGACACCCGATTACGGATTCAAGAAAACGACCGACGAAAGCCCACTCGTGATGGTGGAATATTCCTCTCCTAACACTAACAAGCCGCTACACTTAGGGCATGTGCGCAACAATCTGCTCGGTTATAGCCTGTCACGAATACTATCCGCATGCGGTAACCGTGTAGTCAAGACCAATATAGTAAACGACCGAGGCATACACATATGCAAGTCAATGCTCGCATGGAAAAAGTGGGGCGACGGAGCCACTCCGGAGTCCACAGGCAAGAAGGGCGACCATCTGATCGGAGATTTCTACGTGCTCTTCGACAAGCACTATAAAGCCGAGCTGAAAGAACTTATCGGGAAGGGACTGAGCGAGGAAGAGGCTGAAAAGCAGTCGCCACTGATGCTTGAGGCGCGCGAGATGCTTCGCCGCTGGGAGCAGAAAGACCCCGAGGTACGCAAGCTTTGGGAAATGATGAACAATTGGGTATATGCCGGATTTGACGAGACATACAAGCGCCTCGGAGTGGATTTCGACAAGATATACTACGAGAGCAACACTTACCTCGAAGGCAAGGACAAGGTGCTTGAAGGGCTCGAAAAGGGAATCATGTACCGTAAGGATGACGGCTCTGTATGGGCTGACCTTACCGACGCCGGTCTCGACCACAAGCTGTTGCTCCGCAGCGACGGCACTTCAGTCTATATGACCCAGGATATCGGCACGGCAAAGCTCCGTTATCAGGATTTTCCCATCGACAAGATGATATATGTCGTCGGCAACGAGCAGAACTACCACTTCCAGGTATTGTCGCTTTTGCTTGATCGACTCGGATTCAAGTGGGGCAAAGACCTCGTACATTTCTCCTATGGCATGGTAGAACTCCCCGAAGGAAAGATGAAGAGTCGCGAAGGTACGGTCGTAGACGCCGATGATCTTATGGATGAGATGATACAGGGTGCGCGCGAAGTGTCGGCTGAGCGCGGCAAAGGAGATTTTACCCCTGAAGAATCGGAGGAAATAGCCCGCATAGTAGGCATGGGCGCATTGAAATATTTCCTTTTGAAAGTCGATCCACGCAAAAACATGACCTTCAACCCTAAGGAATCAATCGACTTCAACGGCAACACAGGTCCATTCATACAGTATACGTATGCCCGCATACGCTCTGTGCTCCGCAAAGCGGCTGATGCCGGATATAAGGCTGAGGGTTACGAAGCCGTGGTGCCTAACGAGAAAGAGATATCTCTGATACAGCACCTTGCCGACTATCCGTCGGTCGTGGCAGAAGCAGGCAGAAGCTATTCTCCGGCACTTATAGCCAACTATGTTTATGACCTGGTAAAGGAGTATAACCAATTTTACCATGACTATTCGATACTCAACGAGCCTGACGCCTCGGTGCGCGCTCTCCGTCTGGCGCTTAGTGCAGAAGTTGCTCGCGTAGTTAAAAGCGGCATGTCGCTTCTTGGAATCGAGGTTCCGGAGCGTATGTAACATAATTTAACTGTATTATGGTCACAGATTGACCCCAAAATACGTTATCTCTCTAAACACTAATCATTATGAATAATTATAATTTGGATTCATTCAACTCACAGTCGCTTGACGTGCGCGTGTCGCAGGTGATGAAGCGAGTTTATGTAAAGATGTTTCTCGCCCTGCTCGTTACGGCGGGAGCGGCTTGGATATGCAGCGGCATACCCAATCTCGTATATTTCCTCGCCACTCACCGGTGGGTATATTGGGGACTGCTCATTGTGGAGCTCCTCATGGTATTCGGCATCAGTGGCGCGGTAAACAAGATCAGTTCGCCGGTGGCGACACTGCTTTTCTACGCGTTCGCCATACTTAACGGCGTGACATTCTCGCTCATATTCTACGCCTACTCCACTGTGTCCATATTCAAGACTTTTGTCATCACTGCAGGAGTGTTCGGCGCGATGAGTGTCTACGGTTACTTCACAAGCCGCGACCTCATCAAAATAGGCAATTTCCTGTTTATGGCACTGATCGGACTTATATTGGCAAGCGTTGTCAACATATTCTGGGCTAATTCTACCCTCGAATGGATTGTCTCGATAGCAGGCGTGCTGATATTCATCGGACTTACCGCATGGGACACCCAGCAGATCAAGCGCATGGCTGAATACAGCGATGGATTCTCTATTGCACGGCTTGCCACGATAGGGGCACTAACCCTCTATCTCGACTTCATCAATCTCTTCCTCTACCTGCTCCGCTTCTTCGGCAGTTCCCGCGACTAAAAAAATGGACAAATAATATAACCGCACCCCAAAAGACAAAATCTTTTGGGGTGCGGTTATATTATCTAAAATCAATCAATCCACACCCTTGGACCTCACTACATCATCTACAAATCCGGATCTTTTTACAAAATTATTTACGTCAGCTTGCTTGAATAGGAATTGATATGTAATTTTGTAATGAAAACCCTTAATAATGAAATTAAGAATCCAAGCACTTCAATCGGTCAACAATCCCCGGTCGGTACATGGTATTTATCCGTATCGAGGAAAGATTGCCGCCTTGGACGCACAACAAATATTGATGCAGATACCTAAGGGAAGCACTGTCTTGGATCCTTTTTGTGGCTCGGGCACAATTGTATATGAAGGTATAAGATTCGGACATAATACCTTGGGGATAGATGCTAACCCTATCGCCGTCACACTTTCGAGAGGCAAGGTCAATATACCGGCAGAGCTATCCGAGGTACAAAAAGAATTGAATTTGATGGTAGAAAGATCTAAGTCATCATCCGTTGCTTGTGACATTCCCGAATACTCAGGCTCTCTTTTTCATGAAAAATCAATGGAGGAGATTTTACGGATGGCTTCTTTCTACGATGAAATGAGCGACTATCTTAAAGCGTGCTTTCTTGGAGCTGTGACTCTGACCGCAAGAGGATGCAACGACTATAAGTGGACATCAAGCACTGTCGGTAAAAATATACAGCCAAAGAGATATATTAATTTTTACGACAAGCTGAAAGCAAAAATCAAGAAGCATCATTACCCGATAAAGAACGATAGCAAAATATATTTTGCCGACACAAGGTATGCCGCACAATTTATTGCCCCGGAATCGGTTGACTACATTTTTTCAAGCCCGCCATACTTTGATTGCCTTGACTACACCGCCTACTATGCCAAAATAATATATGACATCTTAGGGCAAGACCGGATTGCCATAAAAAACAGTCTAATCCAAAACTTCGACAATTATGCCGACGATATGAGGACTGTACTTGAAAATCTTTATGCAATACTAAAACCCGGAGGTCAGGCTATTTTTGTAGTCGGAGATAAGAAAATACATGGAAAGGTGATTAATGGCGCGGAATTCTTTCAAGCGATAAGTCCCTTTGCAAAATATGAAGTATTTGAGCGCAGTTATACCGGGACAAGCTCGCAGGTGTTTGACAAATTGAACAAAACAGAAAGAAAGGAACAGATTATAATATGGGAAAAGTGAGCCCTCCAAAAATATTGCAGATAAAAGACGCCACCATCTTTAACACCAACTCCAACAACATGTCGGAGATTCCGGACGGCAGTGTCAATCTCATCATCACCAGTCCTCCTTACTGGACATTAAAGGATTATGATGTAGACGGACAGATCGGTGCCGGCAGCAATTCTTATGAGTATTATATAGGAGAGCTTAACAAGGTATGGACAGAATGTGTAAGGGTACTTGCTCCCGACGGCAAGATCTGCATAAACATTATGCCGTTTCTACTTACAGGTAAAGCGGCGCGCTTTGAACGCCGGGAGACAAGACTTGTACTGGGCGACATTGAAAAATTCATGGATTCGACAGGATGTATGTTTCAGTTCGGGCTATATATCTGGGACAAGCGCAAGATTGCAAGGTTCAGCTCTTTCGGCAGCTATCCTTATCCGCCAAATATATTCTCTACCTACCCGTATGAATGGATAACAGTGTTTTCCAAAGCCGGAAAAAGGAAACAGGTACCTAAGGAAATCAAAGAAAAGTCACGCCTTACCACAGAGGAATGGCAAAGTTTGGCGACAGAAATTTCACCCTAAATGACATAAAATTTGTTCGTGAGGAGGAAAATATCCATAAATATTGCCCTCTTCTGCGTGCAGCGAGCCTGATTGGCAGTCCGTCGTGCCGTTTCAAAAGCAACCCGCTTGATGAAGCAGGATGTGCGCTCACCAACGGATTAAATGTCGATTTTACAAAATCCAAGGAGGTCAGCAATACCATAAATGCGCTTCACGCCCTTGGTTTTGTTGAACGAGACAACAAAACAAGTCACCTGACCGACAAAGGTATTATTTTTGCTGATACGGAATACAACTCGGCGGAAATGTCGCGGATTATACATGATGCAGTAATTAAATATGGTCCCGTTGTAGGGCTTTTAAGCCAAATTCCTTCACGTCATGAAAAGGGATGTCGTTTTAATACCAATGATCTAACAATAGGATATCCCGACACCAATGAAGTAGCATATATTGATGGAAATCTTGTAAAGATATCAAGTGGCTCCAAATCGGATTCAAATATCCGCACCAAATCTTGTCTGTTGGCGTGGCTCACAACCGCCGGATATATCCGACCGGTAAAAATAACGCCCGATAACGGCTCATTTCCCCATATGAGATACCGGAACTACATAAACGGGGCAATCCGAGGCGAACGGCTGTATGAAATTGTCGAATTTCCCGAATTATCTGAGACGGAACACCCTCTCAGTTATGAAAATCTCACAAAGCTCAATTCCGGTTTGCGCGAACGTGGCATGAAAGAAATCAGAGAAGCGACTATGAGATGTGAGTCACTTATTAAAAATCGCCGGTTTGCAATCATATACCTTCTAAACCGTGCCTATTATGAGCAGAATGAGTTATCATTCGGTCTTCTGGTCATATTATTTAAAGAGCGTCCGGATCTATTCCTTGTCCCTCAATATGGATTGGAGGATGTGGTTGAGAGAGAAATTGAAGTGGCGGTTACAAGCGGTATTCCATTTGACCGGATCATAAGCAATGGAGAAATATACCTACGGCCATTGGTAGGTTTAAATAAAGAAGAGGCATCAATAGGTGCTCCGACCGAGCTAATTAAATTTCTTGACAGCGTAAATATATAAGTCATAATATGGGTGAATTTTGCTTGTTTTCCGACAATTGTAGCGGGGCGCCATGTGTCGCCACAAAGATGTACAAATACTCCGGCATAACGGATTTTGTAGAAGACCACAGGCATAAAAGCGGACTAAAAACATATTGCCTACCCGACACAATAGGCGGTTGTCTGACGCGTGACAGCGATCCGGAACACAGATTTTCTGTTAATGACGAGCGGTGTATCAATTGCATGGCATGCGTAATGGGTTGCCCCGGAAACAAGATATCCATAAACAACAGCATCCATCCGCTTGAATTTTGTCAGGAGATGAATGAGGAGGAGTTCTCAATGTTTAAAGACACTGTTGCTACAGAACTCTTAAATGGAAGTTTCATTAAACTGCCTCCCGTACAAGCCGGCAGACTAAAAGTGCCATACCGGAGATTTGAGGATTTTACCAAGGTTAAAGAAACCGAAAATATCGCATTATGGACTGCCATCGCGATGAAATATCTTTCGAAATCCACATCACCACGCATTGCCCTTGAAGTCGGAATCCAGAAAAATCATGCCGACAGAGACGGACGGCTTGACGTCTCGCTCTTAAACACTGAAGATGGCTACCTGTTTGTTGCCGAGACAAAAGTATCATTTGAAAAAATGATGCAGGAGGGAAGATATGAATCTCAGATGAGGTCATATGAGATCGGACTTCAATCGATCGACAATTACGGTTTCAACAGGACAAAATTTCTTGTCGTAGGAGGGCAGGAATCCGACTTGTTGCACAGCAGCATGCCATGTTCTACTTCAGGAGGCAACAGCGACCTGTTTTACAATGTCCTACGGGAAAATAACCTGTTTTATGCCAGTGCTAACGGATTGCTGGCTCTTGCCTTGAAGAAAATGTTTATTTCCGCCGAACGGTATTCCCTGGAGTCAATTTATGACCATATCACATGCGGTAAATATTTCGGATTGCTTTCGTGCGGCTTCATAACAAAAGATCTCCGGATCGAACCATATTAAGTATATTATTACATAATGTCCATTCAAAAGGCAGGTTATCACGGAAAAGTTTTTCGGCTCATTTTTCGTGGTGTCATGATTTTATGTTAGATTTGTAAATAATAATTATACGCCATAACATAACATTGCCCTACATGAAACGTGTATTGATAATAGGTGCAGGCGGCTTTATCGGCGGCTTCATAGCTGCGGAAAGCCTGCGTCGCGGCTATGAGACCTGGGTAGGTGTGCGTGAATCCACCTCGCGGCGCTATCTCACCGACGACAGGCTCAATTTCGTCACCTTCGACTATGACAATCCGGAATCGGTGGAAAATTCACTAAGGTCATCACTTCCCGAAGGTGAGAAATGGGATTGGATTGTATATAACCTCGGAGCCACAAAAGTTACCAACTATAGCGACTTCAACCGTATCAACTTCGGGTATCTGCGCACAGTCGTCGAGGCTCTTGAAACGTCATCAATGGTGCCGGAACGCTTTCTCTACATCAGCAGCCTGAGCGCTCTCGGTCCGGTCGACGAGAAAACATACCAACCTTACACCTCAAAGACGATACCGGATCCCAATACAAAATACGGCATGTCGAAAATCAAGAGCGAGACCCTGCTGGAGACAACGCCCGGATTTCCTTGGATAATTTTCCGACCGACAGGCGTCTACGGTCCTCATGAGCAGGACTACCTCATGATGATAAAATGTATCGACAGCCATTGGGACTTCGGTGTGGGATTCAGAAGGCAACTGCTTACATTCATTTATGTCGACGACCTCGTCAATGCCATTTTCGATGCACTTGAGAAAGCCCCGCTGCGACATAAATACATAATCAGCGAAAACCGCGCCTACACCCAGTCGGAATTCCGTAAAATCGTAGCGCAAAAGCTCGGCAAAAAATTTGTGATCCCGGTGCGCCTGCCCTTATGGATGGCAAAGGCGGCGAGCGTGGTGGCGGAAAAATACGGCATCCTCAAGATGAAGCCGTCAACCCTCAACTCCGACAAATACAAAATCATGAAGCAGCGCAACTGGAGTGCCGACATCTCCGATGCTCGCCGCGATTTTGGATTCAGCCCGAAAGTATCGCTTGAAGAGGGTATAGAGGCAACCGTCAAGGAATATCTCCATAATAAAAACAGAAAGAAAAAGTGACGCATATGGACAGTAACGGTTACAAACGCCCCCCTTGGTGGATGACCATTGTGATATTGGTGATGCTGTTGCCGCTATTTTCGTGGCCAATGGTGATAGCTTCGCTTCCTGCCGCTGATGACGGCAACAACTGGAAGATGCTTATCTACATCTTTCCCATTTATGCCATTCTCAGCGCATATTATTCCTACCGATGCTATATGGAACGCAAGGAATTGAGTATAATCCTGCTTGCACTGCTTCTGCTTGCATATCTTGGCATTACGTTTGCCCTGTTAGTGTGAAAGATATGGTGGCAAACAAGACGCGACTAATATTGGCGACACTGATGTCGGTTGCCGCACTACAATCACCGGCTACCGAGGTGTCTGAATATGCCTTTACAGGCGACATTACGATCAGGCAACCGGCGCTTGATGGAGATGTCACGGCTATCGGAGAGGGAGCATTTGCAGGCTCCTCCGTGGAGAGAGCCGTGATACCCGACGGAGTGACCGAAATAGGTGCGTTTGCATTTGCCGATTGCCGTTCGCTTGTCAGCGTCTCAATCCCTGAAGGGGTCACAATACTGCACGAAGGCTTGTTCAGGGGATGCACGTCATTGCGCGAAGTTACCTTGCCCACGACCTTAACAGCCATAGAGGCGGAAGTATTTGCCGCCACGGCTATAGAGCGGATAGATCTCAGCCGATGTATCTCGTTACGCACTCTTGGCGACCGTTGTTTTGCCAGATGTAAGTCACTCCACCTTATAAGTCTGCCGGAAGGAGTGGCTCGCATAGGCGACGCCGCATTATTCGGTTGCACGACGATTCCTGACATCATCCTTCCCGAGTCAGTGCAACATTTGGGCGACTGCTCGCTTGCATGTCTCCCAACGATTACAACATTGCGCCTTCCCACATCACTCGGTTATATCGGCTCCAATGCCACGGAAGGCATGAACCGCCTGTCGGGAATTGACGCCACTTGGTTAAACGACATACCAAGTCTCGGCAACGATGTATGGTACGGGCTTCCGCAAAGCGACATATGGCTCAGCGTGGCACCCCGATTACGCGACACCTTCCTGTCTGCACCCCAATGGCGCGAGTTCAACATATCCGCAGGTACAGTATCCACCGTTTTACCGACTACCGCCACTTCCGAGATTAAAAATATCTCGGTCTACCGAATATCGGAAATAAAGATAATAGTTACCGATTACACCGACGGTTCGCGCCGTGTTGAAAAGATATTAAAAACAAAATAACCTTGTATGGGAAAAAATAAATTACGAAAATTCAGTGAAATGGAGTCGATGGAGTGTGTATTCCAATACCCGTTCGGCATACTCCGCGAAAAGGGATTTCCGATGAAAGGGAGATGGTGTCGCGACTATTTCGGCAATGACAACCCGATTGTCCTTGAACTTGGCTGTGGAAAAGGCGAGTACACCGTAGGGCTTGCCAAGCGCTTTCCCGACAAAAACTTCATAGGCATAGACATAAAAGGCGCGAGAATGTGGACCGGGGCGCGTCAAGTGCGTGACAACGGTATAAAAAACGCGGCATTTCTGCGCACGAGCATCGAGCTTCTCCCCCATTTCTTCGCTCCCGGAGAGATTGACGAGATATGGATAACTTTTCCCGACCCCCAGATGAAAAAAGTTACCAAGCGTCTTACCGGGACTCGTTTTATGGCTCTTTACCGGCAAGTGCTCCGCGACAACGGGATAGTGCACCTTAAAAGCGACAGCCCTTTCCTGTACACCTATACCCGGTACATGATCGAGCATAACGGCTTTGAAAAGATAACCGACACCGCCGACCTCTACCATGACCCGCAGGGCGTGAGCGATATCCTGAACATACGCACATTCTACGAACAGCAGTGGCTTGACCGCGGACTTACAATAAAATATCTGTCATGGCATCTCGACCACACATCACAGCTCTCCGAGCCTGAGGTGGAAATCGAGCCTGACACCTACCGCAGTTTCTCCCGTGGCGAACTGCAATGCCCAGAAAAATGTTAACAACTAAAATTCAACAAATCATATGGAAACATTATATCCAAAACTTATTCTTGACGCACTAACCAATGTGCGATACCCAGGTAACGGCAAAAATATAGTCGAGCTTGGCATGGTAGAGGATGACATCCGCATAGACGGCAACAAGGTAAGCTTCTCGCTGATTTTCGACAAGCCCACCGATCCATTTGTCAAATCACTCGTAAAAGCCGCCGAGACCGCCCTGACCACATTCATCTCTCCCGAGATTGACGTAAAAGACCGTATAAACGTGAAATTCCGTAAGGAAAATCCCGCGCCCAAAGCTGAAGAGCGCCCCCTTCCGAAAGTCAAAAACATAATAGGCGTGTCATCCGGCAAAGGCGGTGTAGGCAAGTCAACAGTAGCGAGCAACCTTGCAGTGGCACTCGCAAGGCTCGGGTATAAGGTGGGACTACTCGACGCCGACATATTCGGACCATCAGTTCCAAAGATGTTTGGCGTGGAAGACGAGCCTATATACATGGAAAATGTCGACGGACAGGAGATGATAGTCCCTGTAGAAAAATATGGCGTGAAGTTGCTGTCGATAGGATTTCTTGTAGATAAAAACTCACCCGTGCTATGGCGCGGTGCAATGGCGTCACGCGCCCTCAACCAGCTTATCACCCAGGCGTCATGGGGCGAGCTTGACTACTTCCTCATTGACATGCCTCCCGGCACAAGCGACATCCACCTCACCCTCGTGCAGACTCTCGGCATCACCGGCGTAGTGATCGTCAGCACACCACAGGAGGTGGCACTTGCCGACGCCCGAAAGGGAATCGCTATGTTTACCGACGATAAAGTCAATGTCCCCGTGCTTGGCATTGTTGAAAACATGGCATGGTTCACCCCGGCGGCTCACCCCGACGAGAAGTACTACATATTCGGGCGCGACGGCGCTGTGAAGCTTGCCGAGGAATTTAACGTTAAAGTTCTTGCGCAGATACCTATCGTCGGCACTATATGTGAAGGCGGCGACTGCGGATCGCCCATCGCCCTGAAAGACACCATCACCGGCGAAGCGTTCATGTCGCTTGGCAACGCCGTCGTTGAAGCTGTCGACGAGCGTAATTCAACGCTGCCTCCAACATCGGCTGTCGAGACACACTCCTGATTAAATCCGTGTCACCTCAACGCCGACACCACAAGATACGTCATATAGCCTACGTAACACAGGGCGAGCACCAATCCCTCGCCCCGTGTTATGACGCGCTTGCCTATTATCTGACCGAAGAGCCAAAGTAGCAGTGACCCGCCCACGAGTGTGCTGAAATCGACCACCGATATCGTACCTGTATTAAGCGGACTGATAGTGGCGCAAAGGCCGAGGATAAAAAACACGTTGAATATACATGCCCCTACTACGTTGCCGAGAGCTATTCCCGGCTGCTTCTTAACGGCGGCCACCACCGATGTGGCAAGATCAGGGACAGAACTGCCTATCGCCACGATAGTAAGTCCGACAAGCCCCTCCGACAAGCCCGCTTTCAAGGCTATGCCCGATGCGCCGTCGACAATCCAGTTTCCACCCACTATAAGCGCACCGAGACCGCCGAGTATGCACACGACGGCAAGCCACATTTTCATCCCGGGTTTCTCCCCGGCGTCATTCTTCCCCGCCGAGGCATTTCCCGCGGCATTTTCCGGGACAAGCGGTTGCGGCTCCTTTGCCATCTCGAATGTATAAGCCATGAATATGATAAAGAAAGCGATCAGCATAAGCCCGTCGGTACGGCTTATAAAGTCGGCGGTATTGTCAAAAAGCTTGTCGTCACCGCAGAAAAACAGGGCAAGCGAGGCAAGGGCGAGCATGGGAAGATCTTTCCAAAGCATATCCTTGCTTATCTCTATCGGATTGATCAAGGCTACAATACCCACGACAAACAATATGTCAAAGATATTTGCCCCCACGATGTCACCAAGCGCAAGTTGCGACTTGCCGCTGAGGGTTGAGGTAAGACACACAACAAAGTCAGGCGTCGAAGAGCCGAACGCCACGACAGTAAGACCTATTATAAGACCGGACACCTTAAAATAACGCGCCACGGCAACAGCTCCGTCGGTAAGATAGTTTCCACCGGCAATGATAAGTATGATACCCAGAATCAGGAAAATAATGTCATGAGCCATAATTAATGATAATTGCAATTACTTATACTGCTATAACAATCATTATGGCGATTTTTATCGGGAATAAATCAAAAAAGCCGGTAACTGTCAGAAACGCGCGCCGATATTGAATGTCAGCGATTCATTGGAGTTGAAAAATGTATATCCGTTACCATAGTATGCCCTTCCGTCAAATCGCACAGACAAAGATGAAAACAAGCTGCGATGGTTATACACAAACGACAGCATCATCTTTACATTAGTCGAAAACATATCCTTTCTTCCCTCTGTAGAGTCTTCATATGAGTGTTTATACCCGATTGACGGTAATACCGTGACATTAAACAACCAATTGCGTGGTTTCATCACGCAATTGTAGGCATATCCCACCATCAAGTCATAATCGGTATAACGAAAATTATAATAATCGTGGTCGCCCGGCAGATAGGCGAGCATGTCAGCCGGCAATTGGGAAAAATCAAGCGAGATCTCCTGATGAGTGTAGTTAAAACCAGCTATCATGGATCCTGCACTTTTAAGCTGATACTTCGAATAGCAATAAGCCGCAGCCTGTGAATACTTACGGTGGTTGAAAAAATAATACAGATCCCACACGGTTGACTCCTGATTGACTCCGTCAAAATTAAAATCAAGGCCCTGACCTTGGGAAGGCTTGAATTTGCCGAACTTGGTGACATGCGCCCCGCCCTTGGTAGAGGACCGTTGATAATTAGCGGCAAAAAGAGCACAGGTAAAATTGAATTCAAAGTTTGTACGGTTGGAAACCGGATTGCCTACAAGTTCATTGGCATTGAAATCATAGCCCACACTTACCGCCATGAAACACAGGTGAGCTCCGACATCGCTATACAGGTCGGAGATCATTCGTATTGAGGTACTTTTGGTAAACGTAAGCATATAGCTCTGAGCCCAGTTGTATGACTTTCCGATCACTTTCCAGTTTTTACCGGTTCCCACCACATAGTCAGGGTCATAAGAATTGAATGTACGGTCGCCCCAATTATATACATTCACACAAAACTGCGCGAACTTCGGATAACGTATGCGCGGATCATTTATATGAAATCCTGAATTTATAAGCCTGTCCAACCAATTCTTGCCCCGCAGAGGAGGAAGCTCCTCGACGGCAACGCTATCATCCGAGACAATACCGTCATCAATCAGGCAGGAATCTGCCATAAGTGAAATAGAGGAATCATCCGACGGGAGAGTGCGTGCAGAAATGTTTAAGGCGAAAACCGCCATAAACATCACCAAGATATTTAACCTTCTCCACACCCTCATCTGAGAATATTAACACTTTTGCAAAGTTACTATTTTATTTTCATTGAAAGCTTATAGAGTCGCGGTTTATGGAAAAATGAGCCACAAACCGCGACATTTCGTTAATACATCGGTGTAAACGGAGCATGCTTCTCAAGACGTGAGGTGACATCACCCACAAGATCCTGCGACTTTGAAGTGTCGAGCCTAAGCACCGAGGCACCTTTTCGCAAGTCGCATTTTTTCAAGTCGATATAAAACATACCCATATTAGTCACTATATCAAAATAATATAGACGGTCGCGTATATTGCTGAATGATCTCCACTGTGTCGACGACACATTAGGCTCGGTCTCTATCGAATACTGATAAGGCACTGATACATTCGCTAATATACTGCGGGTAATGGCAAGTCCAAGTCCGGCATCATTGGTCTTCTCCACATGACCTTGAAAAAAATAGCCACGCACAAAGCGATCAGGACTTTTTACTGTGCCGGGCAGCATATTGATACCTCCTACATTCTTCCAATAGTCATTGATGGCAGTCATTGCCGGATACTGCGGATCGTTGGTCATAGCCGGCATATCCTCCCCTTCATAGACCTTTACTACGCCATGGTCAAATTCAAGTATCGCACACCTTCCCTCTGCATCAGTTATGCCCCAGTGAAGAGCCGACACGGTACCACCGTCAAATGTAGCCCCTGACACATTGAAATTCTGTTCTTTAAGCACCTCTACTACTTCCGGAGTAGTCGCATTCATGTCAAGCAGCCAGCCTACAAACATCGCCAACGACATACCCGGGCGGTCAACCGTCTCCTTATTGGCATAGACTGTACCCTTGCAAAACAAGCCGTTAATCACGAGACCCTTTTCATTCATGCCCTCGGTTATGCCGCCATCGTAGCCGACAGCATAGACCGCTCCGTATTTTGAAGTCCACGTAACTGCACCCGGCTTGTTGTCGCCTATCTTCTTCATGCCGCGGGGATATACATAAATATTTGTTGGTATCGGAGTCTTCCAGTCAAGTGACCTGCCTACGATACGAAGCACACTGTCGGTCGATTCAACCGCAGTGTCACCGACATATAGTATACGCGAACATGCTTCCGACTTGCTCACGCCCATAAACGCCATAAAGGCAAAAAAGCAGAAAATAACCTTGAGTTTCATTGTCATAACGATTTAACTTTAATGCTAAACGTGACATACCGCCCAATAGTTCAACCGCTATCCCGCTATATAATCCCCCTATAAAAAATATGCAACTTAAATAGCTTTTATATTATCCTTATGATACGCCTTAAGGTAACTGTCGCCGCCGGCAGCCCGGGCGATGTCACCCGCAATTCAAAGTCACCGTCACCCAACACCGACCTTAACACACATAGCGCACGCCCTTTACGAGCCTCACATGAGCTATTATACGCATGGCAATCAGGCAAGTCCGTATTCCCGACAGCAAAGACACTACCCTTGTGGTTGGCCTCAAACATAAGATGGTTGTCGGCATCAGTCACGAGATTGCCGTCGGAATCCACGATCTCCACAAGCGCATATGCAAGGTCGCCGGACCCGATGCCCTCGCGGTCTACCGTTATCCTTATTGCGGCAGGCTCACCGAACGATTTCAACGTATCAGACTCCGCATAATCAAAGGGGACTATCTCCGACTGAGACCATCGGTCAAAAGTATCGTCAACGCCGTCTACAACAATAAGCCCGTGGACACAACAGGCATCCATAAAGGCGGGAGATGGAGGATTGGAATCAGCCATACACACGGCATTGAATCCGGCATTTTTGAGCAACTGTGCCTTGCGTATCTCGGCGTCACGATAACCAAGAGCACCAATCATGCCGTTGGTATGATCCACACATGCACCCACAATCCTTATCGGCTCTCCGTTTAGCTTGGCAACTCCATCAACATATTCCAACCGCCTGATTAAATATCTTAATATTTCCGTATCAATCCTGTCATTTCCCTGATACAACCTCGCCATGAGAAAGCATGATACAGGAGAGTCAGGTGACCATATAGCAGGGTCGTCGACCATAAACGACATGTTTATCTCGGTTGTATCATGAGGGGCAGCGGTAAATTCCGTTTTAATCGGAATGGACCCTCTATCAGGTATAACTGAATTTAAATTCATATTGAGCGACGCCACAGTGTCGGTACGGTTTTCGACAAGAAACCTGACGTTCACCGATGCGCTGTCAGCCGTAACCACGGGCGTGGTCACTTCCATCGACTTAGGAATTATCTCCACTCTTGGTGCCCCAGTATAATATACACTCCGGCATATTCCCGCACCACTATGCGGGTTACGGTCGCCCATTGCGGAATTATCTACCTTTACAGCAATGACATTGCCGGGACCCGGCTTCAGATAAGGAGCCATATCCACATAAAACGGCGCGCATCCGCCAAGATGTCCCCCGGCATAATGCCCGTTTACCCAGACCTCGGAATTCATGTATACGCCTTCAAAGTAAAGGAGCATCCTGTCACAGTCATCCCAAGGATCATATTCAAAATCACGCCTGTACCAACCGACGGCAGCAGGCGTACAACCGGGATTATAGCCAAAGTCACACTCGACGCTCCAATCATGCGGCAGATCAACCCGGCGCCATGAAGAGTCATCATATCCCGGAGCAAGCGCCGTGTAATCGGCATCAAGAGAAAACCGCCAACCCCAATCAAGACGGCGGTGGAGATCGGTAAGATAAGCCCCGTGAGAATAACCGAAGCTTAACAGCACCCAAGCCGCCACTACTACAAATCTATACATACAATATGAATTTAACTAAAAATTTAAAATATTTCACCGCTCTATTTTACAAAGATACAATATAATTTAGGATATTATATTACATTCTTCATGAAAACATTATACTTACAGTAATAAAATACAAGCCCTGATACCGTATAATTTTTAACGGTTGTATAATATTCGAAAGATTTATTATATCTTTGCGTTGGAAAAAATTTTTTATCACTCCAGGTATAATGAATTATACGTTTTTAGACTTTTTAGCTCTCCTCGGCTCTGTATGCTTATTCCTTTACGGTATGAAGGTAATGAGCGAGGGGCTACAAAAAGCCGCCGGCGATCGCTTGCGCAATATCCTATCGGCAATGACCCGCAACCGGTTTACAGGGACACTGACCGGATTTGCAATCACCGCACTTATCCAAAGCTCGTCGGCATCCACGGTAATGGTGGTGAGCTTCGTAAACGCCGGCTTGATGACGCTCGCCCAATCAATGGCGGTGATATTCGGAGCCAACGTAGGCACCACTTTCACGGCATGGATCATAGCTCTTTTCGGATTTAAGGTCGATACATCGGTATTTATACTGCCGATAATCGCCTGTGCCGTACCACTGTTGTTTTTCAAGAAAAGCCGCACAAAGTCAATAGGTGAATTCCTCATAGGCTTTGCGTTCCTCTTCATGGGGCTTAACATGATCAGCGACTATGTACCTGACCTGCAGAGCAATCCCGATATGTTTGCCTTTCTGGAGAGATATGCCTCTATGGGCTATATGTCGGTATTGCTGTTTCTGCTTGTCGGCATTATCGTCACCGCAATCATACAGTCATCGGCAGCAACATTTGCCATCGTGCTCATTATGTGTACGAAAGGATGGATCACCTTTGACCTCGGATGTGCGGTCGTGCTCGGCAGCAACATCGGTACGACAATCACGCCCTTGCTCGCCTCGATGAGCGGAAATGTGGCGGCAAAACGCACTGCGATGGGTCACCTGCTGTTCAACCTCCTGGGAGTCGTGTGGACCTTGTGTGTGTTCTATCCGTTTGTCAATCTCAATGTATGGATCACGGAGTCGATAGGCCAGGGCAATCCGGAATCGTTGTTCTCCTTCGTTAACAATCTGGAGGTTACACAGCCCGATATATATAACTCAATATTTGACGGAAGCCTGCCCAACGGACATCCGGTGCTTGCTCAGATCGGGGCGATGCAATTCAGCGTATCGTTTGGACTTTCAATGTTCCACACGGTATTCAATCTTGTCAACCTTGCGATAATGATATGGTTTACAGGATTGTACGTTAAGATTGTAGAGAAGCTCGTTCCGGCAAAACACAAGGAAGACGAGGAGTTCCAGCTCAAATTTATCTCCGGCGGTCTGCTCAGTGCCTCAGAGCTTAATATCGCCCAGGCTGAAAAAGAGATGGTGGTCTATGCCCAGCGTGTCGACCGCATGATCAATATGGCGGAGACCCTCGTGCACACCAAAGAAAATTCCGAAGAATTCTCACAGCTGTTCTCCCGTCTTGAAAAATACGAGGAAATATCCGACCGCATGGAAATCGAGATTGCCAACTATCTTAACCGCTGTGCCGAAGGAAGGCTATCCAACGAAGGTAAGCTTCACATAGCCGCCATGCTCAATATCGTAAGCGAGATAGAGAGCATAGCCGACTGCTGCTTCGGCTGCGCCAAGATTCTTATACGCAAGCAGGAGAGTGGCGTTCAATTTGATGAATTCATATTCCGCAACATCGACACAATGTTCAGCTACGTGAAAGAGGCGATGGCTGATATGCTCGCTCTACTCGGTGACGTGGAGAAGGTACGTCAGGTCGACATCATACGCTCCTACAACAAAGAGCGCGAGATCAACAATCTCCGCAACCAACTGCGCACTACCAATGTGGAGAATATCAACAACCGCACCTACGAGTATCAGGCAGGCATCTACTATATGGATATTATCAATGACCTTGAGAAGATGGGCGACTATATAATTAATGTGGTCGATACAGTCAAGGACCATTTCCGTCGGCACATAGCATAAAAAGGCATTTATTGTGCAGGTTTTTACAAACCTGTTTCAAATAGGTGTCGTATGTTACAAAATTCTGACTATTTGCATGTTAACAGAATAATATTGCTACAAAACGGTTACTAAAATTGTTTTGTCGGAGTCGCCATCCTATCTTTGTAAAAGAAGAAATGAGACGAATTGTATTATCCTGCATTCATGAAAAGTATCTATATGCCTGCATATTCAAATAATAATTCGGAAACGAAAAAAATATGTATCGCCGACGAGGAACTCCTCATCAGCGAGCTTATGCAGTATAATCTGGAGCAGTCGGGATACAATGTAAGCGTATACCATTCAACAAGCGAGGCGATGGACAGTGACCTCTCCTGCTTTGACCTATATATAATAGATGTCATGATGGAAGACAAGGAGGGTTTTGAACTGGCGCGTTACCTTAAACAGAATCTCGAGACCATGTATACTCCCCTTATCTTCTGCTCGTCACGCAACAACGAAGATGATGTGATAGACGGACTCGATCTCGGTGCCGACGACTATATATTGAAGCCTTTCGCCATGAAAGAGCTTGTAGCACGCGTCAACTCCCTGATGCGTCGCAGAAATATCACCCTAAAAAATAACGGTAAATGACAAAATCTGTCTCCCTCCCGGTATGTTATGTGGCGGGCAGGATGGAAGCCGGATGCGACGAGGCGGGAAGAGGATGCCTCGCCGGTCCCGTTCATGCCGCGGCGGTAATATTGCCCGACGACTTTCATCATCCATTGCTAAACGACTCCAAGCAGCTGACCGAGGCGCGTCGCGAGAAACTGCGCCCCATTATCGAGGCTGAGGCGGTAGCATGGGCGGTAGGCGTAGTGACCAACGAGGAGATCGACCGCATGAACATACTCCGCGCCTCTATCGAGGCAATGCACCGGGCTATTGACGCCCTCGGAGTGACCCCGGGTGCCATAGTTGTCGACGGTAACCGTTTTTCCCCATATAAGGATATACCTTACCAGACATTTGTGAAGGGCGACGGCCGATTCGGAAACATTGCTGCAGCCTCAATACTCGCGAAGACCCACCGCGACGAATACATGCGCCGTATACATGAAGAATACCCCTTGTATGGCTGGGACATAAACAAGGGGTATCCTACTAAAGCTCATCGCGCGGCTATCGCAGAATATGGCGCCACGCCCTATCACAGGATGACATTCAGGCTTCTCGACCCTCAGCTCACCCTGTTCTGATCTATCGGTTTACATATACTTTGTATTCACCGGGCTGCAAAGTCACGGGAAATTCCTCAGTCTCTCCGGTAAAGAAATTGACGGTTGTCTTGTCATTTTCCGGTGCTGCCCCAGTGTATTTTACATCAGCTGAAGCCGATCCGAGATTGGTAAACACATATACCGTAGTATTGTCGACTGAACGGGAGAAGATATAAAGGTCGTCGCTCTCGGCAGGATAACGTACCACCTCACCACCGTCGATGCCTGCCTGAAGCGCCGGCTGGGTGTGCTTCAGATGATTCAACTTGCGGTAAAACTCGAAATAGCGGTTGCGCGGCTCCCACGTCGGCGGCACATCTTTCTTGAAGAATTCCAACGCGCGATTCATGCCTGTCTCCTGCCCGGTATATATCAGCGGCATGCCGGGAAGCGTGTAGCTCAACACGGCAAATGCGTCGGCAAGATTTCCGAGACGCTCCTGCTCGGTGCCTTCCCATGAGTTCAGGTCATGATTGGTTATCATGTTCATGAGATATGTGTCACGCGGATATTGAGCATCCTGCGCGGCGAGAAGCGAGTCAATAGCCACGGCGCGTTTCACGGGGAAGCTCTTCATGTTTCCTTCAGCGTCCTTGAAGGTATATTGTCCGGAAGTCGCCGCTATCTCACTGAAAAGATCCTTCATCGGCCAGTTGTAACCCATGTCGAAGCCATTGACCTGAAGCTCCGGCTTGCTTGCCTCGGCGAGCATAAACACCTCCTTGACCGAATCAAGCTGCGGGCGCACTTCATCCCAGAAATCTGTGGGCACCTCACCCGCCACGTCACAACGGAAGCCGTCGACATCGACGTCGGTAAGCCAGAATTTCAACGCATCGGTCATAGCCGCGCGCATCTCTTTATTGTTATAGTCAAGCTTGTAGACATCGGTCCAATCATATGGGCCGTACATGTTGCCGAGCGAATCCTTGGCATACCAATCGGGATGCTCGGTCACCCAACGGTTGTCACGACCCGTATGGTTCGGCACCCAGTCAAGTATCACCTTCATACCGAGACTGTGAGCCTTCCTGACAAGCTCCTTAAACTCGTCGATAGTGCCGAATTCCGGATTAAACGCCTTGTAATCCTGCACGGCATAGTAGCTTCCGAGATCGCCTTTCTTCCCCTCCTGCGAGATAGGGTGTACCGGCATGAACCACAGTATATCGACACCAAGCTCCTTAAGACGCTGGAGTTGACGGTCAAACTGCTTTACCGTGCCACTGTCAGTGTATTGACGGAGGTTGACCTCGTATATCACCGCATTACGACTCCATTCAGGATGTCTTACATTGGTAAAGGTGCTGTCACGATCAGCTTGCGATGCCTCGCTTTTCTTTTTCTGAGTACATGACACCACGGCAAATGCCGCCAGTCCGGCGGCGAGTGCTATAAAAAACAACTTTCTCATAAGAGTATCACTTAATGATTTGGTTAACAATGCAAATATAGAAATTTTTTTGCTTGACTTACACTATTGCAGCCAAAATATTTTATTATATTTGCATTGTCTCTATAACACATAACCAATACCATAACATGAATAAAAGATTAAATCTTGCAGCGATTTTACTTCCGGCGGTCATGACCTGCTGTTTCCTGCATATGAATGCGGAGGAGACGGGAGTCATCACCTCAACCACCGCAGAAGGAAAAACCTTGGTGGTCACCGCCTTGAATGACAACGTGATAAAAGTATCCAATTTCACTACAGGGGAAACACCCCGCGTATCCGCAAGCGTAGTGATGGAGAAGCAGCCGTTTGACGGGACTGTGACCCGCAACGGAGAATATACCGTCATGGCACTTCCCTCAGGCCTTTCCGCCACAATAAATACCTCTACCGGAGCCGTCACTTTTTTCGGCAATAAGGAGAGGCTGCTGCTTGACAACGGTGTCCGCCGCTCGGGCGACATGCGCAAACTGTCACTTATACCGGAAGGGGCAGGCGTGTACTACGGTGCCGGGGAACGCGGTCACAGCCTCAAGCTCAACGGTGATACCCTCGTGATGTACAACCGCCAGAACTACGGATATACCGAGGGTGACCCGCGTATCAATCAGATGAACATATGTATACCGTTTTTTGTCAGCACGGAAGGCTACGGAGTGCTGTTTGACGACTATGCCGCCGCACGGCTCATAATGAGCGACACTATCCGGTATGAGACCGAGAGCCGGCAGCCGGTATCCTACTATTTCATCTATGGAAATGACGGAATTGCCGACGTGACCCAGCAATACACCTCGCTTACTGGAAGGCAGGATCTCCCCCCTTTCTGGTCGCTCGGCTACATAACCTCCAAGTATGGCTACAAGACGCAGGATGAGACATATGGCGTCATTGACACACTCAAGCGTGACGGATACCCGGTCGACGGCGTAGTGCTCGACCTATACTGGTATGGCAAGGAGACCGACATGGGCAGGCTTGAATGGAACAAAGAGCAGTGGCCCGACCATAAAAAGATGCTCGCCGACTTGAAAAAAGAGGGCGTCAACACGGTCATAATCTCCCAGCCATATATCAACAAGATAGGTGCCATAGACAATTACAACGAGCTTGCAGCAAAAGGAATGCTTACTAAAAATGCCGCCGGCGACATCAACGACGTCACCACATGGGTAGGCGAGGCGGGAATGTTTGACGTGGCAAACCCCGACACTCGTCGCTGGCTCCGTGAACGTTACCGCACCCTTACCGACGAAGGTGTCGGCGGATGGTGGGGCGACCTCGGTGAACCGGAAGTGCATCCGGAGAGTATCGTGCATGCCAACGGAGAGACCGCGCGGGAGTACCATAACCAATATGGCAACGTATGGAGCTCAATTATCTACGATCTGTTTAAGGATGAATATCCCGGACGACGCCTGATGACACTGATGCGCGGCGGCACTGCGGGATTGCAGCGTTACAGCGTGTTCCCGTGGTCGACCGACGTGTCACGCTCATGGGGAGGATTACAGCCTCAGGTAAAGATAATGCTCAATTCCGGACTCAGCGGACTCGGCTACATGTCGCATGACGTAGGCGGATTTGCCATCGACGAAGAGCGACCCACCGACCCGGAGTTGTATGTGCGCTGGCTTCAACTCGGAGTATTCTCCCCGATTCTGCGCACCCATGCCCAGAAATATGCCGAGCCCTATCACTATCCGCAGTATACCGGACTTTTGCGCGATCTCGTGAAGATGCGTTACCGCTGGCTTCCTTATAATTATACGCTGGCTTACGAAAATGCCTCCAAGGGATATCCGTTGGTGCGACCTGTAAACTTCGACAACAAAAATGCTTCCGACAGCATTACCGATGAATACATGTGGGGAAGCGAGGTGCTTGTAGCCCCGGTACTAAAGCAAGGGGCCGTAAGCCGCAATGTCTATATCCCTGACGGTAAATGGATCGACTGGAACAATCCGGAGGTAGATTACCTCGGTCCCGCCGAGTTCAGCTACAACGCCCCCCTTGAGACAATACCGCTGTTTATACGCAACGGAGCATTCATCCCGCAAGCCGATTACGAGATGGAGAATACCGGCGATTACGATCCGTCATCCTACACCATCCTTTATTTCCCCCGCGGCGAGGTAAAAAGCGAGTATGTGCTCTTTGAGGATGACCGTACATCGGTCAATTCAATAGAAAAGGGCGAGTATCTTCTTATCACCTTCCGAGGCGATGCCGGCAAGGAGAAGATTGTGATCGATGTCGACGCCTCCGGATATTATCCCGGCATGCCCGTGGAACGTGACCTCACATTCTCGCTTCCCGGCATCTCCGACAAGGTATCGGCTGTAAACATCAATGGAGTAAACACCCAATTTGAAACGACGGGGAAAAAAAATATAAAATTTTCCACTAAATTTATCATCGGTAAACCGCTGATAATAGGGCTGTTAATAAAATAATTCAAATATTTTCAATATTTTTTCAGGGAGGCGCTGAACCATTCACGCCTCCCTGTGTTTTATAGGTACATAGCAAAATTACTTTTTCCATTGCAAGAAATGTGATAATGATTGGTTTATTATCAGGCTCGGAGATACCGTGAGGCATCTCCGAGCTCTGCTTTTATACGTATTTTACTGATGATTGGCGATATCACGGATTTTTTCACTACTTTTGTAAGACAATCCAATATTAAAATAAACACGAAATGACTTCAAATAACGCGCTGTCGATCGGAGGGCGCATAAAGGCTTTTCTTACAAGCCGATCTTTCATAGGGTTTATGATATCGCTGGTGGTGATGCTGGTGGTGTCTTGTGCGTTTTTTTATCCCGACGCTTTCGAGGGCAACGAGCTACGGCAGCATGACATGCAGCAAGGCACGGCCATAAGCCACGAGGTAAACCAATATGAAGAGCAGTCGGGAGAACTGTCGCGATGGACCAACTCGCTCTTCTCCGGAATGCCTACATTCCAGATCAATCCGTCATACCCGTCGGGCAAGCTGATAACATTTGTCGGCAACCTGTATCATCTGTGGCTACCCTCTCCGGTAAGCCTGCTATTCATGATGATGACAGGATTTTTCATCCTCTTGCTTGCCATGAGAGTGAAATGGTATCTCGCCCTTCCCGGTGCGATTGCCTACGGCTTCTCATCCTACTTTATAATAATAATAGGAGCCGGACACATCTGGAAATTTATCACCCTCGCCTACATTCCCCCGACTATAGCCGGCATTGTGCTTGCCTACCGTGGAAAATACCTCGGCGGTGCCGCGCTTGCCGCCCTGTTTGCCATGCTTCAGATAGCCGGCAACCATATCCAGATGTCCTACTACTTTCTGATGGTGGTGATAGGCTTTATGGCAGCCTACGGCGTGGTGCTATATCGCAAACACAACATGGCCAAATGGTGGAAAGCAACAGGTGCACTCGCGGTGGCGGCTCTGCTCGCGGTGGCGGCTAACGCGCCAAACCTCTATAACACCTACATGTATTCCAAGGAGACCATGCGTGGCAAACACAGCGAACTTTCCGGCAACGCCAACGGCGGCGGTGTCACGGAGACAGGAGGTCTAAACAAAGATTACATCACCGCATGGAGCTATGGCAAGAGCGAGACATTCACCCTATTGATTCCAAACGTAAAGGGCGGCGCAACCATAAAACCGGAAAAAGGAAGCAACAAACTGATGTCGCTCGGCGACACCGATACCGCGTCGGAGCTTGCCAAGTCAGGCACGGTTTCGGGTGAGACAAGTGCCTACCTCAGCCAATTTCCACAGTATTTCGGCGACCAACCGATGACCAACGGCCCTGTCTACGTAGGCGCGCTTCTCGTGGCTCTGTTTCTGCTCGGATGTATCATCGTCAAGGGTCCTATAAAATGGATGCTTGTGATCGTCACTATAATATCCATCGCCCTGTCATGGGGACATAACATGATGTGGCTCACCGACATAATGATCGACCACTTCCCGATGTACAATAAATTCCGCACAGTGGCAAGCATACTCGTAGTAGCTGAGTTCACCATACCCCTCCTTGCCATACTTGCCCTTAAAGAGCTGATTGACAACCGTGACAAATGGCGCGATTACCGCACTCCCGTAGCCGTGTCGTTCGGCATCTGCCTCCTGTTCTGCCTGCTTGGCATAGCCGCCCCGAGCGTATTCGGCTCTTATCTCAGCAATCAGGAGCATGACGCCTACGTGACCTCCGGCATGGCACAGCAGCTGCCGCAACTATTCGCGGCGGTAGAGAGCGTAAGAATGGCAATGGTATCGGCCGACGCTCTCCGCAGCTTCATAATCATAGCCCTTGGAGGTATATTCCTCATGCTGTTCATGACGCGTAAGATTGACAAGAAAACATTCTGCGTCATTCTCACACTCATCGTGATAGGCGACCTTTACACCGTCAACAAGCGCTATCTCGACACAGAGAGCTTTGTACCGCGTCAGCTTGCCGCCGGAGAGCCTTTCCCCATCACGAAAGCCGACAGGCAGATACTTGCCGACACCGCCATGAACTATCGCGTGATGAACATACCGCAATTCGGCGAAGCCGCGCCATCTTACCGTCACAAGACTATAGGCGGATACCATGCGGCTAAACTTACCAGATACCAGGACATGATCGACCGTCACCTCGGCAACTTCACTACGGGCAATATTTCGGAAGCCGACATGAATGTATTGAACATGCTTAACGCCAAGTATATAGTGATGAGCGACGACCAGGTATACACCAATCCCGACGCACTTGGCAACGCATGGCTCGTCAACAGGCTGATGTATGTCGACGGAGCCGATGCCGAGATGGGTGCGCTCGACAGTATAAACCCAGCCGTCATCGCCGTATCCGACACCAGGTTCAAGCCTGTGCTTGGCACTGCCGTACCTGAAAAAATGCTGGGCGACACCATCTATGAGACATCCTATGCCCCCAACGAACTTCACTACGCGGCAAGAAGCGCCAAAGGCGGTGTGGCGGTCTTCTCCGAAATATATTTCCCCTGGGGATGGAAGGCGTGGATCGACGGCAACGAAACCGAGATAGCGCGCGTCGACTATCTGCTCCGCGCCTTGAAATTACCGGCGGGCAACCATAGCGTGAAGATGCGATTTGACCCGCAGTCGCTCCACACTACCGTGACAGTGGCTACAGTGGCTATAATCATCATATATCTCGCTGTAATCGCAGCCGCGGTGCTATATACCGTCAAGATTCCGGTAAGGCGTAAATGAAGGCTCTGAGTCTGTATCTTACATCCTTTAACCGTTATCGCCGAAGCCGCGGTTTCGGCGTTCACTCCCCTTTTGCCTACTATTTCATAAAGAGGGTCATAAAGGAGTCTTGCCACTATTACTCTTATCAATCAATCGATTGCACGGCAAAAAAGGAAGGTGTGTCGCGTCGCGACACACGGTTGCTATTTCGTGTCGCCAACTATCTAAATCCGGCGGCCATGCTGATGGCAGGTGAAAGCCGGGCGGCATTGACCGCGCTTAAATCTGTGTCGGCATCTATTCCGGTCACTTGCTCCGTCTCAGACACCGATGCGGTCACACGCTACCTCGACTCGCACGGTGTAGATAGACCGTTTGTCTACATCGACCCCACGGCACGATTTCCTTACGAGACACTCCTCCAACTGTCGCGCGAAGTGATAAGCCGTCAGGGTACATTGGTGATAGGCGGAATGAAATGCGGCAACCTGATGCGACGGCTACTGAAAGACACCGAGTCGGGCATGAAATACGGTATGACTTTTTCCAACGGCACTATGGCAATAATCATCGGTGACTGTAAATTGCCGCGCCAGCGTTTCGCACTTTGGTTCTGATGAGAGCTATCAACGACATATCGGCGATAATTGATGCCTATGAGGGGTATCTGATGCTCGAAAAAGGCTTGTCGGCAAATACCGTGGTGTCCTACCGCGCCGACATCGACAAACTTATCCACTTTCTTGCCGACAGGAAGATAATGCTGCGCGACACTTCCACGGCGTTGCTCCACGAATTTCTCGCCACACTTCACGACCTTGGTATCGCCCCGGCATCGCAGGCACGTATAATTTCCGGACTGAAATCCTTTTTCCGCTACCTGAAGATTGAGGATTATATAGCCGACAATCCGACACTGCTTATTGACGCGCCACACACCGGAAGACATCTTCCTGAAGTGCTCTCTGTCGAGGAAATAGACCGTATGATAGAGTGCATAGACCTGTCGTCGCCGGAAGGACAGCGCAACCGTGCCATCATAGAGACACTATACAGTTGCGGACTCCGTGTAAGCGAGCTTGTCAACCTGAGTCTTTCCAATATCTTTCTCGACGAGCAGTATGTCACAGTGCGTGGAAAAGGTAGCAAGGAAAGGATAGTACCCATATCGGAAACCGCCGTGGAGGAGATCAACCGCTATCTTGAGCAGCGCGCCTTTGTCGATATAAAGCCCGGAGAAGAGGGCATACTCTTTCTTAACCGCCGCGGAAGAAGGCTTTCAAGGGTAATGATATTCTATATAATTAAAGATTTGTGCCAACGCGCAGGAATACGTAAGGAAATCAGCCCGCACACACTTCGTCACTCCTTTGCCACCCACCTGCTTGAAGGTGGGGCAAACCTGCGTGCAATCCAGCAGATGCTCGGTCATGAATCAATAGCCACAACCGAAATATACCTGCATCTCGACCGCACACAGCTCCGCCGGGAAATATTGCTACATCACCCCCGAAACCACCGCTGACAAATTCTAAAGACCTTAAAGCCTCCCTTAAACTTCCACCGACTGTAGTTTGTTATATCTTAAAAACCCTATAATACACATTTATCATGGAATTTTTAACCACTGACAAACTTACCATCGTAGGTGCCGCCGGCATGATCGGCTCAAATATGGCACAGACCGCATTGATGATGCACCTTACTCCCAACATCTGCCTTTATGATCCCTACGGTCCTGCACTTGAAGGCGTAGCCGAAGAGATGCACCATTGTGGATTTGAAAATGTAAACATTACATTTACCACAGATATAAAAGAAGCGCTGACAGATGCCAAATATGTAGTATCGTCGGGCGGTGCCGCACGTAAGGCAGGCATGACACGCGAGGATCTGCTCAAAGGCAACGCTCTTATTGCCGAGGAATTAGGAAAAAATATTCATCAATATTGTCCTGATGTAAAGCACATTGTAGTAGTGTTTAATCCTGCCGACATCACCGGTCTTATAACTCTTATTTACTCCGGTGTCAAACCGTCTTGCCTCAGCACCCTCGCCGCTCTTGACAGCACACGACTGAGGACAGAGCTTGCCCGCTATTTCAAAATACCCGAATCGGAAATCAAAAATGCCCGCACCTATGGCGGTCACGGAGAGCAGATGGCGGTATTTGAATCCACCACCACAATAAAAGGCAAGCCCTTGAAAGAACTTATAGATGAAGGCATACTTCCTGAAGCCAACTGGGAGGCAATCAAGACCCGCGTAATACAAGGTGGAAAGCATATAATCGAGCTTCGAGGCCGCTCTTCATTCCAAAGCCCGGCATACCTGTCAATAGAGATGATCGCTGCAGCGATGGGAGGTAAGCCGTTCACCTGGCCTGTCGGCACTTATGTAAATAATGATAAGTTCCAACACATAATGATGGCAATGGAGACGACAGTCACCAAGGATGGTGTCACTTGTAAGCCTTTGGAAGGTACTCCGGAAGAAAACAAGGAACTTGAAAAGAGCTACGAGCATCTTTGCAAGCTGCGCGACGAGGTGATCGAGATGGGTGTATTACCCCCTATCGCCGACTGGCACAGACTCAACTCCAATCTATGATAATGACGAAACAATTTATATAAATAAAGAGGCTGTCTAACAATCAAATTTAGGCAGTCTCTTTTTTTAGTATCAAAAAA
>CAJUMZ010000016.1 GCA_910587665.1 uncultured Muribaculum sp.
CCAGGACCCCAACATTAAAAGTGTTGTGCTCTACCAGCTGAGCTAGCGAATCATCCTAAGAGGTTCCTAGCAGAATCGAACTGCTGTAAACGGTTTTGCAGACCGGTGCCTAACCACTCGGCCAAGGAACCTTGTTTTGGTTAGCGAGTGCAAAGTTACTGCCAATATTTTTATTTTGCAAATATTAAACGAGTTTTTTTGTGCGATAAATTTTCGTTTAAATGGTATCTCGCTAATAGCCCGCTATTTATTGTCGGCTTCATTATCTTTAATTTTGTGTAAATTCTCGATAGCAAGTATAAGAGCGGTCATTGATGCTCGTTCTATAACCCTTTGACGCGAACCGGGGAAATGATATCTGCGGGATACTGTGCCGTCAGGAGTCTTTATGCCGATACATACTGTGCCTACAGGTTTTTCCTCTGTTCCACCGCTGGGACCTGCGATTCCTGATGTCGCTATTGCACAATCGGTGTTGAATGCCTTGCAAGCTCCCTCGACCATTTCTCTGACAACTTCCTCGCTTACCGCTCCAACTTTTTCAAGTGTCTTCGGCGATACCCCAAGTATACTTTCTTTTACCGGGTTGCTGTAGGCGACAACGCCTCCGTTAAACATCTCCGAGCATCCGGGGATAGACGTGAGCATATGGGCAATATTGCCTCCAGTACAGCTCTCGGCTGTTGATATTGTGAGATCCCTTGCCCTGAGCTCATCAAGAAGTAATTTCTCAAGCGGAATGTCACGATCACAGAGAACATGGTCTCCCAAAATTCGACACAACTCAGCATGGCGACGGTCAATTTCATTGATAAGATAATCTTTGTCATGATGTGTGCCATCAATTCGGAGTCTTACCAATCCCGGTTTGGGTAGATAGGCGAGATGCAGGAAATCCGGCAGTGATTCTTCCCAGTCGGAGATTGTCATGGCAAGGAGCGATTCCGTATATCCGGTCACAAGCACACAACGGTGCTCTATGCTGACATTGCTTTTAAAGCGGTCGAGTAGGGCGGGGATGACTGCGGAATCAAGCATTTCCCTTGTCTCAAACGGGACACCCGGCATTGCGACAAGCACTTTGCCTTCTTTTTCAAACCACATTATTGGAGCTGTCCCGACTGTATTCTGTATCACTTTGCATGAGGTGGGCACAATTGCCTGACGGGAAGTCAGGTCATTTAGAGTAAGTCCTCGCTTGGCAAATACTTGCTTTATATTTTCAAGCACCGAGGGATCTTCCCGCATTTCGCCTCCAAAATAGTCACAGAGCGTGGCTTTTGTAATATCATCCTTCGTCGGGCCGAGGCCGCCTGTAGTTATCACCACGTCACTTGACTCAAATGCGCGATCTATTGCACGCGTTATCTGAAAGGCGTTATCATCAACGACCTGGATGTCGTTGACATTCCATCCATACGGAGCAAACCGCGTTGCTATATCGCCGGAATTAGTGTCAATTACTTGCCCGATGAGAAGTTCCGTTCCAATAGCTATGATAGATATGTTCATATCGTATGATTTAATATTGCGTTAAACTTGAACTCTTGCATATGGAGCGGCATCGTATGCACAGAATTCATTTTCAAGATATTTGAAATATCCGGCGATTGCCACCATTGCCGCATTGTCGGTGGTAAACGCGCGTTCAGGGATAAATGCGTTCAAGGCATTTTTATGACAATACTCTGCTACGGCATTTCTTACTCCTGAATTTGCCGAAACGCCACCTCCGATTGCCACTGTTTTCACCCCTGTTATCTCCACAGCCTTTTTCAGCTTTGACAGCAATATATCAATTATAGTAGCTTGAAGCGATGCCGCGAGATCAGCCTTGTTTTTCTCAATGAAATCAGGATCAGTCTTCAAATTGTCACGCAAAGTGTAGAGAAATGACGTCTTCAATCCGCTGAAGCTATAATCAAGTCCGGCAATCCGCGGTTTTGAAAACTTAAACCGTTTAGGATCGCCCTCTGATGCAAGACGGTCGATATGAGGACCGCCGGGATAGGGGAGTCCCATGACTTTGGCACACTTGTCAAATGCTTCTCCGGCGGCATCATCTATTGTCTGTCCGAGTACTTCCATTTCCGACGGGCTTTTTACGAGAATGATCTGAGAGTTGCCGCCTGATATCAATAGACAGATATATGGAAACTCAGGGACTGTGTCATCCTCATTTTTACGGATAAAATGGGACAACACGTGTCCGTGAAGATGATTTACATCCACTATCGGTATATTAAGCCCAAGCGAAAGTCCCTTGGCAAAAGAAGTACCGACAAGTAGCGAGCCGAGCAATCCGGGACCGCGTGTAAATGCTATCGCCGACAAATCATGCTTGTCAACCCCGGCACGTTTCAACGCCGCATCAACTACCGGCACAATATTCTGTTGGTGGGCGCGTGAAGCCAGTTCCGGCACAACCCCTCCATATTCTTCATGCACCTTCTGACTTGCAATTACATTGCTTGCGAGTATACCGTCGCGTATCACCGCCGCAGAAGTGTCGTCACATGATGATTCTATTCCAAGTATTATTACACTCATGATGTATTAATTATTGTGCAAAATTACATATTTCCGTAGATTTATGATAAATTTGCAGATAATTTCAGAGCCACAAATGACCAGACTTTACAATATACTTCGTGCCTTTGCTGTAACTGCCATTGCCATAGCTGTCATTGTGCCGGTTATGTTGTATGTATTTTTGTCAATCGGGGCTGTGCAGCGGGAAATTTGTAAGTTTGGAGAATCAGAGTTGTCACAGCTTCTCGGTGCTGACGTCAAGATCGGGGAATTGACCGTCAACCCTTTCAACAAAGTACTTTTGAAAGACGTGTCAATCGAAGTGACTCCGGGTGACTCAGTATTGAAAGTCGACAGGCTCGGGGCTGGCATAGTGCTGAGTAAATTATTGTTTGAAAGGCGTATCGTATTCTCATATGCCGAGATAATAGGTCTTGACGCAAGGATATGGCGAGACTCAGCTAACGCGCCTCTGAATATCGCGCCGATTATTGAGCGACTTTCCTCAAAAGACAAAAATAAGCCGCCTACACTGTATGATTTAAGAATCAACAATATAGTCATACGCAAAAGTGCCTTAAGCTATGATGTTTTGAATATGCCCGTCAATAGTGGCAGATTTGATCCCAATCATATCTGTGTGGAAAACCTGAAAGCCGATCTTTTGTTGCCGAGGATTAAAAATGACGATTATGTCGTGAGGCTTCATCGACTTGCCATGCAGGAAAAATCGGGATTATCGGTTGAAGCGTTGAGTGGATTGTTCATTGCTTCCGACACTATGCTTTCAGTTCAGGATTTTAATCTTGAATTTCCAAAATCACGCATATTGTTAGGCAAGACAGAGATGAAATATGATGGATGGAGCGATCTGACTTCAAACATAGCCAATCTGCCCTTTTCATTGAAAATACTCGACGGGACAGCGATTACGCCATCAGATTTCCGATCTTTTGAGCCTTTGCTATCAAAGTTTGACAGATACATTGACATCCGTGCTGAAATAAATGGATCAATTAATGACTTGAATATAGACAAACTGTTGCTTGGCTCGTCTGACGGTCTTTTAGCGCTTGAACTGTCAGGGCATGTTGGCGGATTGCCGGTGGTCAGTGATTTGTCAGCCGAGATGCCTTTGCTGTCACTTGATATTGAGGGAAAGCAGATGGGAAATTTGCTTGCCACTTTCACGACCGTGTCACCCAAAATTGTCATGATGATGGAAAATTTGGGAAGGATAAGGCTTTACGGTGAGGCAGAGGGCAATACCGGAAGTGCGTTTTACAACGGCACAGTGCTTACTTCGGCGGGTAATCTTGATCTTGATGTTAAGTATAATGGCAATGCCGCCACATCATCTCATCATGTCGATGGAGAGATTGTCATTGAAAACCTGGCTCTCGGAGAGGTAACAGGCGATGACCGGTTCGGCATACTGACAGCGCATATATATGCAAATACCGAAATTGCCAAATCATCGGTCTATGGAAAGATCAACGCGGTAATAGATGATTTTGACTATAAGAATTACAATTACAACAATCTAATGGCTGAGATTGCCATAGATGGGAGACAATTATCGGGAAGAATGGCTATCGATGATGAAAATGTCAAACTTGAAATTGACGGCAATGTTGACTTTACACCCGGAAAGCCGGAATGTGATATAAACGCCACTCTTCGTGATTTCAGTCCGTATGCACTTAATCTTACAGACCGATACGAAGGATACCGCCTATCAGCTGATATGGCGATAGATATGCACGGTGAACGCTTGGAAAATATGAATGGCAGGGCGGAAATAAATCGTCTTGAATTTAGAAATGCTGAAAATGAAGGCATTGAATTGCCTCATTTTGTCCTTATGTCATCAGGAAGCACTACTCCGCAATATATACTTGCTCATTCCGACTTATTTGATGCCCAAATTAAAGGTAACTACCGTTTTAAAGAGATAGTTCCTGCGGCAAAAGACATAATTGCCGATGTCATGCCAGTACTTTTCCCAGAGAAGCAAGGTAATATCAAAAATAGTGACTATCGCGCAGACTTTGAGTTTAGTCTTGACATAAAGGGAAACGATATAACCAATAATTGGTTGAGCTTCTTCAAATCTCCGGTAAAGGTGCTACATACCGTGAGTCTCAATGGTGCGATGGATATTTCAGGCCGAACGATGACACTTGATGTCGATGCTCCATATCTTTTGCAGAAAGATAAATTTATTGACAACACAAAGTTGCAGTTGGCTATCGACGGTAGCGAAAACAAAGCCGACATATTCATGACCACAATATATCCTACAAAAAAAGGCAATGCCACGCTTGAATTTACCGCTCAGGGTATAAACGACCGTGTTGACACACGCATAGGCTGGGATATTGCCCGGGAAAAGAAATTTGGCGGGACACTTGATTTATCGACCTTATTGTCACGTCATGAATCAAATGGCGGCCTCGATGTGGATGTCGATATAAGGGAAAGTAACATTGTATTTAACGATACGTCTTGGACCGTTCATCCCGCAAGTGTGCTGTGGTCAGACAAAAGGGTGCTTGCCAATAATATAGACATAAGCCGTGCCGGTCAATATATACGCATTTCAGGGGCAGCGTCCTCAAATCCGCTCGACGTCATGTGCCTTGATCTGCAAGATGTGAGTCTTGATTATGTGTTTGAGACACTTGATATAAACAATGTAATGTTTGGCGGTATTGCCACAGGTACTTTTTATGCCTCCGACCTGTTTACAAAAGATCCCAAGGTATCGATTCAAGAGCTTAAAGTAAATAACCTCAGTTACAACCATTCTCTTCTTGGCGATGCCATCATAAAAAGTGCGTGGGATAACGAGACAAAAGGAATTACCATAGATGCGACCGTATCCCAAAGAAACGGATGTCGCTCTTACATCGACGGCGTGATATATCCCATTGCACAATCGCTTGACTTCCGTTTTAAAGCAGATAATCTTGATGTTGGATTCATGAAGCCTTATATGGAAGCATTTACCTCGGAAATCAGCGGGTATGCCTCCGGTGACGCGCGTCTCTACGGTACATTCAAACTCATTGACATGACCGGCGACATTTATGCCAAGGATCTTAAGATGAAGCTTGATTTTACCAATACATATTATACCACTTCTGATTCGATACACTTGTCGCCAGGGCGGATCTCATTTAATGATGTTGTGCTTCATGATATGTATGGCAACAGCGCGATGCTTGACGGATGGGTCACACACAAATGTTTCAAAGAGCCGGAATTTGAGTTTTATGTCACAAATGCCCGTAATTTCCTATGCTTTGATATAAACGAAAAGATAAGCCCCGAGTGGTATGGGCATATATTCTGCAACGGTGTCGCCCATGTAAGGGGTATACCCGGATATATTGATATAAATGTGGATATGGCTACGGCGCCGCGATCGGTATTCACGTTTGTATTATCCGATACCGAGGCTGCTGATGAATACACATTCATGACTTTTAATGACCGTGACGAGTTGAAGGGAGAGTTGCTGCTGTCGGTGGAAGATCCGCAGAAAGCAGCTGTCAAGCGACTTAAGGAGTATTATGCACGCCTAAACAAAGAAGAAAGTTCTCCGACTCTTTATCGTATAAATCTTCAGGTTAATGCAACTCCCGACGGAGAATTGATACTCGTGATGGATCCTGTAGGCGGCGACCGGATAAAGGCTCGCGGCAATGGGAACCTGCGCATTGAATACAACTCGGCAGATGAAGATATGCGAATGTTCGGTACATATACTTTATCCCAAGGCAGCTATAATTTCACGTTGCAGGATATAATCATCAAGGATTTTACGATCAAGCCGGGTAGTTCGATCTCATTCCATGGTGACCCGCTTGCGGCTATGCTGAATATCGAAGCGGTGTATTCCGTAAACGCCAATCTTAGTGATCTTGACGAGTCATTTCTACAAGACAGGGAGCTTAACCGCACAAATGTCCCGGTCCATGCGTTATTAAAAGTGACAGGCGACATGCAACAGCCCGACATTAATTTTGATTTGGAATTTCCAACTTTGACACAAGACACATATCGAAAAGTGAAGAGTATAGTTAGCACTGACGAGATGATGAACAGGCAGATTATCTATCTGCTTGCCTTGAATCGTTTCTATACTCCTGACTATATGGCGTCAACTACCAAGGGAAATGAACTTGTGTCGGTGGCGTCATCCACAATATCGTCGCAGCTTAGTTCAATGCTTGGACAACTTAGCGATAATTGGAGCATAGCCCCTAATATCAGAAGTGACAAAGGTGATTTCAGTGATATGGAGGTAGATCTTGCTCTGTCGAGTTATTTGCTTAACAACAGGCTGCTCTTTAACGGAAATTTTGGCTATCGCGATAATGCCTTGAACAACAATTCGTTTATTGGCGACTTTGATATAGAATATCTCCTAAATAAGTCAGGAAACATAAGGCTAAAGGCATACAACCGTTATAATGACCAGAACTATTACGTCAAGTCGGCGTTGACAACCCAAGGTGTCGGTATAATGTTTCGGCGTGACTTTGACGACATTTTCTCGTTTTTAAAACGGTTGCGTAAGAAGAAAAAGAAAGAAGTAAAGCCGGAGATTGTTGTACCTGTTGATTCTACTAATGTTAATGATAGCGACAATGGCATTTCTAAACACGATCAATGATATTTTATGGACCTATATCCTTGTAGCTATATTGCTTTTTGCTGCGATATGGTTTACAATAAGGACAAGGGGTGTGCAATTCCGTATGTTCGGGGAGATGATAAGGCTTCTTTGTTCCTCCGGCAAACGGGAGAATACGGGTGCGGTTCATTCTGACTCGCGTCACAGCGTAAGTTCGTTTCAGGCATTTGCCGTGTCCATTGCAAGTCGTGTCGGCACAGGTAATCTTGCCGGAGTGGCAACGGCTATCGCCCTTGGAGGACCTGGAGCCGTGTTTTGGATGTGGATTATCGCCCTCCTGGGTGCGTCAACGGCATTCATAGAGTCTACGCTTGCCCAATTATATAAGGTAAAAGGCACGGATTCGTTCCGAGGAGGACCTGCATATTATATCCAGAAAGGACTTGGCAAGAGATGGTTTGCCGTACTTTTTGCAATATTGATCACTCTTACTTTCGGGCTTGCATTTAATTCCGTTCAATCCAACACTATTGCCGCCGCGGCTCAAATGTCATTCGGGCTGTCTCCCATATGGGTTGGTGTCGTGCTTACAATATTGACGATTGTGATTATTTGGGGTGGAATAAGGCGTATATCGAGATTCAGCGAGGTAGTAGTGCCGGCAATGGCCATGTTGTACATATTACTTGCGATATTTGTGATCATAATAAGCTATGACCGTATTCCTTCCATTCTTTCAATGATAGTTCATGACGCTTTCCATGGAAGCGCGGTGCTTGGCGGAGGTATAGGCATGGCTCTTATCATGGGAATCAAGAGAGGTCTTTTCAGTAATGAGGCGGGAGAGGGTTCTGCGCCGAATGTTGCAGCCACCGCATCGGTAAGCCATCCGGTGAAGCAAGGTCTGATACAGGCGTTTGCAGTGTTTACCGACACGATACTTATCTGCTCTTGCACGGCATTCATAATCCTTTGCAGCGGATTGTTTGACACAGGTGTCTCCGGCATTCAGCTTACTCAGATCGCCCTTGAGGGAGAGGTCGGCAAAATCGGATCTACGTTTGTGGCGATTGCCGTGTTTTTCTTTGCATTTACAAGCATTGTCTCAAATTACTACTATGGAGAGACCAACCTCCAGTTTATACGTGATTCGCGCCCGCTCATTGTCGCATATCGCCTTACGGTGGGTGCAATGGTTATGATCGGAGCCGTAATGTCGCTTGACTTTGTATGGGGACTTGCCGATCTGTTTATGGGGCTGATGACGTTGTGCAATCTTACGGCTCTTGCATTTCTTGGCAGATACTCGATCATACTGTTGCGGGATTACACCTCACAGCGTACACGCGGATACAATCCGCAGTATCATCTTTCGACGATACCGCAGATCGCCGATAAGACGGAATGTTGGCCTGATTAATTTCTTAAAGTAGTTAAAGCGACTCACACTCTTTTATCCAAAGCTTTGAAGAGGCGTCGGAAGGCATGCGCCAGTCACCGCGCGGAGACAGACATACACTGCCCACCTTCGGTCCGTCGGGCATGCAGGATCGTTTGAACTGCTGATTGAAGAAGCGGCGGAAGAATGTCGTGATCCAATGCTTGATTGTATCCCTGTCATATACTCCTTCGTAGGCTTTACATGCCATCATGAATATACGACGAGGAGTGAATCCATAGCGAAGGGTATAGTAAAGGAAGAAATCATGTAGCTCGTATGGTCCTACAAGATCTTCTGTTTTCTGCTTGATATTGCCATGTTCATCGGCGGGTATCAGTTCCGGACTTATTGGAGTGTCAACTATGTCCATGAGCGTTTCGCGTTCGCTCTCGGTCGCAGCATGTGTGGCAAACCATCTCACAAGATACCTGACAAGAGTCTTGGGAATACCGGCATTTACTCCATACATTGACATATGGTCACCGTTATAGGTCGCCCAGCCAAGTGCAAGCTCGGAAAGATCTCCGGTTCCGAGCACCATCGCGCCCGTCTGGTTTGCTATATCCATGAGTATCTGTGTACGTTCGCGTGCCTGTGAATTTTCGTAGGTAACATCATGCACGCTGATGTCATGGTCTATGTCTTTGAAATGCTGCGTTACGGCATTCGCAATTGAAATTTCCTTTATTGTGATGCCGAGGGCTGCCATTAACGACAGTGCATTGGTATACGTGCGGTCGGTGGTCCCGAAGCCGGGCATTGTCACGCCAATTATACCTTTACGGTCAAGCCCGAGACGGTCAAAAGTCTTCGTCGCCACAAGCAAGGCAAGAGTTGAGTCAAGACCTCCGGAGATGCCGATCACAAGATGCTTGGTATATGTCGCGTCAAGCCGTCGGGCAAGCCCTGCGACCTGAATATTGATTATTTCCTCGCAGCGTTCATCAATTATTTTATCTTCCGACGGCACAAACGGGTGGGGTGGAATCGAGCGATATAATTCATTGTCAGCTGTTGGCGTGACATTGGCAAACACTGTTTTGTATTGCTTTTTACGGTTCGCTGCTTTACAATCGTTGAATGACATTATGTGCATTCGGTCACGTTCTATCGCAGCAATGTCAATATCGCTGATTACATATGTAGGTTCATATTGCCATCTCCTATTTATGGCAAGGACAGAGCCGTTTTCAGAGATAACCGCTTTACCGTCAAAAACCAGGTCGGTTGTCGATTCCCCATATCCGGCTGATGCGTAAACATAGGCGCCAATACATGACGCCGACTGACGCTTTATCAAGTCAATCAGGTAATTGTATTTCCCTATAATGTCGTTTGACGCCGACAGGTTGACGATTACGTGTGCGCCGGCGAGGGCAAGCTCCGTAGACGGAGGGATGGGAGTCCACAGGTCCTCGCAGATCTCCATACCGACCTTAACACCGTTTATATCTATAATGACATCGTTGTTGAACCCCTCGCTGTTAGCAGGAGTAAACCATCGCTTTTCGTAAAATTCATTATAGTTTGGAAGATATGTCTTAGGTACAATTGCAAGGATCTCGCCTCCGCCGATAGCGATTGCGCAATTATACAATGCTCCGTTATGACGGACAGGCGCACCTACGATAAATACGAGATTTAACGTATTGGAAAATTCCTGCAGACGGTCTATGCCTGCGACGGCGGCTTCAATCAATCTCTCCTGATGAAAGAGGTCGGCACAAGTATAGCCGGTCACTGAAAGCTCCGGGAATACAGCGAGCATAACGCCTTTGTCATCAAGTTCCTTACACATCTTGACGATGCTTTCTACATTATGCTCCACATCTGCGACATTGACGCTTGGTACGGCTGCTGCCACCCTGAAATATCCTGTATTCATATCTTATATTTCTTTTACATACTACAAAGATAATAATTAAAACCATAATGCCGTTCAAAAGTTGTATTCCAATCCAAGGAATATGAGTAACTTTGCAGGACTATGGAGTGTACTGATAAAATATCCTGCAATATACTTGCCTCAATGCTTGTAAGGCATGGCGTCAGAGAGGTAGTCGTGTCACCGGGGTCGCGCAATGCGCCCATGGTTATCGCCTTGTCGAGATGCGGGGATATCACTACTACGGTTGTGATTGATGAACGCAGTGCCGCTTTTATCGCATTGGGTAAGGCCGTGATTTCTTCATCGCCTGTCGCGCTTCTGTGTACATCAGGCACGGCGGTGTTGAATTATGCCCCCGCTGTCGCGGAAGCTTATTACAGGCAGGTGCCGTTGATTGTGATTTCGGCTGACCGACCGATGGAATGGATTGACCAGGATGACAGTCAGACATTGCGTCAATATGAAGCACTTGCCCATTATGTAAAGCGGAGCTACAATATACCTGCCGACTGCAGGGAAGATAATATGCAGTGGTATGTCAATCGTATTGCAAATGATGCGTTGCTCTGCGCCGTCTCAGGGCGGAAGGCTCCTGTGCATATAAATATCCAGCTTGACGAGCCGCTGAACGGCATGACGAATTGTCTTGAAAATAAGTGGCTTTCCCGCGATATTGTTCAGATTTCGCCTGCATCGGCACTATCGGAAGAAGACAAGTCGCTTCTTGTCAAGAAACTTTCTTTATCGGAAAGAGTACTTGTGATAGCCGGGTTCCATTGCCCTTCACCACGCCTTTCACGTGCATTAAGCCGGCTTGCCTGGCATGGGAATGTAGCTGTAATGACCGAATCGATCGCGAATATCAACAATGACGGTAATCTGTTTATAGATAGAATTGATTCAACGCTAAGCAGCATGAGCGATAGTGAGAAAGAGTCGATGCGTCCCGGCATTGTGATAACTCTTGGCGGTGCCATAGTATCACGTTTTATAAAGCAATATTTAAGGAGATCACCGGCGAGTGAACACTGGCATGTCGGTATCACTGAGGCAACAGTTGATTGCCTTAGGTCACTTACTATGAACATCAACATGTCTCCTGCCGATTTTTTTGAGGATATATGTGGGTCGTTGTGTGACGCTTCGATAAACACGAGTAATTATGCTGCGCGATGGCGTGATTATGAGAAAAGAGGTATTGTTTTGCATGATCAGTATGTCAGCATGCAGCCGTGGTGCGACCTTACGGCAATGAAGCGTGTATTTGCGTCGATTGCCGACGGATGGAATGTCCAGTTGTCCAATGGAACAACTGTCAGATATGCGCAGTTGTTCTCCGCACCGGGACATAATCGTTTTGACTGCAACAGGGGAGTCAGCGGTATTGACGGGTCTCTATCTACGGCGATAGGGGCGTCAACGGCATATGACGGAATAACTCTCCTTGTTACAGGAGACATGAGTGCCCAATATGACATCGGTGCGCTTGCTTCCCCATGTATTACACCACGCTTCAAGATGATTGTATTATGCAATGGGGGAGGGGGCATTTTCCGCTTTGTAAAAAGTACTTCGGAATTGCCGGAACTTGAAGAATATTTCGTAGTCAACCGTAAATTCCCGATAAAGGCACTTGCCGAAGCATACGGTTTCCGATATTTTGAGGCTTCTTCTGAAGAAGAGTTTGACAACTGCTATGACGATTTCGTCAGGGAATCTGAAAAACCTTGCATATTTGCCCTTGTTACCCCGGGCGAATTAAGTGGAAAGGTGCTGAAAGGATATTTTGACGTGAAACCGTGAAAAATAGCCGGAAAATTTGTGTAAGTGAGGAAAAATTAGTTACTTTGCACACAGTTTTTAGGCTCATCCTGTAAAGTCATTGAGAATGATGCACTTAATGACGATATGAGAACTGAGATGGCGGCCTAAGAACGGTAGTGTTAATCAATAACGAACTCAAACGATTAAAAAACAGCCATGTCAAAGATTTGTCAAATCACAGGCAAGAAAGCAATGGTGGGCAACAATGTGTCGCACTCAAAGCGTCGCACCAAGCGCAAGTTCAACGTTAACCTCTTCGAGAAGAAGTTTTACTGGGTAGAGCAGGATGCGTGGATCCGCCTCACTATCTCAGCAGCCGGTCTCCGTACTATCAATAAGCTCGGTCTTAACACCGCTATGCAGCAAGCTGCCGAAAAGGGTTATTTAACTGGTAAAGACATTAAATTTTTAGATCTATAACGAACTATGGCAAAGAAAGCTAAAGGTAATAGAGTCCAAGTGATCCTTGAGTGCACCGAACACAAGGCAAGCGGCATGCCCGGCACTTCTCGTTATATTACTACCAAAAATAGAAAAAATACTACTGAACGCTTGGAGCTTAAGAAGTACAATCCTATCCTCAAGCGAGTTACAGTTCATAAAGAAATTAAATAATACTCCTAAGATATGGCAAAGAAAACCGTAGCATCACTTCAAAAAGGTGAAGGACGTACTTATAGCAAGGTCATCAAGATGGAGAAATCTCCCAAGACCGGTGCTTACGTATTTAAAGAAGAAATGGTTCCTAACGATCAGGTTAAGAACGCACTTAAATAAGCAAAATCCGATATTTAATAGAAAAGCAGGTCGTCTATACAGGCGACCTGCTTTTTTTATTCTGTTGCTGACACCCAGTATTTTGTATTGCCTATAGCGGCTATCGGAAATATCCTTGATTACATGGAGTAAAAGCATCTTCGCCATTTGTTACTTTGCTGAAGATTTAAATAGCAAGAATTATGGAAAGCGAAATGTTATTATGGATTACGATTGTCGGGATAGCAGTTATTGGTGTTGTAGGTTACTTAATTTATTCTGTCGATAAACCTCACAGCAAGAATTTTCATTATATAGACATAGATCATTATGATATCTATTGTGATGACGACGATTGCGAAGAATAAATCAGAGCTTTGCGCGGCTGATGCAAGCCGCTTTTTGGCGGTCTATTCCTCTTATCTATGGGGTTATGGCGCCACATGTATACGAATAACAAAAAATGTCAACCGTATGGCTGAGAGTTTAGGCTACCGTGCCGACATAACAATATTGCCAAAGCATGTGGCTGTCGCCCTCACAGATAATTACACCGGAGAGTATGCCCATTACACCTGTTCGATCAAAAATCTTCCAGTAAGCTATCTTGCCAATACACGTATGAGCAAATTAAGCTGGGATGTTGCCGAAGGTAGGCTCAGCCTCTCTGACGCAATGCCGGTGATGGAAAAGATATGTAACGCACCGCGCATGAGTGTGTGGCAGGTAATGTGGCTCGTGGTTTTTGCAAATGCTTCGTTTTGCCGTTTGTTTGGCGGAGACCCTGCGGCAATGGCAATAGTCGGATTTGCAACACTGCTCGGTTATGCGATAAAAAACATATGCCTCCGACACGAAATAGATGTAAGAGCCATGGTTCTCCTTTCATCTTTTGTCTCTGCGGTTGTAGGTAGCGGTGGATATGTGTTTGGAATCACCTCTACACCCGAAATCGCCTTGGGTACAAGTGTGCTGTATCTCATTCCGGGAATTCCATATATTAATTCTGTGAGCGATATGATTGACGGTCATTATCTCTGTTTTTTCAGCCGGACAATGCAGGCCGTGGTACTTACCGGCTGTATTGCCGCAGGATTGACACTTGCGTTTATGATAATGAATATAAAGATATTCTGACTCAATGGAGATATTTTTCAAAATAATAGAGGATGCAGTATTTGCGGCGATAGCTGCAATCGGTTTTTCTGCAATCAGCAACCCTCCAAAAATCGCATTTAAATATTGTGCGCTTATTGCCGCTACCGGTCACGCATTGCGCTATTGTCTCACAACATTATGGGGTATTCATCTTGTATGGGGTAGCTTCGTGAGTGCTTTTGTGATAGGGTGCCTTGCCATATACTTTGCGCCTAAGGTAAAGTGTCCGCCGGAGACATTTTCTTTTCCGTCGCTTCTCCCTATGATTCCGGGTATATATGCCTATCGGTCGCTTCAGGCTTTTCTGATGCTGCTGGGGCAGGGAAGTGAAGAAGACTTCACCCATTATGCCTACCTGCTTCAGTTTAACGGCTTGACATGTGTACTTGTCGTGTTTGCCATGGTGCTCGGCCAAATGATACCCATATTCCTTTTCAAGCGAAAATCATTCAGTGCTACAAGAGGATAAGTGTTACAAAATAGGTATATTTGCAGAAATACGATAATTACATGAGACGACTAATTTTTGCCTGCATATTTCTTTCCATTATCGGATATTCCTGTGGCAGACAGGGAGACAACCGATCTTCAGCTGATATTGAAGAACGCGACAGTGTTGATGTCGAACTCATTACCGGGTCACGACTCTCTATGAACAGTGTATGGGATTACTATCCTGAATCAGAACGTGCAGTTTCTCTGAGATTGCAATCGGAGGATATTAACGCGTTTAATGATGAAGGTAGATATTCATTATTTGCCATTGATGATTCTGTCAGAATGCCTACAGATAATGAATTTGATATAATCTATTCGAAGATTAACGATGAAGCTCCGGGTTATGAACAGAATGTGATCCTGAGGAGTAAGATGCCGTTTAAACCTTGTCGATATATGGTCATGCGTATTGGCTCCGGCGATGATACTCTCGTCACTGAGTTTCGCGTGGTAAGCGGCAAAGAGGTTAATACTCTGTTGAAGAGTAAGATCTCCGATTATTTCAGCAGTAAAAATAGTGTAAAAAACGATACGGTGGCATGCAATGTGTATAGCTTCGGCGTTACAGCCGGTGACTCAATTGAAGTGGATATGGCCCATGATTCACCAAAGATGAGAGAACTTTTCTACGATAATGTATTGAACTATTCTGCATTAAAATTTACGGGAGCCATTGAACCCGAGATATATACTGGGCAGGTTATAACGGATACGCTTGGTGTAAGCATGAATACTCTTGAATCGGTCTACCCTGATACGGTAAGCGAGGTTCAGTTTGTCTTGCACAACAATAGCGGGAAGTCGCTATGCTTTGGGACTCCTTACGCTGTCGCCCGTCTTGTCGACGGCAAGTGGACTAAGCTATATCATAGCGGAATATGGAATATGCCTTTGTTTATCATAGATTCGGGAGGCGAATCCGAGATAATGACAGCAAAACTGTACCGCCCGATAAATGATATTTCTTCGGGTGAGTATCTTATTTATAAGAAGGTTTATTTTGAAGGAGAGCGCGAAAAGTCATGGACCATCAGCGCGCGGTTTTCAATTAAGTAAGTTATGGAATTAAGACAATTACGGTATTTCGTCAAGGCTGCGGAGACATTGAACTTTTCAGAAGCGGCAAAAGCGTTGTATATCACCCAAAGCACTCTGTCGCAGCAGATCAGACAGCTTGAAAACGAGATGGGTATTGCGCTTTTTGACCGCAACAGCCACAGCGTCATGCTTACAGAGGCAGGCGAACACCTTTTATCTCAGGCCATCGATGCCATAACCGCCGCCGATACCTGTGTCACCAAAATAAACGACCTGAAACAATTACAGACGGGGACTTTGAATATAGGCGTGACGTATTCGTTCAGCCCAATATTGACTGAGCCATTGATTATGTTTATGAAGCAATATCCTAAAGTCAAGCTCAATATATATTACAAGACTGTTGATGAGCTGATGGAGATGCTTATACGTCATCAGGTGGATTTTGTGCTTGCTTTCAAACCGATGGAAGTAGGGGAGGAAATCGAATTTCACACCCTTTTTGACAGTAGGCTATCCGTGATCATGCGTGAGGGTCATCGACTCTGCAATCGTGAATCTCTAACTCTTGATGACATCAAGGATTACGACCTCGCACTTCCAATGCGCGGCATGCAGGCTCGTAACAAATTGTCGGCTATCGTTGGCGATGATATGTCAAAACTCAATGTAAGGGCAGAACTTAATGAAGTCAATATACTTCTACAGCTCATAAGGGCTACCGATATTGTGTCGATACTTACCGAGGCGACCTTGCATGGACATGACGGAATAAGACACATCCCGCTTAATGTCAAGGGAAGCGACATGGCGGGATGCGTGCATATGCTTAAGAATTCTTACAGGAAGCACTCGGCAAGCGCATTTTTAAAACTGCTGAGTGAGTCAAATGCCGTGCGTCAACGTGTAAGTGAATGGCTTTAAAACCGGTTTATTGTGGCTCGTATCGCTGACAGGCGTTCAAGCAGTTCGGGAAGCTGATGCAATGGTAACATGTTTGCTCCGTCGCTCTTTGCTTTTGATGGTTCGGGGTGGGTCTCGATAAATAACCCGTCAACTCCGACGGCAACGCCTGCACGTGCAATGGTCTCGATAAGATCAGGTCTGCCTCCGGTGACTCCTGCCGGCTGATTAGGCTGTTGTAGGGAATGAGTGGCGTCAAGTATGACCGGGACACCAAGTTTCTGCATAGTCGGGATACCTCTATAATCCACTATAAGATCGGTATATCCGAATGTCGTTCCCCTCTCAGTGACCGCAACCTGGTTGTTGCCTGCATCGATAACTTTCTTCACGGCATGCTCCATAGCTTCCGGAGAAAGGAATTGACCTTTTTTTATGTTGACCATTTTTCCGGTACGCGCTGCCGCTACAAGCAAGTCGGTCTGGCGGCAAAGAAATGCCGGGATTTGGAGTATGTCCACATATTCGGCTGCGAGGGCAGCTTCCTCCTCGGTGTGGATATCCGTGACAACCGGTATATTATAGGTCTCTTTCACCTTGCGAAGTATCTCAAGAGCCTTCATGTCTCCGATTCCGGTAAAGGAGTCGATACGCGAGCGATTCGCTTTCTTGTAAGAGCCTTTAAATACATATGGTATGCCAAGACGTGATGTCACTTCATTGATTTTGCCGGCGATGTCCATAGCCATCTGTTCTCCTTCGATCACACAAGGTCCGGCAAGCAGAAAGAAATTATAATTATCTGATGATTTTAGATATTTAAGCATTGTAGTCAGGATTTTAGTTGGTTTATGATATGAAATGTATCGCATGCCACCAGTGCGGCTGTCTCCGTACGCAGCCGGTTGTCACCGAGCGTTACGGGAATATACCCGCTGTCAAGCGACTCTTTTATCTCTTCAGGATCAAAATCTCCCTCCGGTCCGATAAGTATGATGACGCTTTTGCAGCCGGGCTTATACTCTTTTGCAAGAAGTTTCCGCGGTATCGACGGGTCACAGTAGGCGATAAAACGCATGTCGGCATCAATATCGGTCACTATATGTCTTAACGGAGTCATGGGGTATATCTCGGGCAACTGCGCTTTGAGTGACTGTTTCATTGCCGATATAGCGATACGCTGCAATCGCTCGATTTTTATTTCTTTTCGCTCGGAATGCCGGCATAGGACAGGTATTATACGGTTGACTCCTATTTCTGTAAGTTTTTCAGTGAGCCATTCCATCCTATCCATGTTTTTTGTCGGAGCCACTGCAACGGTTATATGGGTTGACCAAGCGGGAGTGACAGCACACCTCTCTTCAATAACCACTGAGGCATGGCGCGGATTGTCATCAAGCAGTCGGCAGGTAAACCTGTTGCCTTTTCCGTCAATTACCTCGACAAGCGAGCCGGGGCGTGTGCGCAACACTTTTATGCAATGTCGTGCTTCGTCTTCAGGCAATTGCAAAGTCTGCTCAATATCGGGCGCATAAAACTGTATCATATCATGTCAGGCATTTTCAATAAAACCGTCAGGTGCGCTTTCCACTGTTTTTACCTCTTTGGAGGCATCAGGATGGGTATTGTCTTTGAAAATAATGGCAAAGGCGATAGCCACGACAAGAGCAAAACCGGAAAATATAAGCCATGTAGTAGTCCAGTCACCAAGAAGATATGACGAGCCGTTTACTTCCTGCCAGGTACAGAAATGGTTTACCACAGCTCCGGCACATAACGTACCGATGGTTGCACCCATGCCATTTGTCATCAGCATGAAAAGACCTTGTGCCGAAGCCCTGACAGACGGCTCCGTCTCCTTTTCCACGAACAGGGCACCCGATACATTGAAAAAATCAAATGCCACGCCATAGACTATCATAGACAGGATGAAGAGAATAACGCCAGGCATAGCCGGACCGCCGATAGCGAACAAGCCAAAACGGAGCACCCACGCTATAATAGCCGTAAGCATCACACGTTTAATGCCGAACCGACTTAGGCAGAACGGAATCAAGAGTATACAGAGAGCCTCGCTAATTTGTGAAAGAGATGTAAGGAGTGTGGCGTTATTTGCCGCAAATGTATCAATATATCCTGCTCCCTTGAATGAGGTGATAAATGGACCGGCATATCCGTTAGTGACTTGCAGACACATGCCCAACAAAGTGGAAAAGATGAAGAATACCGCCATTTTTCTAATTTTGAATAACTTAAAGGCATTTAGTCCAAGCTTCTCGGCAAGACTTCCACCTGAATTACCTTTAGAAAGAGAGCATTTCGGAAGTGTTAGGCAATATAGGCTCAGAATGATACTTAGCGCTCCGGATACAAAAAGTTGCATATAGGTATATTGGAAGCGGCCGGTATGATTGGACAAAGTGAAAAAGAAATGATTATCATGGGTCCAGGTTGCACAGTTGACAAACCACATCGTTGCGATGAAGCCTATAGTACCAAATACACGTATCGGCGGAAACGCTTTTACCGTATCATATCCGTTGGCACGGAGTATTGAAAACGCAACCGTATTGCTGAGTGCTATGGTCGGCATATAGAATGCTACGCTAAGTGTATAGAATGTGAGTATGGTCGCTGTCGGGAGATGACCTTCTTGTCCGGCGGTGTATCCGAGCCACCAGCATCCAAGCATGAATATACCGGCAAGAAGCTGGCAAAGCCCGAGCACTCTTTGCGGTTGAATCCAACGGTCGGCGACGATACCCATTAGTGTAGGCATGAAAATTGATGCCATACCCTGAATAGCATAGAACCAAGGAATAAGATCGCCCATTCCGACAGTCCCGAGATAATTGCCAATACTTGTAAGATATGCTCCCCACACGGCAAATTGCAGGAAGTTCATAACTATAAGTCGTGCTTTCAAGTGTTTCATGATGTTATTTTATGATTGTCCCTTTTTCTTATTTATGATTTCACTTACTTTCGCCGCCTCTTCGTAATTTTCTTGCGATATCAATTTTTCCAGAGTGCGTTCAAGCTCTTCAATGGCATAATTTTCAAGTTTAGGCTCGTCAGGAGTGTCATCCTCGGTATTCAAGATACGACCTGTGGTGTCATCGTCATCTTCTTCGGGTGATTCTTCAAGAATAAATCCTGTCTCGTCAAGTATTTCCTTTGTGGTATATATCGCTGCTTTGGTACGTATTGCTATTGCTATGGCATCGGAAGTACGTGCGTCAAGCACTATCGTTCGGTCTTGATCGGTGAATGTGATTTCAGACGAGAAAATCCCATCTTCAAATTTATATATGAACACTTCCTGCAGCTTTACACCAAAAGCATGGGCAAAGCTTACAAAAAGGTCATGGGTCATAGGGCGGGGAGGGATGATGCCTTCAAGGCGTATCGCTATGGACTGGGCTTCCGATGCCCCGATAATGATCGGTATACGGTAAGGACCGTCGACCTGTGCAAGCACAAGGGCATATGCCCCGGTTTGTATCTGGCTGTAAGAGATGCCGAGCACCCTTAGCTTTACTCTGTCATTTGCCATCTGTGCTATAATATTATGTTTTGACCCGTTATTATGCCGCTCCCGTAACAGAGATGGGCTTTCTCATCATAGATTACAGCAAACTGTCCGGGAGCAATTCCCTGTATACGAGATTCCGATTCGACGAGATACTCACGATCGCCGAGACGGGTCAGCAATCCCGGAATAAACTCCGGCATATGGCGGTTTTTGAATGTGATCTTCACCTTGTCGCAATTATCAGTCCATGGAGAGCCTGAAATAAAATGCATTTCATCAAGGTGCAGCGTATTGCCATATTGTTTTTCAGTGTTATAGCCTTGACTTACGTAGACCACATTGTCATGTACATTCTTTTTCACGACATACCATGGACCGCCGCTTAACCCGAGGCCTTTCCGTTGTCCGATTGTGTGAAACCAGAATCCGTTGTGCTCTCCAAGCTTACGCCCGGTTTCCAGTTCGATAATCGCACCTTTCTTTGTTCCAAGATGCCTTTTGATAAAATCATTGTAATTTATCTTTCCGAGGAAGCATATACCCTGACTGTCTTTCCTGTAAGCGTTAGGCATCTTTACATCAATGGCAATCTCCCTGACTTTAGCCTTGGGCAGGCTACCTATAGGAAACATAAGATGAGACAATTGCTCGTAACTAATACGGGCAAGGAAATCGGTCTGATCCTTTACCGGGTCAACTGCGGTGGCGAGATATACCGTGCCGTCAATTGTGTCGGTGGTAGCGTAATGACCGGTCGCGGTCTTGTCAAACTCATGACCCCAGCGCTGTTCAAAAAAACCGAATTTGATCATTTTATTGCACATGATGTCAGGATTGGGGGTAAGCCCTTCCTTAACCGTTCTCAGTGCATATTCCATTACATTTTCCCAATATTCCTCATGGAGCGACACAACATCAAAAGGACATCCGTATTTTCGTGCAATATACCTGCACATTTCAATGTCTTCCTCTGCAGAGCAGTCACCCTCACCGTTGTCAAGGCCTATGCGTATGTAAAATAGATGAAGGTCATGACCCTCTTCTTTCAGGCGGTGTACGACCACCGCGCTGTCAACACCACCTGATATCAGTACAGCTATTTTCATTACAACATATGTTATTAAACCCTCTAAACTTCTTCAAGCTCTTCGGTCTCAGTCTCGTCTTTACCGCGTTTTGATATAATAAACAGCGAGATGAAGTAGTCGAGCGATATTTTGCCTGGACCGGCAATAATGAGGAAGAGGTATATGCCTATAAACATAAGCGGAAGATATCCCGGCTGTGTACTTGAAATTGAATAGGCAAATGTGTCGGGCAAAAGCTCATGCAATATATGATATTCGGCAATAATCATGGAAATGACAGGCGGCAATACCGACAGTCGCGTAAGAAATCCTACCATGATGAAAAGCGAGCATACCAATTCGATAATGATCATGATGATAAGCGATGTCTCATTCCCGAGTCCGAGAACGGAAGGGAAAGTGAAGCGCAGTGTCGAAAAATTGATAAGATGCCTGATACCAAACTGCATGAACATTATACCGACAAACAACCTTAAGAACAATCTGGCAAGATTGCTATAAGTGTAGCCTGTGCACCGCAGGAAAAGATTTTCAAAAAATAGTTTCATGAGCTTACTGTTGCTTCTGTTGTTCTTTATAAATTGACGCCGCCATGGACAAAACTTGATTTACATTCATGTCGCGCAACAATATTTTGCGATCTTTGTCAAGCAGATACATTGCCGGGAGATTGCGTGAATCTATAGTTCTACCTATTTCGCTTGACGTGCCGACTTCCCATTCATATGGAAATTTCTCCACTGATTTCTTCCATTTCTCATCAGGAGTTCCTGTGTAAATGTCCACGATTTTAAGTGTCCCGTTTTTTGAAAGGGCGTTTACCGCAAAGTCCGTTTCCATTCGTAGCGAAATCATGTCGCAATCCTTACAGCCCTCACCATGAATATACAGTAGCGTAAATTCTCCCGGCTGATCATAAAGCTGATGGACAGCTCCATGGCGGGTATTGTAGGTGAGTGGCGACACCGTCGACCCGACTTGCGATCCGTTAAGCATCTTCACCTGTTCGAGGTAATATGCCTTGTCTTTTGATGACACTTTTTTATTTGACAATGCAGCTTTGGTAAACAGCATATATTGTTCATCCGCCCAAAAAGGCGCGTCGGGTGAAAACAGGTATTTTTCTGCCGCTTTTACGATCTTTAGGGTAGACTTGGCATCATTTTTATAACGGGAAGTCAGATTGGTAATGGACTTTTTGACACTGTCAGCACCTGCATACGGAATAAATGACACATAGTCAGCAAACGCCTCATTAAATGACGTTGTGTCATTCAATAGCTTTTTCATGTCAGCCTTATCCCAGAACCTCATCAGGATGTAGCTTGTCTTTTCCTGAAGTGTCGCAAGGGAATCCGGCGCAGTAGGATACTCGAAATGGGTCTTGGTCTGCGACATAAGCGTCACCGATCCGATAACCGTAAGTATTGTCGAGATAAGTATTTTCTTCATATCGGGATGCGTTGGCATAATTTTTGACAAACAAAGTTAACAAATGACCGCGTTAGTACAAAATAATTAATCAACATTATGGCGGTTGAAAGTGTTAGAAAAATAAAGTAAATATTAATTTATATCATCTTATGAATTTCAATAACTTCACGATTAAATCGCAAGAGGCGATTCAGAAAGCGGTTGAGATCACCAAAGGATCGGGAAACCAGGCTATAGAGCCGGTGCATATCCTTAAAGGATTGATGACCGAGGGCGATTCGCTTATGCAATTTATATTCCAAAAGGTCGGGGCAAATGTCGGTGCCGTCACGGCATCGGTTGACCGGGCCATTGCGTCGGAGCCAAAGGTTTCGGGTGGTGAACCGTATTTGAGCCGTACATCCAACGATGTGCTACAAAAGGCGCTTGACATTGCAAAAAAACAGGGTGACCAGTATGTGACTCTTGAGGCCATACTGCTTGCCGTGTTTAATGTAAAAAGCTCGGCTTCTCAAATTTTAAAAGATGCCGGCTTGACCGAGCATGAGCTTGCGGCTGCAATAGAGGAGTTGCGTAAAGGCAAAAAGGCTACCGATCAAAGTGCGGAAGACACCTACAATGCACTCAGCAAGTATGCTATAAATCTAAATGAACGCGCGCGATCCGGCAAACTTGACCCTGTTATAGGCAGGGATGACGAGATACGCCGTGTGCTTCAGATACTCAGCCGCCGTACAAAAAACAACCCGATGCTTATCGGTGAACCGGGAACCGGAAAAACTGCGATTGCCGAAGGTCTTGCCCACCGAATAGTGAGGGGTGACGTGCCGGAAAATCTGAAGAACAAGCAGATATATTCACTTGATATGGGTGCTCTCGTAGCCGGGGCAAAATATAAGGGCGAGTTTGAGGAACGACTGAAAGCCATCGTCAACGAAGTGACACAGGCCGACGGTGACATTATCCTGTTTATAGATGAGATACACACTCTTGTCGGTGCAGGAAAAGGCGAGGGCGCAATGGACGCAGCCAATATACTTAAGCCTGCCCTTGCAAGAGGTGAGCTACGCAGTATCGGAGCCACTACACTTGACGAGTATCAGAAATATTTTGAAAAGGATAAGGCCCTTGAACGTCGATTCCAGAAAGTCATGGTAAATGAGCCTGACGAAATGAGTGCCATCTCGATTCTGCGTGGCTTGAAAGAGCGTTACGAAAATCATCATCAGGTGCGTATACGTGACGAGGCTATTATTGCCGCCGTTCAATTGTCGGAACGTTATATCACTGACCGTTTCCTTCCCGACAAGGCTATCGACCTTGTGGATGAAGCTGCGTCAAAATTGCGACTTGAGCGTGACAGTGTGCCTCAGGCTCTTGACGAGATAACACGTAAGATAGCACAGCTTGAGATCGAGCGTGAAGCGATAAAGCGTGAAGGAGACAATGTCAAGATTAAGGATCTTGAAAAAGAACTTGCCGATCTTCGCGATGTAGAAAAGGATTTCAAGGCTAAATGGCAGTCACAGAAAGAGCTTATCAATAAGATACAGCAGAATAAGATTGACATTGAGCAGCTTAACTTTGAAGCTGACAAGGCTGAACGCGAAGGCGATTATGCAAAGGTTGCCGAAATACGCTACTCCAAGGTTCAGGAAAAAGAGAAAGAAAACGAACGCATACAGGTACAGCTTAAAGAGATGCAGGGCGACAAGTCGCTTATCAAGGAGGAGGTTGACGCTGACGATATAGCGGATGTCGTGTCAAGATGGACAGGTATTCCTGTAAGCAAGATGGTGCAGAGCGAGAAAGAAAAACTGCTTCATCTTGAAGAAGAACTACACCGACGTGTGGTTGGACAGGAAGAAGCCATTGCTGCCATTGCCGACGCTGTGCGCCGCAGCCGCGCCGGGCTTAATGACCCGCGCCGCCCCATCGGTTCGTTTATTTTCCTTGGTACGACCGGTGTCGGTAAGACCGAGCTTGCCAAAGCTTTGGCAGAGTATCTTTTCGACGACGAGAATATGATGACGCGTATCGACATGAGCGAGTATCAGGAAAAGTATACCGTAAGCCGCCTTGTCGGAGCGCCTCCGGGATATGTAGGCTACGATGAGGGTGGTCAACTCACAGAGGCGGTACGTCGCAAGCCATATTCTGTCGTACTGTTCGACGAAATAGAGAAGGCTCATCCCGATGTATTCAATATCCTTCTTCAGGTGCTTGATGACGGACGACTTACCGATAACAAGGGCCGTCTGGTAAACTTCAAGAATACAATCATAATCATGACTTCCAATATGGGGTCGCAGGTGATCCGTGAGAATTTCGCGAATATAACCGATGACAATCACTCGGAAGTGGTTGAAAAGACTAAGGAACAGGTGCTTGATATGCTAAAACAGACAATTCGCCCGGAATTCCTTAACCGTATTGACGAGATCATAATGTTCACGCCGCTTAACGAGCGTGAGATTGAGGAGATTGTAGGCATACAGGTAAACGGAATAAAGCGCATGCTTGCCAAAAACGGTGTTGTGCTTGATGTTACACCTGCCGCGCTCAGCTATCTTGCCAAGGAGGGCTATAATCCTGAGTTTGGAGCTCGCCCTGTAAAGCGTGTCATTCAGCGTATGGTGCTTAACCGCCTGTCAAAGGACATCCTTGCTCAGAAAGTGGATCGTGAACATCCGATCATAATTGATGTCAAAGACGATGAACTGATATTTAAAAACTAATTTATAAACGCGATATGTGCCCGTCTTGCGGGGCGGGTACATATCAATTTTAATCTATTTATTATGAAACGATTACTTTATTTGTTGTTTGCATTACCATTGTTTTTTGTTGCATGTAGCGATGATGACGATCTGCCAAGCTTCCAGCTGCAAATCGACATGAAAGGTCAGACTGAAATTACCGACAAGGGAGTTGTCGTAGTCCCTCAAGGCACTCCGTTTACAATCGAATCCATAAAGGCGGTAAATCCCTCGGTAAAAGATCTTGCACTCGGCGGTGCTACCTATTATTGGGATTATGTATTTCAGGGAAGTAATATTGTATCCCCGTTCGGTATGGTTTTCGACACGGAGAATCTTCCTCTCGGATCTCATCTCCTTCAGATTTACATCCCGGTACTGGCTGTGAATTACAGTCCGGCAGAGGCGGTGGTCTCCTACACTATAAAAATTGTAGAGCCGCTTGAAGAGGGCGAACCGACACCCGACACTCCCGAATCGCAGACCGTAACCCCGCAAATAGGGTCAAAGTAGTTCTGTCGTATTAACTTTTATCGGATGCAAGGGTAAAATGCTCTTGCATCCTTTTTATATCAGTATGCTTTGACTGCATAAAACTTAAAAAGCCGGACAACGTAATGTCATCCGGCTTTCTATAAAATTTGAGATATAATTATGCCTGCTTGTATACCTCGATATTGTCAAGGCTGAAATTAGCAATAAATTCGGCATGTTTTGCAACTTCCGACTGGATAAGATTGCAATATACCTCTGCGCTGCGGGTAAACGAATCGTTGCGCTGGGCATCCTGAAGCAGGAGATGTCCCATTATGATGTCGGCTGCCATCTCTACCATGCGTCGAGCCATGAAGTCGACATAAGCCGGCTCTTTGACCGAGGTTACCTTCTCAACAACATCGGCATAAATCTTGGCAAGCTCTATAAGGCGGTTTTTAAGACCCTGAAGTTCAGGTTTTACTTCCATAGCCTCATACTCTTTGATAAGATTTAGATATGCGCCTGTAGTCACATAGCGTATGGCTGCTACGACCTGAAGCTGAGTTGTACCCTCATATATAGAGGTGATACGCGCATCACGATACAGGCGTTCGCAAGCATAGTCTTTCATAAAGCCTGAGCCACCATGAATCTGGATACAGTCATAAGCGTTTTGATTGCAATATTCACTTCCCATTCCCTTGGCAAGAGGAGTGAGTGCATCGGCAATCTTACTGTACTGCTTGGACTCTTTCTTCTCTTCGGGGGTAAGTGCGCGCTCTTTTGCTATATCGTCGTACACCTTGTAAAGGTCAACATAACGTGCGCACTCATACAAGAGCGAACGAGAAGCGTCAAGTTTGGCTTTCATGCTTGAAAGCATCTCGTATACAGCCGGGAACTCAATGATCGCCTTGCCAAACTGCTTACGATCACGAGCATATGCAAGTGCCTCACGATAAGCAAGCTCACTTACACCTACCGACTGGGCTGCGATACCGAGACGGGCACCGTTCATAAGCGCCATCACATACTTGATAAGACCAAGTTTGCGTGAGCCTACAAGCTCTGCCTTGGCATTCTTGTAAACAAGTTCGCAAGTAGGGGAGCCTTTTATACCCATCTTGTTCTCGATACGGCGCACATTTACTCCGCCGTTGCGCTTGTCATAGATGAACATTGAAAGTCCGCGCCCATCTTTTGTGCCGTCTTCAGAACGGGCAAGTACAAGGTGTATATCGCTGTCTCCGTTGGTGATAAAGCGTTTTACACCATTGAGCAGCCACGTGCCGTCGGGCTGTTCGGTAGCCTTGAGCATTACAGACTGGAGGTCGGAACCGGCATCAGGCTCGGTGAGGTCCATTGACATAGTCTCGCCCTGGCAAACACGCGGGATGTAACGGCTCTTCTGGTCTTCGTTGGCAAATTCGTAAATCGTCTCCGCACAGTCCTGAAGTCCCCACAGGTTTTCAAATCCGGTGTCGGCACGGCTTACTATGTCAGCGGCCATGATGTAAGGGGTGATCGGGAAGTTCAAGCCACCGTAACGGCGAGGCATAGCCATACCCATAAGACCTGCCTTACGGCATATTTCAAGATTTTCCTTTGTACCGTCGGCATAAATCACACGACCGTTTTCAACATGAGGACCTTGGTGGTCAACGTCTTCGGCACGTGATGCAATATGCTCGCCACATACTTCTCCAACTACTTCAAGCACCTTGTCATAGTTGTCCATGGCATCGGCGAAATTAAACGGAGCGTAGTCAAATTTCTCCGCATCAGTATAGTTGCGCTCTTTTAAAGCCACAATCTTTTCCATCATAGGATGGGTAAGATGATGCTTAAGATCGGGATTATCAGTATAAAAATTAGACATTGTAGTTGCTACTTAGAGTTTTTCTTGTAATATTTTATGAGCTTCGGCACGATATCCTCGACATTGCCGGTGATTACATAATCGGCGATTGTATTGATAGGTGCATTGGGATCATTGTTGATCGAGATTATGATTGCGCTCTCCTGCATTCCGGCAATATGCTGGATCTGTCCGGAGATACCGCAAGCGATATAAAGTTTCGGGCGCACGGTGACTCCTGTCTGTCCGATCTGTCGGTCATGTTCGGCAAAACCGGCATCGACTGCAGCACGTGACGCACCGACTTCTCCGCCGAGTGTATTGGCAAGGTCAAACAAAAGGTCAAATCCTTCTTTACTTCCCATGCCGTAACCTCCGGCAACAATAATCGGGGAGTTTTTGATGTTGACTTTCGATTTCTCGATATGACGGTCGATGATTTCAACTACAAAGTCTTCCGGCTTGACATATTTGGATGCGTCAAGATTTATGATCTCTCCTTTATAAGCGGGATCTTTTATCTCTTTTTTCATCACACCCTCACGCACGGTTGCCATCTGAGGGCGGCACTCCGGATTGACGATAGTTGCAACGATGTTTCCACCGAAAGCGGGGCGTATCTGATACAGGAGGTCAGTATATTCCTTGCCGGTCTTGGGATCTTTGTGATCTCCGATTTCAAGTGCCGTACAATCGGCGGTAAGACCGCTGTGAAGGCAAGATGACACACGGGGACCAAGGTCACGACCTATACATGTGGCACCCATAAGGCATATCTGCGGCTTAATCTCTTTGAAGAGGTTGATAAGCACAGCGGCATGGGGATTGGAGGTATATGGATAAAGACGCTTGTCTTCGACTTTGTATACAGTGTCGACTCCATAGGGGAGTACCTGCTTCTCAATGTCAGCAAGATTGTCGCCGATTATAACGGCTTCAAGCTTTACCCCCAACCGATCAGCGAGCACACGCCCTTTTGTAAGAAGCTCAAGGCTCACATCGGCTACTTTGCCGTCTTCGTATTCGCAATATACGATTAAATTATTATTGTCGGTCATGTCAGTCAGTATTTAGCCAATTGTATGGTTAGCAATGAGTTCTTTTACAAGGTTTTCAATCTCGGTATCATTGTTCTCTATAGTGAGGCTCTCCTTGGCGGTAAACACTACATTTTCGATAGCTTTCACTTTGGTAGGAGAACCGGGAAGACCGATCTGCTCGGGATCAGCATCAACATATGCCGCGCTCCATTCCTGAAGATTTAGATAGGGGCGAGCGTCAACAATAGCCTTCAACTCATCGGAAAGCTTCTGTTTCTCCGAGGGAGAAACAGCATACTTGTATTTCTGTATGCGACGCGCGTTGCGTGGACGACATTCAGCAGCCGAACCGTTGACTGTCACAACGCAGGGGAGGGGGGCAACAACTGTCTCAACACCCGATTCAAGACGACGCTTTACTGTAACTTTGCCATCCTTTAAGTCAAGGATTTCTTCAGCATATGTAACCTGCGGCAATCCGAGCTTCTCTGCGATCTGCGGACCTACCTGTGCGGTATCACCGTCAATAGCCTGGCGACCTCCGAGGATTATGTCGAAGTTGCCGAATTTCTTGACGGCCTGGGCAAGTGAATAAGAAGTGGCAAGAGTATCCGCGCCACCAAGGACACGGTCGGTAAGAACGATGCCGGTATCAGCACCGCGATAAATTGCTTCACGGATAATTTCAGATGCACGCGGAAGTCCCATTGTGAGAAGGGTGATTGTCGAGCCGGGATTCGCATCTTTCAGACGAAGAGCCTGCTCAAGTGCGTTCAGGTCCTCCGGGTTGAAGATAGCCGGCAGCGCGGCACGATTGATCGTGCCGTCTTCCTTCATGGCATCTTTGCCCACATTACGGGTGTCAGGCACCTGCTTTGCGAGCACAATGATGTTTAAACTCATGACTTTTAGATATTAGATAGTTATTTGTTACTATATTTTGGTTTATCTCTACAAAGATAATGTTTTAGACTATTATGTCCAAACGATTGGTGACAAATCGCGTCAATCGAAGCTTGAGCCGTCAAAACAATGGGTACATATCTTGCATTTTGGTAACCCAATCGCCTTGACTATTGTCTCGATTGAATTGAAACGCAGCGACGTAAGGCCAAGCTGCTGTCGGATGCGCTCAACCATAGCCTTGTACTTTGGAGAGTCGGTTGTGGCATATTCGGCAAGATCCTTGCCGGCATCGCCTTCAAGCTCCTGGATGACACGACGCGTGATAAGCTCCATCTCACTTTTTGATGCGGTGAAATTGATATATTTGCAAGGATAAATCAGAGGCGGACAGCTGATACGTATGTGCACCTCCTTCGCTCCGCAGTCAAACAGGTCTTTCACATTGTCGCGCAACTGAGTGCCTCTAACAATTGAATCGTCACAAAATATCACCTTCTTGTCGTAAAGAAGCGCGCGGTTGGGAATCAATTTCATTTTCGCCACAAGCTCGCGTCGTTCCTGGGTGCTTGGTGTAAAGCTGCGCGGCCATGTGGGGGTGTATTTCACGATACCGCGCTTATATGGTACATTCTTGCCCTCAGCATATCCGAGCGCCATGCCTATGCCGGAATCAGGCACGGCACTTACAAAGTCCACTTCCGTGTCATCGTTTTTGCCCATTTCAAGCCCTGAGTCATAGCGCATGAGGTCTACGTTGCGGTTTTCATACTCGCATACCGGATACCCGTAATATGTCCATAAAAACGCGCAGATCTGCATCTCTTCCTCAGGGGCTTTCAACTGCTTTATGGAATCTGCCTTTATTTCCACAATTTCCGCAGGCCCGACATTATAGCATACCTCAAATCCAAGATTGGGAAATGCGCAGGTCTCACTTGTGGCGGCGTGCGCGCCATCTTTTTTACCGATGATAATCGGGGTTCTGCCAAGACGGTCACGGGCGGCGATTATACTGTCTTCCGTGAGGAGCAGCATCGAGCATGAGCCTTTTACGCGCCTGTATACATTCTCTATTCCCGAAACATAATCGGTGCCTTCGCTTATGAGGGCGGCGATCATTTCCGTGGGATTGATGATGTCATAGCTGTGTTCACAGAAGTGATGACCTTTTGCCAGCAGCTCTTTTTCAAGCGATGAGATATTGTTGATACGACCGACTGTAACTATTGCAAACTTGCCAAGATGGCAGTTGACAATAATAGGTTGGGCATCGGTGTCACTAATGACACCGATGCCCACTTTGCCGGAGAAATCTTTCAGGTCACCTTCAAATTTTGACCTGAAATAAGAGTTTTCAATGTTATGGATAGAGCGGGTAAACACGCCGTTGTTACAAGTCGCAATTCCGGCACGTTTTGTGCCCATGTGGGAATTATAGTCAACTCCATAGAATAGCTCGTTGATACACTCGTCATGTTTCGCTACACCAAAAAAACCTCCCATATAAATCCAGATAATATATGTATTTATTTCTTGTTGATTGTCTTTTCAATCCATTTGCGAGCGTTGACAAATGCTTCTATCCATGGTGTCACCTCGTTACTCTTGTGTGATTCAGGATAGTAGCCACACTGCCACGGGAAGAGAGAACGTTCAGGGTGGGGCATCATGGCAAGATGGCGACCGTCGGCTGAGGCGATACCCGCTATGGAATAGCGCGAGCCGTTGGGATTACCGGGATATGAGGAGTAATTGTACTTCGCCACGACATTATATTTTGACAATGGCTCGGGAAGATTGAACTTGCCTTCACCGTGGGCAACCCAGATTCCGATTTTAGAGCCTGACAGCGAGCCGAGCATCACTGAATTGTTCTCAGGAATAGAGAGCCCGAGGAACTGAGACTCAAACTTATGGGATATATTGTGTTCCATTGTCGCCTTTCGGTCGTGCTCGGGATTAATCAGATTCAGCTCGATCATAAGCTGGCAACCGTTGCATATACCGAGGCTCAATGTATCGTCACGCTTATAGAATCTTTCAAGGGTAGTTTTTGCTTTTTCATTCCAAAGGAATCCTCCGGCCCAGCCTTTTGCCGAACCAAGCACATCGGAATTGGAGAATCCGCCGCAGAACACTATCATGTTTACATCGTCAAGGGTTTCCCTGCCTGACATAAGGTCAGTCATGTGCACATCCTTGACATCAAATCCTGCGACATATAGAGAATATGCCATTTCTCGGTCACTGTTGACACCTTTTTCACGGATGATTGCAGCGCGTATGCCACTCTTTCCGTCGCGTCTCAGCGACAGCCCCATTGATTTGAGTTTTCCGTCAAAACCTTTGGGGAAACGATACCTTATTGGCTGCTTCTTGTAATTTTCAAAACGCTCAAGCGCACATTTCTTTCCGCTCTGCACCGAATCCATGAGATAGGAAGAATAGAACCATGTGTCACGAAGCTGATCTATGAAAAGAAGCCTTTCGTTGCCGTCATGGCTTATCTCAATGACCCTTTCCTTAGAGGGGACACCGATCGCACAATAACGCGCGCCTGCATCGTCAAGCACTTTTTCAACTTTTTCCGCCTTAGAATCGGCGACCTGAATTACAAGGGCGGGGTTTTCAGAGAAAAGTATCTTTACAAGATCAGTCTCTCCAATTGCCTCAAATGCGTCGGCATTAAACTCAATGCCACCGTTTACATTGGCAAAACACATCTCAAGCAGGGTGGTGACAAGACCTCCTGCCGACACGTCATGGGCGGCAAGAAGCGATTTACCCTTAACGAGTTTCTGCACGGCGTCAAATGTCTTCACAAACTGTGCCGGATCCTTGACAGTCGGCACTTCTTTACCGAGACGGTTAAGGGTCTGAGCCAATGCTGAACCACCAAGCATCATCCGCTCTCCGGAGAAGTCTATATAATATAATGTGGATTTCTTGGGTTGAAGCACAGGGGAGACAGTCTTTTTCACGTCGCTTACCTCTCCTGCGGCTGATATAATCACCGTACCGGGGGCAAACACCTTGTCATCACCATACTTCTGGGTCATGGAAAGACTGTCTTTACCGGTGGGTATGTTTATGCCAAGGGCGCATGCAAAATCACTGCACGCTTCAACGGCACGATATAATGCCGCATCTTCACCCGGATTCTTGCACGGCCACATCCAGTTTGCACTCAGAGAGACACCTTTTATGCCGTCACTCAGCGGAGCCATGACAATGTTGGTAAGAGCTTCCGCAACAGCGATTACAGAGCCTTTAGCCGAGTCGACAAGGGCTGTCTGTGGCGCATGTCCTATCGAGGTGGCGATACCTGCCTTGCCTTTGTAATCAAGCGCCACTACACCGCAATCGCTCAACGGCAACTGGATTTCGCCCTGACATTGCTGACGGGCGATCTTTCCGGTCACGGAGCGGTCTACCTTATTGGTGAGCCAATCTTTGCAGGCAACGGCTTCAAGTCCGAGTACATCGACAACATATTCGTTTATCTTGGCTTCGTCATATTCCACATCTTTATATGTAGTGACAACGGTATTGTCGTTCATCACCGTCTTTGGCGAATTGCCAAACATATCAGCCATCGCAAGGTCAATAGGTTTGATTCCGTCAGGCTGCTCAAATACAAAGTGGTCATCGCCGGTGGTTTCACCGACAACATAGAACGGAGCACGCTCACGTTCGGCAACACGGCGCACATACTCGATGTCGTCAGTCTTAAGCACCATACCCATACGCTCCTGACTCTCATTGCCGACAATCTCTTTTGCCGAAAGGGTCTTGTCGCCTATAGGCAACGAGCCGATTTCAATTTTTCCTCCGGTTGATTCCACAAGCTCCGACAGTGCATTAAGATGACCGCCGGCACCATGGTCGTGGATGGAAATTATAGGGTTATTGTCGCTTTCTGCAAGAGCACGGATCACGTTGCTGACACGCTTCTGCATCTCCGGGTTGGCACGCTGTACGGCATTAAGCTCGATTGAGTTGTCATACTGACCTGTCTCTACCGAAGAGACAGCACCACCACCCATGCCGATACGATAGTTGTCGCCACCCATAACCACGACTTTCTCTCCGGCCATGGGTTCGCCTTTTATCGCATCTTTCTTTGCCGCAAAGCCTACGCCGCCGGCAAGCATGATTACTTTGTCGTAGGCATACTTCTTTCCATTCTCGTCATGCTCGAATGTCAGAAGCGAACCGCAGATAAGCGGCTGTCCAAACTTGTTGCCAAAGTCCGATGCACCGTTTGATGCCTTTATAAGTATGTCGCATGGAGTCTGATATAGCCATGCACGAGGATCCATCATCATTTCCCACCGGTGTTCAGGAGTCATGCGCGGATATGATGTCATGTATACAGCAGTACCGGCAATGGGAAGGCTTGCCTTTCCGCCGCCAAGACGGTCGCGGATTTCTCCGCCGGTGCCGGTTGCCGCACCATTAAACGGCTCCACCGTAGTGGGAAAGTTGTGGGTCTCGGCTTTCAGGGATATAACCGTATCGACATCCTTTATGTCAAAATAGTCGGGTCTGTCGGGATTCACAGGATAAAACTGATCAACCTTCGGCCCTTTTATAAAGGCGACATTATCCTTATAAGCAGAGACAAGTTTGTTGGGATTTACCTGCGATGTTTTCTTTATGAGTTTAAAGAGAGATGACGGCTTTTCCTCTCCGTCGATAATGAATGTGCCGTTGAAAATCTTATGACGGCAATGCTCTGAGTTGACCTGCGAAAAGCCGAATACCTCACTGTCGGTAAGCGGGCGACCGAGCTTTTTGCTGAGGTCACGAAGATATTGCTCCTCGTCAGGGCTCAGGGCAAGTCCCTCTTTTTTATTGTATTCTGAAATGTCTTCTATATATACTATAGGGTCCGGAGTCTTTGCCACCGCAAAAATCTTGCTGTTCAAGCCTTCGTAAACGCGTTGCAGCATCTTGTCAAATTCCGGCTTCTCGGCATTGGTGCGCCAAAACTCCTCGATTCTTGTGATTCCGGAAAGCCCCATATTCTGAGTGATTTCCACTGCGTTTGTACTCCAGGGTGTGATCATCTCGCGTCGTGGACCGACAAAACGACCTTTGAGCGAAGTTGATGACAAGGGGGTGGCGCCGCCAAAGAGCCATGACAGCTTTTTAAGGTCATCGTCGCTGAACCGCTGGGATGTCTCTACAGCGATAATCTGACCGGCACCTTTTTTAAAGAAAACAACCATATGGTGATTCAGTTATTAAGTGATTGGTTTAGGCTGCAAAATTAGTAAAAATCGCCATAACTTTACAATAAACCCGGCAAAATATCCCGCATGCCGACGTACTTTTATCTCATACGTTTCTCAACGTCGACTATTCCAGCCCGTTATTATAGGCTGATTTCAATATATTATCAATCTAAGATATGTAAGGCGCAATTTAGTCATGGTCATTATTTGTGATTTTATCATATTATATATAATTTTGCAGCCGTAAAGTGAAGAGTGTGCCTTTAACTGTTTTTGGCACGACTTTTGCAGTATGTCAGACGTTATAATAGATAATCATGCTTTAAATTATGAACATATCACAAGAAAAGACGGGCAATGTAAGTGTAAAGCTCACAGTTGCCATCGAAGAAAACGACTACAAAGACAAGGTAGTTAAAGAACTTAAAGAAATCGGTAAAAAACATGCTATCCCCGGATTCCGTCAGGGACACGTGCCTTTTGGCGAACTCAACCGCCGTTTTGGCAAGCAGGTGACAAGCGACGTGATCAACAACGATGTATATGAGGCAGTCGTAAATTATATCCGTGAAAACAAGCTTGCAGTGCTCGGCGAGCCTGTACCCGTTGAAGTCAAGGAACTTGACCTTAAGAATGAAAAGGATTTCACATTCCAGTATGAGCTTGGTCTCGTACCCGAAATTAATGTGACACTTGACAAGGATGTTCATCTCCCTTATTACACCATCGCGGTGACCGACGAGATGATCAACGAGCAAGACAAGAATTTCCGTGAACGCTTCGGAGCTCAGGTGCCCGGAGAAGAAGTTGAGCCCAATGCCCTTGTGAAGGGTTCTATAATGGAACTTAATGAAGATGGCTCGGTAAAGACCACCGACGATGCAATACAGATGCTTAACGGCATTGTTGCTCCGATGTATTTCAAGGATAAGGCTGAGGCAGAAAAGTTTGCCGGCAAGAAGGTTAACGACAAGGTAATATTCAATCCTTGGAAGACTTGCGACGGCAATGCTGCCGAACTTTCATCCATGCTTGGAGTAGACAAGGAAAAGTCTGCCGATATAAAGGGTGATTTTGAACTTTCTATCTCGGAAATCATAGTGCTTCGCCCGGCAGAGCTCGGACAGGAGCTCTATGACAATGTACTCGGCAAGGACAAGGCTCACAATGAAGATGAATATCGCGCCGGCATTAAGGAAATGATCGCGCGTGAACTTTCTCGCAACAGTGAGATGCTTTTCCGCGTTGACACAGAAAAGGCAATGATTGAAAAATACGGCAACATGGAGCTTCCTGTCGAGGTCCTTAAGAAATGGCTTGTACGCCATAACGAAGGTCTTACCGAAGAAAACATCGACGAGGAATACACCAAGATGGAGCCGGGTCTTAAATGGCAGCTTATCAAAGAGCGCCTTGGCGCTATCTGCGAAATCAAGATCGATGAGCAGGATCTCATCAATCACGCAAAGGCTATCGCCGCTATGCAGTTTGCCCAGTACGGCATGACAAACATGGATGACGATACTCTTGCCGACTATGCAAAACGTATCCTTGCCGACAAGAACTATCGCCCGCGCATAGTGGAGGAAGTAGGTGACATAAAGCTTTTCGACGCTATAAAGGAGAAAGTGACTGTCGACAACAAAGAGGTGTCGCTTGATGAATTTAAGGAAATCGCATCGAAGTAATACGATTTTCACAATAAGACATGAGGCGGGCGTCACATCGGTGTCGCCCGTCTCTTTTACACTCATGCAAATATTATTATCAAAAAAATTTGCATTGACATCATTTTATTTTGTATCTTTGAATAACAAACAATAATCGAAAAGACAAAACATGAATAACGATTTCAGAAATTATGCAGTCAAGCATTTAGGCATGAACGGTCTCGCGCTTGACCAATATATCGCTGCTACCGGTGCTGCCAATGTGACTTCAAGCTATATTTCTCCTACGATCATAGAAGAGCGACAGCTTAACATTGCGCAGATGGACGTGTTTTCACGTCTTATGATGGACCGTATCATTTTTCTCGGTACTGAAGTAAACGACTATACCGCAAATGTGATTCAGGCTCAGCTTCTTTACCTTGACACTTCCGATCCCGGAAAGGATGTGTCAATATACATTAACTCGCCCGGTGGCTCGGTATACGCCGGTCTTGGCATATATGACACAATGCAGTATATATCCAGCGATGTCGCAACCATATGCACAGGCATGGCTGCTTCCATGGCGGCTGTATTGCTTGTTGCCGGTGAGAAAGGCAAGCGTTTTGCCCTGAAACATTCCCGTGTAATGATCCATCAGCCGATGGGCGGCGCACAGGGGCAGGCGTCAGACATTGAGATCACCGCACGTGAAATCCAGAAACTCAAGAAAGAACTATATACAATCATTGCCGATCACTCCGGTCAGCCGTTTGACAAGGTGGAAAGAGACTCCGACCGCGACTATTGGATGACAGCCGAGGAGGCAAAACAATACGGTATGATTGACAACGTACTAGTAAAGGCCAATAAGTAATCAATTTAAACTGATTATGGCAAAGAAAAAAGCAGAACAAGCCCAATGCTCTTTTTGCGGACGTCCCGCTGATATGGCAGAAGTTCTTGTGCCTTCGGCAGGGATTTCCGGCGTATATATCTGCTCCGACTGCGTGGAGGCTATCAACGGTATACTCCATGACTACAAGGAGCAGGCAAAAGACACGGAACCGACCCAGATGGACTCCGTGCCGAAGCCTAAAGAGATCTATGATTACCTCAATCAGTATGTAATCGGACAAGACGAGGCAAAAAAGTATCTCTCCGTGGCGGTATATAATCACTATAAGCGTCTTGCGCAAGGCAAGGGTGATGATGTCGACATTGAAAAAAGCAATGTCATACTTGTCGGTCCTACCGGCACTGGGAAAACCTTGCTGGCAAAGACGATAGCCCGAATGCTCGATGTGCCGTTTACCATTGTTGATGCTACCGTACTTACTCAGGCGGGATATGTCGGGGAGGATATTGAAAGCCTTCTGACACGCTTGCTTCAGGTTGCTGACTACGACGTGACGAAAGCGGAGAAAGGCATCGTATTCATCGACGAGATCGATAAGATCGCCCGTAAGGGTGACAATCCCTCGATTACGCGTGATGTCAGCGGCGAAGGTGTGCAGCAAGGTTTGCTGAAACTTCTTGAAGGCTCTGTAGTGAATGTGCCGCCGCAAGGAGGCAGGAAACATCCGGAACAGCGCATGATTCCCGTCGACACAAAGAATATCCTGTTTATATGCGGAGGAGCATTTGATGGCATCGAGCAGAAAATAGCCCATCGACTGAACACGCATGTTGTAGGCTATTCTACTGATCCGGCAAGACAACGGGTACAGCGCGAAAATTACTTGAAGTTCGTAGCCCCGCAAGACCTGAAATCTTTCGGTCTTATCCCCGAGATCATAGGGCGTCTCCCGATACTCACCAATCTTGAGCCCCTTGACCGTGAAGCCCTGCGCCGTGTGCTCACCGAGCCTAAAAATGCCATTGTGCGTCAATATGAAAAATTGTTTAGCATGGACGGAGTCAAGCTGACGTTTGATTCTGAGGCACTTGACCTCATTGTAGACAAGGCGATTGAGTACAAACTTGGCGCGCGAGGCTTGCGATCTATCGTGGAAACGATTATGATTGATTCGATGTTTGATGTCCCGTCTTCCGGTGTCAAGGAATTCACCGTGACTAAGGAATATGCTTTGGAGAAACTTCAGAAAGCTAATTTTGAACTAAACAAGACTGAATAACAAATATTGCAACCGACTTGGAATAAAACCTTATGACCATGGCAAAAAATCCCGCACTTATCGAGGAGTTGAAGCGACACTTCGGCTTTGACACCTTCAAAGGAAATCAAGAAGCGATTATTTCCAGCCTCCTTGCAGGAAATGACACTTTTGTATTGATGCCTACAGGAGGGGGTAAATCATTGTGCTATCAATTGCCTGCGCTCATAATGGAAGGAACAGCCATTGTAATCTCTCCGCTGATTGCGCTGATGAAAAATCAGGTTGACGCCATGCGTAATTTCAGTGAGGATGACAACGTGGCCCATTTCCTTAATTCATCGCTAAACAAAGCGGCGATCGACCAAGTCAAAAGCGATATTCTCGCCAAAAAGACAAAACTGCTTTATGTCGCGCCTGAATCGCTGACTAAAGAAGAAAACATTGAGTTCCTTAAAACCGTGCCGATCTCGTTTTATGCCGTTGACGAGGCTCACTGTATCTCTGAATGGGGACATGATTTCCGCCCGGAATACCGGCGGATCCGACCTATTATAAACGAGATATGCCGTAGACCTGTAATCGCCCTTACAGCAACGGCTACGCCTAAGGTGCAACACGATATACAGAAAAATCTCGGCATGCAGTCGGCTGCGGTATTCAAATCTTCCTTTAACCGTAAAAATCTTTATTACGAGGTCAGACCCAAAACAACAAATATTGACCGGGAAATAATAAAGTTCATAAAGTCACAGGAAGGTAAAAGCGGTATTATTTACTGCCTGAGCCGCAAAAAGGTAGAGGAACTTACTGAAATCCTTAAAGTCAACAATATCAGGGCACTTGCCTACCATGCAGGAATGGACAGTGCCACCCGTTCGGCAAATCAAGACGCGTTCCTGATGGAGAATGTGGATGTGATAGTCGCCACAATTGCTTTTGGCATGGGGATTGATAAGCCTGATGTGCGATTTGTAATCCATTACGACATACCCAAATCCCTTGAAGGCTACTATCAGGAGACGGGTCGCGCGGGTCGTGACGGCGGGGAAGGTATCTGCATTACTTTTTATCAGAACAAGGATCTCTTGAAAATGGAAAAATTCATGCAGGGAAAACCACTCGCTGAACAGGAAATCGGTAAGCAGCTGTTGATGGAGACTGCATCTTACGCAGAGTCGTCAATATGCAGGCGGAAATCATTGTTACATTATTTTGGTGAAGAATATTTTGAAGAAAATTGCGGAAATTGTGACAATTGTCTAAATCCTAAAAAACAAGTGGAAGCTAAAGATGAATTATGTGCGGTTATTGAAACCGTGACTGCTCTCAAGGAAAAATTTAAGGCTGAGCAGGTGATTGATGTGATGCTTGGTAAAAACACGGCTACAGTGAAGTCTTACAACCAAGATGGCCTTGAAGTGTTCGGATGCCTTCAGGGCTCTGATGCAAAGACTATCAATACTGTGATACGTCAGGCGATTATAGCCGGCTATATTGACCGTGATATTGAAAATTTTGGTTTACTAAAGATTACAAAGAAAGGAAAAGATTATTACAAAAAACCTGTGTCATTTAAGATTGTTGAAGATAATGATTTCAACGAGGATGAAGAAGAGATGGTGGTAAAGAGCGGTGCGGCGTGTGCCGTTGACCCTGAGCTTTACAATATCCTCAAGGATTTGCGTAAGAAACTGGCAAAGAAACTCGAGCTGCCTACATATGTCATCTTCCAGGATCCCTCTCTTGAAGCCATGGCGACTACTTATCCCGTTACTCTTGAGGAGCTTCAGAACATTCCCGGTGTAGGAGCTGGGAAGGCTAAGCGTTATGGGGAGGATTTCATAAAGGTTATCAAGACCCACGTGGAAGAAAATGAGATCGAGCGTCCTGAGGATCTGAGAGTGAGGAGTGTCGCAAACAAGAGTAAGCTTAAAATATCCATAATTCAGGGTATTGACCGCAAGATTGCACTTGATGCGCTTGCCGAGAGCAAGGGACTTGAATTTAACGAGCTGCTTGATGAAATCGAGGCAATCGTATATTCCGGAACAAAGATCAGCATTGATTACTTCCTTAATGAGATCATGGATGAAGACCGTCAGCTTGATCTGTTTGATTACTTTAAGGAAAGTGAGAGCGATGACCTTCAGGAAGCGATCAATGAACTCGGGAATGAATTTACCGAAGAAGAGATAAGGCTTATGCGCATCAAGTTCCTTTCAGAGATGGGCAACTGACAACCGACAACTGAAAACATAAATCATGCACTTTTGCTGAAAGCAACCTCTGTTTTTGAGCAAAAGTGCATGTTTTATTTATAAATACTGTCATTTTATTGCCAAATAGCTCATAAATGAGTATATTTGCAGAATTAACGCAGTCGTTGCTATTATGGAACAGAAACAAAAAAATACAGCCATACTCCTGATGCATTGCCCGGATCAACCGGGCATCATAGCCGTCATTACAGAATTTATAAATGTCAATGGCGGAAATATTGTGTATCTCGACCAGTATGTCGACCGTATAAACGGAGTGTTTTACATGAGAGTGGAGTGGGAGCTTGACAACTTTATTATTCCCAAAGAAAAGATTGAGGAATATTTTAAAGTCCTGTATGCGCAGCGCTACAATCTTAACTATACACTCAAATTTTCCGACAAGAAGCAGCGTATGGCAATATTTGTCAGCAAGATGTCACATTGTCTTTATGACATTCTTGCGCGATATATATCCGGCGAATGGGAAGTAGAGATACCTGTGATTATCAGTAATCATCCTGACCTTTCAGTGGTGGCCGAGCAGTTTAAGATACCATTTGAGGTAGTACCGATAACGAAGGACAACAAGCCGGAGATGGAAGCAAAGGAATTCGAGATACTGGATTCGCACGATGTTGATTTTATCGTGCTTGCCCGATATATGCAGGTGCTGTCGGAAGATTTCATAAACCGCTATCCTCACCATATCATAAACATACACCACTCATTTTTGCCCGCTTTTGTCGGAGCGAAGCCCTACCATGCCGCTTACGACCGTGGGGTAAAGCTTATAGGTGCGACAAGCCACTATGTGACACCCGATCTTGACGCCGGTCCTATCATCGAGCAAGACATTACGCGCGTGACTCACAAAGATACGGTAGCCGACCTCGTAAAGAAAGGGCGTGACCTTGAAAAGATTGTGCTTTCGCGCGCCGTAGAAAAGCATATCCAGCGCAAGATACTTACATATAACAACAAGACAATCGTGTTTAGCTGATTACATAATGGGTGTCGCTGTTATAAAGTATAATGCCGGAAATAATTTTTCCGTGCTTTGTGCGCTGCGTAGGCTGGGCGTCGAGGCTGTTGTGACCGATGACTTTGATGTTGTCAGGAACGCCGATAAGGTCATCTTCCCTGGTGTGGGAGAGGCATCCTCGGCGATGAGTTATCTGCGATCCGGCAATCTTGACTCTTTGATACGGTCTCTCCTTCAACCGGTGCTTGGCATATGTATAGGGCAACAACTCATGTGCCGTCATTCTGAAGAAGGCGACACTGATTGTCTTGGGATTTTTGATGCGGAAGTGAAGCGTTTTCCGGTCAACGGAAACATGAAAGTCCCACACATGGGTTGGAACAACCTCCGTGTTACTTCCGGTGACGGTGTTGTCCCTGCTGCGGTTGACAATTCATATGTCTACTATGTCCACAGCTATTATGTGCCGGTGTGTGACTACACAACTGCGGTAACGGATTATATTCTGCCTTTCAGTGCATCTATGCGAAAAGAAAATTTCTATGCCACGCAGTTTCATCCCGAAAAAAGCGGCGATGTCGGTGAAAAAATATTAAAAAATTTCCTTGAGTTATGATACAGGTGATTCCCGCTATTGATATAATAGGAGGCAAGTGTGTGCGGCTTACCCGAGGAGACTATGACAGCTTCAGGGTGTATGGCGAAGACCCTGTCGATATGGCAAAAAGGTTCTGTGATGCCGGATGTCGTCAGCTCCATGTCGTTGATCTTGACGGAGCAAGGTCAAGTCACATAGTAAATTACCGGGCTCTTGAAAATATTGCATCTCACACGTCAATGATTATTGATTTCGGAGGTGGACTTAAGAGTGACGAGGATGTTCGTATTGCCTTTGATTGTGGAGCGTCCATGATAACCGGCGGCAGCATTGCCGTAAAATCGCCGGAAATGTTTGAAGGATGGCTTTGCCGATACGGTGCAGAACGGGTGATACTCGGTGCCGATGTGAATGGAGGCAAAATAGCTACCGATGGATGGCTCGAACAGTCTGAGCATGACCTCCTTGATTTTATCCGTGATTACTACGCCAAAGGCATACGACAGATTATATCGACCGATATATCTGTAGACGGGACTCTTGCCGGACCATCTGTCGGCATGTACAAGGCAATGATGACGGCACTTCCTGAAGCACGCATCATTGCCAGTGGAGGAGTAAGTTCACTTGACGATATAACGTCACTTGATGATGTCGGTGTACCTGCGGTGATTGTCGGAAAGGCTATTTATGAGGGGCGTATAACATTAAAGGATTTGGAAAGGATAGCCATATGTTAGCGAAACGAATAATTCCGTGCCTTGATGTTAAAGACGGCAAGACGGTCAAAGGAGTGAACTTTGTTAATTTCCGCAATGCAGGCGATCCGGTGGAACTTGGGAAAAAGTACAGCGATGACGGTGCCGATGAGCTCGTGTATCTTGACATAACGGCATCTCACGAAGGAAGAAAGACATTCATTGATCTTGTGACAAGGGTTGCGGAAAACATCAATATACCGTTCACCGTAGGAGGTGGCATAGGAAGTGTGGCGGATGTCGAGAAGTTGCTTGATGCCGGGGCTGACAAGGTTTCGGTGAATTCATCCGCATTGCGCAATCCGTCACTTATAGATGGGATCGTATCGCGTTTTGGGTCGCAGGTATGTGTCCTTGCGATTGACGCCCGTTTTACAGATGGTGACTGGCTCTGTTATGTCAACGGAGGGCGCGTGCCTACTGAGCGCCATTTATTTGAATGGGCACGCGAAGGGGCTGACCGGGGAGCCGGAGAGATACTGTTTACGAGCATGGATCATGACGGTGTCAAGACCGGATTTGCATGTGAGGCTTTGTCAAGACTCTCCGAAGAACTCCCGATACCTGTCATTGCCTCCGGAGGAGCGGGGGAGTATTCTCATTTTTATGAAGTATTTACCGAAGGAAAAGCTGATGCGGCGCTTGCCGCCGGCATTTTTCATTTCAATGAAATTGCAATTGACGGTTTAAAGCATTATCTTTATGACCGAAATATAAACATAAGATTATAACTATTATGGCAAACCTTAACTTTCAAAAACTTGGCGGTCTTGTGCCGGCTATTATCCAAGATGCGCAGACTAAAAATGTGTTGATGCTCGGCTTCATGAACGAAGAAGCCTATGACAAGACCGTGGCTGAAGGGAAAGTGACATTTTTCAGCCGTACCAAAAACCGTCTTTGGACCAAAGGGGAGGAAAGCGGTAATTTTTTGAATGTGGTATCAATGGAGGAGGATTGTGACAATGACACATTGCTTGTAAAGGTCAATCCCGTAGGCCCTGTATGTCATAATGGCACTGATACCTGTTTCGGCACGGAAAATAAGCGCGGTATTGAATTTTTAAGCTATCTCCAAGATTTTATTATACGCCGTCATGAAGAGATGCCCGAAGACTCTTATACTACGCTCTTGTTTAAAAAGGGGCTTAACAGAATGGCCCAGAAGGTAGGCGAAGAAGCAGTGGAGACTGTCATCGAGGCCACCAATGGCACAGACAATCGGCTTATATATGAAGCGTCCGATCTTTTATACCATCTTATCGTGCTTCTCACTGCAAAGGGTCACCGCATAGAAGAGCTGTCGGCCGAACTTGCTCGTCGTCATAAAGGTTGATTTGGAAAATGAAGGTTGTTGACTATAAAAATGTAGAGATTCTACGCAAGGAGCATGTAGTCCTTAAGAACGTAAATCTTGAGGTAGAAGAGGGTGAGTTTATTTATATAATAGGCAAAGTGGGAAGTGGTAAAAGCAGCCTTCTGAAATCCATGTATGCCGAAATTCCCGTAGAGACGGGTGAGGCCCACGTACTCGACTATGACGTAACTGCGATTAAACGCAAAAAGATACCGTTTTTGCGCCGTGACATCGGCATAGTTTTCCAGGATTTTCAACTGCTGACCGATCGTACTGTATATGAAAACCTTTTGTTCGTACTCCAGGCAACCGGTTGGAAAAACAAAAGTGACATGGACGACCGTATCGAAGAAGTGCTTAAGGAGGTAGGCATGTTAACTAAATCATATAAGATGCCTCATGAACTGTCGGGAGGAGAGCAGCAACGTATAGTGATAGCAAGGGCACTCCTAAACCGCCCGAAACTGATACTCGCCGACGAGCCTACCGGTAATCTTGATCCTGCCACAGGCGAACAGATAGTGCGTTACCTGCATGGCATTGCCGCTGAGGGTACAGCCGTAATCATGGCGACACATAACCTTAGCCTGCTTGACACATTTCCTGGCAAGGTACTTCGGTGTGATGACAAGTGTCTTGCCCCGATGGAAGGAATTGTGTGCAATTGATGTCAGCAATACGACACTTTTTTATTACTTTTGCAAGTATTTTTGAAAACTATAGATATAATCAAAATGAAGGTTTTAAAATTTGGAGGCACTTCAGTCGGCTCTGCGCAGCGTATTAAGGAAGTAGCCGATCTTGTAACCTCGCGTGGTAAAAACATTGTCGTACTCTCGGCCATGTCGGGTACCACCAACACACTTGTTGAAATATCGGAATATCTTTACAAAAAGAACATTGACGGGGCAAAAGAGACCGTAAATCAGCTTGAGTCAAAATATATGCGCACAATTGACGAGCTGTATGGCACTCCGGCGGCTAAGGAAGCGGCTGTCAAGGAGGTGAAAGGGTGTTTCAATTATATCCGTTCGTTTACTAAGGATATTTTCACTTTGTTTGAGGAGAAGGAGATACTTGCACAAGGTGAGCTGATGTCAACAGCGATGATGAATATTTACCTTCAGGAAAAAGGTGTCAACTCCGTATTGCTTCCGGCCTTGGAGTTTATGCGCACCGATAAAAACTCTGAACCCGATACTCAGTATATACGTCAGAAACTGAATGCTCGACTTGAAAAGCATCAGGATGCTGATATCTACATAACCCAGGGATACATATGCCGCAATGCTTACGGAGAAATAGACAATCTCCAGCGTGGAGGCAGCGATTATACGGCGTCACTTATCGGAGCGGCTATCAATGCAGAGGAAATTGAAATCTGGACCGATATCGACGGTATGCACAACAATGACCCGCGCTTTGTGGAAGGAACCAAGCCGGTCAAGGAACTTCATTTTGAAGAAGCTGCCGAGCTTGCCTACTTCGGTGCAAAGATTTTGCATCCTACCTGTATACTCCCTGCCAAGCTTAACAATATACCGGTAAGACTGCTAAACACTATGCAACCTGATGCGGCCGGTACATTGATCCATAATTCGCAGGATCCACGCAAGATAAAGGCAGTAGCCGCAAAAGACAATATCACCGCGATAAAAATAAAGTCGGGTAGGATGTTGCTTGCTTATGGCTTCCTCCGCAAGGTGTTTGAAGTATTTGAGACTCACCAGACTCCGATTGACATGATTGCCACATCCGAGGTAGGTGTCTCACTGACTATTGATAATGAGCGCAATCTTTGCCATATACTTGATGACCTGAGAAAGTTCGGTACGGTGACTGTCGACAAAGATATGGTGATAATCTGTGTGGTCGGCGATCTTGAATGGCAGAATCGCGGCTTTGAGGCCGAGGCTCTCGATGCACTGAAAGAGCTGCCCGTACGTATGATTTCCTATGGAGGTAGCAATTACAATATATCGTTCCTTGTACGGAAAGAAGACAAGGTGAAGGCACTCAACCTGTTAAGCGACCGATTGTTTAAGAACAAAGAGGCTAATGCTTAAATAATTACAAGTTATGAGTAAATTCCCGATAAAAGAATTTGAATCGCAGTCCACTCCATTCTATTATTACGACATGGAGTTGCTTCGCAATACCCTTGATGCGATAAAGACAGCCGCCCCTGACAGCTGTTTCCATGTCCATTATGCTATAAAGGCTAATGCCAATTCATTGGTGATAAGGGAAATTGCGAAAGCCGGATTTGGCGTTGACTGCGTAAGTGAAGGTGAAATAAGGGCTGCGTTAAATGCCGGATTTCCGTCATCAAAGATTGTATTTGCCGGAGTGGGGAAGGGTGACAGCGAGATTGACTTCGCTCTTGATAACGATATCGAATGCTTCAATGTCGAGTCGATACCTGAACTTCAGTTGATTCAAGAGATGGCTTCGGTAAAGGACAAGATCGCCAATGTCGCTCTCAGGGTTAATCCCAATATTGACGCCCACACTCATCATTACATCACTACCGGACTGGAAGAGAATAAGTTCGGTATTGCGTTGGAGATGCTTCATGAGGCTGTTGACTTTTGCTTGAAAAATCCTAACCTGCGACTTGTGGGATTGCATTTCCATATCGGTTCGCAGATTACTGTTACAGAGCCATTCAAGATTCTTTGTGAGCGCATCAACACCCTTGTTGACCAATACAAAAAGCTTGGCGTAGAATTCCGCATGATTAACGTAGGTGGTGGCCTTGGTATTGACTACGATGATCCCGACGGGCATCCGATCCCTGACTTTAAATCATATTTTGATGTGTTCCGTGAAAATCTCAGGCTTGATGCTACACAACAGGTACATTTCGAACTCGGCCGCTCAATAGTAGGGCAGTGTGGCTCACTTATCACAAAAGTGCGTTATATAAAGGAAGGCGTAAAAAAGAAATTTGTTATTGTCGATGCCGGCATGACCGATCTTATACGCCCCGCACTTTATCAGGCTCATCACTTGATCCAGAATATCACTTCTCAAAGTTCAGAGACTGAGGTCTACGATGTCGTAGGACCCATATGTGAGTCATCCGACTGTTTCGGTATGGAAGAGACCCTGCCTGTAACCCGACGCGGTGACTTGCTTGCAATACGCTCGGCAGGTGCCTATGGCGAAATCATGGCATCTCAATACAATTGCCGCAATCTTCCCGGTTCAATTGTATTATAGCAGATTAGACAAAGCTATAAAAAAAGTAGCCGTGCCATCAACAATGACGCGGCTACTTTTTTAACTTGATATGTAATTATATTTTCCCAACAAGTTCAATGCTTGGGGTTAGGGTAGCGGCACCTTTCTTCCATTTTGCCGGACACACATGACCCGGATTGTTCTCCACAAACTGAGCGGCTTCTATCTTCCTGAGCAATTCGGAAGCGTCACGACCTATGCCGTTGTCATGGATCTCCACAATCTTAATCTTGCCTTCGGGATTGATGACAAAAGTGCCACGGTAGGCAAGGAAATCTTCCGGATTCAGCACTCCGAATGATTCACTTAGAAAACCGGTCTTGTCAGCTATCATAGGGAACTTTATCTGACGGATGCTTTCCGAAGCATCAGCCCATGCCTTATGGGTAAATTGCGTATCAGTACTTACTGAGTACACTTCCACACCAAGTTCCTTAAACTTATCATAGTTTTCGGCCATGTCAAGCAACTCTGTAGGGCAGACAAAGGTAAAATCTGCCGGATAAAAGAAAAATACGCTCCATTTTCCTTTTATGTCATCATTACTTATCTCAACAAACTCGCCATCTTTATAAGCCGGGAGCTTGAAATCTACAATCGACTTGTTTACAATAGTTTCCATATTCTTATTTAATTTGTATTTGTCTTTATAACAATTACTTCATTACGTTGTTAACGATAGCGCACTTAATTAATCATAATATAGTTGAGCGATTTTTAAATCTCAGATTTGGCGGTAGGAGATTATTTGACAACATACCAAATTTAACATAATATTGATTATGGGAATTATATGTAACTTTTTTTATAGGACTGTTTGCAACTGGTTTGCAATGCTAATGCCGTAACTTTGCGCAAAAATAGCTATCTTTACGGCGCAATGAAGATTTACAACAAAATATTGACACTGTTTGTCAGTGTACTCGTCATGATGACTACTACATTACAGTTTCATCACCACGACTGCCATGGTGTCGCTTTCTTCTCATTGCTGCAAAATAACGAGGTTACGCTCGACGCTTCATCAGGATTGCTCTCGTTAGAAAAATGTCATCATAAATCCGAATCGTGTAGCCATCATGCCCCCGATTGTAAAGGACACGGAAAATGTTCTTTGCATATTGATCAATCGGATATTTTCAGATCTACAGCGCATTTATCATTATTCCCGATAGAGACTCAAACCTATGACATTGAGGATTCTATCGCATTCCCATTAACTACATTTTATTCTACTGTATTAAACGCGCGATATTATCTGAGACATTTGTCATTGATAATAAAGACTTCTTCAATATTCCGCGCGCCACCTTTCATGTGTATTTAATTTAATGCCCAGGCAATGTAATCGCCTGAACACCAGCAATATAACATCGATTTAATTTAAATTACGCATGAAATACATATCTAACTTATTGGCAATAAGCTTATTGGCTTTTGCGGCATGTTCCGGAAATCATTCCGGGCATGAACACTCAGAAGATGAAGAAAAATCCCAACATAATATCCATGGATTAGCAGAAGAAGAAAAAGGCTCCGACGAGATAATCCTCTCGCCTGAAACGGCAGAAAAATATGGTATAAAAGTCACAACACTGAACAGACGCCCATTCTCCGAGGCAATAAAGGTCAGCGGCAGTATTATCGGCGCGCCGGGCGATGTCGCCACTATCGTGGCAAAGTCATCAGGGGTTGTATCCCTTAATAAAAATGTAGTCCCGGGTAAAAAAATCGGTCAGGGAGCATCAATAGGCTCCGTATCTTCTCAAGGATTTACCGGCGGTGATGCCGACGAAGTGGCTTCGCTTCAATATAGTGCGGCCAAGAAAGAACTTGACCGGATCACTCCTCTTTATAAAGAAGGCATAGTATCGGCCAAAGAGTACAATGCCACGCTTGCTGCTTATGAACAGGCTCGTGCCGCACATTCCGGTCGAAATTCGGGAGGCGCACTTACATCTCCTGTCGGAGGAGTAATTACCGAACTTCTTGTAAAGCAAGGAGATTATGTGAGTGTCGGACAACCGGTGGCAACTGTATCACGCAATTCAAGGCTATTGTTGCGTGCTGACGTCCCGCAGAAATATCACTCGATATTGCCCGGCGTCACCACTGCCAATTTCCGGCCGGCATATTCCGAAGATGTATTCTCATTGTCAGAGCTCAACGGTAGCAGATCGTCTTCTGCCGATAATGTAGCTGCCCAGCCCGGATATATCCCTGTATATTTCTCCTTTGACAACAATGGTTCGGTTGTACCGGGGAGCAGCGCTGAAGTATACTTGCAAAGCGAGCCTCGCGATTCAGTGCTTGTAATTCCGGTGAGCGCGCTTACTGAGCAACAAGGAAAACTCTTTGCCTATGTTAAGCTTGATGACCACGGTTATGAAAAGCGCAACGTCACCATCGGTGTATCAGATGGTAAGGAGGCCCAGTTGCTCTCAGGAATCCGTGACGGCGAGACAATTGTTACCGAAGGTGTCATATTCATAAAACTTGCCGAGACATCGAATGTAGTTCCTGAAGGTCATTCCCACAATCATTGATGCCATGCTTAACCGAATAATCAAGTTTTCGCTCGCCAACCGCGTTGCGATTGTGATATTGTCCGGTCTGCTTCTGCTTGCCGGATGCGCGGTGCTTATGAAAATGGAGGTTGACATATTCCCCGACCTCAATGCGCCCACCGTAGTTGTGATGACCGAAGCCCCGGGATTGGCCCCCGAGGAAGTGGAAAAGGTAGTCACCTACCCTGTTGAGACGGCAGTAAACGGGGCTACCGATGTGCGTCGCGTGAGATCCTCCTCTGCTACAGGCTTTTCTGTAATCTGGATTGAATTTGACTGGGGCACTGATATATATAAGGCTCGTCAGATCGTCGCCGAGCGGTTGAATGAGGTGGCGGAGAAGCTTCCGGCAGGTGTCGGGACACCGGTTATCGGCCCTCAATCCTCAATCCTTGGGGAAATGCTTATAATAGGACTTACTGCCGACTCAACTTCAATGACAGACTTGCGTACCATAGCCGACCGCACTATCAGCCCGCAACTTCTTTCTATCGGCGGAGTTTCCCAGGTCTCGGTATTGGGCGGTGACGTCAAGGAGTATCAGATCAAGATGAACCCTGATAAGATGAAGCATTTTGACATATCGCTCGATGAAGTCATTGCCGCCACTGAATCAATAAATGACAATGCCTCGGGAGGCATCATTTACGACTATGGCAATGAATATATAATAAAAGGTGACATCAACACACCTTCTGTCGACGCCATCGGCAACTCCGTGGTAAGGAGTGACGACCGTGGCATTGTATTGTTGTCGGATATCGCGGATGTAACCGTGGGAGGAAAATTGCCGCGTACGGGAGCTGCATCGCTCAAATGCTCACCCTCGGTATTGCTCACAGTGACCAAACAGCCCTCTACAGGCACTATCGAACTAACCGAGACCATTGAGGAGGAGTTGACAAAACTAAGCTCGACAATGCCTTCCGATATAAAGATCTCGACCGATATATTCAGGCAAAGCGACTTTATCGACAACTCGATAAGCAACTTGCAACAATCTCTGTTTGAAGGTGCATTATTCGTAATTGTCATATTGTTTTTCTTCCTGATGAATGTCCGCACGACGCTTATCTCTCTTGTTGCCCTCCCGATGTCAATCATAGTTACCGTCATTGTGCTTAATCTTCTTGGATTGAGCATCAATACCATGAGTCTCGGAGGTATTGCAATTGCGATCGGCTCACTGGTTGATGATGCTATAGTTGATGTCGAAAATGTATACAAGCGGCTTCGCGAAAACTCCATGCTACCTGATGACAGGCGACGCAGCGTAATTTCCGTCGTGTATGAAGCGTCAAAAGAAGTGCGTATGCCAATATTTAATTCGTCATTGATAATCATAGCAAGTTTCCTCCCTCTCTTTTTCCTTCGCGGTCTTGAGGGCAGGATGCTGATTCCTCTCGGAATCTCGTTTATCGTGGCTCTTATCGCATCGACAATTGTAGCGCTTACACTTACTCCGGTGCTGTGTAGCTATCTGCTTAAAAGCAATGACGCTGACAAGCTTGGAAAGGAATCCTGGGTAGCGCGTAAACTAAAATCACTATACCAAGGCGCACTCGCTACAACGTTTAAGCATAAAAAGGCGCTGCTTATAGCCGTTTCCGCCCTTTTTGTAATTGCGTCTGCTCTATTCTTCACATTAGGTCGTAGTTTCCTACCATCTTTTAATGAAGGCTCTTTCACCATTAATGTGAGTGCCTTGCCCGGTATTTCACTGGAAGAGAGCGATCACATAGGTAGAATTGCCGAAGAAGCCATATTATCAGTCCCTGAAGTAAAGACTGTGGCGAGAAAAACAGGTCGCGCCGAGCTTGACGAGCATTCTCTTGGAGTCAATGTATCGGAAATTGAAGCCCCTTATGAACTTGACGGTAGAAGTCGTAATGAGGTTGTGCGCGAATTGCGCGAAAAACTGTCGGAAATCCCCGGAGTCAATATCGAAATCGGTCAGCCGATATCTCACCGCATAGACGCCATGTTGTCAGGTACGGAGGCCCAGATAGCCATAAAAATATTTGGCGATGACTTGGAATCGCTCTACACTGTCGGTTCCGAGATTAAAAAGCATATATCTGAAGTTCCGGGCATTGTCGACGTCAATATAGAGCAACAGGTAGGTCGCCCGCAACTCGATATAAGGCCACGCCGAGGAATGCTTGCAAGATATGGTATACCGATGAATAAATTCGTCGAGTTTATCAATGTTGCCCTCGGTGGAAAGGTTGTATCTCAGGTATACGAAGGAGGATTGCCATATGACATCACTTTGAGAGCTGATGATTCCAACCGTGAGTCACTTTCCGCGATATCCGGTCTTATGATTGACAGTAATGTAGGCAAGATACCGCTTGACAACGTGGCTGAGATTGTTTCGACCACCGGTCCGAACACGATCAACCGCGAGAATGTGAGCCGACGTATAGTAGTGTCGGCCAATGTCGATGACCGTGATCTGAAAAGCGCAGTAAATGATATACGGAAAGAGATCGATGAAAATGTAACGCTCCCCGACGGATATTATATCAATTATTCAGGTCAGTTTGAAAGCGAGGAAGAAGCGTCGCGCACCCTTGCTATCACGTCTTTAGGTGCATTGATTATAATTATTATGCTGCTCTATTCGGAATTTCATAATATGAAGCAGACTCTCATAATACTTGTCAATATGCCTCTTGCTATGATAGGCGGCATCATGATATTGAAGTGCACGTCAGGAGAGCTGAATATCCCTGCTATAATCGGATTTATATCGCTCCTCGGCATAACCACGCGTAACGGTATGCTCCTTATATCACGCTACAATCACCTTGCGGAAGAGCATGTCGGATTGATTGAACGTATAAAGACAGGTTCAGTCGACAGGCTTCTCCCCATTATGATGACAGCCCTGACATCGGCACTCGCCCTTATCCCTCTCGCACTGAGAGGCAGTGAACCCGGCAACGAGATTCAATCGCCTATGGCAGTAGTGATTTTGGGTGGGCTAATTACCTCAACGTTGCTGAACATATTTGTTACCCCGGTGTTATATTATTTAACAAATAAGAAAAAATCGTAACTTTGTAAAATAATTCATAATATATATTTTTCATGCTGAAATCATGTACCTGCCTTTTATTTACCATAGGGGTATTCGCTCTTGAGACAGAAGCGCAAAATTTTGATACGTTACTTAATAAGGTCGTAAGCAACAACACCGAGCTTATGTCATCGGTCGATGCCGCACGAAGCGAGCTGTTCACTCAGAAGAGTGAAAATAACCTCCCCGATCCGGAGGTCGAGGTCGAATACCAATGGGGGCGTCATGAGGTGGGTGACAAATTTGACGTCAATGTCACCCAAGGATTTGACTGGCCGGGCGTATACATGGCTCGTGGCAAGGCTAATAAAATTGCTTCAGAAGCCATGAGTTATCTCAATCGCAGCAATTATATTGACAAGCGTCTGGAGATAAAGCAGAATCTTATCGACATAGTAAATGTCAAGAAAAACATGAAAGTGGTGAAAGAGCGTCTTGATCTGATGGATCAGATGATTGAAAAGTACACTACAGGCATGAATCGCGGAGAGCTTACCATACTTGACCTACGCAAACTGAAGATTGAGAAAATCCGACTAAACGAGACGATGTCGGCACTTGAGTCAGAGTTTACTCTGCTTGAGTCCACTCTTGTAGCACAGAACGGAGGCAAGGAATGCGGTGATATAATTGCGGCAATTGACAACTACCCTGATGATACAATCCTTCCTGCAGAGGAATATGAGAAGATTATCGAAGAAAATGATCCTGCAGTCAAATACAGTTCACTGATGATGCAGTCGCAGGCTCAACGCGTAAAGGCCGAGCGCTTGATGCAGTTGCCCGGATTCACTCTCGGTTATCACCACAGTTGGGAAGACGGTGACGTATTCAACGGTCTTATCGTAGGTGTCACATTACCGGTATTTTCAACCCGCAATAAGGTGCGCGCAGCCAAGGCATTGCGCCGGTCACTTGAATATGACGAGATGACAGTGGCTATACAGAAGCGCGCGACCTTAAAGTCAAACAGGGAGAAAGCTCTTGCCTTATACCGGCAGATGACTTCTTATGAGTCGGTTTTGAAAAACGACAATTCAACCGATCTGTTGAAAAAGTCACTGGAAGGAGGGCAGATATCGCTACTCGACTATCTAAGCGAGATGGACTACTATCTACAGGCTGAACGCGACTATCTTGACGTACAGTACCGATATCATCAGACACTCGCCGACCTTAATAAATATAAGGTATTAGATTAGCAAGTGTTATAAACATTTAAAGCCTTGAAGCGCCCTAAACATTTACAAGTTTGGGGCGTTTTAGTATCAAAACATAAAACTAATATAAAATATGGAAACTAACGTATATTCTCAGCCAAAGTTGCCCTATGCATCTGATGCACTTGCCCCTGCCATTAGCGCGGAAACTGTAAGCTACCATTGGGGCAAGCATGAAAAGACTTATATCGACAACCTCAATAAACTCATACGAGACACTGAATGGGAAGATACCCCATTGGAAGATATTATCAGAAAGGCAAACGGTCCGCTCTTCAACAATGCATCACAGGCATGGAACCATATCTTCTATTTCTTTTCATTCAGTCCTGACGGTGGCGGTGAGCCTCATGGCGATCTTGCCGATGCAATAAAAGAAGAGTTTGGCTCTTTTGAAGAGTTCAAGAAGCTTTTTGTAGAGGCAGGCGTAGGTCTTTTCGGATCAGGATGGGTCTGGCTGTCACAAGACAAGGATGGCAAACTGTTTATAACCCAAGGTCCTAATGCTGCAAACCCGCTAACTCAGGGACTTACTCCTATCCTGACGTTTGATGTCTGGGAACACGCATATTATCTCGATTACCAGAACCGTCGTGCCGAAGCTCTTGACAAGCTATGGAGCATTGTCGACTGGGAAGTGGTAAGTAAACGATATTCAAAGAAAATGTAATCGTACTTTTTCTCATAAATGCGCACTAACGCAAGAAACAGACTATAGCACTTTTAAGCATAATGTGATGAATGAAGGTCGGAGTACTCGTGAGAGCCCTCCGATTTTTTTATGTTCATACCGACACAAACAATACCGTATGTTCGGTGTTTTAATAATAAAAATCAGCTATTTATTATGGATAATACCGTACCAACTTCCAAGCAGCCAAAGCAGCATGAGCATTCTACCTCAAGGATAATTATAATACGCATACTGCATATACTTGTATTAATGTGCTCAATTGGACTTATCGTACTGATTTCGTACGATTGTTTCCGTAATATATCATTCCTTGCAAACGAGACATACATGAACATTCAGTTCTGGATATGTATATTTTTCATATTTGATGTAGTGGTCGAGTTTTTTTTCGCGCCGAAAAAGTGGAAATATATACTTACACATCTGTTTTTTCTTATAGTCAGCATACCCTACCTGAACATCATCGCTTACTACAACATAGACCTGTCACCTGAGATGCAATACCTTGTTCGGTTTATACCTATGATACGTGCCGCATACGTGCTTACGATTGTGCTTGGTGTGTTATCTACCGATAAGGTTTCGAGCTTATTTACAGCGTATGTCGGATTGCTCATAGCGACTGTATATTTTGCAAGCATGATGTTTTTCATTGAGGAACATTATATCAACCCGGGAGTCACGACCTACTGGTCGGCCCTATGGTGGGCATTCATGGACGTGACTACGGTTGGATGCAATATCAACGCGATAACTCCTACCGGTAAAGTGCTGGCCGTGATTCTTGCTGCTGAAGGGCTGATATTGTTTCCTATATTTACCGTGTATATAACAAATGCGCTTACACGAAAGACCGCGGCACCCAAATCGACCGGAAGTATAAAATCAGCATCGGCTGTGTGAGGACATTGCAGGTTTAGTTAAACGTGTTAACACCGCAACATTTCCGAATGTCACTTTTTTGAGCTATATTTGCAGGTCAAAGCGACCTGTAATGAAAAAGATACTTACTTCAACCGCACTACTCGCATTTTACGTAAATGCGTTTCCACAACTGAGTTTTTCGGGCAATGATCTTCCTGTAATTTCCGAATCGGCAGCCGCGTCAACCGGGCTTGAAGCCGTGTATGTGGTGTCGGATGTAGCGGGTGTCAGCGCAAGCTATCGTTCTACCGCAGGTAATGCTGTGAAATGGTATCGATTCAGCAATCTTGGCGGCGGCTACGCTGAGGAAATTTCCGGGATTATACAAAGTGGCGATCTCTCAACACTGCCCTCTCTGCAAGGTGACATGGGTTATATAATAGAAGATGGCGGCTCACGTCATTGCTATTGGGTGGTTAATTATGCATCCCATAAGCTAAGCTTGGGATCAATTGCCATCAGTCCGGAAAGCGATTGTTCAACCGTAATCCTGGCATTTGAAGGAGACGCTGACGCAATACGTTATTACACGGTCAACGGACAGTCACAGGAGTTAAGCCGCGGTCTGAAACTCAGCTACAGCACCTTGAAGTATGATGAAGATGCTGCGATATATTTATTTTCCGATATTACCGACGAACTTTCTCATGCTTCCGCCAATATCCCGGTAAACGCCCCGCTCTGCAATACCGACTTTACTCTGTCAGGCGACCGATTCCTTGAAACATGGGCGCAGCCACAGTCTATTGTGTCACCATACTATGAAGCCAAGGCGGTGGAAGCTTATACAACCGCTCAACAGGTGGAGCGCGATAATGATAACGAGCAGAAAGGTGAAGTAAGCGGACTTGGCGGCTCGGCTCCGGTGGAGATTGATTTCCATGCCGTTACGACCGACGCAGCGATATTTAAGGAATGGCAGATTGCTACTGATCAGGAATTTGACCTTATTGATTACCGCCATAATGACCTTGACTTGAATTATGTATTTGACAACGAAGGTACATTTTATGTCAGGTTCATGGCAAGCAATGCCGCCGGTAACTGCGATTACTATTCCCCCGTATATGAGGTTTCGATAGGTGAATCTGACATAAAATGCCCTAATGCTTTTTCCCCCGGAACAAGCGAAGGGATAAATGACTTATGGAAAGTAAGCTACAAGTCAATAATCCAATTTGAATGCCATATATTCAACCGTTGGGGCATACAGGTCGCTCACCTGACCGATCCGTCTCAGGGCTGGGATGGAAAATACAAGGGAAAGCTTGTACCTTCGGGTGTCTACTATTACGTGATAAAGGCTCGTGGCGCCGACGGCAAGGACTATAACCTTCGAGGCGACATAAATATTATCGGATATAAGCAGAACACATCCGGCACGGGCAATGTTACTCAATAATAAATTACTAAAATTGAATCATGATTATGAACTGTGTAAAACATATAGTGAACACATGTGCCGCCGCTGTGATATGCGGTGTGGCTGTCTCTATGCCTTTTGACATTAATTCACAGCAACGCTCAAGCGTTGTGTTTTCCTCGATAGAAAATCCTGTCATACCCAAGTCAATGACTTTTGCAGGCAAAAATGTGGATCTTGACCGTGTGGACATGTTTGAGCGGCTCGACCGAGAACTCACATCGATGGCATATACACATGGCAACACTCTACTTGTGCTGAAACGCGCCAACAAGTATTTTCCTGAATTGATCCCTATATTGAAGAAAAACGGCATACCGGAGGACATGGTGTATCTTGCCTGTATTGAAAGCACCCTTAACCCAAGGGCTTATTCAGGTGCAAAAGCGGCAGGATTATGGCAATTCATTCCTTCAACGGCGAAACAATATGGGCTTGAAGTTAATGAATATGTCGACGAGCGATACAATACCGCGAAAGCGACAGAAGCTGCATGCCGCTATATGAAAAGTGCCTATAGCAAGTACGGGAACTGGGAATCAGTCGCCGCATCATATAACGGGGGCATGGGAAGAATCACCAATGAAATCGCGGCACAAGGCGAGGAATCGGCTTACAATCTTTATCTTGTTGACGAGACCGCCCGCTATATTTATCGCCTGCTTGCCATGAAGCTTATAATGGAGACCCCCGCTAAATATGGCTACCATCTGAAAGCCGACCAGCTCTATCAACCGGTAAGGGCCCGTCAAGTCACAGTCGACTATCCTGTCGACGACTGGGCGGAGTGGGCAAAAAAACAAGGAGTAAGCTATATGCAGCTACGCGATTTCAATCCTTGGATAAGAGCAAAATCGCTCCCGAACAAGACAGGCAAGAGCTATACAGTGATGATCCCCGAAAAAAACGACATGCACAGGTCAACCCAGCAAAGAAACACCTATCGTGACGCGTGGATTGTAGACTAACAGGACTATCAAGGATTAAGTATGGATGAGAATCAGGAACTCCTCTCGGTCATTGGGGCGAGAGTGAATAACTTGAAAAATATTGACGTAACGATCCCCCATAACAAGCTCACAGTAATAACAGGGCTTAGTGGCAGCGGCAAGTCATCGCTTGCATTTGACACAATATTTGCGGAGGGACAGCGTCGATATATCGAGACATTTTCAGCATATGCGCGAAATATGCTCGGCACACTCGAACGCCCTGACGTGGACAACATATCGGGATTGAGTCCTGTAATTGCTATCGAGCAGAAGACCATAAACCGTAATCCGCGAAGCACCATAGGCACGACGACTGAGATATATGACTATCTCCGATTGCTATATGCCAGAATCGGAGAGGCTGTAAGCTATATATCAGGGAAACCTATGGTAAAATACACCGAAGAAAAGATTGTCTCGATGATACTTGACCGTTATGACGGTCACAAAATATATATTCTCGCCCCCCTCGTAAAGAACAGGAAAGGCCATTACAAGGAACTTTTCGAACAGCTCCGTAAAAAGGGCTACTTGACGGTGAGAGTCGACGGCGAACTTCGTGAGATAACATTCGGCATGAAGCTTGACCGATACAAGAATCACTCCGTGGAGCTTGTGGTCGACAAGCTTAAGGTAAATGCCAAAGACGCCTCCAGACTTCATGATTCCGTTGACAAGGCTCTACAACAAGGCGGGAAACAGATGATGGTATATGACCTCGAAGATGAATCCGTAGGCTATTACAGCCAGATGCTCATGGATCCCGTCAGTGGAATATCATATCGTGAACCGGCACCACATAACTTCTCGTTCAATTCACCGCAAGGAGCATGTGAAAGGTGTAAAGGGCTTGGATATGTAAATCTTGTGGATCGCGCCAAGCTGATGCCTAATACTGCTTTATCAATTCATGAAGGCGGAATTGTGGCACTCGGATCATATAAAAACTCCATGATATTCTGGCAAATTTCGGCGATATGCGAGAAATACGGGTTTACGCTAAAAACTCCGATCAAGGACCTAAGTGAAGATGCTATAAATGACATCCTTAACGGCACAAACGAAAGATTGTCGTTGAAGACTGAATCACAAAGCACATTCTCTTATTTTCAGACCTATGAAGGGCTTGTAAAGTATCTCGAATTGCAGCAGTCTGATGATGCATCGGCAAAAGCTCAGAAATGGAGCGGACAATTCTATTCACGCGTGCAATGCCCTGAATGTGAAGGCAAACGACTAAACCAGGAGGCACTTCATTTCTTCATCGACGGTAAGAATATAGCCGACCTTGCGGCTATGGACATTTCGGCTCTGTATGAATGGATCAGCAACGTAGAAGGTAATTTGTCGTCACAGCAGCAGCTTATCGGCAAGGAGATATTGAAAGAGATACGTTCGCGACTGAAATTTCTCGTTGACGTGGGGTTGGAATATCTGTCGCTTAACCGCAATTCTTCAACTCTTTCAGGAGGAGAGAGCCAACGTATAAGGCTTGCCACCCAACTCGGGTCGGAGCTTGTTAATGTCATGTACATACTTGACGAGCCAAGTATCGGGCTTCATCAGCGTGACAATAAACGCCTGATCGATTCACTCAAGAGGCTGCGTGACGCATATAATTCAATTATCGTAGTTGAACACGATAAAGAGATAATGCTTGAGGCTGACTATATCATAGATATCGGGCCAAAGGCGGGAAGAAAAGGCGGCAATGTGGTGTTTAGCGGCACTCCGAAAGATATGCTTGCCACCCATACATTGACTGCCGATTATCTGAATGGAAGAAAGCAGATCGCAGTACCCGAAAAGACAAGGTCAGGAAATGGCAAATATTTAACGTTAACAGGCTGTACAGGCAATAATCTCAAAGATGTCACACTTAACCTTCCGCTTGGGAAACTCATATGCGTCGCAGGAGTATCGGGAAGTGGTAAGTCAAGTCTTATAAACGGCACGCTGCAGCCGATATTAAGCAAACATTTCTACCGCTCTCATCAGGAACCGTTACCCTACAAGTCGATAGAAGGAATAGAAAATATAGACAAGGTCGTTACTGTCGATCAGTCGCCACTCGGTCGCTCGCCACGGTCAAATCCGGCAACTTATACCGGTGTATTTTCCGACATACGCAATCTATTCGTTAATCTTCCTGAAGCGAAAATCAGGGGTTATAAACCGGGCAGATTTTCTTTTAATGTAGCAGGAGGCAGATGTGAGACGTGTAGCGGAAACGGATATAAAGTCATTGAGATGAACTTTCTCCCTGACGTGCTCGTACCATGTGAGGTGTGTGGGGGCAAACGATATAACCGTGAAACCCTTGAGGTAAGATACAAGGGTAAGTCTATTGCCGATGTACTTGACATGACAATCAATCAGGCAGTGGAATTTTTCGCAGGGATTCCTGGTATTCTTAAGAAAATTCAAGTACTTCAAGACATAGGGCTCGGATATATTAAGCTCGGACAACCATCAAGCACGCTTTCCGGCGGAGAGAACCAACGTGTGAAACTTGCAACAGAGCTTGCAAAACGTGATACAGGCAAAACGTTGTTTATTCTCGACGAGCCGACTACCGGATTGCATTTTGAAGATATAAATGTATTATTGGGAGTTATGAACCGATTGGTGGACAAAGGCAATACGGTACTTGTAATTGAGCATAACCTCGACGTGTTGAAATGTGCCGATCATATTATAGACATGGGACCTGAAGGGGGTAAAGGAGGAGGTAAAATCGTATCAGAAGGAACTCCTACACAAATTGCCGCCGGAAATTCGCCCACAGCAAAATTTCTTGCAGCTGATAACGTACGTCTATCATAAAATAGAGTAAAGAAAAACTGCTGTAAAACATACATTTTTATTTGCATATCTCAACAGTATATTAAGAACTATACTAATTAGTGTTAATGTACAGAGAATAAGATGATTACGATGTTAATTTCTGATAACATTGTAATCATTTTTATTTTATGGCACGTTATAAGAATAGGTAACAAAATTTTCCGGTTTGCATCGGAGAATGGTTAATTTGGTTTGCAATACTAAATTATTGCAACCGATTAAGATTTGTGTATTTGCAAATCAGAATAGTAGGCTCGAAATTTAAAACAAGATTGATTCTAATTGCAAATTGGCAGATTACAGATAGAGAGTGTTATTATTCGTGAATTCCCCATCGGTTAGCATTTACAAATACACATTAAATCAGTTAACAAATATGCACAATAGCTAAAATTAATTGAAATCCATATAACTTACGAAAAATATCTTTAGCGCCACTTTATAGCTGCGCTATTTTTATTTACAATATCGCCCCAAACTGAAATTTCGACTACACATATTGCAATTAATCAAAGAATTAGCACTGATATATTACAGCATTAGTTCAACATATAAGTAAAGTTCTCAGATGCAAATTAAAATTGCAAACACAGCCTATCCCCAAATGTAAATTTTAAATTTTGAAATATTAATTTTGAATTTACAATTTAATTAATTACATTTGCACATTGTTAATTGCGTAAATAAAACAGTCATGGATATAGCCTCTCGACTAAAAAAATTTATGGATACCTCGGGAATACAGTATTCTCAGTTTGCCGATACATGCGGAATACCGCGCCCTTCACTGTCGCAGCTCCTTAACGGCAGGAATAAAAAGGTGAGCAATGAGGTAATCGAAAAAATCCACAAGGCATATCCGGCTCTTTCCGTTTCTTGGCTTATGTTTGGCGAGGGAGATATGGGTGATTTTACAAATACGCAAATCTCAGAGCCTCAAAATAGGATAAATATCGATGAAGGCGTTACCCTATTCTCAGATAATGAATCAATTAACGACTCAGATTCGCCGTTTGCAAATGAATATGAAAAAGAGTCAGATAATTTTGTTGCTGAAAAAATTCATTCACCGGTAACTCCGGTTGCGAGAGAGAGCTTACAAAATGAAAATCCACGTGCTGAATCGATGTCATTCAATATGAACAAATCCAGAAAGGTAGTTTCTATAATGGTGTTTTATTCCGACAACAGCTTCGACACATTTGTCCCCAAAAGCGAGTGAGACGGCATATTTTTCCTCGGCAGGCAACACATTATATAATATATTTTGTATTTTTGTAGAAAATATTTTTCCGAAATGAAGAAGTATATATTGGATTTTCGTGTCGTTGAAAACCGTCATTTGCATGAACTATATTCTTTACTGATACTGACGCCCACCGAAGGTATCATTCCTGAAATGAGACCCGGGCAATTCGTTCAGGTCGCAGTCGACAATTCAAAGACCACTTTCTTGCGTCGCCCGATATCTGTAAATTTAGTTGACCGGGCAAACAACCAGCTTTGGCTTCTTGTCAGAAAAGCTGGCGACGGAACCCGTGCCCTCTGTGAGAAAAAACATGGTGAAACAATTGATCTGATATTACCACTCGGCAATTGCTTTTCAATGCCTGCGGAAGGAGCAAGTGTACTTCTCGTAGGTGGAGGCGTGGGAGTGGCACCGATGCTCTACTGGGGATATGAATTAAAGCGTCTGGGTTTCCGACCCGAGTTTCTCCTTGGGGCCCGTTCGGCAGCCGACGTGCTCGAGCTTGATGAGTTCACCGGCATAGGAAAGGTTTATGTCTCCACCGAAGATGGTTCGCTTGGCGAGCCCGGGCTTATCACAAGCAACAGTGCATTGTCTCGTCACAGTGATTTTATATATTGTTGCGGACCTGCCCCCATGATGAAAGCCGTTGCCGCAAAAGCCCGCAAAGTGGGTGCGGAATGTGAAGTCTCATTAGAGAATATGATGGCGTGTGGACTTGGGGCATGCCTGTGTTGCGTGGAAAATACGGTTAAAGGTAATGTGTGTGTATGTACCGAAGGTCCTGTATTCAATATAAATGAACTGACATGGCAAATTTAGAAGTAAAAATAGGAGATCTTTCATTTAAAAATCCGGTGCTTACAGCGTCAGGCACATTTGGATACGGAGAGGAATTTTCCGACTTTATCGATCTTGAGCGTCTCGGCGGATTTGTAGTAAAGGGCACTACCCTTAGTCATCGTGAGGGTAACCCGTATCCGCGTATGGTTGAAACACCCTCGGGCATGCTGAATGCGGTCGGTCTCCAGAATAAAGGAGTAGACTATTTCATCGAAAACATATATCCTAAAATAAAGGATATCGACTCTCATGTCATAGTAAACGTCTCCGGTGCCACCATAAGCGATTATGTCGCAGTATGCGAAAAACTGAATGCGCTTGATCGTATAAATGCAATTGAAGTCAATATATCCTGCCCTAATGTCAAACAGGGTGGCATGGCTTTCGGCACAACATGCGAAGGAGCGGCAGAGGTAACTAAAGCCGTCAGGAAGGCGTTTTCAAAGACAGTGATAGTAAAACTATCCCCCAATGTTACCGACATCGTGTCGATAGCCAAATCTGTGGAGGCGGAGGGGGCTGATTCCGTATCTCTGATCAATACCCTTCTTGGGATGGCGGTAGATGTGGAACGCCGTCGCCCCTATCTGTCGACAGTCACCGGTGGATTATCCGGTCCTGCAGTACGCCCGATAGCCGTACGCATGGTATGGCAGGTGGCCCATGCGGTAGAGATACCGGTTATCGGACTTGGCGGAATAATGAATGGCAGGGATGCAATCGAGTTTATGCTTGCCGGAGCAACGGCGATTGAAGTAGGCACTGCAAATTTCATCGACCCGGCTGTAACGGTAAAAATCATCGAGTATATGGAAGGCTACTGCAAACGACATGGAATTGCAGATATCAACGAGATAATCGGCGTCATCTGATATAGCGCCTTACAAGAGTGTCATACTCCCCGCTATCCTTGAAATCGCTAATCCAAAGATTAAGACTGTCGCTAAGCGACGGTCTTTTTTCGCTTACTATCCATGATTGAAATTGAGTGAACGAGATGTTGGTGTTTATGTCCATCATCGGATAATCTTTCACCATGTCGCGGGCAACGCGTTCGCTTACCACAGCATTGTCAATTTCGCCTGTTGCGGTCATTATGAATAGTTGCTCGGCTCCGTATTCCGGTTCATACCGCATGTAAATGGTATCGCCTATCTCATGTCCAAGGTTGGTAATACGACTTTCGACCGATGAACCTTTCACAATCCAGACTGTATCTCCGGCAAGATCAAGTTGCGATTTTATGCCGGGCTTCCCTGTCACTGAATCACGACGCTGCACGAGTACCTGCCTGTCGAGCAACACCGGTTCGAGCAGCGAATAGCGTTCCTTGAAATCGGCAGTTGCCGGAAGGTCTGCGGCAAGAATATCGTAGGTATTGTCATCAATGTAAGCAAGCGACTGCGACAGGCTCACTATCGGATGAAACTTGAGTGTCAGACCGTGCTTCTGCGCTATTATGCGCAGCATATCATAGTTGAAGCCGCCAAGAGTGTCATCATAACGGTAAAATGACAGCGGTGAATATTCTATAGCCACATCTATTGTGTCGCCGCCGGAAGCCACAGGCCGTGAGGGCAGATCGTGGTTGTTGCACCGACGCAAGGAATACATTGCACCAAGTGCAAACCCCAATCCGGCAAGAAGCACTATTGCGTTATTTTTCTTTTTTATCGGTTTATAACTCATAGCTCGGATCAGTTAGCAAAGTCTATTGACACACCCATCTGGAAACGTCTCGGGTTAAGCGGATAATGCGGCATCGAGAAGTAATTATATCCTGTCAGCCCCTGATTGACGTGGCTGAACATTACATAAAACCGCGCCTTACTCAATTTCATGTTGACATATGCGTTCATAAACGGATAATTGCCACACTCTATCTCTCTTTGGTTATAGAAACTCATGGTAGCGGGTTGATAGTCGACAGCCTTATATTTTGTGTAATAATCGCAATCAACGCCAAACTGCACATCCAATACCTTTGCAACAGTGAAATGCAAATAGAGGTTGGAATATACCGAAAGCCTGGGAAGCGGGATTACATTGTCATCAGAGGTCTCTTGATACGTGACTCTGTTGTCCCAATGAAGCGGTCCGAACTTGAAGTTCTGATTAAGCGAGGCGCTGAATACCTGTACGCTCCCACCATGCTGTACCGGCATACACGATGAATTAAAATAGATCAGATTCTGCACATTCTCAACTCCGACATTGATAAATGTGCGTGTATGCGGTATGCTCAACCGACCACCAAGGCGCAACCTGCGGGTTTTGCCAAACTTGTTCTCCCATATAAAATGGTTTGACACATAATGATTAAGTAGATACGGTGCTTCAGTATTGTGAAATTGACCGTAACCCGTGATCGTCACCGAGTCGCCAAACAGCCTGAACTTCGTTGAGACATTTCCGTCAATATCGATATCACCAACCGAACTGCCGAGCAACCCGAAGCGAGCCGTTGCCTCATAGGTAAGCAGCGAGCCTCGCTGCTTGGTGAGCTGGCCTCCTACCCAAAGTAAGTTCTGAGACCCTTTCACTGCAACTCCGGCAATAGGATATGGGGTAAGTCCTTCAGGGCGTTTGTCACTATCAGGTATTGTATCATGAAATTGGTTGTATTTTCTTATTTCGTGAGTGACAAATGCCGTAAGGCCGAATTTGGCAAACTTGTTGAACTCCTCAAGCAGCGATACTCCCACGGTGTTGGTCAATGACCAGTATTTGGTCCTGTCATTGCTTCCGTCAATATTAAAGTAAGTATTTTCCCAAAAATCATTATCTTCCGAGCCTGTGTCGGTAAACCTGTGCCTACCTGTTTTGTAATTGAGAGTCCAACTAAAGCTTGACACGGGAACGAATTCTTCAACTGTCGTGGAGTCATCTACTTCCACGTCTTTCCAAAATCCCACCTTATAAGCATTATTCAGGTAAAGTTCGCCGCCTACCACTCGGTTAAACGCGCCGGTAAGCCGTGTCGGTATCGACTTTGCCTGAATTGATGTCTGTCCACCTTGGAGTTGTGCCGGATCGGTTATATACAGGTCATCCGTAATACCGCCGTTCTCTTTGCCAAGCGTGTTCCAGTGATTATAAAATGCCTGCATCTCATAACGGTCGCCGATATATGAGCCGGATAGCCCCCACGAAAGCCCTTTCACCGCTTGAAAATCATAGCATCCTTTGGAATACAGGTAGTCAAACATCGCCCCTACTTGAGCTCTCTTATTTATATTTCCTGAAAAAGTCGCCGCAAGTCTGTCCTGTGAATTATCGCGTGTACCTGCAGTATTATATGATAGAAATGTCACAGGTATGCGCGAGTTGAAAAACTCTTGCTTGCCGAGCGACGGCAGCCATGCCGCCACAGCATCCTTGAACATAAATTCGCTTGTCGGCTCCCGGTCGAAATAAATCAGAGTCTCCCCTGGTCCCCCCAGGTTGCCCGTAATGGCATATGCCGGACCAAGCGAAGCAGGGACTGACCGTTGCCCATAGTTGAACAAAGAGGTATCCACCGGGGCTGATTCCCTTAAGCCCAATGGCGGAATAATTTTCCAGGCATAAATCTCTTGCTTTATGTCCGATTCCTTAACCTCGTTTGCCGACGGAGATTCCGGCTGTTGGGCAAAACCCTGTATGCTAAGCAATGCCGACAGGCATGCGGTTATGACAATCTTATTCATATTAACCGCAAATTTACATATAAATCGCGAGCAATAGCAAATTTTATTGTATTTTCGCACTGCTGCTTGAAATTAGCAACCGATTAGCTTGTATACTAATATTAAAAATATTAACTTTGCACCGCTTTTTAGCATCCCCGTGTGATGGGAAATTAAGGAGCATTATTTAAAATCACTTAATTTTGAGTAACACAACAAATTAATTAACAATGAAAACTTATCAATTGACAGCCGAACCGCGCACTGACCTAGGCAAGAAAGCAGCCAAAGCGCTCCGTGAAGAAAACAAGATTCCCGTAGTGCTTAACGGCAGCGACATCGTGACTCTACCCTACACCACAGCTCTTAAGCCCGGTGAAAAGCTCGTTGAAATAGGTAACGGCAAGGGTATTATCACTACCGATCTCACCGTAAAGGCTGAGGATGTACGCAAACTCATCTATACTCCCGACATCTTTGCAATCGAACTTACAGTTAACGGCGAAAAGCGCAATGCTGTGCTCCGTGAAGTTCAGTTCCACCCGGTAAAGGATACTATCCTCCACATCGATCTTCTTGAAGTAAATGACAAGAAGCCTGTGGTAGTGGAAGTGCCTGTGAAGCTTGAAGGTCATGCCGAAGGTGTAAAAGCCGGTGGTAAGCTTACTCTCTCGATGAAGAAGATTAAGGTAAAAGCTACTTATGACAAGATCCCCGAGCGTGTTGTAATCAACATCGACAACCTCGGTCTTGGCAAGACTCTTCAGATTGGCGAGCTCCACTTCGACGGCCTTGAGTTGATGAACGCTAAGAACGCTGTAGTTTGTGCTGTTCAGCTTACTCGTGCTGCCCGTGGTGCTGCCGCTAAGGCATAATCACTAAGTAGATGAAATACTTGATTGTCGGATTGGGCAACATCGGTGAAGAATACCGTGGGACCCGCCACAACATAGGTTTTAGAATATTGGATGCCTTTGCTGAGGCATCCAATATTTCTTTTACTACCGAGCGATACGGAGATGTGGCACACATGAGATTAAAAAACAAGCAGCTCACCCTTCTTAAGCCGTCGACTTATATGAATCTGAGCGGCAATGCCGTGCGCTATTGGAAAGAGAAGGAAGGCATCGACATTGATCATATACTTGTGCTTGTCGATGACATTGCCTTGCCTTTCGGGGCGATACGCATAAAGTCAGGAGGAAGCGACGCCGGACACAACGGGCTTAAAAACATCGCACAGATGCTTGGCACGCAAGCCTATCCCCGATTGCGTTTTGGGGTGGGAAATGATTTTCCGAGAGGTTGCCAGATAGATTATGTGCTTGGTCAGTTCACCCTCGACCAGCGCCAACAACTCCCTACAAGGGTCGATGTCGCGTGCGATGCCATAAAGGCATTTTGCCTGTCGGGAATAGGTTTTGCGATGTGTAATTTCAATAACAAATAGGACAAGCAATGGCAAAAACTGAAGAACGCATCGACAAGTGGATGTGGGCGACTCGTATCTTCAAGACCCGCACCATCTCGACCGAGGCATGCAAGAAAGGTCGCGTGATGGTCAATGATGTTGAAGTAAAGCCGTCGCGCTTGATTAAGGTCGACGATATTGTAAAGGTGAGAAAACCGCCTGTCACCTACTCTTTCCGCGTCAAGGCATTGACTGAAAACCGCCTTGGAGCCAAGCTTGTGCCTGACTATCTTGAAAACATTACACCAAAGTCGGAACTTGATTTGCTCGAAGTGGTAAAGATAAGTGGATTTGTCGATCGACGCAAAGGAATGGGGCGCCCCACAAAGCGTGAAGGAAGAGAGCTGTCTCGTTTCAAAGAAGACGTATACGACGACGGCTGGGACTTCGACTTTGATTTTGACGACGATTCCGCTGACGAATAGCATTAACATCCCCAAAAAATCATTACACCGGATATAGCTGACTGCACTATATCCGGCGTATTTCAGATCTAAATCCGAAAGGATTAGACATAATAAAACCTCGGAACTACTTGATAGTCCGAGGTTTGTCTCGAATTTTCCGAATCTTTAGCTCGCCGCAACTCGATTGTGGCATTTAGTTCGGTTATCGCTTTGCCTGCGGCAAAGAAGTACATAGTGGAGCTGGAGGGACTTGTTCCCGACGCTCCAAGTATGCTGTTGTCAATCAGTTAGCTTGCGCCAAAATTTCTTTGAAACGATTTGGTGACAAATAATCAGATGAATGATTTAGCCTCCGCGACCCTGACTTCTCAGTAGTCCTTTCGTGATGCGAATTTAATCATTTTCTCCCTGTCTGACAAGTCAACAGGTTCGTTTTAGACAAAAATAACATCAATTGTTAACCGGGTTTACACCTTAAATTCCGAGAGAGTTGTAAAGCATTTCCGGATTTTCAAGTTCATCCACTAAAATGTCAACATGGGTACAAGGCTTATGGCTCTTGTAATCCTGAGTATGCCCAAAGAATTTGCGCAGTTTAGCAGACCAAGCCTTTGCCTGACTCTCATTTCCTATCTGTTGAAGCAGACCATACATTCCGGGATTATTCTTTTTATATCGGAAATTTTCATGACCTTCAAATTTACGTATCTCGTTTTCGAGTTTGCTGATGTAATCGGCTCGTGATATGGCGGCATCAAGATAGACGAAATGCAACAGATACCACAATTCAAAAGCCTCATTTGTCCAAGCGGCGTTATAACCTTTCTTTTCTGCAAGGGTTATGGCTTCATTGAAGTCCTCAAAATCATCCTTGTCAAACACAACCCATACGCGGTCGAATTTCAATTGACGCTGCTGTTCCAGCATCACCTTGATTTCATCCGTCTTTTTGACAAGTGCGCAGGTAGAACGGCCTTCTCCTACAATTTCCTCGGCCCGGACTTCGGAATATTTGTCCTTGACAAGCTCTTTGAAATAATTTGGCTCAGTACGTTCACCCTCGCAGACAATAAGAAAGCGTACAATCTTGTCGCGCGTCGCAACCTTACGTTTCCTTGCCGCCTTAGCTTCTCGCTTCTCCCGTTTGAGTTGCTCTATTTTTGATTTTGGTAACTGTCCCATAATGTCAATTCATAAAAGGGATTGCACCGAAACGGCCATTGATATAGTCCTTCTCGATGCTGCGGTCATTGCGCACTTTCTTTCCGGCTTCATCACGGAACTCAACAAGCGAATACAGTTCTGTTGAATCGGCATTATCCTTCTCGGTAAACCAGATCTGATCGCGTCGGAGATACTGGAGGTTAAGCAGATTGGTGTCATGCGTCGCGAAGATAAGCTGCGCACCTTTGAAGTTTACAGATTTATTCATAAACTGCCCGATAATATTCCGGGTCAGGAAAGGATGCAGTTTGGCATCAAGTTCATCGACTACGAGGATTTTGCCGTTCAGTATGGCATCTACAATCGGCCCTGCAATCTCTATCATCTTTTTAGTGCCCTCAGATTCCATATTCTCTAATGGGAATTGGACCTTTTCAATCACCGTTCCGTCCCTTCCCCGAACATTATGGATTGATTTTGCTTCGATTGGTTTTACACCGGTTGAATCTTTTGTTATGGCTATTTCCGAGAATCCGAGATTGGCCTTGCCTAAAAAATTCAATGCCTCATGTCCTCCGAAACTGTCGCTATATATCATTTCCAAAGTTTTCCCGGCATAGCCTTTCCCGTCCATTCCCGACATATAATCTATATTTGAAAACCAGTCAAGGATAGACTGTGACACTGTGCCGTTCAGTTGGGCTACCAATGATACAAACAGACGGTTGGCAGGGGTCGCAGCCTCCTTGCCAATTCCCTCGGCAAACCTTGTCTTTGAAATTTTGAACTCATTGCCGCTTCGCAAGAATAATTCAAATTCCCGTTCTCCGACTCGTTTCTCATACAACCATTCTGCCACAATCTCATCAGCGGTATAGTCAAAACCATAGCGGTAACGTGATTCACCGATGATGAATTGAATCTCAAACGACGTGGGTTCTTTTTGCGATGTCAAGTCAAGCATGAAAGGGTCAGCTTCGAGCTTATCTTTAGGATTCAGTTTGACAGAGTGCAGCAATACATCCCTCATCGCCTTCAACGCCTTCAGGACATTGCTCTTACCGCTTGAATTGGCTCCGTACATGACGGCCACGGGTAATAGTTCAATATCCCCCGATTTCATAACGGCAGATGAGAGTTCCTGAATGTTGGCAGCCTCCAGACTGAGGGTCATCTCATTTTTGAATGACCGGAAGTTCTTGAAAGAGAAATTAACCAGCATATCTTATTCTGTTTTTGATGCAATTATAAATCTCAAATGGAAGCATAGCTTATGGATCGTGTGGAGCCGTACAATGTTTCCAACTGCAAAGATAACAATAAAAACTCAATCAGAGTTTAATTTGCGAGAAAATCTCGCATAGGATGTGGTGTAATGCACGATTTTGACATTCAAGATAGCTCTATTAGCTGGCGAAAGTGGCGAGAGACGGGGCGGTCTTCCGGGTTGTCGGCGATATGCCGTCAATGGATGACGGTGGACAGGCCACTGACACCCATCGACCGCAATACGCCTATGGGCAATGCTGAACACCGACAATCGTCATCGCCTTATGGAATGGCATCGGGAACGCTGCCCTCACCATAAGACTCAATGCCGCCTGTCCGTGTTCCGGGACACATTGCCTTATGTGGATTTTCCCGAAAGCCCCGCCACTCGCCACTTGACCTTCAACCACCTGAAAGAACAGTGGCGCAATATCGAGACCTGAATGTCTCCGGTATTGCGCCACACTTCTTTTTCACCGGGGTTGTCACAGTGCCATCTGTCGGTCTTTTAGGCCATTGCCGCCACCGCAGGGGCGGCAAGGATATGTTTTCTTGGGCTTTCATACCGGGGGAGCCATTTGAATCAGAGCATACAATAGACAAGCGGGTAAGTATGGGTTGCTTGACTTGGCTGAACGTTCGGCGAAGGGATATTCTTACGGCTTCGGCATAAAAAATCTCCAGACCTCCTGCGTCGGCTCGTATTTTTTATGTCGAGGCCCGAACATCCCTTTTCTTCCGCCTCACGCCTTGCAGGTGTCAAGCAACTCATACAACCACACTGTCATTGGACGCATGGTTAAAAAAAAGCTCCCACCGATATGAAAGCCACAAGAAAACATAAAGATTTTAGTTCAAGGCAAGCTCGCCAATCCTCCTATCAATACCGCATAATCACAACGGCGGTCAAGGTGGTGGCAGTCATCATCGGAGCGGTCATAGGGATAACGTTGTGGGCGATAGCGAAACCCATATTGAGGGGAATAGGTCGGCTCATATCAATCCTCACCGCAATAGGAGCAATCCTTTGGTTATTAACACTCTAAAAATCACGACTATGGCAACGAAAGAAAACAAAGGCACACGAGCCTTCAACGACACCATCAAGGCTTATCTTGAAAAAAGAGCCGAGAATGACGCTCTCTTTGCGATAAAGTTTGCGAACCCCACCAAGTCAGTGGATGAATGTGTCACCTTCATACTCAACGAGGTAAAGAAAAGCGGTTGTTGCGGATTTACCGATGCGGAGGTGTACGGAATGGCAATCCACTATTGGGAGGAAAGCGAGATAGAGGTCGGCAATCCAATCAACTGCCAGGTGGTGGTGAACCATACGGTTGAACTCACCGAGGAAGAAAAGGAACAGGCACGGCAGGTGGAAAAGCCGGGGCTGATTGACCCCGGGAAGCAAAGTGCACTTGACCCCCGAG
>CAJUMZ010000017.1 GCA_910587665.1 uncultured Muribaculum sp.
ACTTTCATCTCATATGATATGTCCTCGTTATCGGGAATTGACCAATCTTCTTGAGATAAATATTTATCGCTATTTTTCAGTTGATAACAAAGGTTGTTATATCTAATCTTTATCATTCGTTCGTTAGACGGTTTGGAATCCCACACAATTACTCGATACGCCCTGTCGCCATTGGTTGCAACGTCGATATTAACATCTGTATCATTAAATCGCCCCGTAAGCACAGTGCCATCTGCAAATTTTGTCTTTTTAAAGCCTTTCTTCTTAATCTTGCTCATTAATTCGGACTTAGAGCCGTCAATGGGTATTCCAAGAAATTGCGTAATATCATTTTGAGCGGAGGCGAATAATAGCGCAATAAACGCACAAAAGATAAGAATATATCTTTTCATAATTTCATTGATTAAAAGCATTTTGTTGCCATAAATGCAATTTATAAACACGAAGCGTGGAACTGCAACGCCACGTCTTTGTTTGGAGGTCGTAGGAAACCTTGAATACAGATGTAGTTATAGCAGCCCACGCCATAGCGTGAGAACCACTATGCTAATCCTTGTATTCAATTTGAAAAGGTCCTACGTTTCCAAACACAAGATGAGCATAACGCTTCTTATTTTTCAAATGTCGTGACGGGATTACTCCCAATCAATTGCAAAGTTACGACTTTTTGCGTTGCAAGTCAATAGTCTGGACAAAAATAAGTTTGGTTTGGTTCTATATATAGATATATCGCAGATTCAACTGGCAAGTGCAAAAATAGCGATTTGTTTGAAGAATTCTTCTTTTGGAGTTGAAAAATTGAGTTTTTTGCGAGGTCGGAGGTTCAATTTTCTACCGACATTTCTGATATAATTGTCGGAAAAATCGTTGAAATTCGACTTTTTAGGGATGTATTGTCGAATGAGTTTGTTGACGTTTTCGACGGCCCCTTTCTGCCATGAGCAATAGCTGTCGGCAAAGTAGACTGTGACGTCGTCGAGACCTTTCATCCGAAGTCCTGCGGAGATGTCAAGATGTGCTGCAAACTCGCTGCCATTGTCAGTGGTAATGGTTTTCAGATATTTACGATAGGCAAACAGCATCCTGACAACAACTTTTGCCAATGGTTTTGCCTGCTTTCCATGGCGCAGTCTCTCCATCATGACAAAGCCTGTCAAACGCTCGAGCAGCACCAGTATAGCATGTCCGTAAGCATCGACAATCAGATCCATCTCAAAGTCTCCGAAGCGTTTTCCGTTAGCTTCCGGCGGCCTGTCGTGTATGCTTGTGCGGTTGGCTATGTTGGTGGCCTTGGTTTGTTTGCGCTCCCCTTTAGGTCTGCGTCTGAAATTCGGATGCCGGCGGTGCTGGCGCAGTTCTCCGCTTTCATCGGCGTTGATGATGTTGTAGATGCTTTGTACCGATATGCTTACCCCTCCTTTTGCCAGAACTCCACGGATCTGTTCCGGTGACCATTGGTTCTCGACAAGCATCTGTCTTACGCGCCAGACCAGGGTCGCATCAAGCGCCCTGTTGGCTGTGCTCCGCTTCCGGCGCTCCATCGCTCTGGCTTGGGCTTTATCCCACAGATAGTTGCCTTTGGCTGTGGAGTTACGCTTGAGTTCGCGGCAAAGTGTTGACTGACTGCACCCTACAATCAGGGCAATCTCTTTTCTCGATGTTTTTCTTTGCAGCAAGGCGAAAATTTGCGACCTTTGCTGCGAGGTTAATTGATGATACATAAGGCAATACAAAGTTAGTTAATCTCGGGGAGACTTCGGTCTCCTTTTTTTATTTTGTATTGCCAGTTGATACATTTTCTGCCCGACGCTCAACGGGGGCGCTGACGGCGCGCCCCCTTGCCGCTTGGCTTCCCCTGCCGGAGGAGTTGGAGAGAGGAGATTCTCAACTCGAAGTTTTGCACTTCGTTTTGGAATCTTCATATATATAGATATATAAACTGAACCAAACCTATATAGATATGCTGGGCAAAAGAGAAATGCCCACATCAATTTTTCTTTTCACCAGCTCATATCTCCATATTATACTTACCACCGAAAGAAGAAAATCAAGGCAACTCGCCGCAATTAAAAATAACTAATGTCTGAAAATTAAACTTAAATGATTGCTTTTGAATGTACTGAAATTCCTCATTTAGTACATTATTAGTACAAGTCATAAAAGGTATTTATCTATTAATCAGTAGATTATTTAAGATGTATATAAACTCCGCAAATTTACTCAACTCCCGCCTATTCGCCAAAAGAAATATATTATCGCGGGTTATTCGGTGCGGACTTTGAATGTCATGTTGGCGTCGTTGACCCAGACGGTCAGGAGGGCGTTGCCGGAGGGTGCGGAGGTGAGGGTGAGGCATTCGTGGTAAGTTCCGGGGGGTGTCAACAGCCTTGTTATGGATGAGAGGCTGCGGCCGAGTGAGTCAAATACACCGAGGCGTACGTCGGCTTCCGTATCGAGAGTGAAAGTGACGTTTACGGTATTTCCGTCACTTCCGATCACGGCATCTACCGTGGCGGGGAAGTTGACGGGGGTATCGTAATATTCGCCTTCCGACGGTGTATTTCCGTCGCTCAGGGCTATTCTTGCAAGCAGGGCCCGGTTTTCAGGGTCTTCCCCAAGGTCGGTGCGCTGCAGTTCAGGGAGGTAAAGAAGTGTCTCGGAGCTAAGGGGCAGGTTGCTTCCTTCTATTGATGTGGAGGTAGTGACACTCTCCATGACAGGATAGCGAGAACCTGCGCGATACCATGAATAACGCTCCTCGGTAAACAGGGGTAGCGAATCGTTTATGAGATCATCCGATGCCATCCATGCAGCAACCTGCGTAGTATCGGGCGACATTATCCTGCGGTATTCGTGGCGTGAATGCACCCGCAGCATGTGGCGGAGGGTGTCGGTGCCACAGGCGAGTATTCCCGTGCCGTCGGCGACAGTGTAGGCTGTGCCACGGTGACCGATATAAATACGCTTGCCGTACAACCCGCGCCCGGAGGTGGGAGAAAACACGCTGTCACCATATGCCATGGGTAAACGTAGCATGGGCGGTGCCCGGTCATAGTCGATGCGCATCTCACGGTTTTCGACGGAGGTAAGGAGCAGGGTATCGCCCGTGATATCGTAGGTGAGATATTCCGGATATTCAAGGCATACGAGGGTATCCCCCTTCATGAGGTATTTGCGGCTGTGGTCGTTGCCGTCTATGTCTGTAGGAATATGCCATGTCTGTCCGGTGCCACGGACACCGGGGTTGATAGCCGGTATCGCGATCATGTCAAAGGCGTCGCCGGGGCGCATCACGTTGCATTCGCGGCTCAGTGTCGCAAAGGAGTCGGCGGGAGATTCCTGCGCTGTGGCACTGACGAAAGTTGCGAGTGTCACAAGCATTGAGAAAAGAGAGGTCTTCATTATGCTGATAGTTGATTTTCACAAATATAGCATATCAGAAGCCGTGATGCAAATTTTCGGGCGATAAATTCGGTGAGAGTGTCGGTTTTATAGGCCGGGACTAATACGCGGTAGGATCGGAGTCGGGGGAAGCAGTATCCGGATTGTGTCGAGGCTGCGGTTGAGATGGATTGCAAATTCATCTGCCACGTCAGGGTCTATGCCGGCGTAACAAGTGGCGAGAGTGGCCGATGCCACCGCCTGTTCGATCGCATGACGTATTATCCTCAGGGTGGTATCGGCGGTACCGATAGGGACTTTTATTGTAAGCGGCATTATCGAGTCATCATCTTCGCCGGGATGTATCGACTCGATATTGCCCAAGGCTTCCAGCGCTACTTGAAGGAATGAGCTACGGATGACAGGAGTCAAGGCTTTTTGGTGGTCGGGCGACAGAAGTTGAGGGACTGCCGCGCCGTCGGGAGAAAGGAAGTCGCGGAGTGCCGATATCGCATATATCTCCCTCGCCACGGCTTCGACCGAGATTGAAATTTGTGCTGACTGATATTGCATGATGTGATATGTGGTTTATGTGTTGGTCAATGCTTTTTAAGGCGGTGCCTGTTGTATCCGCGTGCTATTTTCACGGCGTATTCGGGGGTGATGAAAAATGCCGATGCTTTTTCTTCACTTACTACTTGCGTCACTGCGTCGATGAGGGTTATGCCCGGCGTCGTTGCGACCTTTACGGCGACTTTGTCGAAGATCTCTGTCCAAAGTCGCCGTGACATCCTTCGTGTGGGTATATTGCCATTTTTGCGCATGGAGAGTATGCGCCTGTAGGCATAGTCTACATCAACGTAATAGCGCGGCGCTTCTGAATGTAAGGCGGTTTCTGTTGCCGCCAATGACCGGTTTTCGCACCAGTTTGCGTTGCGACGGCACTCACTCAGGAAGTCCATGTCGCGTCGGGGAATGAGGGTGTGTGTTTCCATAGTATTAGCTATTTAGTATTGTTCTGTGTTGCAAATATACAACATAAAATAGGCAAAATACAAGTACAGCAATGCTAAAAACTGTTAATTATGCTCTCCGGCTGACAAAAACAGAGTAAATTAGCGTTATAGGAAAAGCAAGACATAATGATTAAGCTGTTATAACAATGAAGCCTTGGCTGCAATTACGCTGCCAAGGCTTCTATCATTTTGTTAAACCGTGTTCAATCAGTGACATCCACATCCGTCGCCACATCCGTGGTCGCCGCATGAACCGTCACCGCAATGGTCATGGTCACATCCGCATCCGCATCCGTGGGCGGGCTGAAGCTCTTCGGGGGTAGCATCGCGCACGGTGACTACCTTGCCCTTGAAGCGCACGTCTTTGCCTGCGAGGGGATGGTTGAAATCCATCTCCACCTTGTCGTCGGTTACGGCAAGCACCTTTCCGTTGAGGCGAAATCCGTCGGCTGTCATCATCGGTATGTCGGCACCTGTCTTTATGTGTTCGGCATCAAACTTACCGTCGATCTCAAACACACTCTTGTCAAGCTCTACAACCTGCTCGGGGTCGGGCATTCCGAAAGCGTCGGCAGCGGCAACTTTTACGTCAAACGCCTCGCCGGAGGCAAGACCGTCAAGAGCCTTTTCGAGCGGTGCAATCACGCCGGGTGTCACTCCGAATACGATTTTCTCGGGATTTTCCGGGTCAACCTGATGCACGAGCTGTTCGCCATCCGTGTCCACCACATAGAGGTCATATACCATTTCGACATATTTGCCGGGTTTAATCTGTTCCATAGTCTGTTGTATTTTGTCAGTTAATATTTTAGGATATAACAAAAATCGCGCCAAAAAAGATTGTATGCGATTATACCGTCGTAGTGAACGCCGCAAGAAGCGCCGAACTGATCGACATGTAGATCACCATGCCTATGATGTCGTTGGTGATGGAGATAAACGGTCCGGTGGCAAGTGCGGGGTCGATCTTGAACCGCTCGAGCGTAAGCGGGACAAATGTGCCGAATATTGATGCGAACACCACAACCGCAAACAGTGACAGTGACACGGCAATTGTCGTGACCTGTGTGGGCCCGAGCGCAAATATGTTGTAGATAAACACAAGCAGCGAGATGATGCATGCGTTGAGCAATCCTACTCCAAGCTCCTTGAAAAGCTGCTTTGCCGAGCCACTTACGTCGAGGGAGCCATTGGCAAGGCCTTGCACTATAATGGCCGACGACTGGATGCCGACATTACCTCCGGTGCCTCCGATAAGGGGGATAAAGAGCGCCATGGCGGGATTTACGGCAAATCCGTTTTCGAAGTGACCGAGTATAAGGGAGTTGCCGATGCCGCCGAGTATGCCTATAAGCAGCCATGGCAATCGCGCCTTTGTCTGGTTGAACAGTGTGTCGTCGCTCTCGACATCGCCAGAAAGACCTGATGCGAGCTGATAGTCACGCTCGCTTTGCTCGCGCGCCTCATCCATGACGTCGTCGACGGTGATCTGTCCTACGAGCCTTCCTATCGAGTCGACCACCGGCATTGCCACAAGGTCATATTTCTCGAAGTCAAGAGTCAGCTCGTCGACAGGCGTGTCGGTCTTTACCGACACCGGGTCAACTTCCATCACATGCTTTATCTTGGACACGGAGGGGTGGGTGATCATTTTTTTCAGCGGGAACACTCCGCGGAGGCGGTAGTCATTGTCGACCACGTAGACATAGTATATCTCGTCAAGGTCCTCGGCCTGCTTGCGCATCTCCTGGACACACTGAGGCATACTCCAGTTCTCGTTGACCACGATCATCTCCGTGCCCATCAGACCGCCGGCGGTGTCCTCGTCATATTTCAGCAGGTCGATGATGTCGCCCGCCTGCTCCACGTCGTCGATGTGTGACAGGATCTCGTCGCGGTCCTCTTCGTCAAGCTCCTGAATTATGTCGACGGCGTCGTCGGTGTCAAGATGGTCGATCACCTGACGCGCGATATCCTCGGTCGACATGGCGCTAAGGAGCTTGTGACGGTCATCCTCGTCAAGCTCCATCAGCACATCGGCGGCAGTCTGGTCATCAAGCAGGCGGTAGAGAAACTCCGCCTCATCGAGGCCGAGATCCTGATACAGCTCCGCTATGTCGGCGGGGTGGAGAGCGGTAAGCTCCTTTCTCGCCGCCTCTTCATCGCGCTTGTTGATGATGTCGCGGAGGAAGTCCAGATATTCGGGTGTATATTCTTTCATTAAACTTCAGGGGTGTTGAACCCGCTTACTTGGTCGCTGCGTCGCGTAGGGCGGCGACACGATTGGTTAGCTCGATGAACTGCGCGACGCTCAGTAGCTCGGGGCGCTGTCCCCACACGGGATCGTCGCCGAGCACGGCGCCCGGCGGCAGAAGCCCGCGTATTGAATTGCGCAGTGTCTTACGCCGTTGTCCGAAGGTGGTCTTGACGATGGTCTTGAACAGACGTTCGTCACAACCAAGGTCGGTCACGTCATTGCGGGTGCAGCGTATCACCCCCGACTTTACCTTGGGGGGCGGATTAAACACATGTTCATCGACGGTAAACAGATATTCCACGTCATACCATGCCTGCAACAGTACGCTGAGGATGCCGTAGACCTTGGAGCCGGGTGAGGCGGCAAGCCTTTCGGCAACCTCCTTTTGCAGCATGCCGGAGCAGCAGGGTATCAGATCCTTGTAGTCAAGAACCTTGAAAAATATCTGTGACGATATGTTATATGGGTAATTACCTATGACACAGAAAGGTTTGCCGCCCATGAACTCGGAGAGATCCATTTTCAGGAAGTCTCCTTCTATGATTCTTCCTTTCAGTTCGGGAAACTCCTCGTCAAGGTAGGTGACGCTTTCAGAGTCTATTTCGACCACTTTCACGTCATGTCCTCCGTCAAGGAGAAATCTTGTGAGCACACCCATGCCCGGCCCGATTTCGAGTACGGGCATGCCCTTGCAGCCGTCAAGTGTCGACGCTATGCGCGCCGCCACCGACAGGTCGGTAAGGAAGTGCTGTCCGAGAGCTTTTTTAGGCTTGACTTTCTGCATCTTCTGTTAATCTGTTAGTGTTAATCAGCCCAATATGCCGAGCAACTGTGCGGCGGCATTCTTGGTGTCAACTTTCTTGATGACGTGTGTGATATTATGGTCGGCATCGGTGACAAATGTAGTGCGCACCGTGCCCATATATTCCCTGCCACACATCTTATTAAGCTGCCATACGCCAAACTCTTGGTTGACTTTCCCTTCCGGATCGCTCAGCAGGGTGAACGGGAGGGAATATTTCCCGGCAAATTTCGCATGGCTTGCGGCGGAATCCTTGCTGATTCCGATGATTTCATATCCGAGTCCGCGAAGATCGGCATAGCCGTCGCGGAGAGAGCATGCCTCGGCTGTGCAGCCCGATGTATTGTCTTTCGGATAGAAATATACAATAAGCGGCTTGCCGGGGAAGTCGGATGCCTTTACTTCTTTTCCGTCGGCGTCATATCCGAGCAGCTCCGGTATTTTGTCTCCAATTTCCATAGTGGGTATGGGTTTTATACGGTGAGTATCTCTTTTTCTTTTGCAGCGAAGAGGTCGTCGATCTTCTTGAGATATTTGTCATGAAGTTTCTGAGCCTGAGCCTCGGCGTCTTTCTCGACATCCTCGGGCATGCCTTGCTTTACAGCCTTCTTCAGCCCTTCGATCGCGTCGCGGCGGGCGTTTCTTACCGACACCTTGGCGTTTTCAGCCTCGCCCTTTGACTGCTTTACGAGAGCCTTGCGGCGGTCTTCGGTAAGCGGGGGGATTGAGAGGCGTATCACCTCGCCGTTGTTTTCAGGCGTGATGCCGAGCTCGGAATTGATGATTGCCTTCTCGATTTCCTTGAACATTGCTTTTTCCCATGGGGTGATTGTGATGGTGCGGGCGTCAGGGACACTTACGTTCGCCACATTGCCGATGGGCACTGCGCTGCCGTAATACTCGACACGGATGCCGTCGAGGATTTTCGGGTTTGCCTTGCCTGCGCGGATATGGGCAAGCGATTCATCAAGATAGGCTACTGCCATCTCCATCTTTTCCTCTGCGGGATCAAGATAAGTCTTTACGTCAGTCATGATTTATGTTATTTAAAGTGATTAATAAACGAGAGTACCGATTGGTTCACCTTCAAGCACTTTTTTCAGGTTGCCGGGGGTGTCCATGTCAAACACTATGATGGGGAGCTTGTTTTCCTTGCACAGGGCGGTCGCGGTAAGGTCCATAACCTTGAGCCCGCGGTTGTAGACTTCATCGTAGGTGATTTCGGCAAATTTAGTGGCTGTCGGATCCTTTTCCGGATCGGCGGTGTAGATGCCGTCGACGCGTGTGCCTTTCAGCATCACCTCAGCCTCCACCTCGATGCCACGCAGCGCCGAGCCGGTGTCGGTGGTGAAAAACGGATTGCCCGTGCCGCCGGAGATTATGGCAATCGCGCCATTGCTCATAGCCTCGAGGGCGCGCCATTTGCTGTAATGCTCCCCGATGGGAAACATGTTGATCGCGGTAAACACCTTAGCCGGCTGTCCTGCCGCCTCGAGAGCCGAACTAAGCGCAAGTGAATTTATCACGGTGGCAAGCATGCCCATCTGGTCGCCTTTCACGCGATCAAATCCTTTTGACGCGCCCGAAAGACCGCGGAATATGTTGCCCCCGCCTATCACGATCGCCACTTCCACGCCGGAAGAAGCTACTTCGTGAATCTGCGAGGCATACTGGTTTAGACGTTTTGTGTCAATGCCGTAGCCCTGTTCGCCCATGAGCGATTCGCCGCTCAATTTCAATAATATGCGCTTATATTTTGTTCTCATCTCGATAAATTGTATATTTATATTGTTGTTTAATTTAGCAAAGATAATAAAAACAAATTAAAGAGATGTCCAATTTGTCATATTACATGCGCAATGTTTTATTGTGGTGCCTTGTTGCGGCGATGCCGGCATGTGCCGCCGCGGTTGTGAAGCGTGATTATGCGGCTACTGCGGCAAAGGCGGAGCGTTTTTTCAAATTTCAGGAGTGGGCCAATGCTGCGGCGATGTATGAGATTATGTTGGAAGACAGTGCGAAAGTCGTTGACACCTATGCCCATGCGATAGCTGTGGCGGGAATGAGAAATATGCCCGACTATGAGATGTCGCTTCTTGAGCGCGCCCAAGCTCAGCTTATTCCGATGGACTCGGTGCTCAGGGGTGTGCAAAGGGTGAGTTTTGCCATGGGACACAATTCGCTTTATGAGAATTTCCTGCTGCTTGTGAAAGATCGTCAGCCATGGCTTACGCGAAGCATAGAGAAGCAGCTCCTGCGCTACTACCTGTTCAGGCGGAACGCCCCGGAAATCGTGCGTTACAGCCGCGTGATGCTCTCCGGCGCGCCTGAAAATGCCGAGTATCTCGGTAATCTTGCTTTCGGTTATATGCTCGACGGTGATGAAGAGAACGGCATTGCCACATATAAGCGACTCCTGGAGTATCATCCCGATAATTACAAGGCTCTTCTGATGCTTGGCAACTATTATGACCTCAAGGGCGACACGGCTCAGGCTCTTCGATACCTGTGCCATGCCGATTCTATCCGGTCAACCCCTTATGTCACCGCACTGTTGCGCCGCCTTGACCCTTGACCTATGGCACGGTGGGCTTCGCTGCCATCGCGCCATAGGCTCCATTGAATCGCCGCTAATGCGGCAGATTGATTATTCCTCATCATCACGAATTGGCGATATCTCAGTAATTCGTGTCAGGTGAAGTATTTCTATTTTTTCAGATAATTTCCCGTTTCTAAAATCTTGAAAAGTGTATGTGATATTGTTGGATGATGTAAATTCAACCTTTCCGTAATATGTGTCCTCCGACTTTATGTTCAGAGAATTGTCTTCAAATACATACGAGCCGTTTGCTCCGTCGTAAGGTGTCCCGTTATCCCATGCTTTAGCCACAAATGATCCGTCGGCATTAAAAGTCCACACCTCGTAGTTGTCATTTATCCACATGCCGTCATCTTCTTCAAGTATGTGCCACATTCCTACAATGGGAGATGTGTTTTCATCATTGTCTTTACTGCATCCTGTCATGAAAAAAGTTGTCGACAAGATTAACATCAGTGTGAAATAATTGAAAAAAGGTTTCATAATAATATTGGTTTAAGTAATAAGAAATGTGATACAAAAAAAGCGTGGACTGAATTGCCACGTCTTTAGTTGAAGGTCCTGAGAAAACCCTGAGATGCAGATGTAGAAATAGCAGCCCACGCCTATGGCGCGAGAACCGCTTTGTCTTTTCTTGCATCTCTTTGGAAAATTTCTCAGGTTTTCAACTAAGAGCGATAAGCAAAACGTCTCGTAATTCTTAATGTTTCGCAAATATAATTAAATTGCAGATTATTACATAATATTTTGAATTAATTCAACGCAAAATTATCTTAGGTTTGAAACAATGACATCCGGATTCTGTTGCATCTGACTGAAAGCTACAATTTTCTTTCCGAGATCTTTTATTGAGCCTCCTATGAAGTATACAGTGTCATCTATTATCAAGAATCGGTCATGAACATTAATGCAGTTTCTAACTTCAATGTGAGGATACTGTGCGTTGTGACGGCTAAGGTCAAGCGATATATGAGAGTGTCTTGGGTCTGTATATATCATCGCTGAAACACCGTCTTTACGTTTATCCAACATTTTAAGTATCCGGTCATCAACATAATTATCAATAAGAATTATTCTCTTTTTTGCCTTCCGAACAAAATCAGATATAAGGGTATAGGCATCGAATATCTGCCCTTCAAAGAAGAAGCCTTCGATTGGCTCTGATTCACTGCAATCAAGTCGTGCAAGCACTTCTTCAATCCTCTTATCCGTTTCGCTCTGGTGTTTCTGCAATAGGAGTTGGTGATGCTCCACCGTTTCTAATCGTTTAAATATATGGGCATTGCTCGTTAAAAAGCTGCGCATGTGAGTAAACGCCCTCATAATTCTAATGTTTACTTCAATGGCGGTTTCCGATTTTAAGACGCTACTTAACATTGCAATCCCATTTTCAGTAAAGACGAAGGGCATATATTTAAGGTGTTTGCCTTGACCTGCGTTTAAGGTCGCAATTTGCGACCTTAAACATTCTTCTTTGGTCAATTCAAACATAAAGTCCGTTGGAAATCTATTGAGATTACGCCTAACTTGTTCCTTTAGTCGTTTGGTCTCAACACCATATAATCGTGCCAAATCGCTGTCGAGCATTACTTGTTGACCTCTGATCACGTGTATTAAATTCTCTATCGGCAATAGCGTGGATTGCCCCGAGTCTGTGACAGGCTTTAGGCTGTCATTATTTTCGGTTCCTTTCATATAAAGTTTATGCGATTGTGTATGTGGTTGTTGGTGCCTCCGACCGCTATTACCCGATGTCCTCGTTGATTTAATGATTTGGCAATATAGGCATGCAGATGCGGCAGGAGCAAGGTTGGCAGCAAGGATTCCCGGTTTTTAACCGCAAATATCACATGTAATTTAATGTTGATATATGTATTTGCCATTCACAAATTTAATCAAATAAATTCAAATTGGAGAGTTTTTATTGATAAATTGTATGTGAATGTTTACGCGCTTCGTAGATGCGCGTAAAAAATGGACCGCGCCAAAATTCTGACGCGGCCCATCCCAAATTATGATTAAACTTTTTTATCAGGCTTTCTTTGCCTTGGCGCTGCGGCGACGGTCGGTGAGGTAAGCCACCGGGGCTGCAATGTAGATTGTAGCCAATGTACCGGTGATTACACCGAAGAGCATTGCGAAGGTGAAGCTGCGGATCGAGTCACCGCCAAGGATGAAGATACAGAGAAGCACGAGCAGGGTCGAGCTTGATGTCATGATCGTACGACCCAATGTGCTGTTCATCGACTTGTTGATGGTGGTGAAGAAATCCTGCTTGGGATAAAGCTGTACATTTTCGCGCACACGGTCAAACACAACCACCGTATCGTTGATCTGGTAACCGATCACGGTAAGGATAGCGGCTATGAATGACTGGTCGATTTCCATCGAGAACGGCAGGATACCCCAGAATAGCGAGTAGAAGCCGATGATGGTAAATGCTGTGAACGCCACGGCTGCAAGCGCGCCTACGGAGAATGCCACGTTGTGGAAGCGCAACAGAATGTATAGGAACATTGCGATGAGCGACAGAATCACGGCGATATAGGCGTCTTTCTTCATGTCGGCTGCGATGGTAGGTCCTACCTTCTGTGAGCTCTGTATACCGATGTTCTCGTTGGTGGTTGAGAAGTCGGTAAGCGACATTCCGCCAAGCTCGCTGTTAAGTCCCTTGTAAAGGATTTCGGTGATCTCGGCATCAACGCCGTCGGTCTCCTCGTTGATCTTGTAGTTGGTTGAGATACGCACCTTGGTGTCATTGTCAATGGTGATTACCGACAGTGACGAGTTGGGGAACATCGGGGCGAGTTTCTGCTGAATCTCCGAGGTCTTTACCGGATGGTCAAACTGCACGATGTAGTTGCGACCGCCGGAGAAGTCGATACCCTGGTTCATGCCGCGGGCGAAGAGCGATACGATCACGATAGCCACGAAGATGCCACACACGAGGAACGATGTCTTGCGTGCACCAAGGAAGTTGAACTTGGTGTCGTTAAGCATGTTGCGCGACAGCGGGGTAGTGAATGTGAGGCGCATGAAAGGAGCGGTGTGACCGAATGCCACAAATACCAGACGGGTAAGGAACACGGCTGTGAAGAATGAGCAGACAATACCGATGATAAGGGTGGTGGCAAATCCCTTGATAGGACCGGTGCCGTAGAGAAGCAGGATCACCGCTGTGATTATAGAGGTGAGGTTAGAGTCAAAGATTGCGGAGAAGGCGTTGCTGTAACCGTCGGCGATAGCCTGACGGATATTCTTGCCGGCACGAAGCTCTTCCTTGGCGCGCTCGAAGATAAGCACGTTGGCGTCGACCGCCATACCGAGCGCAAGCACGATACCGGCGATACCGGAGAGCGTGAGCACTGCCTGGAAAGAGGCGAGGATACCCATCGTGAAGAAGAGGTTACATACAAGGCCGATGTTGGCGATAAGACCCGGGATGACTCCGTAGAAGAGCATCATGAAGATCATGAGGAGCACAAGGGCGATGATGAATGACAGGAATCCGTCTTGGATAGCCTGCTTACCGAGCGACGGACCGATCACGGTATCGCTGATGATGTCAACTTTAGCCGCCATCTTACCTGACTTGAGCACGTTGGCAAGGTCCTTGGCGTCTTCTACCGAGAAGTTACCGGTGATCTGCGAGCGACCGCCCTCGATCACGGAGTTGATGCGGGGATAAGAGTAGACATGCTCGTCGAGCACGATTGCCACAGGCTTGCCGAGGTTGTTCTGGGTGACACGCGCCCATGCCTTTGAACCTTCGCTGTTCATGTTCATTGACACGTAGTTGCCCTGCATGGTGTCGAAGTCGCTTGAGGCCGATACCACTACGTCGCCGCCGAGAGCAGGCTTGCCGTTGTTTGACTTGAGGGCGATGAGCGAGTAAAGCTCGGCCTTGCGGGTGGTGTTGGTTGTGGTGTCGGTATATTGTACTTCCTGCGGCTTAACCTCCCAACGCATTTTCAGGTTGGAGGGGAGTATGCGAGCTGCGGTCGCGGTGCCGAGTATCGAGTCGATTACCTCGCGGTGAGCCTGGGTTGCCATGCCGACAATGGGAGTTCCGGCGTAGCCCTGTCCGTCGAAATATCCGAGGAATGTCTTTGCCACGCCTGTAGAGTCGCTGCGGAGAGCGGTCTCAAGTGCCATAAGCTGGCTCTGGATCTCGTCGATGGTGTAGGTCTCGTAAAATTCAAGGTTGGCCGATGCTTTGAGAAGCTCGCGCACACGGTCATGCTCCTTTACGCCCGGAAGCTCGAGAAGAATCTGTCCGTCTTTTTCAAGCTCCTGGATGTTGGGGGCAACGACGCCAAACTGGTCGATACGGTTGCGGAGCACGTTGGTGGAGCTTGACACACGGTCTTTGACCTCCTGCTTGACGGTGCTTTCAACCTGATCAGCCGACTCGCCGCGCTTGGCGACATTCTTGAATACCACAGCCATGTCGGCGGTGGGGTCGATACGCTTGTATTCTTTGAAGAATGCGGCTACATAGTCGCTGGTCTTTGTCTTCTTTACTACTGAATCGGTGGCGGCAAGGACACGGTTGAATGTCTTATTGTCGTCAGCATTGGCTATCGAGCGGAGGATATCGGGCACAGACACCTGAAGTATGACGTTCATACCGCCTTTCAGGTCAAGTCCCAGACCGACGCCCATCTTTTGAACCTGATTGAACGTATAGCCGAATACGGGATAAACTTTTTCCTTACCGATTGAATCGATGTAATTTTTGTAAGCTTTCTTGTAGGCTTCGCCGTTGGCATCGCCGTTAGCTACAACCAGTGCATAAGTCTCCGCTTTCTTCTCGTAGCGCGAGGTCACCCAGCTGAACGAGAGGTAAAACAGACACACGAGCACCAGGAAGATTGCTATCACACCGGAGATTACACTTCCGGTAGTACCTTTGCTTTGCATGTGTTAGTTAATAATGATATTAAAGTTATAAAAATTTTTGTGTCTAAAATTTCAAGGTGCAAATATAACTCTTTTTTCCTTTTATATCACAAAACCTACTCAACAAAATGGCTTATAACGCTCTATTGTTAGATTTTTATGGTTTTTTATAGCGCATTGTCTAATATATAAGCTCGATATTGTCGACCCAGAGTGTCATGCCGGGGGTTCCTTCGTATGCGACTCCGCAGCCCGACGACGCCATCACGAGCATATGTGTGGGGGTGGCGTCGGGACTGTCCCATCCCACTTCCTTGACCGGTACCATCTTCCCCTTGGAATTTTTGGCGTAGTAGCATCGTGACTCCGGTATCAGCCCCATGTAGTCCTTATAATCCTTATGCAAGGTCATGTCGCCGTAATACACCGGGATGTCATGTTTAAGTATCCATCCCGGGGTTGAGCTTGCATATCGTTCCCTGCCTGTGCCCACGCGCTTGGCGTAGATGTTGCCGTCAGAGTCTTCCCAACGCCTCTGGAGCAATATGTATACCTCTGCGTTGTCAACCCCCGGAAGCTGTTTAGTGGATGTTCCGGTGGCGCGTATTCGCTCCACGCCTTGCGGTATCTCAACCCTGTAGTCAAATCGCAGTGCCTTTGGTCGTCGGGTAAAGGGCACACCCATCTCCATCTTTGAGTAGGGGCTTGACGTGTTGCGTATAGGCTCGATATTGTAACCCAGGTATATGGAGCCGGCTACAAGCACTTTGAGATTCACCACTCCGAGCACCTTTACCTGCTCGATCATCGTGCAAAGCTTGCAGCAGCGGCCGCCTGCCGGATTATTGTCGGGAAACACCGTGTTGCTTGCCTTGATGATACCCATGACGTTAGCCATGACGTTGGAGGTCGCCCACGGTGAGCCGCCCATATTGTGATAGGCCTCCGCGCCGTCTATCACTTTGTTTGGGGCTATTTCGTAAACTTGACGGGTCTTCCCTCCGAGAACTCTCGATTCGGGTATGTTGCGTGTGACCCAGTTTTCAAAGTTGCCGTATTTTATGGGCTCTACGTCGGCTGCGTTAATGCTTGATGCGGCACAAAGCACACCTGTCAGAAAAGCAATATATCTCTTCATAAATATTATATTGGCCAAGGTTTTGTTGGGCAAATTTACATTGAATTCATGAGATTTCAATATTAAAACAGATATAAACTATTTTTGTCACATAACTTTATCCGGATTATGGGGTTTCGGCTTTCCGGATTTCTGATTTTAATGCGGCAAAGGTAAATAAATTCACAATTTTACTTACCTTTGCCGCATTAAAAGTGCTGGAGTATAATTAGTGAATGGCTCTTTGTATTTTGTGATGAATGAAAAATTAGTTGTTAATAATATTTATACAAGAAACATGTCTACGCATTACTTAAAATTGCTGATTATTTTGTTGTGCGCGATCTTGCATCTGCAACCTGCCAATGCAGGTAAACTGACTTCCGCAGAGGCTATGGATGCCGCCGTAAATTTCTTTGGCGGGAGGGATTGTCGGCGTCTTTCGGCGCGGTCGTCGCTAACTCTCGCACAGACCAAGACCGACAGTCGTGGTGAACCTGTCTATTATGTGTTTAATGCCGTTGATGGCAAGGGATTTATAATCATCTCCGCCGATGAGCCGGGAACGCGGGTTATCGGTTATTCCTATGAAAATGTATATTCTGTCGGCGATGTTCCTGCCAACGCATCCTTGGTCCTAGATAACAAGGTGGAGGCTTCCGGCAGGATGTACGGGCGGAAAGTTTCCGGCAAGGTGTTGCGTCGTAAGGAACTCTCGACGGCAAAGTGGAGTCAGGAAACACCGTTCAACAATCTTATCCCGGGTCGCCGGTTGACCGGTTGTGTCGGTACGGCGATGGCTATAATCATGAAATATCATAATTGGCCGGAACGCGGTAATGGCTCGCTTGGTGAGACGGATTTTAATGTAGAGTATGACTGGGACAATATGCGCGTTGACAATTACAGATATGGCTATAGTGCAACCGAAGGCGATGCTGTAGCCTTACTTATGTCTCATGCCGCGCAGTCAATCATGACCGAATTCGGAATGTCGGGGTCAAGTGCCTTTGAGGTGCGAGTGCCTGCGGCTTTGATTAATTATTTTGGTTACGATGCGGGGGTTTCCTATAAGAAAGGTGCCGAGATGGAGCGCCGGGCGTGGGATAATCTTGTGATGTCGGAGATTGATGCGGGCCGCCCCGTGCTATATTGCGGACAAGACGTCACTATAGGGCATGCCTTTGTCTGTGACGGTTACGAGAATGACGGAAACAATACATATTTTCATATAAACTGGGGATGGGCAGGTCTTGCCGACGGCTATTTCGCTTCCGACAATCTCTCGCCGCAGGCAAGCCGTAACTATAGTTTCAACAGCCTTACGTCAATCGTATACAACATAAAGCCTTCTACGGTTTCTACAAAATGGTCGCCGGTGCATCTTACTAATGACGGCAATCAGGTTGGCATGACAATTGATGTTGAAAATCTTGTTCCCGGCGAGACGTTTGCGCTACGTGCCGGAGCGTTGAAAAATGTGTCGCATTCCGATTTTTCGGGAAAACTGGCAGTGGCATTATATGACGCGGGAAATGTGATGAAGGGCATTTTGAGCACTCCGCGCAACCTTTCTTTAATGTCACTTCAGAGTGTGGACTATGTTGACATTAATTGTACGGTCCCGACAGAAATGTCGGTATCTGATGGCGACGTAGTGCGTCTTGTTACGGAAAGCGGTGACGGGGAATATCTCACCGTCGCATCCGAACTGACCGTAATCGGCAGCGTTGCCGCAAAAAACAACAAAATTCCTTATTTTGAGATAAACATACCGTCGGGTGTTGACGGAGTGGAGGTTACTGCCGGCGACTTAAAGGTAATCAAAGGTCGTGATTTCGAATTCAAGGTGAGTCCGTTGTCACCTGACAAGGTAGTGACTGTAAAAGCAAACGGATTCATCCTTACACCGGATAATAGTAATGTTTACCGGTTGAAAAACGTGAATAAAAGTCAAGACATAGATATAATTGTCCAGAATGCCGCGGACGTAGTGAGCAAGCGTAGCCTGTGGGTTGAGTCCGGCTCTCTGTCGACATTGATTAGCGACACTGAGGCGGCAACCGTGACCGATCTTACTCTTTACGGCTCGATAGATGTCAATGATTTCACATTTATGCGTGAGCGGATGAGGCTTGAGCGGCTTGACTTGTCGGGAGTGAACATCGTTGCAAACGGAATAAATCCTGCCAATGCTATCCCGGCAAAGGCGTTCAAGGGGTGCGGAAGCCTGCATGTGATAATTCTGCCCTCCAATCTTACCACATTTAAAAGCGGATGTTTTAATGCGTCGGGTATCCGTTCGATAGAAATTCCAGCGTCGGTATCTACCTATGAGTACAATATATTTCTGAATTGTGGAAATCTTAAGGAGATAATAGTGCGTCGGCCGACTCCGGCATGGGTAAACTGGTGTGTTTTCGCCGGCACCCCGAAGGCGCGTCTTATAGTGCCGGTAGGGGCTGCCGCCGCATATCAAAAGGCAGAGAATTGGAATGAATTCAAGGAAATCGTTGAAGAAAATCCGATACCCGTTACTTCATGTACGGTGACGTTTCAGGACATTGAGGGCGTACGGTTCAATGCCATTACAGAAGGCAGTGAGGTTGCCCCCGGCACAAGCTATATGTTCACGTTGGATACCAATGACTCCATGGGCGACGCGATGGTGGAGGTATATGCCAATAACATTCTCTTACATCCCGAAGAAGGAGGCATCTACAAAGCCGTGATTTCAAAAAATACTATTATTTATACCAATATCAGACAACCCCAACCGGCTTTAGGCAATTCCCCATGGAAGATAACGGGAGCGGCAGGCGGTATCGGACTTGTTACCGATGCTATAAATGTGGTCCCCGGAAAGATGTTTACAATACGTGCGAATGCCTTGGCGATACCGTCGGGTTCCGATGCGTCGATGTTTTATGCTGCCGCGCTTACCGATGGAAAGGGAAATATAAAGGAGCTGATCTCTCCCGTTATGACAAATAGCCATACTAATTTCGGAGACTTGCCTTGCAGCTTCAACTGTCAGGTAAAGGAGGCTTCTGTCAGAGAAGGAAACTCTATAATGGTGGTTACTTCATATAACAAGAAAAACTGGCGACTGGTACGCGCTGCTGATGATAGCGTTATCGATAACATTCCGGCTATCGGCAATAAGGTGATTTATCATACTGTTACCATGCCGGAGAATGTGCAGGGTGCTGTAATACAGGGCGCGGTATCGCAGATAGTCAGAGGTATGCCGCTTAATATCAAGGTGCTTCCTGTATCGGTCGATGATGTGGTGACCATTGCAGTCAACGGGATTAATAAGATTGTCGATCAGCCTGTAGCCAACCTGTCTATTTCTGCCGTTACTGAAGATATTGATATTGCAATTCAGGTAAATCCGGCCGGTTCGGGAGCATATACGGTAGTAAATGTAAGGGAAGGTGAACTTGCTGCCAAAATAGAGTCGTGTCCGGCGCGGCTTAAGGTAACCGGTGTTATGTTGTCATCTGATTTTGATGCATTCCGCAACCATGCCGCCACGATCACTGACCTTGACCTTGCCGATGTGGAGATAAAAGGCAATGGTGACCTTGCCAATGCAATTCCGTCAAATGCATTTGCGGCATTGAGTCCGACCATACGCACGATGTTGAAATCAATCATACTGCCCTCAACACTTGAAAGGGTTGAGGCAAGTGCGTTTACAAGGTGTATCGCTCTTAATGAAATAATACTTCCCGCTTCAGTGTCTTATATCGGCTCCGGGGCATTTTCGTCGTGTGTGTCTCTTAGGAAAATTGTTGCCCTCGGCTCTGTCCCTGCACGTATCGGCATGTCTCCGTTCCCGAATAACACTTCAGGCATAACCCTTGAAGTACCGTCTGGAGCGGAAGACGCATATAGAAATGCTGAATATTGGAAGGAGTTGAATATCAAGACTTCCGTTGTCTATTATAATATACAGATTGACCCGACGCGCACGTTCAATTACAATCCTGCCGCATTCACATTGACCAAAATACCTCATCCCGACGGAGAGAAGTCGGTTACATTGGGGCTGCCTAATTGTAAAGGCAAGGATAATGAGGTAATACGTCCCGGAGTCGCATATAAACTGTATGATAATAATAAGGATGTCACATATACTTCGTCATTTGTGAAGTACGGACAGCATGGCGTAACCTTTGACCCTGGATATACTGATCCCCTGGTGTCGCTGAAATGTCCGCAAAATCATGTGATAGACGTGGTATTCCATTATGGTATAACGTTCAACGTGCCTGAGGGCTATGAGGCTTCATTTGTAAATCTTTCGCCGGAAAATGAATGGAGGAAAGTTGAGATGTGGATGTTTGACGAGAATTCCGTGGAATCCCCGACCTTGTATAGGGAGGGTGTAGACTATGCGTTTGCGTTGTCTTCGAAATCGTCAGGTATTGATACAAAGGTAAGGATGACCTCACGGGTGATGATAAAGACGGGCGCTTCTCCTGAATACAAGGAGACCGAAGAGCTGCTGTTGCCGGATGAAAACGGTGTATATGTAATCAGTGATCTTCAAGGTGATACTCGTATTGACGTGACAATAGTGCCGCAGGATGGGGCGGTTATCAGTCCGAAGGAGCTCGTTTCCATTGATGACGATGATGTGAAGGATATAACTGCAATCGGAATTTCCGGTGAAATGTCGGAAGAGGACTTCGAGGTGCTTAGGGAGAAATTCAGCTCTCTTGAGTCGGTTGATTTGTCCGGTGTCACAAATGAATCTATCCCTGACAATGCATTTGCCGGTATGTTGGAACTCCGCAGTGTGACATTGCCCGCCTGTGTCGCTTCAATCGGTAAAAATGCGTTCAGCGGATGTTCGGGGCTTTCATCGGTCACCCTTTCAGGTGTAACTTCGATCGGTGAAGGTGCGTTTGAGGGATGTGACAATCTTACAGGAATTACGATTAATGCCTCTGTTGCGGAATCTGAAAATCCTGTTGTCCGTACACGTTATAATAACGAAGGTATCGGGGAGGCGTCATTCAGAGGTGTAAATCCCAACTGTCTGATACATGTATCCGATCTTGCGCTTGCATCTTCGCTTACGGATGTACGTAATGTCATATATAGCGGTGATGGTGACCGTGTGGCCGTTTCCGACATTTCACTTATTTCAGGTTGTCCGTTCTATGCGCCGGGAAGTTTCCGCCTTGGTGACCGTAAGATAGATTGTTCGGTATCTGTAATGAGAGGCGACAAAGGTGGATGGACCGGTATAACACTTCCTTTTGCTCCCGATGAAATGGCTGTGGATGGAAAGCCTTGTACATTTGCCGGCGAAGTAAGCCTTTATTCATTCAGTGACAAGAACTCCGAACGCTTGTCACGTCAGTCGGCGATGAATGTCAATGTGCCCTACATTATACGTGTGGATGGCGATTTGGAAAGAAGCGCCGAGATTGTCTTCTCTGCAAAAGGCACGCCCGACGGTGAGGCTTACGATGTGCCCCTTACTCCTTCTGAAGGAGAGATAGTGGCTGCAGGCCGTGATTTCACCCTTTATGGCGGTTATGATACCAGGACTGTAGCCGACGGCGACTACATCCTTGATGAAGCCGGAGAGGCATTCAGGCTTGTTGATATGGCCGATGATGCAGATGCACCGGTCAAGGCTCCGTTCTCAGTCTATGTAAGAGCCAACAATGCCTCGGCATCTGATGCCTTGTATATCGATGATAAAGTGAGCGGCGTTATCGACTTGGCGGTTGTTGAGGTCGACGGTATGTTGCTGTCGCGTGAAGGCTCGATGCTGATAATCGAGTCGGAAGAGTGCCGTGTTGTAGATGTTTACAATATCAGCGGATGCAAAGTGGTTTCCGTAAGCCTTTCGCAGGGGCGTAATGTTATAAGCCTTTCCCCCGGAATTTATGTGATAGACGGTCGTAAGATACTTATGTGATCTTACAGTACCTGACCGATGAGGCCGTGTCATAATCAAGGTTTGACACGGCCTTTTTTGTTGATTGGAGTCTTTGCCGGGAAATTGTGTGTTTTGTTCGGTTTTATGCTTGGATAACTTAATAAATATCACTATTTTTGCAGTGACCTACCTAATCTTATCTTTATGAAACATTTTCTTGCATTCATTCTTGTCTTGGGAAGTGTGTCTCTCTGCATGGGAGCCGAGGGCATATGGTGTGCGGTTACCGATAAGGGCGAGAGTCTGGAGCTGTCTCGTGTCAGTTGTCTTGTGGCGGCTGATGATGCCGATGTATTCTCTATACTGCTTGTCGACGGCAGCGCGGTAGACAATGTGAAGAATATTGAATTCTCCAAGCTGATGCCAACTGCGGTAAGTTTGCCTGTCAATAAGGGCTGTGATATTATGTTTAATGCTGATGGTGTAGGTAATACTTTGAAAGTCATTAATTTACCCCCCCCCATGCAGTCGCGTTGCGATAATGTCGCTTGACGGGCATTGCCTTATTGAAAAGAGTGTCGGGAGTGGCCGTGACGTTATTCTCGATGTGTCAGCCCTGTCTCCGGGGTATTATATATTGTCAGTCGGTTCCACCGCTATAAAATTTTGTAAGAAATGAAGCGTGTCCTCTCTTTAATTATAATGACCGCCGCTATCGGGAGTGTTGCGCGGGGTGAGTTTATGATCGAGTGTAACGATGGCACTGTTGCCACTGTCGTCGATGCTTCTGTCGTTGCATCGGGCGAGAGCTTTATGATAGGCGGATATCCGGTGGAAAATGTGAAAAGGGTGTGGCATAATGCGTTGACTCAGCCCGATCCGGGTACCGTGACTGTCTTCCCTGATGAAAAACTTAGCCGCGTAGCTCTGTTTGATATGAACGCCCGTAATCTGGAGACTGAGGCAGGGTATGAAAACAGCCGCAATCTTTATTCAATAGGGTATATGGCTCAGATCGCGGGTTTTCCTGCGTTTACTACCGATAATCTTGACAAGGCTCTTGCCGATGCCGACATGATACTTTTATCATCAAGGGTAAAGGGAGGTAGGAATGCCTCTTTTACCGCCGATGAGATTGAGGCGCTCACGGAGTGGGTGCGCCGAGGCGGTGTATTGGTTGCCCCGTCGCTTGAGTCGACGCTTGATGATAAGAGCCGTGAGCTTTTCGGCATTACGGAAGCCGGAACACAGAAGAAAAATCACTCTTTTATCAACTGGGTCGATGAAAGCCATCCTGAGCTTGTATATTTCGACGAGCCGGAGGAGCGGGAGGTGAATATATGCAAAAAACTGATAAACGCTACCGAATATAAGGTTGCCGACGGTGCGACGACTCTCGCGTGCTATGAAGACGGCACAGTCGCCGTCGTGAAAAAACAATCTCGGTGACGGGGCTGTATATACCGTGGGCATTAAGTGGCGTGACGTCATCCAGCGCCCGCAGCTCAACAAGGATGACAATTCCCACGGGTCATCCAATGTATTTGTGCCCGGCGCCGATATATATTCTCTGTTTGTACGCGCCATATATGTGGCGTCACATAAGGTTGCCGCGTGGAAATATACCGTGCCCGACGGTTACGACGCAGTCCTCGTGCCTACTCACGACTGTGACTCCAGTACAGCCTACGAGGAGATGCACCATATGGGCGACTACGAGCATAGTCTCGGGCTTAACGGTCATTATTTCCTCACGGTCCATTATTACCGTGACAGGGGCTATCTTTCGGCATTTTACAATGAAGACAATATTGCACTTACTAAAAAGCTGATGTCGCAGGGTCACACTGTCGGTAGTCATTCGATAGGCCATTTCCCCGATTTCAGCAACACCGACCGCTTCCCTCTGACGGTGACCACCGAGGAGGAATATGCCGGGACTGCCGACCACGACGAGACTACAGGTATAACCACAGGTGGCTCTACCTGGGCTGAGATCGTATTGTCAAAGCAGATTCTTGAGCGTGACCTTGAAGCTCCGGTGAGGGCGTTCCGCTCGGGACATCTCTGTGTCAACCGTCATATGCCTGAGGCTCTTACCATGGGCGATTATGAATTTTCTTCCTGCTACACTGCGGGCGACGTGATGTGCAGCTCTCCATATTTCACCCGTAAGCTCAATGACTGGACAGGTGATCTGACCAATGTGTTGCAGATGCCGCTCCATTTTTCTGACGTGTTCTCCAAAGACAAGATGACAGAGGATAATTGGCACGAAAAGCCTGCCATATGGCATGAGATATTTGAAAAGAACCGGGGCAACTATATGTCGTCGATCATCCTCATCCACCCTAACCGCGAGTGGAAGATGGAGGCTCAGAAAATGCTTGTCGGGATGATGGATCTCTCGAAGTCGGGACTTTACAATTTCCAGGATTACGGTGACTTCTGGACCGGTCGTTTCGGCTTTGACTTTGATTACGTATATCTCCCTGAAAGCGAGAAGATAATGCTGCGTGCTTCTGCCGCCGACATTGTGTGCAATCCGGCTCTCGGCATCATGGTCGAGTCATCGGCTCCCGTAAGCGAGGTCACTCTTGTCGATGAGACCGGCAAGGTTTACCCCGTACGTGTCACCACCCCCGCCCCCGGCAAGTACTTAGTATTGCTCTCCTGCCGCTAACCCTCCCCGCGCGTCATTGCGTGCAGTACGAGCGGCGACTCCGGGCCCATGTTGAATATAAGGTCGAGCACGCTCAGCCCGGGGGTGAAGCCGAACCGTTCAGCCCATATTTGGTAATATTCCACGTCGTTGATGAAGGGCGCGGTGTGTGTCGCCTCGCCGGTGATGGTGCCGTCGTCTTGCGGGATGCCGAGGATGGCGCGGCAAAATCGGTCGATCATCCCGTCGAGGTCGGCAAGCAGCTCTATCCCGCCTGAAAATGCGGGCTGCAGGTCATCGGCGTAATATTCGAAAAACGGAGTGCGCCCGTAGGCCGAGCATATCGCCTCCCAATGCACATGCCACCACTTTCCGTGGGTCGACACCTTGACATCCTGTAGCCTTGTGCTGTGCCACTCCTGCGGCTTCTCTAACGGCACTGTGAGCCGCTGCACGCCGTTGGAGCCTTCGATCATGCAGCGGTGACACTCTTTCTCACGCTTGTTGAAGCGCAGGGTGAGATCGGTTGCCGCTCCTCCGTAAATGGAGATGGCGGCATAACGGCGTATACTGCCGCAGTAAGCGGGCGGCAGTACAAGCGTTTTGTCAGGGAATCGTACTAATGGCGATATACCGCTCATTTATCGGGATTTGCGGTTTTCAGCACACGATTCCACCTGATGCCTCCGTTAAACAGGTTTTTGTCCTTGTCAAAGGATATAAGCACCCTCCACGGTTTGCCGACAATATGATCCTCAGGCACGAATCCCCAATAGCGGGAGTCGGCGGAGTTGTCTCGGTTGTCGCCCATCATGAAGTAATAGTCCATCTCAAAGGTGTAGGTGTCGGCGGCCTCGCCGTCGATATATACGACCCCGCTACCGTCGATATAGGCGTCATGATGACCTTCGTAATTACGGATGCAGCGGTTATATATTGCCCAGGTCTCGGGAGTCAGTTTTATTTTCGCTCCTTTTTTCGGAATCCAGAGCTCGCCATAGTCGGCGCGTGTCCATCCGTCGGACACCCCTGCCGGAAACAGTGGCACCTGCTCGGTGGCGGGCACCTGCATGATCCGGGTGACGCGGCTGTCGGCTTTCATCCTCTCGATCATCGCGGGGGTGAGTGGGGATGCGTAGATCGTGGGAACAGTGCCGTCGGGAAGCACGGTAAATCCGTTGGCTATCACGCTCTCCACGTCATCACGGTCGACCGGCACAATATTGCGGTCGGCTACGCTTATGCCGAGGTCATCCCACTCTTTTTCGGTGAATCCTCCGTCACTTACTTGATAGAAATAATTGAACTGAACGTTTTCAGGCTGTGGCTGTGCCTCACCGTTGATGTAGATTACGCCGTCGACGATCTTTATGCGCTCTCCCGGAAGCCCGACAGCGCGTTTCACATAATTTTCACGGCGGTCTACGGGACGGTAGATCACGTCGCCAAACTGATCCTTGTTGTTGTGCACGGCAAACCGACCGAGCATCGTTACGAGAGTATAGTAGTCAGGATTGGTGACTTTTGTAGTGACTGTGTCGCCGGCGGGGAAGTTAAACACCACGATGTCGCCGCGCTCGACTTTGCCGAGCCCTTTCAGGCGCTTGTATTTCCATTGGGGGAAATCGGTGTAGCTCTTGGTGTTGATGATCGGGAATGTGTTCTGCACCAGGGGGAAATGCACCGGTGTCATGGGCACTCTCGGGCCGTAAGCCATCTTGTTGACCCACAGGTAGTCGCCTACAAGCAGCGACTTCTCAAGCGATGACGAGGGTATCTGATAGTTCTGCCCTACGAAGGTAAATACAAAATATACGAGTACAAGCGCGTACGCTATGGCGTCGACCCAACTCATCACGCTTCTTACGGTCTTGTTTTTGCTTTTCTTCCACCAGGTAAGTGGTATGTAGCCGGTGATGTAGATGTCAAACAGCAGCAAGAGGAATATAAGCACCCACCAGCTCCCGAGCCATGCGACCCAGGCGATGAATATCAGTGCCACGATGGTGAAGCGTATCCACCGGGTGGTCTTGGTCTCCTTTATTCGGCGGCGGAAGTCGTCGGCAAACGACTGTTTCTGTACTGGCTGCATTATTTTATTATATCAAGAAGTGAGGATTTTTGTACAAGGGTATGCATAAGTTCATCCATCGTGAGGAATCCCTTTTTGCCGGCTGTCCACTCGGCGGCGACAACGGCTCCGAGGGCAAATCCCTCACGCGATTTCGCCTTGTGCTCTATGGTCACGGAGTCGACGTCACTCTCCCAGCTTATGATATGTGTGCCGGGCACCTCGCCTTCGCGGAGCGCGGTGACATGCAGCATGTCGGCGGGGGCGTTTTCAGCCTCGGTCCATCCTTTTACCGCCTCATCCTTTGCCATTATGCCCTCGGCAAGGGTTATTGCCGTGCCGCTCGGATGGTCGAGCTTGTGGATATGGTGGATCTCTGTCATTGACGGGCGATACTGCGGGAACCCTTCCATAAGGGAGGCGAGATAGCGGTTGAGCGCAAAAAATATGTTGACGCCCAGCGAGAAGTTGGAGGTCCAGAAGAAAGTGGCTTCCCCCTTGTCACACATTTCTTTCACACGCGGCATTTCGGAGACCCATCCGGTGCTTCCCGACACTACCGGCACTCCGTGGCTGAACGCCCGGAGGTAGTTGGCGTAGGCGGTGGCGGGGGTGGTAAACTCTATTGCGACATCCGACGCGGAAAACTCAGGCGACTCAAAATCATCCTGATTGTCCTTGTCGATACGTACGGTTATTTCGTGTCCTCTTGCAATGGCTATCTTTTCAATGGCTTTTCCCATTTTGCCATAGCCGATAAGCGCTATCTTCATAAATATAATTATTTGTATGCAAAAATAAGCATTTAATGCCAAGTGATAAAATATATAGTATAAAAACGCCTTTTTTGTCTAAGATGGCGGCATTTATGAATTATATTGAAAATTTCTTCAAAAAACATAAACATTTTTTTGCATGGATTGTTTTAAGTCGTAAACGGATTTATTTTTAAAGGATTTATGAAAAAGATGTATTTAGCGGTAGCATTAGTTGCTACGATGGTGTTTGCCTCTTGTTCATCTACACAGAAGGCTAAGGATGAAGGCGCTGACTTGAAAGCGAAAATTGAAAATTGTTCCAACCCCGATAGTCTTAAGGTGTATGTAGAGCAGGCTAAGGCTTATGCCGACAAGCTTGTAAGCGAAGGTAAGGACAAGGAAGCAGAGGCATATCTTCAGGAGGTTGCTCCTGTTGTCGCCGCAAAGGATCCTTCCGCTACATCAGTGTTAGACAAGATTAAGGCTGAGGCTGACTCCGTGGTAGGTGATGCCTCCGATGCCGTTAAGGCTGCAGGTGACTCTGTCGCTTCTGCCGCAAATGCTGTAGGTGACGCTGTTTCCGATAAGGTCGATGCCGCTAAGGATGCCGCATCACAGGCTGCCGACGATGCAAAGGCAAAGGCTGCAAAAGCTGCAGATGATGCAAAGACCAAGGCTGCCGATGCCGCACAGCAGGCTGCCGACAAGGTCAAAAACGCTCTTGGAAAATAATAAAACCATTATAGCAATAAAAACCTCTATTATAGTAAGGAGCTGTATCAAACTTTGATACGGCTCCTTTCTTATGTATATATGTTATATCTGTATAGTCCCGGCATTATCGTGTCCATAGGACACTTCCCTGGGTAGCCGGCGGCAGAGCGTAGCGATACCGCCGGTTGCTATAAGTTAAAGCTATGTGTATCTGAAAGATACTTCATGACGATTCTTTCAGAATCTAAATTTCAAGGAATTTCTCTATCCCGGCGGTATCGCTACGCTCTGCCGCCGGCTATTTATAGAGCAATCCTACGGATTGCAGGTCTTTACGAGATAAAGAATTTCGGTATCCTTAATCCACGGATTATCCGAAATGGATCGTGTTGCCTGATGAGGGTGAGGGAGTGTGATGCTGTTCGCCTTGTGCGGGTCGTGCAGTGGCGTTGCTTTTTCCGATCTCCTTGATTTCGTCGGAGGTCTTTTTATCGCGGTTTAGCGTCGGGCTTTTTTCAAGTGCGTCGATAAACGCGTCGTCATCCATCTGCGACGGCTCGATGACGATGTAGCGTGCTTTCGCCTGGTCGCCCTGCATACGGATTACCGCACCTTCGCCATATTCGGTGATTATTTTTTTCTGGATATCCTCATTGCTGGGGTTGCTGTGCGCCCTGTTGCCGAACACTACCGTCTCATTTTTCTTTCCGGCTCGGAGAGTGTCGACCGACAGCTCGAATCCGGCGGCAAGAATCGTGATTTTTATGCGGTCGCCGAGGCTGCGGTCATATGCCGTACCCCAGATGACATCGACGTTGGAGTCTATACCGCCGATAAAGGTGGTGAGTTCGTCGGTCTCTCCCGCCTTAAGCGGTGTCTCCGCGTCGGGATTGAAGTACAGGTTGAAAAGCAGCTTCTTTGACGTGAGTATGTTGCGGTTTTTGAGCAGCGGTGAGTTGAGGGCGTCGTCGATAGCCTTGGTGATGCGGTGTTCGCCTTCGCCATAGCCGGTGGATATGATTGCCGCCCCGCCGTTGCGCAGGGTAGTGTCGACGTCGTTGAAGTCCAGGTTGATCTTGCCCTCGCTTGTTATAAGCTCCGATATAGAGCGGGCCGCCGTAGTAAGGGTGTCGTCGGCCTTGTCAAACGCGTTGACAAAATTCAGGTCGGGGTATATCACGTTGAGGCGCTCGTTGTTGATAATAAGGAGCGCATCGACATACTTGCTCATCTCATCGGCCCCGGCAAGGGCCTTGTCAATCTTTCTTACACCCTCGAATAGAAACGGTATTGTGACAATACCTATCGTAAGAAGCCCTTTCTCGCGTGCGAGACGCGCCACGACGGGTGCGGCGCCCGTTCCGGTGCCACCGCCCATACCAGCTGTGATAAACACCATCTTGGTGTTATCCTCAAAGAGTTCAAGTATCTTGTCGGCCGCCTCTTCCGCCGCTTCTCTCGCAATTTCCGGCTTGTTGCCTGCTCCGAGACCGTTGCCAATCTGAACCCGTGTCGGCACAGGAGAGTGTTCAAGTGCTTGACGGTCAGTGTTGAGAATCACAAACGACACGTCATTTATGTCCTGCTCATACATATGGCTTACGGCATTGTTGCCACCGCCGCCTACGCCTATCACCTTTATGATGGGCTGGCGTGCGTTGCCGTCGGTAAATCCTGCTTCCGACATGGGAGGTATATTGTCTTGATCGGTCATTGTATTCGTTGTTTAAATTTGCGTGGTAATGTGTCTATGTTATTAATCCTCATCAGGCTCGCGGTCATCAAGGAGGGAGTCCCAGCCTTTGACGATTCTGCCGAATATGTCCTTTATGCGTGAAGGGCTTTTCGGTCGCGTCTCCTCGTCGTTGTCTTTCGGCTTTTTGCCACCCTTGATCGGCTTTATGCCGGGACCGTCATCCTCTCCGTCAACAAACGGATCGGGCGTTGGGTTTACTACAACCGGTTTTTCCGTGCATTCTGCCGGGTTATGGGTAGCCGCGGCGTTGAGCAGCGAGATTATATCTATCATGTTGGGATTTTGCAGGCGGGTGTCGGAGATGCGTATGGTCGCGGGGAGTGCCCCGAGGCGCACCTTCACCTTGCTTTGGTCGGCAAGCAGGTCGGTAAAACCTTTCAACTTCGATCCTGTGCCTACTACCACAATGCCTCCCGCCAGGTCGTTGGGAAGCGAGTAGCCGGCATATTTTACCTGCTCTATAATGTTGACAGCTATCTCACCGGCGCGTGTCCGGATGCCGCTGTTCACCTTGGTAGCGTCGCCGTCAAAGTCGCTCTTGCGGAAGTTGGGCTCTTCATTCATTGCGTCGCCGAGCGCGCGCTTTAGCTCTTCGGCGCGTTCTTCGGTGATATTATTGAGTATCATAACGTCACGGGTGATGTTGCGCGAGCCGAGTGGGATGGTGGTGAGGTATCTCAGCGACCCGCCGCGGTATATTGACACAGTGGTTGTCTCCGCGCCGAAGTCGACGAGCATGCAGCCGAGCTTTTTCTCGTCGGAAGTCAACACCAGGTCGGCTATGGAAATCTGCCTTACAAACCTGTCTTTTATGGCGAGTTGCTGACGCTCGGTCACCGCTATATCGAGGTTGCGCAGTATCTTGGGGCGGCATGTGATGAGGTTGATGTCGGCTTTGATACTCTTGCCGAGGGTGCCCACGGGATTGGGACATTCCAGATTGTCGACAATGAAATCTTTAGGCAGCACGTCGACAACCGTGCGTTCGCTCAGTCCGTTGGCCTTCGCTTCTTCTTTCATCTGGTCGATGATATGGGCGGTGATGTCGGTCACCTCGTCAAATTGTCGTATCACTTCCCTTGACGTGCTTGCCGTGGAGCGGCCTCCTATGCCGACATACACGCTCTTGATCTTGCGCGGGCTTATCGACGGATAGTTCTCAAGGCGAAGGATGAGCCGCTTGATGCGGTTGCTTACCTCGTCAACATTCTGCACGATTCCGTAACGTACCACATCGACGGCATGCTCCTCCTCCACAGCGAGCAGTGAGAGGCAGCCGGTGTCATCGACCGTACCGACAGCGGCTCTTATGTGTGAGCTACCGATTTCAAGGGCTGCGATATATTTTTCTTCCATGATAGATGAAATAGATTGTTTTTAATTCTGTTTGTTTTCGTTTACTGCCGGCTTGGGCACTCCTATCGCCGACCGGTTGACCTGCCCGGCAGAGTCGCCGGAGAGCATTGTGCCTACGTCGGGTGCCTCCTGCTCAGCCTCGTAGTCGACCGGGTCGATCGCCCGGTGGAGGCGTTTCGCACGGCGTGTCGCGACAAGCTGTCCGCTCCACTTGACCGACAGGGTGTCGTAATAGTCCCACCCTTTTACCGGAAGCACTTCGCGGTAGGCGCGTGTCAGGCGGTAGAACTTGTTGTCAAGGTTTCCCATGTCGCCGATGTTGATCACATGTCCGTGGATCAGCGGCACGAGTATGATGTTGCGCGGGCTTTCCGCCTTTATGTAGGTCACGAGCGAGTTCCATGCCGAGTCATTGCTGAGGTAATTGACAAGCGGGAGCAGGTCATGGGGCTTGAACACGGAGTCGAAGCGCCCGGTGATCACAGGAACGTCGGAGTGATAGCGTGCGGTAGCTGAGATCCGTTTTCCGGTCTTGTTGATGTAGTAAGACTTGTCGCCTTCAAATACCCTTGCCACCGGTTGCAGCGGATTGACCATGATACGCACTTTCCCTGCGGTAGTGACCACGCAGTTGACATCCTCAATCTTGTCGATGCCCGACAAGATCCGTTCGATACTGTCGATGTTGATGTCGGAGAGCCGTGTCGAGTCGGCATATCCGGATAGGTCGCCTATTTCCCTGGCGATCTCCCTGCCTGTCACGAAGCGCGACCGCAGGGAATCGTTGACCACGATCTCCACTCCGGAACACACCGCCGTTGACGCTTGCATGCGCGACCATGCCACCGCCATGACAATATAGGCGATGAGCACAATTGATACTATGCAGCGCAATACAGTATTCATCAGTTGTTTTCTACGTTTTTGACTATTTCAGGAAGGTAATTGCATATGTCACCGGCACCTGCGGTCAATAAGATTTCAAAGTTACGATTTTTTATCGTCTCTGTCAAGTTATCTTTGGTAATCATTGTCTTGACAGGGGCGGTGACTCTGTCAAATATGATTTTTGAACTTACACCGGGTATCGGCTGTTCACGCGCAGGGTATATGTCAAGCAATATCACTTCGTCGGCGAGCGACAAGGCTTCGGCAAATTCGGGCGCGAAGTCGCGTGTACGCGAGTAGAGGTGGGGCTGGAAGGCTACGGTGAGTTTCCTTCCCGGGTAAAGTGCCTTTACGGAGCTTATCGACGCTTTAAGCTCATCGGGATGATGGGCGTAGTCATCTATGATCGCCCTTACCGGGTCGGTCTCTTTAAGCCAGAACTCGAAGCGGCGTTTCGGGCCCTTGAAAGTGGCGATTGCCTCCTTGGCGGCTTCGGGCAGTAGGTCGCCCGTGAGATGGCAGGCGGCAAGCGCGGCTACGGCATTCTCAATGTTTATCTCCACCGGAACGCCGAGGCTTATGTCGCTTATTTTAACGTCAGGAGCGATGAAATCGAAAATTATCTCACCGTCGGCATGGCGTATGTTTTCGGCGTGGAAATCGCCCTTGTCGCGTGAATAGGTGTAGACTTTCACCTCTTTACCGGGACGGGGGACAAGTTTCAACCCCTCATGTATCACTAATGAGCCTCCGGGGCGTATCAGCTCGGTGAAGTGTGCGAAGCTTTCGAGATAAGCCTCCTCGGTTCCGTATATGTCAAGGTGATCGGGGTCGGTTGCGGTGATCACCGCGATATAGGGCGAAAGATGATGGAACGACCGGTCATATTCGTCGGCTTCGATTACCGAGTAGGGCGATGTGTCACTCAGCAGGAGGTTGCTGTCATAGTTACGCAGGATTCCTCCAAGAAACGCGTTACAGCCTACCGGACATGTGTGGAGTACATGCGCCGCCATCGACGACGTGGTGGTCTTGCCGTGAGTGCCGGCAAAGCATATCCCCTTGCTGTCGCGTGTGATGCGCCCGAGCACTTCGGCGCGTTTCACCACTTCATAGCCGTGGTCGCGGAAATAGCGGAGCTGCGGATGGCTGTCTGGAAGAGCGGGGGTATACACTACAAGCACCTCGTCGGGCGCATCGCGGAATCCTGCCGGAATCGCCTCCACTGTATCATCGAAAGTTATATCGACACCCTCTTTTATGAGCGCGCGTGTAAGATCGGTGGGTGTGCGGTCATATCCTGCCACCTCGCAGCCGCGCGACAGATAGTATCGTTCAAGGGCTGCCATGCCGATGCCGCCGGCACCCGCGAAGTAAATCTTCTTTTTATCCATTATCCTTTGTCGGAGAGTATTTTGTAGATAGTATTCACAATTTTTTCATCGGCGTCGCGAAGAGCCATTTTCCGGATGTTTTCGGCAAGCAATCCGCAACGTTCCTTGTCGTTGAGAAGCGCGACCACTTCGTTGCCGAGCCTGTCGGGGGCATCGGCGTCAAGTATCATCACGGCGGCATTGCACTGCACGAGAGCCTCGGCGTTTTTGCGCTGGTGATCCTCGGCGACATTGGGCGACGGGATGAGTATGGTGGGCATGCCGAGCAGCTGAAGCTCGGAAATGGTGCCTGCGCCTGCACGCGACACCACTATGTCGGCGGCCTTGTAGGCAAGATCCATGCGAGAGATAAATGGGGTGGCCTTGACCACGTTATTGTATTTGTCGGCAATCTTGCGACACTCGTCGGCATAAAGTTTACCGGTCTGCCACAGCACGTATCCCCCGGCATTTTCTATCTTGTTGAATGCCTTGGCTATGCTGTTGTTGATAGTGCGCGCCCCGAGGCTTCCCCCGATCACGAGTACAAGTTTGCGATGGGCCGGTACTCCGAGCTGATTTCTCGCCTCTTCCTTGGTTACGTCGGGGTTGATAATATTGTCGCGCACCGGGTTGCCGGTAAGGATGATTTTGTCCTCCGGAAAGAAGCGTTGCATGTCGGGATATGCTACGCAGATCGCTTTCGCTTCCTTGGCAAGTAGCTTGTTGGTGACGCCGGCATAGGAATTCTGCTCCTGAAGCAGGGTGGGTATGCCATGTTTCTGCGCCTCTTTCAGCATCGGACCGCTTGCATAGCCTCCCACGCCTATGGCTATGTCGGGATGAAAATCCTTGAGCACCTTGCGGGCGCGGCTCATGCTTTTCATCAGTTTGAAAATCACCTTTATGTTGCTGAGCAACTTCTTGCGGTTGAATCCGCTTACCGGTAGTCCGATGATCTCATATCCGGCCGCCGGCACACGCTCCATTTCCATCCTTCCTTCCGCACCGACAAACAGTATTTCTGTCTTCGGGTCACGTCGGCGAAGAGCGTTGGCTATGGAGAGGGCGGGAAATATATGTCCTCCCGTGCCGCCTCCGCTTATAAGTATTTTATAGTGTTTCTGTTCCATAATCATCTTTTGTTATTAAACACCCTCTTAGAAATGCACGGGGTTGTTTGCGCGCAGGTCTTCCGGCAATTCGCTTAGCTCTTCCTTGACAGCCTGCTTGCTTCCGTTCTGCACCGCCGTGCGACTTACGCTGAGCATCGCGCCGAAGGCTATAGAGGTGACGAGTATCGACGTGCCGCCTTTGGAGATCAGCGGCAACGGCTGTCCCGACACGGGAAACGCCCCGGTAGTGATAGCCATGTGGAAGAGCGCCTGAAGCACTATCATCACAGCCATGCCTATGACAAGAAGCACCGGGAATGCGCGATGACATTTCCTTGCAATCACGCCGGCTCGTGCGAGAAGCGCGAGATAAAGCAGCAGAAGGAAAAATCCGCCTATGAATCCGAGGTCCTCAAGGATGATTGCAAATATGTAGTCGGAAAAAGCGAGTGGCAATCGTGCGGTCTCGCGGGAGTTTCCGGGAAATACCCCGATCAGGCCGCCGTTTGCCTGAGCCATGTAGGAATATTGCTCCTGACGGTTGGTGGCGGTTATCGGCTCTTCATATTTCGGCGTGGATGAGAAATAACGGTTGACTCGCGCCTCCCAGGTGTGATGGCGCTGGTTGGCCACATCTTCCGGAGCGTTGGTCACGGCCGTCACGGCCGGTGTCTCCGGCCGGTCCTTGTCGGAAAAGACATCTTTCAGCATAAATGCGCCGAGTGCGATCACCGAGTATACGCATCCCACTACCAGCAGTTTTTTCCACTCCGTGCCGCCGAGCACCATCATCGCGCCGCTGATCATCATGAGCAATATGGTGTTGGTGAGCCCCTGCTTGAACAGTACGGCGCCAAAGGCAAGCACCCACAGTGCCGACCATATTATGCCGCTGTTTTCCACGCCGATGCTCTTTTTCTGTGACCGTGCCATTATTCGCGCCACTACAAGTACCGCCGACATCTTTATAAATTCCGACGGTTGAATGGTGATGCCGAATAGGCTGACACTGCGCCTTGCCCCGTTGACAATCTCGCCGAACGCGCTTACATAGATCATTGCCAGGAGGCTGACTCCGGCAAGTATCCATGTCAGACCGAAAAACCATTTATAATGTACCTTTTCAAGTGTCCATACGATTGCCACGCCCACTGCAAGCATGATGCAGTGGCGGAGTATCGGGCCATAGACGCCCGCCGAAGCCACCTCTCGGCTTGACGCGCTGTACAGCTCTATGACCGAGATAAGGCATAGCGTGATGAAGATGCCCCATATCGACTTGTCGCCGTGACGCTTGTAAGGGATGGCGCTTGTGGCGGTTGCGGCAGGGGTTGCCGCGGTAGTCGCGGGAGCACCTGCGGTCGCAGCCTCGGCTGTGCCAAACATGTATGAATCGTTATCGCTCATTTTTACTTTTCAGGGTGTTTTTCTTTATATGTTTTGTGACATGTCACTTGTTGAGACGCTTTACCGCCGCCTTGAACTGCTCGCCGCGATCCTCGTAGCTCTTGAACAGGTCAAAGCTCGCGCAGCAGGGCGAAAGTAGTACTGTGTCACCTTCGGAAGCGACGGCCGCACACCGGCTCACCGCCTCTTCAAGCGAATGGGTGTCATATATCGCATCGGTCTTTCCGGCGAAGAAGTCGAGAAGCTTGGAATTATCCTTGCCCATGCACACTATTGCCTTTACCTTTTTCCCTACAAGCTGTTCGATCTCGGTATAGTCGTTGCCTTTGTCCTTTCCGCCGAGGATAAGGACTGTGTTGCGGGTGTCGGGCATGCTTTCGAGCGCATACCAGCATGAATTCACATTGGTGGCCTTGGAGTCGTTGATATAGCGCACCCCGTCGATGGTGTCGACATATTCAAGGCGGTGCTCCACTCCGTCGAAGTCTTCAAGGGCACGGCGGATAACATCTTTTTTGATGTCGAGAAGACATGCCGACAATCCTGCCGCCATCGAGTTGTATAGATTGTGGAGTCCCTGGAGCGACAGCTCCTTTCGCGGCATGGATAGGGATGTGTGGGTGGTATGGAGTATCAGCTCGCCGTTTTCATCCACATAAGCGTCGGAATTTTGCTCGAAATGCTCGCTGAATGGGTAGAGCTTGGCCTCGGTGTCCATATTTTTCAACTGAGCCGTGATCACCGGGTCATCCTGCCAGAATATGAATGCGTCTTCGGGAGTCTGGTTGCGGATAATGCGGAACTTGGCGTTGATATAGTTCTGCATCTTATGGTCGTAGCGGTCCATGTGGTCGGGGGTGATGTTGAGCATCACGGCGATGTTGGCCTTGAAATCATACATGTTTTCAAGCTGGAAGCTGCTGAGTTCGATCACATATACGTCGTGGGGATCGCGCGACACCTGCAGGGCGAGGCTCTTGCCCACATTTCCGGCAAGCCCTACGTTGATTCCCGCGTTTTTCAGTATGTGGTAGGTGAGCAGGGTGGTGGTAGTCTTGCCGTTGCTACCGGTGATACATACCATCTTGGCATCGGTAAACCGCCCGGCAAACTCTATCTCGGAGATGACCGGGATATTCTGCGATGCTATTTTCTGCATGATCGGTGCGGTAGGGGGTATGCCGGGGCTCTTCACCACTTCGGTGGCGTTGAGTATGAGTGATTCCGTGTGACCACCCTCCTCATAGGGGATGCACTCTTTTTCGAGTTGTTCCTTATAGTGTGGCGGTATCATGCCGAAGTCGGAAAGAAACACGTCGAAGCCTTTGTCCTTGGCAAGGATTGCCGCTCCTACGCCGCTTTCGCCGCCGCCCAATATTACTATGCGATTCCGTGTCATTATCTTATTTTTAGTGTGACAAATGTGATTACTGCGAGAAATATGCCTATGATCCAGAAGCGTGTTACAATCTTGGATTCGGGGATTGCCGTGTAGGGGCGTTGGATAAGCGCCTGTATTGAGCCTCCGGGTTTCTGGTAATGGTGGTGGAGCGGTGTCATTTTGAATACACGTTTTCCCTCGCCGCTTTTTCGCTTGGTGTATTTGAAGTAAGCTACCTGGAGTATCACCGACAGGTCCTCGATGAAGAAGATCGCGCAGAGTATCGGCAACAGCAGCTCCTTGCGTATCAGTATGGCGAATACCGCGATTATGCCGCCGAGCGTGAGGCTTCCGGTGTCGCCCATGAATACCTGGGCGGGATAGGCGTTGTACCACAGGAAGCCGATAAGCGCGCCTATGAATGCCGCCATGTACACCACAAGCTCCTCGGAGCCGGGGATATACATGATGTTGAGGTAGGAGGAATATATGATATTCGCCCCAAGGTATGCCATGATGGCAAGTGCCGTGCCTATTATAGCCGAGGTGCCGGTGGCAAGTCCGTCAAGACCGTCGGTAAGATTGGCGCCGTTGGATGTTGCGGTGACAACAAATATTACTACGAGTACAAACAACACCCATCCGCCTGTCGCGGCATATTTACCCATCCACTGCGTGAAATAGGCGTAGTTGAAGTTGTTGTTTTTTACAAAGGGGATGGTGGTCTGCGGCGACTTTATGTTTTCAGCTTTATATTCGACCACGATCTCATGGTTTTCGACATTTTCAGTCTCGACATTTTCCCTCATGGTGATGGCCGGACTGAATACCATGGTCAGTCCTACGATAAGTCCGAGTCCTACCTGGCCAACGATTTTGAACTTGCCTTTAAGCCCGTCTTTGTCGCGTCGCGCCACCTTGATATAGTCGTCGAGAAATCCGAGTGTGCCGAGCCACAGTGTCGCTACGAGCATGAGCAGCATGTAGACGTTGCTCAGGTTGCCTACCAGCAGACAGGGTATCAGGATGGAGATTATGATGATGACGCCGCCCATAGTCGGGGTGCCGGTCTTTTTCATCTGTCCTTCAAGGCCGAGGTCACGGATAATTTCGCCTACCTGCATCAGCTGCAGCCGGTCAATGATACGCCTTCCGAACACGATGGCGATAAACAGCGACAGCACAAGGGCGGCTCCGGAGCGGAATGTGATGTAGTCCATCAGTCGCGCGCCGGGGAAACCGAGCTGTCCGAGATAGTTAAAGAGATAGTATAACATGTCGAATTATGGTTATGCTTCGGTGGCAAACAGTTCCTTTACTACTTCGCGGTCGTCGAAGTGATGCTTGACACCCTTTATTTCCTGATAGTCCTCGTGGCCCTTGCCTGCGATAAGTATTACGTCGCCGGCACCTGCGAGCGCGCCGGCGGTGCGTATTGCCTCGCGGCGGTCAACGATGCTGAGGGTCTTTTTCTTTCCTTCGATATCAAGTCCGGCTTCCATGTCGCGGAGTATCTCGGCGGGGTCTTCGTCGCGGGGATTGTCGGAAGTGAGTATGAGCCGGTCGCTACGGAGCGACGCCTCTTTTGCCATGATGGGACGTTTACCTTTGTCTCGGTTGCCGCCGGCGCCTACCACAGTGATTATCGAGCCGCGGTTGCCTACCACCTCACGTATCGCCTGAAGCACGTTGACTACGGCGTCGGGGGTGTGGGCATAGTCGACTATCGCGGTGTAGCCCTTGGGGGAGTGGAATGCCTGGAAGCGACCGGCTACAGGCACGAGACGGCTCATGTTGACAAGTATCTCCTCGTTGTCCCAGCCGAGGAGCACCGACGCTCCGTAGACTGCCGTCAAGTTGTAGGCGTTGAACTTTCCGGTGAAAAGCACTTCCACCTCCCTGCCGTTGAAGCTCATGGTCGTGCCGTCAAGACGGCTCTCGATCACACGCCCCGTGAAGTCGGCGCGTGTGCGCAGGGAGTAGGTGTAGCGTCGGGCATCGGTGTTTTGCAGCATCACCTCTCCTACTTTGTCGTCAAGGTTGGTGAGTGCAAACGCGCTTGCCGGCAGCCCGTCGAAAAATGATTTCTTAGCTGCGAGATATGCCTCGACTGTCTTGTGGTAGTCGAGATGGTCGCGGGTGAGATTGGAGAATATGCCGCCTGCAAAGTGCAGTCCCGCGATGCGGTGCTGGTGGGCGGCGTGGGAGCTGACCTCCATTGACGCGTAGGAGCATCCCGCCTCCACCATACGGCGAAGAAGCGCGTTGATGGTCAATGGGTCGGGGGTCGTCTGGTTGGTTGGTACAGCCTCGGTCTCGATATAGTTGCACACGGTGGAGAGCAAGCCCGCCTTATAGCCCATCAGCCGCGCCATCTCATAGATGAGGGTGGCGGTGGTGGTCTTTCCGTTGGTGCCGGTGACGCCTACGAGCTTCAGCTTGCGGGAAGGATTGTCCCACCACTCCGAGGCGAGATATCCGAGAGCGACCGCCGAGTCGCTTACCTTTATGTAGGTGATTGATGTTTCGAGAAATTCGGGAAATTCCTCACATACGATCGCTGCTACACCGCTGTATTGCAGCAACGGTATGAAAGAGTGTCCGTCGACATTTGTGCCGCGCACGGCTACGAATAGGGAGCCTGTGGTGACTTTGCGGGAATCGCTGACCACATCGGTGATGACCTTGTCGTCAGATCCGATTATTTCTTCCACCAGAATTGAGGAGAGCAGTGTTGTGAGAGATTTCATATCGTGGTTGATTTATGTTGTTGTCTTTTGTTTGGGTCTGTTTTTTTATTGTGCAAGTGTCAGTACAATGCGTTGTCCCGGGGTTATTCTTGTGCCGGGAGCGAGTGACTGGGCGACCACATAGCCGGAGCCGTTTATCTTGACGTCGACGCCCGACTTTTCAAGTAAGTGGATGGCGTCGCGCAGGTTGTAGCCTACCACGCTCGGTATGCCTTGCGAAGTCTTGCGCGGCTCGAAATAGCGCATCGGCCCCATTTCGAGGCGGCTGCGGAGATGGTTGAAGCGTTCGCGGTTTGCCGTGGCATATAGCGTCGGGCGCGTATCTTTGGGAGTGCAGTCGCGGTAATCGGAACTGTTTTCAAGCATTCCGCGCGAATACATTTTCAGGGCGATGTTTTTCAGGACAGTGCCCGATGTGCTGGCGGCGCCAAACATGTTCTGCTTCGGGTAGCATGTAAGCACGATGCAGGAGTAGAGCGGATTTTCGGCGGGGAAGAAGCCGCAGAATGCAAGACGCTTTTTGCTTGTGTTATAGCCGCTGCCGTCGATTACGTAGCAGGTGCCGGTCTTGCCGGCTATCTTTACTCGGTCGTTGCGCAGGAGCTTGCCGGTGCCATGCTCTCCCCACACTACGTTGGTGAGCATCATACGCATCAGCTCGGCGTTTTTCGACGAGCATGCCCTGCCGTCGCCCATATAGGAGATCGGAAGCACCGAGTCGGTATCAGCCCCTAAGAGCTGATCGACAAGCCGGGGCTTTACATAGATGCCGTCATTGGCGATGGCGTTGTAGATCGACAGGGTGTAGAGCGGGGGGATTTCGGTGGTGTAGCCGTAACACATGCGTGAAAGGGCTATCCTTCCTCCGCGATTGCTTGCCACGGAGTCGATGCGCGGGGGGCGTTCACCGGCTATACCGGTATTCATCGGGTCAAGAAATCCGAGTTTCTTAAGCCGGGAGTAGAATGCCCCGGGATTCTCGCCGTAGCGCGACGTGATGATTTTTGCCATGCCGATGTTTGACGAGCGTTCGATCACTTCACGGACACGCATCGACGGAGCGCCGTGGGAGTCGGTTATCGCCCTTCCGCCGGCGTAGGGGAAGGAGTAGCCGGTCTCTATCATATCCTCGACATTTTTCACGATGCCGTCTTCAAGAGCTATCATCATGGAGAGGGTCTTGACCACGGAGCCGGGTTCGTAGCCGAGTACGGCACGGTTCATTCCCTCGATGTATTCGTCGGAGTAAGGACTTTTTTCCAGATTGGAGATGGCGCGGATATTTCCGGTCTTGACTTCCATGAGCACGGCGACACCCCAGTCGGCGTTGCAGGCGGTGAGCACGTTGTTAAGCTCGTTTTCCACGATGTCCTGCATGTTGATGTCGATGGTGGTGCGGATGTTGTAGCCGGGAGTCGGCGGTATGTCGGTCCAGTTGACGATATCCTTGGTCAGAGGCACTTTCTTTGCCACGCCCGGCTTGCCGTAGAGCAGGGAGTCGAGGGCGCGTTCAAGTCCGGAAATGCCATGGGTCTGTCCGGTCACGGAGTCGATGCCTACGCCGCCCACGCTTCGGCGCGCCATTGCGCCGTAAGGGTTGACGCGGCGGTTTATGCGTTCGCGGGTAAGTCCGTTTTTATTTGGATTCTTGATGCAGAAGAAGGGGAATGTGCGCAGCAGCTGATACTGCGAGTAAGATATGTTGGAGAGTATTTTGTAAGCTCGCGGCCGCTTGCTTTTGTCGGTGATGTCCATTGGTTTTTTCAGCCTTTTTACCCATTCTTCTCGTGTGCGCACCGGGAAATGCAGAGCGAGCGAGTCGGCGAGCGAGTCGATGGCAAGCAGGTACCGCCCCTCGAGGAATCGTTCGCTTCGGAAGTCTATGCGGATGGTATAGAAGCACAGGTTGGTGGCGAGAATCTGACCGTTGTCCGACAGGATGTCGCCGCGCTCGGGGCGTATGGTGTCGGTGCGCGACAGCTCGACCATCGCCTTGGCATTCCATTTTGGCGCGGAAAGCACCGTGTTGTCAAGCGCGAAATACACCACTCTTGCCACAAGTAGCATGAGCAGGGCAATCACTAAGAGAAAGCGAAACAATATGTGGGTGCGGTTTTCCTTTTTCATTGTGATGATTCGTTTTTGGTCAGCTTGTAGGGCGGCTGATCCTGAATTTTCAGATTAAGGCGCATGGTGTCGACCATCTCCTGCATGGATGACTCGCGTATGCGGCTCATGTAGGTGCTCCGTTCGCGTATGCGTTCTGTCTCGACGATCTCAAGCTCCTGTTCAAGCTTGCGTATGTCTTCCATGCGGGTGAGACACTGATAGCGGTTGGTTATGTAGATAAGGATTGCCACAACCACGATAAATACCGACACCCAGTGCCTTTTGAAGAAATCGAGCGAGAGTATGCGCCCGAAGATCAATTTCTTCAGGATGTTGTCGTCATTTTTTTTCTTTGTCGCCTGTTGTGCCATAGCCTTTTGTTGTCGCTCTGTTGATGAATTGTGTCTTGCCGGTGATTGTTCACTCTATCTTTTCCGCTATTCGGAGTTTTGCGCTGCGTGCCCTCGGGTTTCGTTCGACTTCTTCTTCGGAGGCTGTCACCGGTTTGGATGTCAGTAGTTTCAGTGGCGACAACTTTTTGCCGTAGAAGTCTTGCTCTACCTTCCCTTCGAGATTGCCTGCGCGCATGAAGTTTTTGACAAGGCGGTCTTCAAGGGAGTGATAGGTGATCACTACCAGCCTGCCGCCCGGTTTCAGGGCATTCAGTGCCTGGGTAAGAAATGAGCCGAGGGCATCGATCTCGCCGTTGACGACTATGCGTAGAGCCTGAAACACCTGTGCAAGCTCTTTTTTCTCTTTTTTCGGATTGATGAGTGGATTGATGGCGGCAAGCAGCGATTCGACTGTCTCGATCGGTGATGCGTTGCGGACCTTTACTATCGCGGTCGCAAAGCGGCGCGCATTTTTCAGTTCACCGTAAAGGTATAGCGCATCGGCAAGCTGTTCCTCGCTCCAATTGTTGACATACCATGCCGCAGAACGTGGTGCCTTGCGGTTCATGCGCATGTCAAGGGGGCCTTCCCAGCGGAATGAGAAGCCGCGTTCAGGGTCATCGAAGTGGTGAAATGACACCCCGAGGTCGGCAAGTATGCCGTCGACGCCGTCTACATTGTAGTAGTGCAGGAAGTTACGTAAAAACTTGAAGTTGCTATATACAAATGTAAACCGCGGGTCGTCAATGGCATTTTGACAGGCGTCGTAATCCTGGTCAAATCCATAGAGGTGTCCTGACGCTGAAAGCTCATCTATAATCGCGCGCGAGTGACCGCCTCCGCCGAATGTTACATCCACATAGATGCCATCGGGCTTGATATCAAGCCCTTGGATGGTCTCTTTGAGAAGAGCGGGTATGTGATAGACTTCGGGTGAAATATTTGCGGTCATATTGAGGCTAAATTAGGTTGTAAAGTTATGAAAAATCCATATAATTTACATCCTCAAATTTTCTTTTTTTATAATAAATTTATCAACATGCGGTGAATAGCTCGCGAAAGCGTAAACAAAAAAATGCCCCGGATGTTCTTGTCCGGGGCAAATATGTGAAATTTATTTACAAATGCAAATTTTTGACCTGTGTTTATGCCAGTGGCCGAAGAAGCTCGGAAAGGCGTTCGACGCCTTCCGATGCTCCGGTTTTCAATACGGTCACCCCCGCAGGCACGCTTGCAGGATTGGGGTCGATATAGTATACCGGTACTCCCTTGCGTACATAATGAAGGAGTCCCGCTGCGGGATATACATTTAATGATGTGCCTATAACTACAAATATGTCAGCTTCTTGCACGAGTTCTATCGCCGGCTCGATATTTGGCACGGCTTCCTGGAAAAATACAATATGGGGTCGCACTCTGTGTCCGTCGATTACGGTGTCGGGAGTGGTCTCCATCGCTTCCGGTTCCAGCCTGTACACTTTGGTCTCATCGTCGATTGCACGTACTTTCATCAACTCTCCGTGAAGGTGGAGCACATTGCTGCTTCCCGCACGCTCGTGAAGGTCGTCGACATTTTGTGTGATTATGTATGTGTCAAAGAGTTCTTCAAGTTTCACGAGTCCGAGATGACCCGCGTTGGGCTGTGCCTTGAGAAGGTCCTTGCGCCTTTCGTTGTAAAACTGATGCACGAGCCTCGGATTGCGGGCAAATCCGTCGGCGCTTGCCACTTCCATGACGGGATATTGCTCCCAAAGGCCTCCGCTGTCACGGAAAGTTGAGATACCGCTCTCGGCGCTCATTCCCGCACCTGTGGATATGACGAGTTTTTTCTTCATGATGCTGTCTATTTGATTATTTTTTTACATTCATTTCCTTGGCGCATTATATAGATGCCGCCTTCCTGGGGATTAACGACGCGTATGCCCTGAAGGTTGAAATATTCTGCCGGTTCATTTGCGTTTTCCGCCTCGGGCTGAGTGATTGATGCCTCTGGATAGATCTGTAAGGTAAGTGGAGAGCTATCCCCTACTTCAAGCCATCCGTAACCGGCTTCAAGAAGTATATGGGCTGAGGCGATGAGAGATCCCTTGGAAAATGTATATGTGCCACCGACGAGGCGACCGAATCCGTCGGGGTAGAGCTCTTTTGCGTTGGCAAGGTCATAGCCGTTGCGTATGAAGTATGCCTCCGGTACGGAGCTTATCGTGACTTCGCCGCTGGGGTCAAATATCACTCCGGTTGTACTCTCGGAGATATAGCATGCCTCGGGGTCTTCACAGTGGAAATATGTGTAGACCGGGAAGTCAACTGTCCGCTCGACGATATTGGCAGCGTAGGGATGGGTGTCGCCATACATGTCGACCACGCGGAAAAGTCCCTCGGTTACAAGGCTCTTCTCGACTTCCACTTCATAGGATATAGGCTCGTGGTGGTACACGTCGGGGAGGAAGCCGTCTGTGATCTTGCGCTTGCCTATCGGCTCCCAGTTTGCGGCATCTTCCGGCATATAGTATATCGGACCGGATGACATTGACAGCAGCTTTCCGTCGGCGTCGTAAGTGGCAAAGCCTACTGTGTACCTGCCTTCTCCTTCGGTAAATTTAACTTCCGGATTGACCGGGAAGCTTGTCTCTATGTCAAGTGACGGGTCTTTGTCGGCGACACGCTTTCCGAGGAAGTTGTCGGCGTCATCGAATCCTCCTCCTTTTACAATAGCATAGTCGTAGTGATCCACGGCTTCGCCTATCTCGACGGGGACAGTCGCGGTGTCGGTGTCACCGCCTACGGTATATATCACCGGGGGCTTTATCCATCCCGGCAGGTTGAAGCGCACTTTTTCTATGATGTTGGTGCCGTCGCCGAGTACATTGTCTTTGTCATCGTAATAGGTGAGCCAGAGATCGAAGTTGAGCTTGTCCGTGTCAAATTTATAAAAGTCCCTCAGCCCTACCATGTCAAGATAGGTTGATTGGTCGGTAACCCAAAGTGTGCCCTCAAACGGGGTGCCGTCGGCGTTGTTTACTTTCAGCTTCGGCAACTGCTGGGGATACACGAAGAGCCTCCCGTCGATTATGTCGATAATCAAGGGGCGTGACTCTGCCGAGCTGATGTTGGAGAGCAGGTATCCGTCTATGCGGTATTGTACATGCCCCGGCTCTGAGACGGAGGCTCTCATCAATATGGGAAGCTCCGGATTTATATTGGTGTAGATTGCCCCGCAATAGGTCACGTTTACCGTGCCCATGTCGAGCCATTGTGTCCATGACGCATCATCATCGCTTGAATTGACCGGCATTTTCCTTATATGTGAAGCCGTGTTATCGTTGGCAGGGGCTAATGAGATGGCATCCACAACATTGTCGTAGGCCGAGATTGAGACCGATGTGATGATTGTCGCAATAACTAAGAGGTAGAATCTTTTCATACATAAATTATTAATGCACGGGAATGAGCCGTGCGGCATACCGGGCAAATGTACGAAAATATTCTACAAAAGTCAATAATTTTAAGTTAAAGCCGATTTATGTCAGTCTTTTGGCTCACAGAGAGGGAGGTCAATGCGGAAGGTGGTGCCGACTCCGATTTCCGATGACGCGACATATATTTTCCCGCTATGGTATTGCTCGATTATTCGTTTGGCAAGTGTCAGTCCAAGTCCCCAGCCACGCTTTTTGGTGGTGTAACCGGGATTGAATATGGTGTTGAAACGCTTGCGCGGCAATCCTTTTCCGGTATCGGTCACCTCGATGCAGGCGTTGTCACGCTCGCGATGGAGCGTGATGGTGATGGAGCCGTCGGCATCCATGGCGTCGACCGCGTTTTTTATGAGATTTTCCATCACCCACTCGAAGAGGGAGTCGCTAAGGTTGACATAGAGCGGCGTGCCGGCGGTAATGACCGTGACTTTTATACGCTTTGATATGCGCGATGACATGTAGCCGGCGGCTTTCTCCACAAGCAGGTTGACATCGCCGCATTCCATCTGCGGTTTTGACCCTATTTTTCCGAAGCGGGAGGCTATGGTGGATAGGCGGTGCACATCCTTGTTCATTTCCGCCACTGTGTCGGCGTCGACCCCAAGCGACTCGAGCAGTTCCATCCATGCCATCAGCGATGAGATCGGGGTGCCGAGCTGGTGGGCCGTCTCCTTTGACAGTCCTACCCATACTTTGTTTTGCTCCGCTTTCTTTGTCGATATGAGCGCATAGTATACCACCGTGACGAAGATAAGCATTGTAAGTATCTGTATGTAGGGGTAGTAGTTGAGAAGCTTTAGCAGGCGGCTGTCCTCATAATACAGGTGCTGGCAGTCACCGGGGGCGATCACGATATGGATGACATTGGAAGTTGTGCGCAGCCGTGAAAGCTTTTTTTCGAGATATTTTGCGTTGGTCTCGGAGATGAAAAGCGGGTTCAGGGAATCAACCGGCTCCGGAAGCTCGAAGTTGCGGTGCATGAGTATGGTGCCTTCATCGTCGGTGAGCAGTACCGGTATGGTACGGTTGCCTTCGATTATGCGCAGCAGGAAATCAATATCGCCCGGCGACGATATTCCGGTATCATCATCTGCCATGGTGATTATCGCCTTTGTGGCATCGGCCCATATCTCCATGCGCTCATGCTCCTGTGATGCGAGGTCGCGGACTATGCGGTTGGAGATGTATAGAAACACTGCGACAAGCGCTATCGCGATGACGAGAAAAGCCATCGTACCGTAACGCCGCGTATCGTAAATGTTTGCCATACTCATAATTAACGTGTCGCGGCGGTCGATTATTGCATGGCACGGAAGTCATCGGCTATGAAGCGCGCCACCGCATCGTCGGCATTTGTGCCGGTCACCACATCGGCTACACGCTTGACTTCGTCGCGCGCATTGCCTACGGCGACGGCGACGTCGGCAATCTCAAGCATGGATATGTCGTTGAGGTTGTCGCCGAATGCCACAATGCGGTCGGCCTCGCATCGCGCGGCGATCTTTTTCACGGAGTCGGCCTTGTTGAGCCCCGGTGCAAGCACCTCAAGTATCGCCGTGTCATCACCGAAAATGTCAATATAGCTGCTTATGGAGCATAGTGTGGCTGCTCGAAGCTCGTCGGCAAGCGGGAATATCCTTTCGGGCTTGCCCATGGCAAAGAAAAGGATAGTATCGGGAAGCGCGTAGTCGTCGCCCTCCGGAGTGTCAAGGTGAAAGCGTTTCAGGGGAAGGTCGGAGCGGTCGTCGATAAACTTGCGGTCGCACGGGGCGAGCTCTCCGTTGCGGTATACCTCGAGCATGCCTCCTTTACCAAGTGTATAGGTAAAGGGGTCGACGCCATGTCGCGCCGCAATTTCCCGGACTGTGCGCGAAGTGTCGGCGTCGATGAAGCGGGTGTCGGCATATCGCTTCGTTTTTCTATCCCAAAGCGAGGCGCCGGTCATGACAATGGCGGGGAGATCCGATTTCACATCGGCAAGTAGCGGCTCGACGGTGGCGGGGGTGCGCGCCGTCGCCACTGTGATCAGCGCGCCTTTCCCGGACAGTTCGGAGAGTATCGACGCCGAGCGTCGGCTCACCCGGCTGTCGGGAGCGAGGAGGGTGCCGTCAAGGTCGCTGACATAAAGTGTCTTCATCCTTGCGGTCAGAGTTTTCGCTTTTCAAAAGATTCAAGAGCCTCGATCCATCTGGGGTCGATGGGGGCTGATTTTCCGGTAGTGATGTCAAAGCCTACCATTATTGTACGGGCGATGCACTTCACCTCGTCGGTGTCGGTGTTGACGATGCGCTGCTCAAGCTCGAAGCTTTTCTCTCCGCCCATGCGGGTGACCGTCGTGCGCACCGCTATAGGCTCGGTGATGTAGGTGGGCGCGAAGAAGTCGCAGTTGATATTGGCGACAACGATGTTGATGCGCTTCCAGTTGACAGCCTCAGGGACAACGTCTTGAAAATAGTGGCTCTTTCCGAGATCGAAAAACTGGATATATACGGCATTGTTGAGATGCCCGAGCATGTCGATGTCGTTGAACCGTATCTGCAAGGGCACCTCGTGCCGGAACGGAAATTCCGGCACGGGTACTCTCGGATTAGAGGAACTTGTCGCCATAGGCAAGTTTTACGTCGTTAACATATTGCTTGATTGTCTGCTCTTCGGATTTCGGGCATATCAGCAACACGTCGCCTGCGTCGGCGATGATATAGTCTTTAAGCCCGTTTGCCACAATCAGCTTGTCGCCGCGCACGGCAAAGATGTTGCCGGAAGAGTTGTAGGCGAGCACCCGGCAGTTTTGTGTCACGTTTGCCTCGCGGTTTTTAGGCGAATTGTCATATAGTGCGCTCCATGTGCCGAGGTCGTTCCATCCGAAGCTTACACACTCGACATATACGTTGGTGGCGCGCTCCATGACTGCGTAGTCGATTGAGATGCTCACGCAGCCAGGAAATTCCTTGAGAATGAAATCTTTCTCGGCGGGTGTGCCGAATGCGTCAGCGCCGCGGTCAAACGTATTGGTGAGGTCGGGCGCATACTCGTGGAGGGCGTTGAGGATGGATTTCGCACTCCAAAGGAATATACCTGAATTCCAGAAAAATTCGCCGCTTTCCAAAAACACCTTAGCAAGCTCGATGTCAGGCTTTTCAGTGAAAGTCTTGACTTTAAGGATGTCGCCGGCGACAGGCTTCCCGATCTGGATATATCCGTAGCCGGTCTCGGGTCGGGTAGGCTTTATGCCGAGGGTAAGGAGGGAGTCGTGGGTCTCTACAAATTCAAACCCTTGCTCGATCGCCCTTACAAATTCAGCCTCGCGGGTGATGAGATGGTCGCTTGGCGTCACTATCATCGATGCCTCGGGGTCGCGTGCCATGATGTGATATGCCGCCCATGCTATGCAGGGGGCGGTGTTGCGCCGTGCCGGTTCGAGAAGTATCTGGGAGTCGTCAAGCTCGGGGAGCTGCTCCTTCACCAGCGGCGCATACTGGTCGTTGGTTACTATTATTATGTTTTCTTTCTGTACGACAGGCAATATGCGGTCATAGCTCATCTGGAGCAGTGACCTGCCGGTGCCAAAAAAGTCAATAAACTGTTTGGGTCGCTCAGCGCGGCTGTAGGGCCAGAAACGGCTACCTATACCTCCGCACATAATCACACAATAGCGATGTTTATCAATCATGCCGGTTAAGTAAAAGTTATTAAGTCTCGCTAAGTTAGTAATTATTTGTGAGAAGGCAAAAAATAGTTGACGGCAACCGGGTCATATAGTGTCAGTCGCCCACGTGCTTGAACACGTTTTCCATGTGTTGCCAGAAATCATCCCATGTGGGGCAATAGAGCAACAGATATATTATGAATGACGTGCAGCCTCCGGTGATAAGGCTTGCCCATACGGTCATATAGTCCCAATGAAAGGAGAATACCGTTTGTGTCACTCCAAACAGTGTTATGACAGCAATTTTGACCGCGCCATTCAGCGAGTTGCGGACAAAGCGTATAAGGATGCCCAACACAATCAGGATTATAGCGCATATAATCCCTTTGCCGGACATTACCTGACGTCGCGGTCCTCCAAGTTTATCGTTGGCAATTGTGTCGGGGAATGTAGCTCCGGCGACAAGCTCCTTGGAAATCAGTTTGTCGGGCGACCATGCGTTTTCTTCAATATAAAAGGCATAATTGCCCCCACGTACAAGGGTGACACAACGCACGTAAGGAGTCCCGGCGTCGGTCTTGAAATCATAAATTCTCATCCAGCCGTTGGCATTTCCCGACAGCTTTTCCTTTTCGCGGGGCGTGCCGTAAGATTTGTCGAAATTATTGATGTAGGACCATGAGTACGGCTCATTCTTGGGATTGACCACGGAATAAACCGACAGATATCCTCCGCCCGGTATAGCCGCCTCGAGTTTCTTGTAGGCGACGGAAGATGTTGCCTTGAACTCCACGCTGTCCGGAAAGTTCATGGTGACTCCGGTGATGGAATCGGTAAATGATACGGCAGCCCCGACATTGACATAGGCAATGAGTACAGAAAGCAATATTGTTAAACGCAGGTGTCTCATTTTTTCAAAGATTCAGTCATTGATTCGAGCGTTTTTTCGATAATGTTGTCATAGAGGTCGGAAACGTTCATATGCTCTGACTTGTATGTACACTTAGGGGCAAGTGTTTTATTCCAGAGTACGACTTTCTCGGAGTTTACATAGTGGTAAATCTTTACCATGATGTCGATTGCCGGGAAAGTCATGTCTTTGTAGTCGTCGCCGCTCCAGGAGATGGTTCTTGTGGTATACCCGGTCGAGACGGTCACAAACAGTTTCCCTTCGAGCTTGTGTCGGTCAGCAGAATCGGCGTTAAATGCATCGAATGAGAAAATCTCCTCACCCATGAGTTCGGTAAATAGCTTGTCGAGCTGTCGGGATACAATCTGTGATATTTTTTCCTCGGTGATGCCGGTCTCGATGGCAACATATTTTTTCTGACGCAGTGTCTCTATTTTGTCGCGCTCTTCTTCGGCACCGGGGATTTTGCCTATCTGCGATGACCAAAAAGTTGATAACGTTTTCAGGAATTGTCGCTGGTCCTTCGCGTTTTTAATAAACGACATGAAATAGGTGACTTTTGTGTCGTTGTTGTACCTTATAGTTGTAAACATCTGAATTATCAGAGTTGTAAATGCCGGGGAGTATTTCTTGGCTATCTCAGGTACCTTGTTTTTGAGATAGCTGTCGATGGTTGCGGAGATAAGAGCCTTGACTTCATCACGCTTGCATATGCGGTCGGTGTAAAGGAAATAGGCTACACCTGAAAATGTAGGGTTGCGCTTTATAATCCCGGCAAGTATGGTGTCGCGGATGGCTCCCCCTACGAAATAAACGATTATTCCCGACAGGATTACAAAGAGGGGAAACAATACCCAGTACCACCGATAAAAGAATGCCTTATATCGGCTTTCCGGCATAAGACTTTGGTATTCCGGGAGGTATTCATCCTTGATTTCATATGTCTTGCCATAATGCCGGTCGCGCAATACAATGCGTGGGGAGGAGAAATTCTCATGATACCATACGGCTTCATATTCCGACTCTACGACATCTCCGTCGTCGGTGCTAAACGTATAAGTCTTTACGATAGGATTGTCGACATATTCATATTCCGGGGCACAGAGTTTTTCACTGAGAAACCATGAGGCAACTCCGAGCGCGAGGAATATTATCCACAGGGCGATGTCAAAATTGGAATCAATCTTTTTGATAGTCATGATATGATGTTTTAGAAAGTTATCAGATGCGTAGGAGGGAGTAGAAGAAGTTTCCTGTTGCCTTGGGAGTGCCGCCGTTGAGGATGGTGCGGATATCGTCGGCGTTAAACGGCATGTCGGAGCCTATCACGATATAGCCTGAGCTCTCTTCCGGCAACAGATACCGGTATTCGCCTATCACGGTCTCGCCTATCGGCTTGACTATCGGATTTTCATTGAAATAGAAGTTGATATCCCCATTGTCATTCTGGTCTATGATGTTGATATACAGATATTGGTCAAGGGTATTGAATACGGCGAAGTTGAATGTCTTGTCGCTGTCGGTTATGTCACGCCGTATGAGGATTATATCGGCAGAATCATTGTAGTTGGCGTCGGCGGGTAGCTGCATGAGTTGTTGCAGATAGGGTTTCGAGGGATCGGAGGCGGTGAGCGCGGAAGATGACGCGTCGGTGTCGTGCATGGACAGCCCCGTGCTTCCGTAGCGCGATTTTCTTTTCTCACCGTTTTCACTTATCGCTGCGAGAATCCTTTGGTTGGTTTTATGCGTCACTCTGTCGGCATCGTTGATTGCCTCACTGATAATTGTCTTTACCGACATGTCGCCGGACGTTAGCGATGAGTATAGCCGTCGTGTGTCGGAGTCAAGTATCTCTACGGTTGCACCGGCGGGTATGCGCAGCATGTCGGAGGAGGTGATTTCCGCGCGTCGTTGCAGCGGTTTCCACCGGTTGCCGCTTTTCAGGGTTATATCGCCTGTTATCTTGTACACTTTAAGTGATGCCTCAAGCGCCGGTGACGCTATTGTCATTATTGACAGAGCCACGGTTAAGGTTATTAAGAGAGAATTTTTTGTAAATTTCATGTTTAAGACGATTTATATGGATTAGTATGCGGCTTATATAAGTCAGTATGCGTCGTATTATTTCAGGACTTCTCGCGATAACCCCGTCGTCGGCAAAGATGCCGTTGAAAAGATCACTTGCCACGACTCCGAGCGATGTCATGAGCATGGCGTTGGAAAAGTCGAGATCAACGTTGAGGCGGATGTAGGCCAATACGCCACCGATAATCATAATATATAGTGTCGTCAGTTGCACCACCCTCACAATAAGGTCACCGAGCGAGTCGGCTAATTTCAGGCTCAACAGCACGACAAGGTAGCATGCCACAGCCGCCAAAAGCCAGTTTTCGAACGGAGTTAGCCTTCCGGTGAAATCGCCGTCAAGCATGGTCGCGGCAGCATATGCGTGAATCATCACTCCGGGGGTGAAATTGTCAAGCGGTGTGGCATGGAGGTCGCCGGCATCTCTTACTTTTCCTACAATCACGATCTTGCCTTCTATAGACTCTTGGTTGCCAAGGATTTCTTCAGGGTAAATAATTTCAAATTCACGTGAGGAATATTGTAATGCCTCGTCTTTGCCTCCTCTCCTGCCGACAGCAGAGGCGATGTCGGGTGATGCCTTTGCCACAAGAGCGTAGGCAAGCGACGGTATGTCGTCACCGGATTCGGCTCGGAACACCGGCATAAAATCCCTTACGGTAAAACGCGCCTTTTCCTCTCCCTCGATATTTGCGGCGGCAAACGTAGTGCCTTGCTGTGCAAACCGGTCGTAATATGAGCTATGGACAATCGTGTATCTTTCAGAAGAAGTCTCGTCCGCGATCACAGGCATGACAAGATTGTCGCATGACGCTATCGCTTCGGCAAGAGGATCATCGGTGGTGTCGCGCGGCTCTGTGAAAGATATGTCCAAGCCCACGGCGGCAGGCATGCAGTAGTCTATGTCGTCAAGGGCTGCGGCTATTTCGCGGCGGTTACAGCCATCGACCGCCACCACTACTATAGAAGGGTGGAGGGATTTGACCGACCGGTCATTGGCGACAAGCATATAGAAGTCGCTGAAGCGGAAATCGGCGGCTTTTTCCATAGGGGAGAAGAACGATACCGACATAATGTCGTAGACTGCGATCCATGATATGCCGAAAGCGAGTATTGTGACAACAATACCCCTTAGCCATAGAGGAGATGATATGACTTTGTGGCGAAAACCTTTCATTCCGCGATTTTGATGACTTTAGGCTTTGAGCCGGTATATACGGCGGCGAGGACACCCGCTTTGCCGTGGAGGCATGTCGGGTCGCACACATAATATTTATGTCCGTCGACAAGCACGTATGTGCCTTCGATCTCGGAGGAGAGACGCACGGCGGTGGCGAGGTGGCGCGGATAGTTGAGGTATACGGCGTCGAGACCGAGCAATGATTTCACCAGTTTTGCAAAGAAGATGGCGCGGTCCTCGCAGTCGTTGGCGCGATAGTAGAAGTTTTCATCGAAGAAAAATGGTTTCTCGTAGCCGAACTGGTCGCCGTCGGTCATATAATTGAAACCAAACTGCATGTAGTCAAGCAATGTGTTGACGGCGTCAACCTCGCTCATTCCCTCGATGATTATTGACAGCGCACTGACGATGCTCTCCCTTATCGGGGTGCTCAGCTGCGACATCCCGTAAAGTTGCCAGTCAAGCAGGGGGTAGTCGTTCATAAACTCTATGACGGAGGGATTGACTTTCACCTTTACAGGAGGCGCGCCTTTCCAGCCGGCCGACGTGTAAACCTTTTCTTTTTCTTTAACGGGGGTAAACTCCGGAATGCGGTTCATCGTCATCCTTATAGGGGTGGCGTCTTTGAGGAAATCGACATCACACACGCTTAGCCGAGAGGCACTTTCTGAGTTTGCGCTGCCGACGTAGTAGTTTTTGCCACCGAGAGTGTAGAAGGACCGGTTATAGATATAGTGGCTCGGATGATACAGCATGCAGAGTTTCCCTCCACGGTCGGCGAGCTTTGCGTCATGTCCCGACTGGTTGAGGAGATATACTGTAAGGAATGCCTGTTTGTCGGCAGAGCCTGGATAAAGCGTGGCGGCAATGGTTTCGAGCAGCTTCATGTAGCCCCAGTCACATAGGTTCAGCTCTTCACGCAACCGCAGGCAGTCATTTAGAAGTGTTTCCGTGTCGTCATGTGCGCTCAACCGGCGCCATGCGGCGGCAAGAGTCTTCGATGAATGGTCGTTAAAGGAGAGAGCCGAGAGGTCAAACGTATTAATGCCGCACCGGGTGTTATAAAAAGTGAATGTGACGGGATAAGACTTTTGCCTGTCGGGTAAAACTTTGGGTAGAGTCACGGGAATGTCGGGGATTGCCCGTTCGGGTGGTGTCACCACGTCGATGGGAATCTGCTGCGGCCGGGAAATTTTTACATTGTCAGCGTCGAGAGGCTTTACAGGTTCCGGGCGTTCCTGACGCTTCCGGGCCGGGGAAGAGTTGTAACTCTTCCAGCTGTTTTCCATCATGTCGGCGAAATCGTCATTAAGCTTCTGACGGTATTTCTCAAATTCAGTCTGTTTCTGTTCACGCCACTTGTAGAACTCTTCCTTTTTCTGTTGCCGGAAACGCTCGAAATTGCCGGGGGAAGTCTGTGCCGACGCGCAGCATGTCGCTGTCATCAACAATATAAATGAGAAAAACGCTGTCTTTTTCATAAGCTTCTGTTTTGCCGATAAATCCCGTCACTCCGGCGTTGGCTACGATGAAGCCACTGCCGGATATGACGGGATATGATTATTTTTCAGTTGCGCGAAGCGGTTATTGCTGCGCGTTGTAGATCTCCTTGATTTCCTGCGGAGTCAGGACACGGGTGTCATAAATGCGCAGGTTGTCCATGGAGAAGTTGGAGCAAGTAAGGGTATAGGTATAGTTATCGCAGGTTCCGCCGATAACAAATCCATTCGGATAATCTGACTCTCCGGCATTTGAAGAGAGTTTCTCTGTTATGGTGCTGACTTTCTTGCCGTCGATATACAATATTGAATTCCATGAGTAGGAAACGGTTGAGTTGTAGTCGGATGTGATTACAATGTGATGCCATTTGGTATCGGAAATTCCGGAATGTGTAAACCTATGTGTTGGAGAGTCATATTGGTAGTTATTCTCGTGAGTCGAACAGATAAACTTGAGGTATCCACCATCCATAGAGAGTACAAAGCGGTTTTTGTTGTCGGTACATGTTGAATGGAATATGAGACCATCGGCAAGATCTTTCGCCCAGAAGCTGATGGAGAATGCCTTGGAGTTGATAAGCGCGTAAGGTATCTGATCGGCGCTTTCCTTGGATTTCGAGAATTTTACAGCTTGACCCGATACGCCGGTGACGAAAGCCGGATCGTTGATGCCGAAGCCGTCATAGATGCCGTTGAGGTCGTCAAAATTGTCGTTGAACTTGTAATATGCCGTCAGTCCGTTGGTCACGACGAGTGAACCGGGATTGTCATCGCCGCCTCCGGGTATATCTCCGCCGGTATTGTTGGCACTGACTACCACGGTCGATTCGGTAATGCCGTCGGTGAATACTACCGAAGAAAGGAATGACGCGTCGATGAGCGAGCGGTCAAGCGACATGATGACAATGCCGTTTCCACCGGGAGCCACGGTCCCTGTAGACGGGGTCACGGTGATGGCGGGATGAATGTCGCCGGTGACGCTCCATGTCAGTGATTTCTTGCCGATATTGCGGATGGTAAGAGTCTGGGAGGTCAGATCAGTGCCGAAGTTGATTGATTCGGGCTCGATAAGCATAGTGGATGATGCATTGACAGGGGCGCATGACACCGAAATGGGATATGAGTTGCCAAAAGCGTGGAGATTGACTACTACCGACATTGTCGAGGCAATGAAGTTACGGTCAACAGAGAATGTAACGCTTTGGGTGCGGTCGGGCATGATTGAGCCGCCGAGCTGAGAAGCGGAGAGCCATGAGTCGTTTTCGCCAAGGTCAAGTGACCATTCGGCGGTGGCGTTACCGTTGTTGGTGATAGTTATGTTGAGCTGAGTCTGCGTTGTTCCGAAATTCAGTGAAGAGGGGGTGATGGTTATTTCGGCCACGCCGGTTGTCTTGCGCATCTGAATGGATACATATGACTCTTCACCGGCGACTACCTCGACGGTTTTTGACTCCAGGTCGTACCCGTGCTTGCTGAACTGCAGGGTGTAGCTGCCCGGCTGAAGGTCTTCAAACTGGAATGAGCCGTCGGAAAAAGTGTTGACTATCGAGCCTGAAGGCGTCAGTTTTACCGACACGCCGGCAAGGGCTTCATTGGTGATATTGTCATATATGTTGCCATATATCGATCCGGTGCTATTCTCCGGATCTTCGCTACATGCAGTGAATGTGATAGCGGTAAAGACTGAAATTAACAGTATTCTGAAAAACTTAGTCATAGATTGGGTTATTAAATGTAGTTTAGTATTGGATTAAAAATTCATTGCGAGGCCTATGCCTGCGCCGTTTTCGTAGATTACCGGGGCGAGAGAATAGTTATAGCTGCGATTTTTGACGATGACCTTGCGGCGACCGGGGGCGACAGCTGCATCTATAAGGTTATAGACATATATTGCCGCCGTTACGCCGATGGCTATGTTGCGCCCTGTCTCCCACTCCGATTTCTTGTTGCGGTAGAAGTCGAAATGCTGCGGCTTTTCGCGCATTTTCTTCGCATAGTCGGCGCGCTGATTCTCGCAGAGTATTATCGCGGCTGCACCGATGGCCGTGCCTCCGAGTATCAATCCTCCTTTCACGTAGCTGCCTTTAGTGAACTGGCCTACACCGGGAATGAGCGAATAGAACACCGGCGCGGCACCATAGGAGGTGGTGAGGCGTATGTCATCGTTGTAGCTGCCTTGACCGGGCTGCTTGTTGTCGTTGACGGTATAAAGCTCGGATACTACGTAACGACCGTGGTCCTGTTCCCAGTATTCGTCGATGGCGCGGCAGGTAAGGGTGATCTCTTTTCCGCGCTCTGTGCATTCCATCTGAAACTCCTGGCGGCTGACAGAGCTGCGGCTTCCGGCGATGCGTGACGCTTCCTTGTCAACCTTTATGGAACTGTTGATGACGAGTCCGCGTTCATGCTCAAGCTTTGTGGTAAGATTTACCAGCGCTCTCTGGCGGGCTTCTTCCAGTGTTGAACCTGAGCCTTGCGCGGAGATGAATATGTAGCCGGGGCTTTTGGGCGTGGGGAGTGACGATGTCATCCAACGGGGTTTCATCTTGTCGGATTTTTCTTTCGCCTCGATGACAGCCACGACGGTCAGCAGCATGACAAGGGTCAGCAGGATTTTGCGTATCATAGCGTGAGTCGGTGCTTAGGATTATTTATTCTCTTTCTGCATCTGACGGAAGCGTTCAAGCTCTTCGCGATAGGAATTGCGGAATTCCTGCTCATGGAACTCTACGTTGAGACGCTCGTCATCGGAAAGCGCAATCGCGCCCGATATTTTCTCAGCATTGTCTGACGGAACGCTTATACATACGGCACACTCGTAAGTGCCGTCGGACATGCGGTAACGGTTGGAGCAGATTATACGGCAGTTTTCCACCATACGTTCAGCCATAAAGCCGGCATCCTGACGGATATCAGCCTCGCTTGCCGCCTTGCCGTTTGCCTTGATTTTGCCTCGATAGCCTTTCATCACGTTAAGTACAAGCGACTCTATCTGGTCGACAAGATTTGCCTTGGCGAACATCACCGCCTGCTGACGGGCGAAGTCACGATCCTCGTCGACAGCCGAGGCGTAGGCGCGCAATTCCGATGCGGGAGCGTTTAATGATTCCTCCTCGCACTCGTCAAGCTCTTCCTTTACCTTGGTCACTTGGCGCGTACCGGTATTGCCTTGCGAAGTATATTCGGGATAAGATGCCTTGGCGACTTTCTGAGAGCCGCAGGACAGTGTGGTGAGTGAGAATAGGAGTGCTAAAATCACTGTCAGAGTCAACTGTTTCATTGCAAAAATCGGATTAAATTATGTATTAACTGAAATATTTTTATTTATATGGTCATATCACTTTGATCGTGTATTTAAGTCGGGATTATTTTCTTTCTCCCTTTTAGCTTTCTGCAATTGACGGAAGCGTTCAAGTTCCTCGCGATAAGAATGATGTGGATTCTCTTTTATGAAGCGTTCAAGTACTGCTATATTTGATTTGCCGGATTCCTGGAATTGGATGTCGGTTTTACGCTCATCACGATTATAAACAGGGAATTCATACTCACCTAATTTAATGTAATGCGTATTAAATTTATAAATAAAGAACCCTTTAGCCGCAATCTCGGTAATTTCCGGTGGAATACTGATGCAGACATTGTACTCGTAAGTGCCGTTTGGTAAATATTCGCTGTAAAAATAGATTTCGCGGCTGTAACCGTCTGCTAACAGCCGAGCTTTAAATTGTGCGTCGGAATCTCTGATTTCACCATTGTTGTGTAACCGATATAATATTTCTTCCATAAGATTTGTCTTGGCAAACGATGTTGCTTGTTTGATGGCATAATCTAAGTCCTTATTTGTTGCCGTAGCACAAGCGCGAATATCTGACGGATGAGAGAACATGATTACAGTATCGCATTTAACATGAGTTGCGTCTATGTCTACTTTGGTCTTGCCGTTGTTGGTATCGTTTTTAGCGATCGTGTTTTTAGTTTGTTGAGTTTTAGGTTTCTGACGGAATCGTTCAAGTTCTTCTTTATAAGCCTTGCGGAACTCCTCGTCCCAGAACTTTCTTTTGAAGGCAGATTCATTTACAATGGTCTCAAAAGTTTCCGAGGGAACGCTGATACATACATTGTACTCGTAAGCACCATTAGGCAAATTACGTGAATTATAACATATTATATTATAGTTCTTCTCCACCATCTCGGCTGCGCTCGACATAACGTGTTTATCCCTTGTTCCACAATGAATATAGACACTGTCTATTATCCTTCCAATAAGGTCCGTCTTGGCAAATAATATTGCCTGTCTACGAGCAGTAGTGGTGTTTGCGTTGGTAACTGTAGCGTAAGAGCGAATTTCTGACTCCGGAGAGTTGAACATGGCAATCTCACATTCATCAGGTTCTACTATTGTCATATTGCCGGTTTTAGCATCGGCTTTAACCCTGTTTTTCGGAACAAGTGTCTCTTCCTGTGAGCTGCATGGCAGTGTGGTGAGTGAGAATAGGAGTGCTAAAATCACTGTCAGAGTCAACTGTTTCATTGCAAAAATCGGGTTAAGTGAGATGTATTGGTTTAGGTGTCTCTCGGCAAGAGATACTGGCTCACTCTAACCGGCTGCAAGTCAAGGAGTGTTAACTGAAGTTGCTAAACATAGTTATTTTGACCACATTGATTGCATTAAATTTTATATGCAATTTGTCCGGTTTATAAAAATATTGCAACGAAAATTGTATTTATCGGATAAATATTTATAAATTTGCTAAGTGATAATGCTCTCTTGCCGAGAGATACTTATTTGTCCGAGGTCAGTATGCTACATGAATCCATGTGCCTCCGCGTTCCCAAATCAGCTCCTTATGGGGCAACGTCTTGAGTATTTTATACAGGCGTCGGTTGCCTTCGGTTGACCCAGTATTCAGGTCGGCGGCTCTTCCCGACAGGTGGTAAGATCTCGCTACGCCTCCCACCGCTTTATTCAATTTTTTACAACGATAGCCGCTATTGACATAGATCGGCGCACCAAGAAGTTCCCTGGCCGGGTCAAGCACAGTGTCGATAAGGCGTTGAATGTTTTCCACCGCCTCGGCGGTAGGGGTGTTGTCAATGCCAAGACGCCTGGCCGTCGCGCTGCGGGTAAGCTCGTTGACGGTGAAGTGACTTACTGCTTCTTTTGCTCTCAATGGTGTCGCTGCCTCGACTGTTGCCACAGTGGCGGCGACTACAAGATTAGTCGTTTTCATAATGTAGTAGATTAAGGGGTTATGGGTGCAAATATAGTGCATCCGTGATCTGAAACAATGTACAAATGGGAAAATTTATCGTGCAAGCATCTCCCCGGCGGTAAGACCGAGCAGCGGATGACGCCAGTCGGGGGCAATTTCCGCCATGGGTATAAGCACGAAGTCGCGCAGATGCATGCGCGGATGGGGGAGGGTGAGGCGAGGGGTGTTGATTACGATTGAGTCCACGGCTATCAGGTCGATGTCGATTGTGCGGTCGATGTAGTTGCCGGAGGAGTCGCGGTGGGCATCGGGCGAGATGCTTTCCTGGATAGAGAGCAGTTTTTCCAAAAGCGATTCGGGAGTAAGAGTGGTAGGGAATGATATGCCGACGTTAAGAAACTTCGATTGTGACTCGTAGCCCCATGGGTCGCTCTCCACATACCCGGAGCAACGGAGCTGCCCGTCGGCTATATCAGCAATCAGGGCGACCGCCCGGCTGATGTTAGCCTTGCGGTCGCCCAGGTTGGAACCTATATTGATGTAAGCCATTGCCATGGCCGTATCAGTCAGTGGATCAGAGCTGCTTCTTTACCTCGACCTGCTCGAATGCCTCAATGAGGTCGCCCTCCTGAAGGTCGTTGTAGCCGACGATGCTTAGACCGCAGTCGTAGCCTGTGAGCACCTCCTTGACATCATCCTTGAATCGCTTGAGCGAACCAAGGTCGCCGGTGTAGCGTACGATGCCGTCGCGGATAAGGCGAACCTTGCAGGAACGCTTGATCTTGCCTTCGCGCACGATGGCTCCGGCGATTGTGCCGACCTTAGATATGTGGTAGGTCTGCAGCACTTCGGCTGTTCCGACAACCTCTTCTTTGAATTCGGGAGCAAGCATACCTGCCATGGCATCCTTGACCTCCTCGATCGCCTGATAGATGACCGAGTAGAGGCGTATCTCGACACCTTCACGCTCGGCGGCACGGCGTGCAGCCTGTGAGGGTCGCACCTGGAAGCCGATGATGATAGCGTCGGAGGCGGCGGCAAGGGTGACGTCGCTCTCGGAGATCGCGCCGACAGCCTTGTGGAGCACATTGACCTGCACCTCTTCGGTGGATAGCTTGATAAGAGAGTCGGAAAGTGCCTCGATAGAGCCGTCAACGTCGCCCTTGACGATGATATTAAGCTCATGGAAGTTGCCGATAGCGCGGCGACGGCCGATTTCCTCAAGTGTGGTGCGCTTGTTGGTGCGGAGTCCGAGTTCGCGCTGAAGTTGCTCGCGCTTGTTGGCGATCTCGCGGGCTTCCTGCTCGGTCTCCATCACGTTGAACGTATCGCCTGCGGTAGGCGCCCCGTTGAGCCCGAGTATCAGCGCAGGAGTGGCGGGACCCGCCTCCTTTATGCGCTGGTTGCGCTCGTTGAACATCGCCTTGATCTTACCGTAGTGGGTACCGGCAAGGATTATGTCGCCGACATGGAGTGTACCGTTCTGTACGAGGATATTTGCGACATAGCCGCGTCCCTTGTCAAGCGATGACTCGATAATAGAGCCTGTTGCCGGGCGGTCGGGGTTGGCTTTAAGGTCAAGCATCTCGGCTTCGAGAAGCACCTTCTCCATAAGCTCGTTGACTCCGAGACCTTTCTTTGCCGATATATCCTGCGACTGGTATTTACCGCCCCAGTCCTCGACGAGATAGTTCATGGCGGCAAGCTCTTCTTTGATCTTGTCGGGATTTGCGGTGGGCTTGTCTATCTTGTTGATTGCAAACACAATGGGCACACCTGCCGCCGACGCGTGGTTGATCGCCTCGACTGTCTGCGGCATCACGTTGTCATCGGCCGCAACGATAATGATCACAAGGTCGGTGACCTTGGCTCCTCGTGCACGCATGGCGGTGAACGCCTCGTGACCGGGGGTATCGAGGAAGGTGATGCGCCTGCCGTCTTCAAGCTTGACGTTGTAGGCGCCGATATGCTGTGTGATGCCACCGGCTTCACCGGCGATCACATTGGCGTTGCGGATATAGTCGAGCAGCGATGTCTTACCGTGGTCGACGTGACCCATGACGGTGACAACAGGCGGGCGGCTGACGAGATCTTCCTCGCTGTCCTCATCCTGATGGATGGCCTCTACCACTTCTGCCGATACATATTCGGTCTTGTAGCCGAATTCTTCAGCCACAATATTGATGGTCTCGGCGTCGAGACGCTGGTTGATAGAAACCATCACACCGAGATTCATGCAGGTGGCGATTACATTATTGATGGGTACATCCATCATTACGGCAAGGTCGTTGGCGGTCACAAATTCGGTGAGCTTAAGCACTTTGCTCTCAGCAGCCTCCATTTCGGCGGCCTCGCGCTCACGCGACTGGAAAGCCTCGCGTTTTTCCTTACGCCACTTGACACCCTTTTTCTGTCCCTTATCTTTATTGATAAGGCGGGCAAGGGTCTCCTTAACCTGCTTCTGTACATCTTCCTCGCTTACCTCGGAATGGACAGGGCGTTTGTTGCGCTCCTTGCCTTTGCCGCGGTCGTGGCGTTGCTGGGAAGAGTTGTTATTGTTTTTACCACCTTCGTTACCGCGCTGCACGGGCTGCTGGTTGGATGTCTTTTCGATATCCACTTTTTCCTTACCTATGCGGCGGCGTTTTTTTCTGTCGCTCTGCTGTGAAGATGCAGCGCCTGCGGTCGCCTGATTGCTCTTGGCGATGCGCTCGTTACGGCGTTCTTCCTTGCTCTTTTTCTTTGGTCGGGTCGACTGATTGATCGCCGAAAGATCAATTTTGCCGATAACATTTAGCTGCGGACCGCCCGTAACGGGACCGGTGGTGAAAATCTCCACCTCTTTTTTCTCTGTCACTGCGGGTGTTTCAGCCTTTACTTCCGCCTTTTGCTCTACAGGTTTTGTTTCCGCCGGCTTTGAAGCCGCGGGTTTGGGCTGCGGAGCAGGAGCCGGTTTGGGCTGCACGGGAACTTTCGCCTCAACTGCGGGCTGAGGCTTAGGCTCGGGTTTAGGCTCGGGCTTGGGCTGAGGCTTTATTTCCTGCTTGGGTTCCGATTTGGGCTCGGGCTTGGGCTGAGGTTTAGGTTCAGGCTTTGGTTGCGGCTTGGGCTCGGGTCTTGGAGCAGGCTCGGGAGCCGGTGCCTTTGGCTTTTCAGGAGCGACAGGATTGCCGCGCTTGTCAAGCTTGATATGCCCTACGACCCTGGGACCGTGGGACTCTGTGGCCGTTTCCTTGGGCTCGGCGATTTTTTGTGCCGGCTTTTCGGCAGCCGGGGGTGTTGTTGTCTTGCTATGACGTTCGGTGTTTTTTGCGGGCACCTTGTCATTGCCATATTGAGCCACCAACATGTTATAGGCATTATCGTCGATACGAGTATTCGGGTTCATATCGACATTGATGCCTTTCGATTGCAAGAAATCGATTACAGTCGGCAACGCAATGTTCAGGTCTTTTGCTACTTTGCTTATTTTTATCGGCATATTATGAATTAGGTGGTTGTCGGGGGAAATTAATCTTCAAATTCTGCCTTGAGTATCGAGAGTACATTGTCGACTGTATCTTCTTCAAGGTCAGCCTTTTCAATGATCATCTCACGCGGCATTGCGAGCACGTTTTTAGCAGTGATGCAACCGATGTTTTTGAGGGCGTCGATTACCCATCCGTCGATTTCATCCTTAAACTCGTCAAGGTAGATGTCGTCGTTAAACTCTTCGCCGGTATCGCGGTATACGTCGATCACATATCCGGTGAGCTTTGACGCGAGCTTTATGTTGAGCGCGCCCTTACCGATAGCGAGGGGCACTTCTTCGGGGCGTAGGAACACTTCGGCGCGCTTCTCCTCGGTGTTGAGGCGTATTGATGACACCTTTGCAGGGCTGAGTGCGCGCTGGATCAGGAGTTCGGGATTGGAGGTATAGTTGATCACATCGATGTTTTCGTTGCGGAGCTCGCGAACGATACCGTGGATGCGTGAGCCTTTCACTCCGACGCATGCGCCTACCGGGTCAATGCGGTCATCGTAGCTCTCGACTGCGATTTTGGCGCGTTCGCCGGGGATGCGTGCCACCGCGCGGATGTTGATGAGTCCGTCGTGGATTTCCGGCACCTCAAGTTCGAAGAGGCGGCGGAGGAATTCATCGGATGTGCGCGACACGGTGATGCGTATGTTGTTGTTCTTGTTGTCGACCTTGAGGATGACAGCCCTTACGTTTTCTCCCTTGCGGAAATAATCGCCGGGGATCGACTCGCTCTTGGGGAGCAGAAGCTCGTTTTCCTCGCTGTCGAGGAGAAGGGTCTCTTTGCTCCATGTCTGGTATACCTCGCCGGTCACAAGCTCTCCTTCATGATCCTTGAACTGCGCGTAGATAGCCTCTTTCTGGAGGTCGAGTATCTTTGACTGCAGTGTTTGGCGCAGATTAAGGATGGCGCGACGACCGAATTTCTCGAAGATGATCTCGCGTGTATGCTCCTCGCCTACCTCCACGTCGGGGTTCTGGTCGGCGCGGGCGTCGCTGAGCGAAATCTGTGTGGAGGGGTTGGTGACCTCTCCGTCGGGCACGACTTCAAGATTCTGGAAAATCTGTACGTCACCTTTGTCGGGGTTCATGATCACGTCAAGATTCTCGTCGGTTCCGAACATTTTGGCAAGGACATTGCGGAATGACTCTTCAAGCACTGAGATCATCGTAGCCTTGTCGATATGTTTTAGTTCCTTAAATTCGGCAAATCTTTCCACCATATTGGGGGATTCCTCTTTCTTAGCCATATTTGGGTATTTGTGGGGTTTTATTTGAAATCAATTAAGTATTTTACATATTTTGTGTCGGCAATCTTGATAGTGACCGGCTCTTCTACCATCACAGGGCGTTTTGCTCCCGGCTCTTTCACTTTTTTCTCTACTGTGACGGTGAAATCGTCGTCGCCCACGCTTGTGAGAGTGCCTTTCAGCTTAACGCCTCCCTTGGTCAGTACCTCTACCTGATTGCCTATGTTTTTGAGGTATTGTCCGCGCACCTTGAACGGGGCGGTCAGTCCTGCCGAGCCTACCTCAAGCGAATAGTCTTCCACGTCGCGGTCAAATACGCTTTCAATCTTTCGCGTGATCTCCGCGCAAGTGTCGATGTCAAGTCCGTCGGGGCTGTCAAGCTCCACGGTAATCGAGTTGTCGGGGGTCACTGCTATGTCGACTATAAACAGCGGGGTGCCCTTTATGGCATCCTCTACTGTGGCGGTCAGTAATTGGCGGTCTATCATCCTTTTGTTGGTTGAACGGGTTTATACAAGTCGGAGGGGACTGTCGCCCCCTCCGGTTGTCGAATCATTTGCAAAGATAATAATTATTTGCCGCCTATGCAAATAAACTGTTTTGCACGCATTTGCACAGGTGATAGTTTATGTGATATTTAACATAAATTAACTTAAGGATTGCCTATTTAGCCGCTGTCGCATGATTACGGCAGTCAGCGAGGAGGTGATAAGCCCTACGATTGCCACAAGCGCTATCACGGCAAGCAGATCGACCGGCTCGACTCTGACAGGATACACGTCGATTGACATTGCGGAATGGTCGCCCCCGAGTTTTATGAATCCGCCCCATTGCTGTGCCAGGGATAGGGCGACGCCGAGTATTATCCCTATTATGCCGCCGAACAGCGATATCAGCCATCCTTCGGTGATGAATATGCGTGATATCATGCCGCGTGACGCTCCGAGCGCATAAAGTGTGTGGATGTTGTCATCTTTTTCGATGATTAGCATCGACAGGGTGGAAATGACGTTGAATGAGGCTATTATAAGGATGAAGGCAAGCAGGAAGAATGTGATCCATTTCTCTATGGATATCATCTTAAATGATTGCTCCTGTTGCTTGATGCGATCTTTTACCTCTACGTTGTCGCCAAGCATGGCTTGGATCGTCTTCGCGTTTTTACCGGTGTCGGCACCGGGTGAAAGTTTTACCTCGATTGCTGTTGCCTCGTCATCATAGTCGAGCATGCGCCGTGTAGCCGGCAGTGGCAGCAGGATCAGGTCGGTGTCAAATTCCGCCTGCTCTGTCTGGAATACGCCTCCTATGAAAAGTGAGTCGGTTCTGAATGATGCGGCGGGGTTGGCGGGGTTGATGCGCCCGATGCGCCGCGGCACATACAGGTCAAGCATCCGGTAAAATCCGGGATGCGCCTCCAGGTTGATTGCCGCGCCTACGCTCAGTGTGGCAAAGTCGCCGTAGTCCGGGTCGCTGAGCATCCATGCTCCGTCGTCAAGCACGATGGAACGGATGTCGGTTATTGTGTCGTATGCCTCGGTGACGCCTTTTATCACTACCGGCATCTGCTTGCCCGAATAGATGGCGAGCGCATGTTCTTCGACCGTGGAGGCGGCTGTGGTGACTTCCGGGAGGCTGCGCAGGAGCGTCGTAATCGAATCGGCCGACTCGATTACCTTGCCGCTGCGGCTTTCGATGCGGAGGTCGGGTGACAGCTGCGAAATTTTCGATTCGGCAAGGTCGGTGAATCCGTTGAACACCGACAGCACGCATACGATTGCAATCGTAGCGACGGCAACACCGATCATCGACACGAGCGAGATTACGTTTACCGCCGAATGGGTCTTTTTTGAAAATAAGTAACGCAGCGCGACCCTTAGTGTAAGCATCAGGATTTAAGCAGATTGTCTATGTTTTCAAGATAGTCGAGCGAGTCGTCGAGGTAGAAAGCGAGCTCGGGCGTCTTGCGAAGCTGGTAGCGCACTTTCTGTGCGAGGTCGTAGCGGATGGTCTTGGCGCTGTTTTTAATGCTTTCAAGCAGCTCCTGACTCTTCTCGGAGGGGAATACAGAGAGATATACCTTGGCGACACTAAGGTCGGGCGACACTCTTACCGCGCTTACTGAGATGATCACGCCGTGGGTCTTTGCTGTCTGCTGGCGGAATATTTCGCTAAGCTCTTTCTGGAGCAGTCTTGATATTTTGGCTTGACGGGTTGTTTCCATATTCTTGAAATTTTTGGTTAATGACTTTTATGTATTAACGCGCAACTCAATGCAAAGTTACTCACATGCGGGATGTTTTGCAAATAGATCCGGCTTCTTGTAGATCACCGTGAGTCCGTCGCGAAGCGGGATTATCACTTTCTCCACCGATGTGTCGGCGGCCACATGGTCGTTAAAGTCAAGTATACCCGCTGTCTGTGCGTCGCGGGCGTCTCCGTCGGTAACCTTGCCATACCATAGCGTGTTGTCGGCGATTATGAAACCTCCGGGGTTGACTCGCGGCAATACAAGACGATAGTAGTCAAGATAGCTGCGCTTGTTGGCGTCGATAAACACGAGATCCCATCCGTCTCCGAGCGTGGGTATTATGTCGCGGGCGTCGCCGATGTGCATTGTTATGCGGTTGCGCAGTGGCGACTTTGCGAAATGGGCTTCAATGAAGTCCTGAAGCTCGTCGTTTATCTCGATGGTGTGTATCTCGGCGCCTTCGGCGGTCCCTTCGGCGAGACATAGTGCCGAGTAACCGGTGAAAGTGCCGAGCTCGAGTACTCGGCGGGGGTTGATCATGCGGGTAAACATCTTCAGCATACGCCCCTGCAGGTGACCGGAGCACATGTTGGCGTAAAGGCAGTCGACATGTGTGTCGCGGTTGAGCCGCGCCAGTTCGGGCGGCTCCGGATCGATATGGGTAAGTATGTAGCGTTCTAACTCTTCGGTCATCTCATCTGTGTGTCTCTTCGAGGTTGGGCAGGTTATAGCTCTGGAAGTTGTCCATTATATCGCCTACGTTGTTGATTTCAAGAAATGAAGTGCCGTGGCCTTCTCCATATGCGCCGCCGAGGTAGGCTATGCGGTCCTCTTTGGTGAGCCTGCCGCTTTCGATGAGGTGCATAAGCGCGTTTTGGAGATATACTCTTGACGACTCCATACGCCCCTGATATATTGGAAGCACGCCGTAAGAAAGTGCGAGAAGTCTTACCACGTAAGGATAGTAGCAGATGGCAAGCGTCGGGTAGCTTCCTCTGAACGAGGCGATGTATCGAGCGGTCCTTCCGGTGTAGCTGTCGGTGATTATTGCCTTGGTGGATAGTGTCTGTGACGAAGCCACCGCCTGGCGGGAGAGGAATGATGTTACATCCGGCTCGATGACAGGGATGGGTCGTGTGTTGACAAGTGATTTCTCGACTTCGGCGGCGACTCGGGTCATGGTGGCTATTGCTTCCACCGGATATTTGCCGTAGGCGGTTTCGCCGCTTAGCATGAGCGCGTCGGTATGCTGATTGACGGCGTTGGCGATATCGCTCACCTCGGCACGTGTCGGGCGGGGATTGTTGATCATCGAGTGGAGCATCTGTGTGGCTACGATTACCGGTTTATGGCGCAGTATGCACTTGTTGATCAGCTCATTCTGTATTACGGGTATGCGCTCGGCAGGCACCTCGATGCCGAGGTCGCCGCGGGCGATCATGATTCCGTACGACACATCGAGTATCTCGTCAAAATTGTCGATGCCCTCCTGATTCTCGATTTTTGAGATTATTTTGATGGGGCTGTTGTGGGCGTCTAATATCTCCTGGATGTCGAGTACATCTTGCGCGCTTCTTACAAATGAGTGTGCGATGAAGTCTACTCCGAGATCCATGGCGTAGCCGATGTTGGTGCGGTCGCGTTCGGTGAGCGAAGGCAGCTCGATTCTTACGCCGGGCACATTTACGCTCTTGCGTGACCCGAGCGATCCTCCGTTCTGCGCTGTGGCATGTATCTCGTAGCCGTCAATAGAGTCGATGAGGAAGTCGATCTCACCGTCATCGATAAGAAAATGCACTCCCGGTCGTATGTCATGGGCGATATTGGGATAGGTCAGATATATGGTATCCTTGTCTGTCTCGCCATTGGGGTCGCCGACAAATGTTACTTTGTCGCCCGGAGCAAACTCTATGTTCATGTCATCGACATTGGTTGTGGTGCGTATTTCCGCGCCCTTGGTGTCCATAAGTATGCCGATGGATGACGAAACCGCACGCACATTTTCAACAATGCGCCTGAATCCTTCAAGTTGGATATGGGCGGAGTTCATCCTTACCACATTTAGCCCGTTCTCGTAAAGGTCGCGGATAAAGTCCACGTCACAACGCCTGTCTGATATTGTGGCGACTATTTTGGTGAATTTCTTCATCTTATAAATAAGTGAATTAGGTTTTGGTTTATTTTACAAATGCTTCGATTGCAAGACGGTAGCTGTCAAGCCCGAACCCTGCGATGACTCCGCGGCACACCCCGCTTATCATCGACCGATGGCGTATCTCTTCGCGGGAATGCACGTTGCTTATGTGCACTTCGATTACCGGGGTGTTTATAGCCGCTATGGCATCGGCGATGGCGAGAGATGTATGAGTGTATGCGCCGGCATTCAGCACAATCCCGTCGGTTTTGCCGAATCCTGCTTCATGAAGCTTGTCGATGATGTCGCCTTCGTGATTGCTTTGGAAATATTCGATTGTGATGTCGCTATACTTGTTGCGCAGCCTCGTGAGGAAAGATTCAAATCCTTCGTTGCCATATATTCCCGGCTCTCTTATGCCCAGTAGATTGAGGTTGGGTCCGTTGATGATGGTGATATTCATTATCTTATTGGCTTGATATTTTGCAAAGTTACGTAGAAATCCCCGGTTTTGAGCAATTATGGGGCTATAAAGTTGATGTGTATTACGCTTATCGCTTTGTGTTTTGTGGAAATATATTAATTTTGTGAGTTGAAATCTATTACATATTGTTTATGCGTAAATTGCTTTTTGTGCCGTTTTTGATGGCGGCGTTGATGCTCTCGGCGGCGACCGATAACAAGGAAAAGAAATATCTTGTCGCAGGCGTGGCGTTTTATAACCTCGAAAATCTGTTTGATACCATTAACGACAATGGCAAGTTTGACTACGAGTTTTCTCCGGAGGGCCCGAGACAGTGGACTTCCGAACGTTATCATAAGAAGCTCAGGAATCTTGCTCGGGCGATTACGTCACTCCCTACTGCGGAGACTCCTGTAGGCCCTGCCGTGATCGGTATTGCTGAGGTTGAAAACCGTGGGGTGGTCGAAGATCTTGTGAAGGCTGTCGATTCTACTCTGGTGGCGCAGGGTAAGGAGCCTTGGGGCTTGCGCATAGTTCACCATGATTCACCCGACAGGCGTGGTGTAGATGTAGGGCTGCTTTACAATCCGCTATATTTTGCCGTGGAAAGTGTCAACAATCATCGTCTTGTGATTCCCGATGATCCCGACTTCCTTACCCGCGATCAGCTCTGTGTGTCAGGATCGTTGCTCGACATTCCGGTAAGCTTCATAGTAAACCATTGGCCGTCGCGTCTTGGGGGAGAGGCGCAGTCAAGCCCCATGCGTGAGGCGGCGGCGAGGTTGTCGCGTGAGATTGCCGACTCTCTGTGGCGTGTGAATCCGTCGCAAGGTATAGTCATGATGGGCGACCTTAATGATGATCCGTTCAATAAGTCGTGTGCAAAAGTTTTCGGCGCTGTCCGCGACCGCGAACATGTTAAAAATCATGGATTCTATAATCCGTTTTGGTATATTCTTGACCATGGCGTCGGGTCGCTCTGCTATAATGGTGTCTGGAATCTTTTTGACCAGATAATCGTGTCGGGAAATCTTGTTGACGGTTCAATTCCCGAGTTGCAGTATTGGAAATGCACGGTGTTTAACAAGCCGTTCCTTCGCACGAAAACCGGGAAATACAAGAATTATCCTCACCGTACTTTCTCCGGCGGAAGGTTTCTTAACGGCTATTCCGACCACTTCCCTACAGAAATATTCCTCCTCCGCGAAGTGGAATAGCTTATTAGTCCCATTAGGCTCATTAGTCCCATATATAATAATGTGTATCCGGCAAGCTTGAAAAAAATATTGAAAAAAAAGTTGTGGAAAAGTTTGGTGGTGATGCGGAAAGTCACTACCTTTGCACTCGCTTTTGAGAAGCGCCTGCGGCGAGAGCGCCG
>CAJUMZ010000018.1 GCA_910587665.1 uncultured Muribaculum sp.
CTCGGGGGTCAAGCGCACTTTGCTTCCCGGGGTCAATCAGCCCCGGCTTTTCCAGCAGCCGCCACAAGCGGTTGTAATAGACTTATACGCCCCTTCGCACGGTGGAGGTATCGGAAACGACCTCACGGCCTACTCGATAAGCCGAGGACACCTAAACGGAGGGGCATTTCATATCCCTAAATTATCGAGATGTCAACACAGACAAGAAGAACCATCGGCGACATTCTGGCCGACAAAGAGAGACAGGACAAAAGACGGCAGAACGTCGTCAAGTATGCAAACCGCTACGACCTCACAGCCCTGCTGGAGTATGTGTGCTTTTATTCCCGCCCCGACGAAGTGCGCCGCGACCTGACGGCATGCTATTTCGCCATCGCCCGGCAGATAGTCCGCGAGGGCGAGGGCGCGGGGGATAGCGTGGCCGACATGCTCGCCACCCTTGAAATGCTCATCGAGGCACTTGACGCCACCGCGCCCACGGACACGCCGCCACTGCGGGTTGTCCCCGCGGTGACCTCATCGCAAAAAGATTTGCGCGGGACTGAATAAGTCCGTACCTTTGTGCAGCCCGGAGCAAGAATTAAGAACAAACCGGCGAAGCCACCCCGGCCTAATGACAGTAGGCAAATCGGGGTGGCTTTTCTGCTAATTTTTCAACAAGTAGTCATTTGGTAGTCAAAAACGGCAAAAGAAAAATCGCAACCACTTAAAAATGAAGCAGTTGCGGTTTTGCTTGGTATGCCCGTGGGGAGTCGAACCCCAATCGACGGAACCGGAATCCGTAATTCTATCCATTGAACTACGGGCACATTTGTGATGTAATTCGTGTGCAAAAGTACAAAGTTTTTTGTAGTTTTGCAAATGTAAGAACAGTAACAATAGCAAATGAACGTAAAAATAGATGCGTCCTGGCGCGAGGAGCTTTCCGCGGAATGGGACAAGCCGTATTTCATCACGCTTACCGACTATGTGCGTCAGCAGTACCGCGACAAGTATCATCCGGTTTATCCGCCGGCTTCCAAAATATTTGCTGCTTTTGACGAATGTCCGTTTGACAAGGTAAAGGTTGTGATTTTAGGGCAGGATCCATATCACGGTCCGGGACAGGCTAACGGTCTCTGCTTTTCAGTAGGCGAGGGTGTGCCGTTGCCACCGTCGCTTATAAACATATTCAAAGAGGTGCAGGATGATTTGAATCTCCCAGAATGCCCCGTCGATGGCGACTTGTCGCGGTGGGCGCGTCAGGGAGTGCTGTTGCTTAATTCTACGCTGACCGTGCAGGCACACCAGGCGGGGTCGCATCAAGGGAGAGGGTGGGAGACATTTACCGATGAGGTGATCATGCGCCTCAATAACGACCGCGAGCATCTGGTGTTTATCCTGTGGGGATCTTACGCCATCAAAAAAGGTGCGTTTATTGACCGCAGCAAGCACTGCGTGATAACATCGCCTCATCCGTCGCCATTGTCGGCATATCGCGGATTTTTCGGGTCAAAGCCGTTCAGCCGTGCTAATAGCTATCTTATCGAACATAATGAAACACCTATCGACTGGAAATGAAAAATGATATAACTCTTGAGTCACGCCTTGAGCGTGCCCGACAGCTCCGCAAGGAGGGACACACATGTTCACAATGTGTCTATATGGTATTTGACGACATTCACGGATTGCCCGCGGAGAAAGCTGCGTCGGTGTCATGTGGACTTGGTGGCGGAATCGGCGGTCAGCACAATGTTTGCGGTACGGTTTCCGCGCTCTCGCTTGTGGCGGGCGACCTGCTGTATGACAATCCGAAGAGCAAGCTGGCGGTGTATTCGCTGATAAAGGAGTGCAGTAATAAGTTTGCCGCTGAAAACGGGTCGATAGTATGTGGCGAGCTACTTGCCGACACACCGCGTCGCAAGCCTTGCATTAGTTACATAGAGGATTCAATAACGATACTACACAATCGGCTGAATGAGGATTAGACGGGCGATACTACTGTCATTCCTGTCGGTTGTCTTCGGCGCATTTGCCGAAGATACGCAGAATGGTACTTTTGACCCTGATTTCCGCACGCTGGAAGTCAAGGTCGAAGGTTACGACATGTATCCGCCGATCATAAACATTGACAGCCGTGACAGGATTGTGGTAAGTTTTGATGAAATAGGCGACGAGCGGAGCTATCTCCGCTATTCGCTTGTGCATTGTGATGCCATGTGGCAGCCTTCCGGTCTTGTGGAAAGCGAATTTCTTGAAGGATTCAATCAGGGAGACGTGGAAGATTATGAGTATTCCGATGCGACGACAGTCCACTATATCCATTACCGAATAGTGCTTCCCAACGAGCAGATGAGATTTACTGTCTCCGGCAACTATCTTCTGCGTGTATATCGCGAGAATGACCCGGACAAGACATTGGTGCAGGCGCGTTTTTCCGTCAGCGAAAATGCCGTCAAGATCTACGGCGAGGCTACCTCACGCACCGACATTGACTATAACGACCGACATCAGCAACTGAATTTCGTGGTGGATGTGGAGCGCGAGCCCATACATAACATCTATACCGACCTGAAGGTGGTTGTAAGTCAGAACGGTAGGGAGGACAACCGGCTGATGCTCACCGCTCCGCAGCGGGTATCGGGGACCAAGGCATACTATGAACATCTGAGAAGTCTCATATATCCCGCCGGGAATGAGTACCGCCGTTTTGAGACTGTGTCTGTCACATATCCGGGCATGAATGTGGCGGAAATAGTCTATGCCGATCCCTATTATCATATGCGGCTTTATGATGACACGCCGAGGGCTAACACTCCCTTCGTGTATGACATGACCCAAAACGGCAAGTTCAAGATACGTGAGTATAATTCGGATTACAGTGACGTTGCCGCCGATTATGTAGTGGTGCATTTCAAGCTTGATTCACCGCCTATGACCGGTTATGACATATTTATAGACGGTGACCTGACCAACCGACGGTTTGACTCCGGTACCCGGATGCACTATGACTATACCGACAATTCTTACAAGGCTTCGATGCTGTTGAAGCAGGGTGCTTACAACTATCAGTATCTTGCCGTACCCGCAGGCACGAAGCAGGGTGTGACTGGGGCTGTCGAGGGTGATTTTTATCCTACGGTCAATGAATATATGATTCAGGTATATTATCGTGAGCCGGGTGGGCGCTACGATCGTCTTCTCGGTACCACCGCCATATTTTCGGGAAAATAAATGGAAACGGAAGAAATTATGTTACAGATACAGGATGCGCTTGTGTCGCTTGACCTTGTCGAGCGCTTTTTTTGCTGCGATTTGGATAAATGTCTGGGAGAATGTTGCATAGAAGGTGATGCAGGTGCTCCGATTACCCAAGAAGAGTACGAGAAACTGAAAGAGATATTGCCGGTCGTGTATGACGATCTTGCCCCTGCCGCACAGCGCGAGATTGACGAGCGTGGTGTGGGGTATATTGATGAGGAAGGTGATCTTGTGACCACGATTGTAGATAACCGTAATTGCGTGTTTACCTGCTACTCCCCCGGCGGGATGTGCCAGTGTGCCATCGAAAAGGCCTACCGGGAGGGGAGGATAAAAGATTTCCGGAAACCGGCATCATGCTACCTATATCCGGTAAGACTTACAAAATACCCCACATTCACCGCCGTAAACTATCACCGGTGGAAGATATGCAAGGCTGCCGAGCTGCTCGGAAAAAAAGAGGGCATAAGGCTTTATCAATTCCTTAAAGACCCTCTTACAAGTTATTTCGGTAAAGAATGGTATGACGAGCTTGCCACCGCCTGTGAGGCGTACCTTGAACAATATGGTGACAGCGGTCAGTGAGGCGTGGCGTAAAATTCGAGAAGCCTGTTGCGTAGTATCAGTTCATATCCTGCCTGAATACGCTCTGCGGTGGTGCGTAACGCCTTTGTCTTGCTTTGCTCATATTCCGTAGGGGTTGCCCTGCCGAGGTTGTATTTCTCTCTCATAGCCTCAAATGCCTTGTTGGCCGCATCTTCAGCCACCTCACTTGCCTTGAGCTTCTGTTGTGCGCCGTCGGCCTGGTAATAAGCCTGCCGTATGGTCTTGAACAACCGTTGACGGGCGTCGTCGTATTGAAGCCGGGCGTTGATATTCTGTACCTTTGCCCGGTTGACCGAGTTGCGTGTGTTCAAGGCGTCAAATATCGGTATGTTGAGGGAAAATCCGAAATATGTGCTGTAATTGTTTTTCATCTGCTTCCCGAAAGAGTCATTGGGAATACCGGAAATTTTGTAATAGGAGCTTCCAAGTCCGGCATTGAAATTGACAGTCGGTATATATCCGGTCTTTGCGAGAGAGATGTTTTTTTCCGATGCGATTATATTGTTACGCGCGGCGAGTATGGTGTGGTTATGCTGCATAGCGGCATCAAATATATCGTCGGGGGTCATTGTCAACAGGGATGATTCAGCGTCAAGCGGCACAACATCAAAGCTCTCTATGTCATCAAGTTCAAGCAGCTGGGCGAGATCTACAAGCGCGAGGCGAATGTCATTAGCCGTCTGGGTCATGTTCAGTTCATCCTGCGCAAGCTGTGACTTTGCCTCAAGCATGTCGATTTCCGGAATTTTTCCGGCTTCAAGAAGCGCCTCCCTTCGGGTAAACTCATGCTCCGACAGCTCGACTTGTCCCTTGGCGACTTCGTTAAGCTCCTTGCAATAAAGCACCTGGAGATAAGCCGTGATCACATTGATTGAGATATCTTCTTTTGCCGCCTCGTATTGCTCGGTCACTGTCGCGAGGTTTGCCTTGGCGTATGCCACCTGACGTGTTGTCGATAGTCCGGAAAATACGGGAAGATTGAATGACGCGCCCCACTGGAAATTTGAAGTGTTGCGGTCGGCATAAGTGTTTTCCGCGGTCAGTCCTCGACCGATATTCCAGGATTGTCCGGCATTAGCCGACAGGGTAGGCAGGTATCGTGATTTCGCATCAGTGACACTTTGTTGTGACGACGCGACATCGTTTTGTCTCGATTTCACCGATATATTGTGCTCGATGGCGTAGTTTATGCACTTGTCAAGATCCCAAGTTTCGGCTACGGCGGTCATTGAGCCTGCAATCAAGGCTGATGATAATAGCAGATGTTTCATAAGTCAAATCCTGTGTTATGTCAATCCTTTATCTCGCTTCCGCGAAGTCGCGCAGTATTGTCGATACCTGATTTTACCTCGATCTTTATGCCGTCGGACAGTCCGGTGACGATGCTCTGGCGTTCAAACGTCTGTTGCGGCTCCTCAGCAGTAAGACAATATACGAAAGTACTGTCGCCTGCCCATTCGATTATGCCCTCAGGGATTGTGAGCACACTGTCGGCATGATTAAGCCGGATGGAGGCATTAGCGCTATAGCCCGCACGGAGCTGTATGGAATCGGGCACATCAATCGCGGCTTTTAGCTCGAATGTGTTTGACCCGTTTTCCTCGGTGCTTTTTGGCGCGATGTATTCGATTACGGCTGACGGCGTCACATCGGGGAGCGCACCTATGGAAATTGACGTGGACATACCCGGATGGAGGAGTCCGACTTCAGTCTCATCCACTTTACCCTTGAAAATAAGATTTGTCATGTCAGCGATCTTGGCTACGGTCGTACCGTCGTTCATCGTGTTTGCCTGAATAACCGATGTACCTACCTTTACAGGCACTTCCAGTATTAGTCCGTCGATTGTGGCGCGGACAAGGGTGTTGCTCTGCTGAGCGTTGCTTGTTGATATACCGTCTCTTACGATTGATAGTGCGTCAAGGGCCGATTCATATTCAGCGCGCGCCTTATCAAGGGTTACGCCTGACTGCTCGTATTCCTCGCGGCTTACAAATTTCTTGTCATACAGCGATTTAGTGCGGTCATGCTCTATCTGCGCCTGATTCATTGAGATTTTTGCGACCTCGACGCGATTTTGAGCAGAGGAAAGCTGTGATTCCTCAGGGATCACTTTGATCTTTGCAATTATATCGCCTTCCTTGACAAGATCGCCCGGCTCGACGTTTATCTCAGAAATAATTCCTGAAATCTGAGGCTTGATTTCGATTTCGTCGCGAGGCTCTATCTTGCCTGTCAGGATGGTACGACGCTCGATGTTGCCGATCTCCGGGGTTACAATCTCGTAAACCGTGGCTTTCGATCTTGAATTGTAGAACAGATAGACAAATGTGCCTATAAACAAGAGGGCTACAAGAGTCCAGATAAAAATGCGAATTACCTTTTTCATTATTATGATTCAGTTTTATTATTTATCGTTAAGAGCTTCTATCGGTTTTATTCTCATAGCCTTGATCGCAGGGACAACACCTGCCGCCGACCCGAGTGTGAGAAATACGAAAAGGATTGTCACCGCATGGGTAAATGTAAGCTGGAATCCGGGGGTAACGCCATCTTCCGTTGTCGCCTGAGCCACTGCAAATAGTATAATCACGGCGAAGCAGATGCCCGCTATTCCTGCGACAGTCGTCAATACAATGCTCTCGGAAAGTATCTGCATGATTATGTCGCGCGGCTTTGCTCCGATAGCCCTGCGTACACCGATCTCCTGTGTGCGCTCCTTGACTATTATCCACATGATGTTTCCAACGCCGATTATGCCAGCGAGCAGGGAACCGAATCCAACGAAGAGCACCAGGATGTCAACGCCGTTAAACATGTTGTCAACCATTTCAAACTCTTCCGACACATCCATAAATTCCATAGCCTGCTTGTCATCGGGATGGATGGGATGGTTTGCTCTGATTATGCGTTCCACACGTGATTTTACCGCAGAGGGGCTATCCCCGTCACGGCATGAAAATATCATCATTCCGATATTCTGCCCTTGGTTGTATGCCCGTTGCAATGTGGCGAGAGGGATGAGTATGAGTTCGTCGATTTTACCGTTGATGCTTATTTCGGAAGTCTGTCCGGCGACACCGACAACATGATAGTAGATATTGTCCATCTCTACAAACTTACCGATCGGAGAACCTGTCCCGAACAGCTCGGCCGCAACACGCTTTCCAAGTACACATACCTTACGTTCATTGCTTTGGTCCGATTCATTTATAAACCTGCCTTCATAGATTACAGGCTTGTTGATAAGAGGGTATTGACTTTCAATGCCCTGGATGCTTGTAGAATAGCTCTTGTGACCGTAAACTGCGGTTGTTGATATGGTGCTTACAGCCGATGACGCGCTTATCTCGGGGATGGAGCGGCGCATATTGTCAACGTCGGTCTGAGTAAGCGACCACCACATCCCTTTGCTGAATCCTTTGTAAGGCAAACTTGTCCTCCCGGGGAAAATGATCGCCGTGTTTGTCGAGAATCCCGCGAAATTACCACGAAGCATGTCTTGCAGTCCCTGGGCACCGCCCCAAAGCAAGGCAAGCATTGCCGTGCCCCAGAATATACCGAATGCCGTCAGGAAAGTCCTTGTCTTGTTTCTTCCCAGGGTTGCGGTTATCTCTTTCCAGTTATCTATGTCAAATATCGGATTTTTCATACTATGACATTGGTTATTCTGTCCTTAATGCTTCCACGGGGCGTATTTTCAACGCCCTCAGTGCGGGAAAAAGCCCTGCGAGCGCCCCGGCAATTATAAGTACCACGGTCACTTCAAGTGCAAGGGCGATGTCGACTGTGGGATTCTTGATAAAATCGGATCCGGCAAACATTTTGGCAAGGATTTCAGTGCCGATTGTGCCGAGGAGTATTCCTATATAACCAAATACCGTGGTCATCGCCACGCTTTCAAGGATCACCTGTTTAAGTATTCTCATCGGTTTTGCCCCTATTGCCCTCCTGATACCGATCTCATGGGTTCGCTCCCTTACAGAGACAAACATGATGTTACTTACCCCGACAATACCTGTGATAAGGGTAAGTAGTCCGATCACCCACATTACGGTATTCAGTATGCCCATTGCCTTTTGGTTGCTGATATAGTTGGCAAATCTGTTCCACACCCATATGGCACTGTTGTCATCAGGGTCAAACGATTCGGATTTTCCAAGCGTGACACGCACGTTCCTCTCCAGTTCCTCCGCCTTTTCAAGGGTGTTGATGCCGGAAGCCGATACGCGTATTGTGCTTACCTTGTTGTCATATCCCTTCAAGGCACATGCAGTGGTATAGGGGATATATATGCTGTTTTGCCATCTATGGTCATATACACCGACCACAGTAAATGACAGTCCCGTCAGGTTTACTGTGTTTCCTACAGCCTTGTCTTCGCTGCCGAAAAGAATCTCCGCGCTTTTCTTGTCAAGCACAATTGATTTTCTCTGCAATTCGAGATCATGGTCGTTGATAAATCGGCCGTGGCTCATGACAAGCTGTTCCTGTGCTTCGGGGAATACGCCCGTATAGGAGGAGTTGACGTAGTCTCGCGACGTTGATATGTCGGCGCTCGGCATATGTAACATGGCCGCCGCATAGTCGATGATACCTGGATTTTCGTGCTCGAGCTTCTCAAGGTCGGAATTGCGGATGCTTATGGCGCGCCCCTCTTTAAGCCCGTTGTAAGGGAGGGAGGCATATCCCGCCCACACCTGGACAATGTTGGCGCGTTTTGCAAATTCGCCATCGGCAAAGGAGTTAACCACCCCTTTGGCAATCCCCACGAGTATTATCAGCATGAAGATACCCCATGCCACCGATATCCCGGTTAAAGCGGTGCGCAGTTTGTTAGTGCGCATCGTCTGCCATATTTCATTTATAAGGTCAAGCATCGTCAGTCTACGATAAGTCCGTCGGAAATTCTGATTATACGGTTGGTCTGTGCTCCGACGTTGGGGTCATGGGTCACAATCACTGTTGTCATCCCTTCGGCGTTAAGTTGCCTGAATATTTTCATCACCTCCACCGAGGTCTTGCTGTCGAGCGCACCGGTAGGTTCGTCGGCAAGAATAATCGCGGGATTGGTAATGAGCGCGCGAGCAATTGCCACTCGCTGTTTCTGACCGCCGGAAAGTTCGCTTGGCAGATGATGGGCCCACTCCTTCAACCCCATGCGTTCAAGCTGCTCAAGCGCCATTTTGTTGCGTTTGCGCCTTGACACACCTTGATAGAAAAGGGGGAGAGCCACGTTTTCCATCGCGTCTTTATAATTTATCAGGTTAAATGACTGGAATACGAAACCGATGAGCTTGTTGCGGAGTTCCGCCGCGCGGTTTTCTCCGAGATCTTTTATTATTGTACCGTCAAGGATATATTCGCCCGAGTCGTAGGAGTCAAGTATACCAAGTATGTTCAGTAATGTGGACTTGCCTGATCCGGAAGCTCCCATGATGGAAACCAGCTCCCCCTTGGCAATGTCAAGATTGATCCCTTTCAACACATGGAGCGGCACTGCGCCCGGATATGTCTTGTTGATGTCGGAAAGATGTATCATAGCTTTGCTTTTCCTGCTTTTTAACGGTTAGATGCTATAACCATTAAAAAAGTTGCAACGTGAGAATATAAATTTTAAACAAAAGTAGTAAAGCTATCTTTTACAGCAGTTAATAATTAGATTTAGTTGTGCAAATTTAACATATGCCAACTTAATTTGCTTGTGTTTTTCAAATATTTGGTATTTCTCTATCTTATATGTAATTTTGACTCACATAATTGGCTTCGCCAACGCGAACCGGCTTCAAGCCGACTTTTGCTATTATGTTTCGTCGAATATTATGACTATATTTGCATTGAATTAGTAAAAGACTTTACATGATAGAATACATAAAGGGAACGTTGGTATCGCTCACTCCGACAGACGCGGTTATAGAGACTTCGGGAATAGGATACCGCCTTGAAATATCGCTTACTACCTATGCCTCCCTGGAGGGGAAGAGCGACGTTAAGCTTCTTGTCCATGAGGTGATACGCGAGGACGCACATATATTGTTCGGCTTCATCGACGAACGCGAGCGTGATCTGTTCCGGCATCTGATCGGGGTGTCGGGAGTGGGTGCAAACACCGCCAGGATAATATTGTCGTCAATTCCGGTGGCAGAGCTTGAAATTGTAATAACATCGGGCGACCATGCCCGTCTTAAAAATGTCAAAGGCATAGGCATAAAAACAGCACAAAGAATAATAGTCGACCTGAAGGATAAAATAAAACCGGGTGAAGCCGCGTTATTAATTCAACCGTCGGTCACCAACGAGTCATTTGAAGAGGCGCTTGCCGCCCTGCTGATGCTCGGGTTTCCGCGTCCTCAGTCGCAGAAAGTGCTTAAAAAGCTATTTGATGCCGAGCCGTCAATGAAGGTCGAAACGGCAATAAAGAAGGCTTTGTCAATGCTATAATCTGTCGGAAGCAGGATGTCGCGGTGTGAATTTTGGTGGTAAATCCACTTGCGATGTTAAGAATTAGGCGTAGAATTACAAAGATATTGCTATGTGCTGTCGTGCCGGGTTTCCTTTTAGGCTCGGCAAACGGTTTTTTTGCCCGCGCGCAATACAAAGAGTCGCGTCTTATGCCGCCCCCGCCTCCTCCGGGCGGTCCGGTCGTGGTTGAGGACTCTACCGGTTCCCCATATCCGGCACAGCCTACCGTGCCACCTGATTATGAGTCGCTTGCGGAAGGTGAACTTGCCGCCGACCTGAAGACTCCTGAAAATGTGCGTACGGAGGCGGAGTATGACATTGAATCGGGATGTTACATCATCCGTACAAAAGTAGGTGATTTTGAAGTCGCCACCCCCTTCATGCTAACTCCCGAACAATATGCCAACATGGAGCTTCGCAAGTCGATGCAGGGATATTTCAACAAGCGCAATTCCGAGCTTGTGAAAGGCGAGAAAGAGAAGGAGCCTTTTAATGTGCTTGACATGAATTTTGCCCTCGGTCCGCTTGAAAAGATATTCGGACCCGGCGGTGTCCAGTTGAAGACTCAGGGATCGGTTCAGATCTCGGCAGGAGTAAAGAGCAACAAGACCGACAACCCCGCACTGTCGCTTACCGCCCGCCGCAAGACATATTTTGACTTCGATCAGAAAATACAGGCAACCATCAACGCTTCGGTAGGTGACAGGATGAAATTCAACATGTCGTATAACACTGACGCGACATTTGATTTCGACTCAAAAAACATCAAGCTACAATATGAGGGCACGGAAGATGACATAGTCAAGAGTATTGAGGCGGGTAATGTGAGCATGACCACCGGTTCTTCGCTTATCAGGGGAAGTACCGCACTCTTCGGTATAAAGTCTCAGCTCCAGTTTGGCAAGCTCACGGCAACCGCATTAGTGTCGCAACAAAACAGCGAGTCACGCACTGTAAACACCAAGGGTGGAGTCCAGACTACAGATTTCAGTATAAATGCCGATGAATATGACCAGAACCGCCATTACTTTCTGGGGCATTTTTTCAGGGACAACTACGATTCATTCGCTTCCCGGCTGCCTTATGTAAGTTCCGGGGTCAATATCACCCGCATAGAGGTATGGGTCACCAACAAGAGCGGCAACTATAATCAGTCGCGCAACATAGTGTCGTTTATGGACCTCGGTGAAAACAAAGTGCTCGCCAATGACTATTGGAGTCCAAACCCCGCTTACATAAATCCAAGCAACAACTCCAACAATCTTCTTTCGGTGATAAAAAGCGACTATCCCGGTGCGCGGAATATCAATACTGTCACCCAGGCCCTTGAACCGCTATCCGCCTTTGGCATCGAGGGCGGCAAGGACTATGAGAAAGTGGAAAGCGCGCGATTGCTACAGTCGTCGGAATATACGCTTAACTCTACCTTAGGCTACATATCTATAAAGACGGCACTTAATGCCGACGAGGTGCTCGGCGTAGCCTATGAGTACACCTATCGCGGACAGGTATATCAGGTAGGTGAGTTTTCAGCCGATATTACCACAACCGACGAGTCGCTCTATGTCAAGATGCTCAAGAGCACTACAGTAGCCCCGAAACTGCCGATGTGGGACCTGATGATGAAAAATGTATATTCACTTGGCGCCTATCAGATACAGAAATCTAATTTCCGCTTGAATATAAAGTATCTCAACGACACAACCGGCACACAGATAAATTATCTTCCTGTGGCAGGACTTTCTGACAAGTCGCTGCTTCAGGTGATGAATCTTGACCGGATAGACGCAAGCGAGAATTCCAATCCTGACGGATTTTTTGACTTTATCGAAGGATATACCATCCAGTCTTCGACCGGTAAGGTGATATTCCCTGTGGTGGAGCCATTTGGCTCCCATCTTGCCAATGTGCTGCCTGATGCGGCTTTAAGAGACAAATATCTCTATCAGGAACTCTATGACTCTACGCTTGTAGTGGCGCGTCAGTTTGCCGATAAAAACAAGTTTATCCTGTCAGGAGAGTATCAGGCCTCGAGCGGCTCGCAGATACGACTTAACGCGATGAACGTGCCGCGCGGCTCTGTCGTGGTCATGGCGGGTGGCGTAAGGCTTACGGAAAACAGTGATTATACCGTGGATTATTCTATGGGTATCGTCACGATTACCAACCAGAGCATCATAGATTCGGGTCAGAGCATAAGCGTGACGCTTGAAAACCAGTCGATGTTCAGCATGCAGCGTAAGACATTGCTCGGACTTGACCTCAACTACAAGTTTAACAAGGATTTCAATATCGGTGCAACCATCATGCACTTTTCGGAAAAGGCACTTACCGAGAAGGTCAACATAGGCAACGAGCTTATCAACAATACGATGTGGGGCGTCAATCTCGCCTATAACAATCAGTTTATGTGGCTAACCAATCTTGTCAACAAGATACCCACGGTCAATGCCACGCAGCCATCGACGATCAGCGTGCAGGCTGAGTTTGCCCAGCTTGTGCCGCATAAGCAGAAAAGCGGCTCCAACAAGGGAAGCTCCTATATCGACGATTTTGAATCGACCCAGACCGGCATAGACCTGCGCTCGCCCTATGCATGGGTGCTCGCCTCGACCCCATATGAGCCGGGCGACAAGGCTCTTTTCCCTGAGGCCGCACTTTCCAATAATGTCGATTATGGAAAAAATCGCGCGTTGCTTGCCTGGTACTATATTGACAGGATGTTTACTCAGCGAAATTCATCGCTTGCCCCCGGATACATAAGTGCCGACCTAAAGCAACTTTCCAATCCTTATGTGAGGGAGGTGACTTCGACAGAACTGTTTCCCGACCGCCAGCTTGCCTATGGCGAGTCCAATATCATACAGACCCTAAACCTCTCATATTACCCGACAGAACGCGGTCCCTACAATCTTGATGCCGTCAATATCAACGACCAGGGTGAGTTGCTGAATCCCGAGTCGCGCTGGGGCGGTATCATGAGAAAGATGGATAACACGAATTTCGAGCAGGCCAATATCGAGTACGTGCAATTCTGGATGATGAATCCGTTTCTTGACCCTGAGAATCCCAATTATGACGGAGGCGACCTGTATCTTAACTTCGGTGAAATAAGTGAGGATATACTTAAAGACGGCTTGAAATCATATGAAAACGGTATACCGTATGACGGCAACGACCAGTTTCTTACAGAGACGGTGTGGGGTAGGGTCTCGAAGCAAAATTCGCTGACTTATGCCTTTGACAATAATGCCGGGGCAAGGCTGGTACAGGATGTCGGTCTTGACGGACTTAAGAATGACGAAGAGTTCCATTTCAGCTCGTATTCCGATTATCTCGACCGCCTGCGCAACAAGCTTGCGCCCTCCGCCATAGAGCGCATGCAGGCCGATCAGTTTTCCCCGTTCAATGACCCCGCGGGCGACAATTACCATTTCTACCGCGGCTATGACTATGACGAGGAGCGGCTTTCTATACTTGAACGCTACAAGCATTACAACGGTGTCGAGGGCAACTCGCTTTCTCCTGACGATGCCCCCGATCCTCTTTACCAGTCGGCGCGTACATCGCCCGATGTCGAGGATATCAACCAGGACAACACGCTTAACGAGTATGAGCGTTATTTCCAGTACAAGGTGTCGATACGTCCCGAGGACTTGGTTGTCGGGAAAAATTATATCACCGACAAGCAGGTGTCGCTTGTCAGGACACGTGACGGAGAGGACCAGGAGGTTGAATGGTATCAGTTCAAGATCCCTCTTGACGACTATGAGCGTATCGTAGGTTCGATCAGTGATTTTTCCACCATAAGGTTTGCGCGTATGTTCATGACCGGATTCAAGCAGGTGACCCACCTTCGCTTTGCTACCCTTGAACTTGTGCGTGGCGAGTGGCGTCCATATGACTTCAACCTTAACAGTCGCGGAGACGCGCCTGCCGAGGGACAGCTTGACGTGTCGGTGGTCAATATCGAGGAAAATGCCGGCAGGGAGCCTGTAAACTATGTGCTTCCCCCGGGTGTCACACGAATCACCGATCCGGGACAGTCGCAGATAACACAGCTCAACGAGCAGTCAATGTCGCTGAAAGTGACCGGATTGCAGGCTGGTGACGCGCGAGGCGTGTACAGGAACACTTCGCATGACCTCCGTAACTATAAGCGCATGCAGATGTGGGTGCATGCCGAGAGTCTCATCGATGATGCCACCAATCTGAAGTCGGGGGAACTGTCGCTTTTCATACGCCTCGGCACAGATATCAAAAACAACTTTTACGAATATGAGATACCGCTTACACTGACGCCCCATATAACCTCAGGCAACAAGTATCACGATTCGGGAGAGGATCTTTATAAGGTGTGGCCCCTGTCCAACCGTCTTGACTTCGCCTTGCAGAATCTCGTGAATTTGAAAAAAGAGCGTAATGTGGCGCGACATCAGTCCAATTCGGCTGTCAGCTTTACGACACTGTACACAGGTCGTGACCCCGACAATGAGCAGAACAGGATGGCGGTGATGGGTAATCCGTCGCTAAGCGATGTAAGGGTGATGCTGATCGGTGTGCGCAACAACGCAAGCACTACCCGTGACGGTATTGTGTGGGTCAACGAGTTGAAGGTTACCGATTTCGATGAAAGCGGAGGTTGGGCTGCGAAAGCCAATGTGAATCTCGGTGTGTCGGATATCGCAACCCTTAATTTCGGAGTCCACAAGGAGACTGCCGGTTTCGGTGGTGTCGATCAGCCGCTCAACGCACGTCGCATGGATGACTATGAGCAATACAATTTTGCCGTACAGGCCGATCTTGGCAGATTCCTTCCGGAAAAGGCTAAGTTGAAAGCTCCGATATATTATTCGATTACCAAAGATAAGACATCACCCAAATATAATCCGCTTGACCAGGACGTATTGCTTAAAGACGCCCTTGATGAGGCGGCGACAAAGCAGGAGCGTGATTCCATCTCGAATTATGCCGTGGAGCGGTCGACGGTACAGAGTTTCAGTATATCGGGGTTGAGATTTGACATCCAGAGCGCGACCCCCATGCCGTGGGATCCGGCCAACTTCACGTTTAATTTCTCGTTTAACAAGCGAAACGAGATGAATCCTACCACTGAATATGAGAATACCAACGACTATCGCGGGTCATTCCAATACTCGTGGACTCCGTATGTGAAGGGTGTAAAGCCTTTTGGTTGGGTTAAGTCCAAGTCGAAAAACGCGAAATTCCTGAAAGAGTGGGAGATAAATTATCTTCCCGCCAATATCAGCTTCCTTACTACGATGTCGCGTTACTATTATGAGCAGCAGACCCGCAGCGAGATCGACCAGATGTTTAAGTTGCCGGTGTCGGTGTCAAAAAATTTCCTCTGGGACCGCCAGCTCAACCTGTCATGGAACTTGACGAAGTCGCTCAACGTGTCATTCTCGTCAAATACGTCGGCGCGTATTGAGGAGCCTATCGGGGCTGTCAACCGCAAGCTTTTCCCCGACAAGTACAAGGAGTGGAAAGACACCGTGCTCAACAGTATCCTCCATCTCGGTACACCTTGGTCCTACAATCAGAGTTTCGTAGCATCGTATCGCGCACCGTTCAACCGTATACCCGTGGTTGACTTCCTCACCGGTTCGGTGAGCTATAACGCCACTTATCGCTGGGATCGCGGTGCGACAATTGAAGGAGTTGATATCGGAAACACTATAGCCAACCAGGCGTCGTGGAATGTCGACGGAAGAATAAATCTGGAAGGACTATACAATAAATTCAGCTATCTAAAGAAAGTCAATCAGCGTTTCAGTTCGACCCGCCGCGCTCCCGTTTCGACAAAGCCAAAGAAGTTTGAGCGTACGTTCAAGCTGTTGCCCGACACGACACTTATCATCAAGCACAATCTGCGAAACAAGAAAGTCAAGGTTACAGCAACCACTACCGACGGCAAGCCATTTGCAGTAAAGACAGTGGTGAAAGACAACAACACGGTAGAGGTGTTGACGCGCGGTGACCAGAACATAAAGTTTACGATAATCGAGCAGCTGAAAGAGCAAAAATCAGTATGGCGTGAGGTCGGGGAACATGCTACCCGTTTTGCCATGCTCATAAGAGGCGTTAACGTACGGTTCCGTACGTCCCATTCACTCTCGATCCCGCTTTTCAGCCCAGAGATAGGTGACGGATTCGGACAGACACGCAGCCGCGGTCCGCTTGCCCCCGGTCTTGATTTCGCATTTGGATTTGTGGATGAAAGTTATGTCGACAAGGCTAAGGAAAGAGGATGGTTGATATGCAATGACACCCAGACATCCCCGTCGATATGGTCCAATACAAATGAGTTTAATTTTGAACTGGATCTTGAGCCTGTGCGCGGATTAAAGATAAAACTGACCAATAACCGCACCGACAACCGCAACTCGCAGATGCAGTTCATGTATGACAATATGCCGGTCACCCGCAGCGGAAGTTATACAAAGACTCATTGCGCCATAGCCACGGCACTACGCACTGCGAAAGCCGACAACGGTTATCAGAGCGAGGCGTTTGACCGATTCCTTGCCAATATACCTGTCATTGCTGAACGTATCGAGAGCCGTTATGCCGGGGTGAATTATCCTACGGGCGGGTTCATGAAAGACAATCCCAACGCCGGTCGCCCGTTTGATCCTACCGTAGGCGGTGTCAACCGCGCGGGAAGTGATGTGCTTATCCCTGCATTCCTTGCCGCGTATACTGGAATAGATGCCTCGAAGATTTATCTGACACCGTTCCCGTCGCTTGCGCAGATGCTTCCTAACTGGCGTGTGACTTACGACGGGCTTATACGCATAGGAAAGTTGAGTAATATTTTCAAGAGCATTACGCTTACCCATGCTTATCAGTGTACCTATTCGGTGGGAAGTTATTCGTCGTTCCTGAACTGGATGGAGGTTGACGGCGATCTCGGATTTGCGCTCGACGAACTCACCGGCCAGCCTGTGCCGTCGTCGCCTTACAATATCTCATCTGTCGCGATTACAGAGAAATTCGCGCCGCTTATCGGCGTTCAGGTCACGTTGAAGAATGATCTGAAATTCAATGCCGAGTACCGTGACAGCCGCACACTGACGCTTAACTCCGATGCTGGACAGCTTGTGGAAGCACAGACACGCAATATCACCGTGGGCGCGGGATACAAGTTTGTCGGTTTCAACACCGTGCTTAAGATGAAAGGATCAGGCAGGGGTATAAGCAACGACCTTACGTTAAATGCCGACTTTTCCCTCGCCCAGAGCCATGCACTCATCCGACGCATAGAGAGCAACTATGCCCAGGCAACTTCCGGCACGCGCTCGGTGAGCGTCAATGTCACCGCGCAGTATATCATGAGCCGCCGCGTCACTGTAGGTGCTTTCTTCGATCATCAGATCAACACTCCGCTTATTTCATCAAGCGCATTTCCGACGACCAACAGTAGCTACGGTCTTACATTCAATCTCAATCTCGCACGTTAGCGGCGCGGCTTGTTGACGGGTCGTTGACAGGGGAACAATTGCCACTGTCTCAGTGTTATTTTCTTGAATAAATAATATTGATCATGAAAATAGGACCGGTAGAGAAAATCTATGAGGCGTTCAGCGCTATCGCCGACAACAGGGTGAAATTTATTTCAGAAGAGGGATGTCTTATGCCTACGGCACAGGGTGAGGCCAAAGTAACATCATCCGACGGTAAAAAGACATATACCGTGACGTGGCAGGGTGAGGATTATACCTCTAACGATAATGCGACATACTGGCAAGGCTATGCCGGCTATCCGGTTATCGCTGTGCTTATGCTTCAAGGGAGGCTTCCGCTTGACCGCAATATAGCGGAACTTTTCAAGGGTATCAACTGGAATGAACTCAATAGCGGTCATAAGCGTGATTATTCGTCGGCTCTTGACGAGGTGATAGAGAAGCGCGCTATCGATCGTTCGGCAATTGACGGGATAGTTCAGGAAACTTATTCGCTTCTCGGTTCACTGCCGGTAAATGTTGGAAAAGGCAGGATGTTGAAAATGTAGGTGGCAATTTGCTTTAAAAGTGCTATGTATTGTGGCAATAGTTGGTCGTATTAGATGTAATGTGTGCTATTTGTCAAAATAATTAAGTTTTTTGAAGAAAATTATTTTAAAAAGTATTGCAGTTTGTGACAAAATGTATATCTTTGCATCGAAATACGATTACGACCATGTCAATGGACCCGATTAGATTCACCAAGATGCACGGCATCAGCAATGACTATATATACATTAATTGTATGAATGGTCAGCCCGATTGCCCGCCTCAGTTGTCCATCGAGATGAGTGATCGCCACACAGGAGTAGGAGGCGACGGTATAATCCTGATATGTCCCTCTGAAATTGCCGATTTTAAAATGCGTATATTCAATGCCGACGGATCCGAAGCCAAGATGTGTGGCAACGGAAGCCGTTGTGTCGGCAAGTATGTATATGACAACGGTCTTACCGATAAGACGCGTGTCACTCTCGAAACGCTTTCCGGAATAAAGGTGCTTGACTTGCACATCCGTGACGGGAAAGTTGACGGAGTGACTGTTGACATGGGTGAGCCTGAATTGTTTCCCAAAAATATACCTGTCAGTTTCGACGGCGAGTCAATGATTGACGAGCTTGTTGTCGCCGATGACCGGGAGTATCGGCTTACGGCCGTCTCCATGGGTAATCCTCATGGAGTGATTTTTGTTGATGATCCCGATCTGTTGCGTCTTGAGGAAATTGGTCCCGGGCTTGAGTGTCATCCTATGTGGCCCGACAGGGCTAACATTGAGTTTGCCTCGGTGTTGTCGGCTGACGAGATCAGTATGAGGGTATGGGAGAGAGGAAGCGGCGAGACAATGGCATGCGGCACCGGGGCTTGTGCGACGGCTGTCGCCGCGGTGCTTAACGGATTGACCGACCGCAGGGTCACTGTCCATCTAAGGGGCGGTGACTTGTTGATAGAGTGGCGCCCCGATGACAATCATGTCTACATGACGGGAGGCGCGACCACGGTGTTTGAAGGCACATATTATATAAAAAGGTAGATAAGATAATAAAGAGTGTTTTAGCGATGATAAAGGTAAATGATAATTTTTGTAAGCTTCCCGCCGGATATCTTTTCTCGGAAGTAGCGCGTCGGATTGACGCTTACCGAAAGTCGCATCCCGAAGCCGAGATCATACGCATGGGTATCGGCGATGTCACATGCCCGATATGTCAGGCTGCTGTCGATGCGATGCACCGTGCGGCCGACGACCAGTTGTCTGTGTTTACATTTCACGGGTATGGTCCGGAGCAGGGTTATTCGTTCCTTCGGGAGAAAATAGCGGAATATGACTACAAGAGACGTGGCATATCCATAGGTATCGACGAGATATTCATCAGCGACGGTGCGAAAAGCGATACTGGAAATATAGGTGACATACTTTCATCCGACTGCAAGGTTGCGGTGACCGATCCGGTTTATCCGGTATATGTCGACACCAATGTAATGAGTGGAAGAGGTGGAGAGCTTATTGATGACAGGTGGTCGCGCATAGAGTATCTGCCATGCACTGCGGAAAATGATTTTATTCCCGCCCTGCCTGTGGGAAATCCCGACATCATTTACCTCTGCTATCCCAATAATCCTACCGGTACTACGCTAACGCGCGATCAGCTTTCCGAATGGGTGGAGTATGCAATCGCCCACAAGGCATTGATAATGTTTGACTCGGCATATGAGGCTTACATAACATCTCCTGATGTGCCTCACAGCATTTACGAGATACCGGGGGCGGAGAAAGTGGCGATAGAGTTCAGGAGCTACTCCAAGACGGCCGGATTTACCGGGCTGCGTTGCGGATATACGGTAGTGCCGAAAGCGCTGAAAGGATATGACTCGACCGGTGCTGAAGTCTCGCTTAACGCCCTTTGGAATCGCCGTCAGTGCACAAAATTCAATGGCGCGAGCTACATTGTACAGCGTGCGGCTGAAGCGCTCTATACCCCCAAGGGTATGAAGCAGGTAAGAGAGACAATCGACTACTATATGCGTAATGCAAAAGTGCTTCGTGAAGGCCTTGCCGAAGCGGGTCTTCAGGTGTTTGGGGGCATAGATGCCCCCTACATTTGGATAAAGACTCCCGGCGGTATGTCATCGTGGGATTTCTTTGACCTTCTCCTTTCAAAGTGCAATGTCGCCGGAACACCCGGCTCAGGTTTCGGTCCGTCGGGGGAAGGATATTTCCGTCTGACAGCGTTTGGCAGGTATGAAAACACCGTCGAGGCTGTCGAACGATTGAAGAAACTTGAATTTTGAAAACAATATATTCATCATATAATTTAATTTATTTATGTCAAAGTTGAGATTTAAAGTTGTAGAAGAAGCATTTGACCGCAAGGCGATGCCGGTGGATATACCTTCGGCACGCCCGATGGAGTATTACGGGAAGTATGTGTTCAACCGTCAGAAGATGTTTGAATATCTTCCCAAGGCTACCTATGATGCGCTCGTTGATGCTATCGACAACAAGAAGTCATTACCGCGTGAAGTTGCCGACAGTGTTGCCGCCGGCATGAAGCAATGGGCTATTGATAATGGCGCGCGTCACTACACCCACTGGTTTCACCCGCTTACCGACGGTACTGCAGAGAAGCATGATGCCTTTATCGAGCATGACGGCAAGGGTGGTGTAGTCGAGGAGTTCAATGGCAAGCTGCTTGTGCAGCAGGAGCCTGACGCTTCCAGTTTCCCCAACGGTGGTATCCGAAACACATTTGAGGCACGCGGTTATTCCGCATGGGATATATCGTCGCCTGCTTTCATCATGGACAAGACTCTGTGTATACCCACTATTTTCATTTCCTATACGGGAGAGTCGCTTGACTACAAGACGCCGCTGCTTCGCGCGCTTAACAGTGTCGACAAGGCTGCTACCGCGGTCGCACAGTATTTTGACCCGGAAGTAAAGCATGTCAATTCTTATCTCGGCTGGGAACAGGAGTATTTCCTTGTTGACGAGGCACTGTACTCGGCACGCCCCGATCTTGTGATGACCGGCAGGACCCTGATGGGACATGAGAGTGCCAAAAACCAGCAGCTTGAAGACCACTATTTCGGGGCAATCCCTTCACGTGTAGAAGCCTTTATGCTTGACCTGGAGATAGAATGCCATAAACTTGGTATCCCTGCGAAGACCCGTCATAACGAGGTGGCGCCCAACCAGTTTGAGCTTGCTCCCATATTTGAGGAGACCAATCTTGCCAATGACCATAACTTGCTCCTTATGTCGCTTATGGCTGAGGTGGCACGTCGTCATAATTTCCGCGTGCTGCTTCATGAAAAGCCGTTCTCCGGCATAAATGGGTCGGGCAAGCACAACAACTGGAGCCTCGGTACAGACAAAGGTGTGCTGCTGTTTGGACCCGGAAAGACCCCGAAAGACAATCTTCAGTTTATTACGTTTGTTGCAAACGTGATGGCAGCCGTATATCGTCACAACGGCTTGCTGAAGGCATCCATCGCCTCGGCAACCAATGCTCACCGTCTCGGCGCCAACGAGGCACCACCCGCAATCATCTCCATCTTTGTCGGCTCACAGCTTGCCGAGATTCTTGAGCGCCTCGAGTCGAGCGATTGCGGAGATCTGTTGAATCTTGCCGGAAAGAAAGGTCTGAAGCTTGATGTTGACCAGATACCTGAAATAATGGTTGATAATACCGACCGTAACCGCACATCGCCTTTCGCTTTTACCGGTAACCGTTTTGAGTTCCGTGCTGTGGGATCATCGGCAAATTGCGCGTCGGCAATGATCGCGCTTAATGCGGCGGTCGCTGAGCAGCTTGCCGATTTCAAGAAGAAGGTTGACGAGCGTCTTGCCACCGGCGGCGACCTTAACCACGCCCTTCTTGCCGAGATAAAAGAGCTTATCAAGTATTCAAAGCCGATCCATTTCGACGGCAACGGATACAGCGATGAATGGAAGGCTGAGGCCGCTCGTCGCGGACTTGACTGCGAGACAAGTGTTCCCAAGATTTTCGATGCTTATCTTAAAAAGTCATCGGTCGACATGTTCAAGTCGACAGGTGTGTTTACAAAGGTTGAGCTTGAAGCGCGCAACGAGGTAAAGTGGGAGATGTACACCAAGAAGATTCAGATTGAGGCGCGTGTGCTTGGCGACCTTGCCGTCAATCATGTCATTCCGGTGGCTATCCGCTACCAGTCGGTACTTACCGACAATGTGTTCAAGCTAAAGACTCTTTTCCCGAACGAAAAGGGTGACAAGCTTGCTCAGCTTGACCTCGATACCATCGAGCGCATGTCGGCTCACATGGCTACTATCATGGAGGAGGTCAAGAAGATGGTCAATGCTCGCAAGTCGGCTAACCGCATAGATGACGAGCGCGAGAAGGCAATCGCTTACCATGACACTGTGGTGCCTTGCATGGATGTGATACGTTATCACATTGATAAGCTTGAGCTTATGATCGATGATGAAATGTGGCCATTGCCCAAATATCGTGAGCTCCTTTTCATCCGCTAAGCAAGATTGAAGAATAATTATAGATATTGAAAATCCGGCACGCGATGTCGATCTGCGACGGAGTAGCTCCTTCGCGTGCCGGACTGTTTTTTAATGGAAGTTTTTACGTATGAGAAGTCCGATTCATAAGCCGGAGGGGCTTTATGATCCGCGCTTTGAGCATGACGCCTGTGGAGTGGGTCTGCTTGTCAACATAAGGGGCATAAAGTCACATCAGCTCGTAGAGCAAGGTTTACAAGTCCTTGAACACATGGTTCACCGCGGAGCCGAGGGTGCCGATCCGAAGACCGGCGACGGTGCCGGCATAATGGTGCAGATACCTCACGAATTTATTCTGCTTCAAGGAATCGCTGTCCCGGAAAAGGGGCGTTACGGAAGCGGTCTTGTCTTTATGCCTAAAGATGAAGACACACAGCAGATAATGCTTGATATCATTGAGCGCGAGGCTATAGAGCTCGGGCTTTCACTGATTGCCGTGCGCGACGTGCCCACCAACAACGAGCAACTCGGTATTGTCGCCCGTGAGGCTGAGCCGGCGATAAAGCAGATATTCATTGCCGATGAGAAGACCAACGACGAGATTGAGCCGCGTCTTTACGTGCTCCGTCGTAGTGTGGAAAAAAAGATCGCCTCATCTACGCTTATCGGAAAAGAGGCATTCTATATTGTCTCCCTTTCGTCAAGGGTAATTGTATATAAGGGTATGCTTTCGAGTTTGCAGCTGCGATACTATTTCCCTGACTTGATGAATCCGCATTTTACCACCGGTATGGCGCTTGTGCATTCGCGCTTCAGTACCAACACATTCCCGACATGGTCGCTTGCCCAGCCGTTCCGCATGCTCGGTCATAACGGTGAGATCAATACGATACAGGGCAATCGCATGTGGATGAAAGCGCGCGAGTGTGTGCTACATCCGTCAAAATTCGGCGGTGCCGACCTTACACCAATAGTCCAGCCCGGGATGAGCGATTCCGCATCGCTTGACAATGTGTTGGAGTTCTTTGTGATGAGCGGTATGTCGCTGCCCCATGCTCTCGCCATGCTTGTGCCGGAGTCTTTTAACGACAAGAATCCCATATCTCCAGAGTTGAAGGCTTTCTATGAATTTCATTCTATTCTGATGGAGGCGTGGGACGGTCCTGCGACTCTTCTGTTCAGTGACGGCAGGTACGCCGGCGGTATGCTTGACCGTAACGGACTTCGCCCGGCGCGCTACCTGATCACCAACAACGATACCATGGTTGTGGCGTCAGAAATGGGTGTGTTGCCGTTTGAGGCATCGGAGGTAAAAGAAAAGGGCAGGTTGCGCCCCGGCAAGATGCTGATGGTCGATATGGAGAAGGGTATAATATATCACGATGCGGAATTAAAGGAAAAACTTGCATCGGAGTTCCCTTACCGTGACTGGCTGTCGCGCAATCGCATTATTCTTGATAAGATAAGCAGCGGTCGCAAGGTGGCTTATGATGTCGACGGCTTCGAGCGGTTGCTGCACGCATTTTTCTATCATCGTGAGGAAGTTGAAAAGATCATAACCTGCATGGTGGCCGACGGAAAGGAGCCTGTAAATTCTATGGGATGTGACACGCCGCTTGCCGTACTATCTAAGGAGCCGCAGTTGCTTTACAACTATTTCCGCCAGCACTTCGCCCAGGTGACCAATCCGCCTATTGATCCTCTGCGTGAGGAGCTTGTGATGAGCCTTGACAGCTATATAGGCGCTATTGACCTTAACCTGCTTGAGCCCAATCCGGAGTTGTGCAAGATGGTGCTTTTGAAGCGCCCCATAATAACCAACCGTGAGCTTGACCTGTTGTGCAACCTCCGTTATAAAGGATTTAATACCCGCAAGCTTGACATGACTTTCCCAGTTGCCGAAGGTACCGGTGGTCTTGCCGATGCTATCGACCGGCTGTGTCATGATGCAGAAATGGCTGTGGATGAAGGATGCAACTATATCGTATTGAGCGACCGCGGAGTAAGCCCGGAACGTGCTCCGATACCTTCGTTGCTTGCCACTTCAGCCGTTCACCATCATCTTATCGACTGTAAGAAGCGTGTGCAGACGGCACTAATCGTGGAGACCGCCGACGCACGTGAAGTGATGCATTTCGCGTTGCTTTCCGGTTACGGTGCGAGTGCGATCAACCCTTATCTTGCATTTGCCGTGATCAATGACCTTGTGGATCGCAAGGAGATACAGCTCGACTTTCATACGGCCGAGAAAAATTATATCAAGGCGATTGACAAAGGATTGCTTAAGGTTATGTCAAAGATGGGTATATCAACCATCACCAGCTATAAGGGCGCGCAGCTTTTCGAAGCCATCGGCGTGTCGGATGACATGGTGAAGCGTTATTTCGGAAATACCGTCAGCAAGATTTCAGGTATTGACCTTGATGATCTCTGCCGCGACATATTAAAATCTCATGCCGAGGCATTTTCCGATGATTTTGACTCGGAATCTCCATTGCGTCATCTCGGTCAATATTCATTCCGCAAGGATGGCGAGTCACACGCATGGAATCCTGAGTCGATCACTGCTCTCCAACTTGCCACACGTCTTGGCAGCTATAAGAAATTCAAGGAGTTTACTGCTCTTGTCGACAACAAGCCTGAGCCTATCTTCATACGTGACTTCCTCGATTTCAAAAAAGGCACTCCCGTGCCTGTCGACGAGGTCGAGCCGGTAGAAGACATAATGCGACGCTTTGTGACAGGAGCGATGTCGTTTGGCTCGATAAGTCGTGAGGCTCACGAAGCTCTTGGTATAGCGATGAACGCCATAGGCGCAAGGAGCAATACCGGCGAGGGCGGGGAAGACCCCGAACGATTCAAATTGCGCGACGACGGTTCGTCGGCTCGCTCGGCAATCAAGCAGGTTGCGTCGGGTCGATTCGGAGTAACCGCGGAGTATCTTGTTAATGCCGACGAGATCCAGATCAAGATTGCCCAGGGTGCTAAGCCGGGCGAGGGCGGTCAGCTTCCCGGCTTCAAGGTAGATAAGATCATAGCGAAAACGCGTCATTCGATACCGGGAATTTCATTGATCTCACCACCTCCTCATCATGACATCTATTCGATAGAAGATCTCGCGCAGCTCATTTTTGACTTGAAGAATGTGAATCCCGAGGCAAAGGTGAGTGTGAAACTTGTGTCGGAAAGCGGAGTAGGTACAATTGCCGCCGGTGTGGCAAAGGCAAAGAGTGATCTTATTACCATAAGCGGCAGTGACGGCGGTACCGGGGCGTCTCCGGCAAGTTCGATCCGTTATGCCGGACTTCCGGTGGAAATCGGTCTCTCCGAGACTCAGCAGACACTTGTATTGAACAATCTTCGCGGACAGGTGAAATTGCAGGCCGATGGTCAGCTCAAGACCGCGCGCGATGTTGTGATTATGGCGATGCTTGGTGCCGAAGAATATGGATTTGCCACCAGTGCGCTTATTGTGCTCGGATGCGTGATGATGCGCAAGTGTCACCTGAACACATGCCCTGTCGGCGTTGCTACCCAGAATGAAGAGCTGCGTAAGCGATTTGTCGGCAGGTCGGAGTATGTAATCAATTTCTTCAAGTTCCTTGCCCAGGAAATCAGGGAGACACTCGCCGAGATAGGTGTACGTCGTCTTGATGAGATTATCGGTCGCACCGACATGCTGTTTGTTAAGCCTGAGCATAACACTCCGAAGACGTCACATCTTGACTTCTCCAAGATACTTTACATGCCCTCCGAGGCAAAAGTCAACGCTATACTGAATGTCGTGGATCAGAAACATGACATTGCCAATGTGCTTGACCGCAAGCTTATAAGCCGTTCATTCCCGGCTATAGAGTCGAGGATGCCGGTAGAACTCGAATTCCCGATAGCCAACACCGACCGCTCGGTAGGCGCTATGCTTTCGGGTGTCGTGGCAAAGCGTTATGGCGACGCGGGACTTCCTTCCGATACAATCGCATGCACATTCCGCGGCTCGGCGGGACAAAGTTTCGCCGCATTCCTTGCCCATGGCATAACTTTCCGTCTTGAAGGCGATGCCAACGATTATGTCGGTAAAGGTCTTTCCGGCGGCAAGATTGTGATAGTGCCGCCGTCTGGCAGCACATTTGCCCCGCAGGATAACATCATAGCAGGCAACACATTGCTTTACGGTGCTACAGCAGGCGAGGTTTATATCAACGGCAGGGTCGGCGAGCGTTTTTGCGTAAGAAACTCGGGCGCAACCGCTGTGGTTGAAGGAGTAGGCGACCATTGTTGCGAGTATATGACTGGAGGTCGTACCGTGGTGCTTGGCTCCACCGGACGCAATTTTGCCGCCGGTATGAGCGGCGGTATAGCCTATGTATGGAATCCTGACGGCAACTTCGATTATTTCTGCAACATGGAGATGGTTGAGCTTTCGCTTATCGAGGATATGGCTGACAACCGGGAACTTTACAGGCTTATCGGCAATCACTATAAGCATACCCACAGTCCGCTTGCGGGCAGAATGCTTGACAACTGGCAGGAATATGTGGAACAGTTTATCAAGGTGATTCCGATTGAGTACAAGAAGGTGCTCCATGATGAGAAGATGGCGCGGTTGCAGCAGCGTCTTGCCAATGTGGAGCGTGATTGATAAAAGTTTTTTGAACCGCTTAACATTACATTATATATGGGAAATCCCAAAGCATTTCTGACTATTCCCCGTAAAGAGGCAGGCTATCGACCGGTAAGCGACCGAGTGCGTGATTATGGAGAAGTGGAGCAGACATTAAATCCCGAGGATCGCCGTTTGCAGGCATCTCGGTGTATGGAATGCGGCGTACCGTTCTGTCACTGGAATTGTCCGCTCGGCAACCGTCAGCCCGAATGGCAGGACAGGTTGTATAAAAACGATATAAAAGGTGCTTATGCCCTGCTGGTTGCTACCGACGACTTTCCTGAGTTTACCGGAAGGGTGTGTCCCGCATTGTGTGAGAAAGGGTGTGTGCTCAACAAGGAGCATGAGCCTGTCACAATACGTGAGAATGAGGCGGCTATAGTGGAGCGCGCTTTCAATGAGGGGTATGTACATCCTCACGCCCCGGCACGCCGCCCCGGCACGAAAGTTGCCGTGATTGGCTCCGGACCCGCCGGTCTTGCATGTGCCAATCAGCTCAACCGGAAAGGACACTCGGTTACTGTGTTTGAGAAAAATGAGGCTGTTGGCGGACTTTTACGTTTTGGCATACCTGACTTCAAGCTAAACAAGAGCGTGATTGACAGGCGTGTCAATCTGCTGAAGGAAGAGGGTATAGAGTTCAAGACCGGGGTTGAAGTCGGTAGAGATATCAAAGCCGACCAATTGCTGTCGGAATATGATGCGGTGTGTGTGGCAATCGGCTCGGAAGTACCCCGCGATCTCAAGGTAGAGGGCAGGGAACTTGACGGGGTGCATTTCGCCCTTGAATTGCTCCGTCAGCAAAACCGTGTAAATGCCGGGGTCGAAGTGCCGCGCGAAGCACGTATCTCGGCCAAGGGCAAGCATGTGCTTGTAATCGGCGGCGGTGATACCGGAAGCGACTGTGTAGGCACAGCCAACCGTCAGGGTGCGCTCTCCGTGACCCAGATTGAGATTATGCCGAAGCCTCCCGTGGGTGAGAATCCCGATACTCCGTGGCCCAACTGGCCTCAGATATTGAAGACATCAAGCTCTCATCTTGAAGGGTGTGAGCGTCGGTGGCTTCTTGACACCAAAAAGTTTATCGGTAAGGATGGTAAGGTTGATGAGGTCGAGATTGAGGAAGTCAATTGGGAAAAAGACCCTGCGACAGGAAAGATGAATCTTATCCACACCGGAAAGACGGAGCGTATACCGGCACAGCTTGTGCTGCTCGCCATGGGATTCACCAATCCGGTTGCCGAGGGATTGCTCGAACAGCTTGGCGTGGAAAAGGATGCCCGTGGTAATGTCAAGGTCAACGGCATGCAACAGAGCAGTGTCGAAAAGGTGTTTGCCGCCGGCGATGCCTCTACGGGTGCATCTCTTGTCGTGCGCTGTATCGCCTCGGGTCGTAATGCCGCAAAAGGGATTGACGCATATCTTAAATCGAAATAATGGAACAGCTGAAGCATGAGTGTGGCGTAGCTATGATACGCCTGTTGAAACCGCTTGATTATTATAAGAAAAAGTACGGCACTTACCTGTATGGGCTTAACAAGCTATATCTCCTTATGGAGAAACAGCATAACCGCGGTCAGGAAGGTGCGGGTGCCGGAGTTATAAAAATGAATTCTCCCGCGGGACACGAATATGTGTTCCGCGAGAGGGCTCTCGGTTCCAATGCCATCCAGGAGATTTTTTCGACAATAAATCATCAGGTGGATCAGGCGCATGTGAATGAACATGATGCCGACTGGGTCGACGCCTATGCGCCGTTTATCGGCGAGGTGTACATGGGGCATCTGCGTTACTCCACTACCGGGCGCAGCGGCATAAGCTATGTGCATCCGTTTCTGCGGCGCAATAACTGGTGTTCGCGCTCGCTTATGCTGTGTGGCAACTTCAATATGACCAATGTCGACAGTATATTCAACGCTGTAGTGGAGAAAGGACAGCACCCGCGTATATACTCCGACACGGTAATCATACTCGAACAACTCGGCTACGCGCTTGATAAGGAAAACAACCGCCTCTACCATAAATTTACCGAAGAAGGGCTTGACGGCATGGAGCGTGCTGTCGCTATAGAGGATAACATTGACCTTCGACCGGTGCTTGCCTCCACAGCCCCGGGATGGGATGGCGGATACGTGATATGTGGTGCGCTCGGCTCAGGTGATATGTGGGCGTTGCGTGACCCTCACGGCATACGCCCGGCGTTTTATTATGCAGACGACGAAATAGTAGTCATAGCCTCCGAACGACCCGTGATACAGACCGTAATGAATGTGCCTCGGCGTGCCGTTCATGAGCTTGCCCCGGGTTGCGCGATAATAGTCACTAAAAACGGCAAAGTGAGTGTCGATGACATTCTCGGTGAAGGAAAAAACAAACGATGCTCCTTTGAACGCATATACTTCTCCCGCGGTAGCGACGCCGACATATACAAGGAGCGCAAGGCTCTTGGAAGAAATCTTGTCGACAAGATATTAAAGGGTGTGGATTATGATCTTGATCATGCCGTTTTCTCCTTTATCCCCAACACGGCGGAGGTGGCGTTCATAGGCATGATCGAAGGTCTTGAAAAATATCTTGACCGGGAGAAAGCCGACCGCATATACCGGTTGTCGCAGAATGATGCCCTGTCACGTGACGCCCTGCTGGATATAATGCAGCGCAAACTGCGTATAGAGAAAGTGGCAATAAAGGATATCAAGCTCCGCACATTTATTGCGGAAGGCGAGTCGCGTAACGATCTTGCCGCCCATGTGTATGATGTCACTTACGGTATCGTGGAAAATGACCGCGACACGCTTGTGGTAATTGATGATTCGATAGTGCGCGGAACTACCTTACGTCAGTCCATAATAAGAATGCTTGACCGGCTGCATCCTAAAAAGATAGTGATTGTAAGTTCTTCGCCGCAGGTACGCTATCCCGACTATTACGGAATCGACATGTCGAGGATGGGTGAGTTCTGTGCATTTCGTGCCGCTGTTTCGTTGCTTAAGGAGAGCGGAAGGGAAGGAATTCTTGAAGAAGTGTATAATAATTGTATCGCACAGGAAAATGTGCCTGATAGTGAGCTTGTCAATTGTGTCAAGGCGATATACGCTTCATTTACCGACGAACAGATCTCGTCAAAAATTGCCGAGATGCTCACGCCTGCCGATACCCATGCCGACGTGGAGATTATATATCAGACACTTGAGGGGCTTCATGAGGCCGTACCGTCTTCTCCCGGCGACTGGTATTTTTCCGGTAATTATCCGACACCGGGCGGCATAAGGCTGGTAAACAAGGCTTATGTGAATTATTTCGAGGGAAATGTTGACAAACGTTAGATTTTCCGTCAAAATATTTTGATAAACCGAATAAATTTAGTTAGTTTGCAATAACTAACATATATCAACCAATCAAACTTAAACAAGATGGACCAGCAAAACAATCCTAACAGTTGTCCTCCTCCTTATCCTGACAGTGTGTTTTCTCCCGGGCCTTCGGGCAAGAGCCGCGGTGTTGCCGCTCTGCTTGCCATATTTCTCGGTAGTCTCGGCATACAGTATTTTTATCTCGGAAAGAATACAGCCGGTATAATCACATTGATAGTGACATTCTGCCTTTGTGGTATTCCCTCGATATTATGGCTTATACAGGGTATCCTAATGTTCACAATGTCACAGCAGGATTTTGAGCGTAAGTATGTATACACGACTTCGACTTTCCCGCTGTTCTGATTGAACTTAAAATTGGAAACAATAAATCCCGACATCTCAGAATGCCGGGATTTATTGTTATATGAGGATTTGCGATGGGATTAACCGTATTGAATTGTTCCGTCGGGATTACGGTAGAGGTCGAAGCTCTTTTCATATTGGTCCATTGCACGGAGGCTCATACCCATGCTCGAGAATCCGCCGTCGTGGTAGAGGTTTTGCATGGTCACCTTACGGGTAAGGTCGCTGAACATCACGATGCAATAGTTAGCGCATTCCTCTGCATCGGCATTGCCGAGCGGCGACATGCGGTTGGCGAAATCCATCAGCGAGTCCATGCCCTTCACGCCGCTTCCGGCGGTAGTCTGTGTCGGAGACTGTGATATGGTATTGATTCTCACATGCTTCTCCCTTCCGTAGATGTAGCCGAAACTGCGGGCTATGGATTCAAGAAGAGCCTTTGCGTCAGCCATGTCGTTGTAGCCAAACATAGTGCGCTGAGCCGCAATGTAGCTCAGAGCGATAATGCTTCCGTAATCGTTGATGGCGTCGAGCTTCTTTGCTGCTTGAATCATTTTATGAAATGACACAGCCGATATGTCGAGGGTCTTGTTGAGCAGATCATAATCTATATCATCGTAAAGACGCTTTTTGCGGACATTGGGTGACATGCCTATAGAGTGGAGTACGAAGTCGATCTTTCCGCCAAGCACCTCCGTCGAACGCTGAAATACCATTTCGAGGTCATCGACATTGGTTGCGTCGGCGGGAATAACTTCTGCATTTAGCTTTTCTCCAAGTTTGCTGACATCGCCCATCCTTACTGCTACCGGTGTATTGGAGAGTGTGATAACAGCACCTTCCTCGACAGCCTTTTCAGCCACTTTCCAGGCGATACTCATGTCATTGAGCGCGCCGAATATCACGCCGCGCTTTCCTTTCAATAAGTTGTAACTCATTAATTCAGTCTGTTATAATTCGCGGCAAAGTTACAAAAAATTCCTGATTTCACCGAAAAAGCCGTATATTTGTCGGTAAATACGATATATTATGGCACAAGACGAGAATCTGAAATATACGCCGGAGAATATAACATCACTCGGCAAGGATGATATTTTTGTGTTCGGCAGTAACCTTGCGGGTATACATGCCGGAGGTGCAGCGAGGGTTGCCTATGAGCGGTTTGGCGCTATAATGGGGCAGGGTGTTGGCATCCAGGGGCAGTCTTATGCCATTCCGACTATGCAGGGTGGAGTTGACACGATAAAACCATATGTCGATGAGTTTATCGCACTTGCCCGCGAGTGGGATCAGAATACTTTTTATGTTACGCGTATAGGGTGTGGCATCGCAGGTTTTACCGATGAGGAAATCGCACCGCTGTTTGCCGAAGCTCTGGAACTATATAATGTCAGGCTGCCTGAAAGCTTTGTCAAGATAATAAGGAGTAATAAAAATCTTAAATAACCGACTAACTGAATGCACACTTCATATGATTAAAATGTACATGCTAAATTAACAGAAAAGGAGCGCTCCGCGTGGTCGTATACCGGTGAGACTACAAGTATATCAGACGATGATTTGTTCCACTTAAACCATCGTTGATATAATGGGAGCATCCAGTAACCTATCCTTGCCGATAATATTCCTACTCCCGCACCGGCAATGACATCATTTAGCCAATGGCGACCGTTATAAAGGCGTAAAAATGCAACGCCTACAGCAACCGTATAAGCTCCGATGCCAATTCCGAGACCATACTCCTCCCTTATTAATTCGGCTCCGGTAAATGCTGTTGCCGTGTGTCCGGAAGGAAACGAATTTCTTGCACTTGAATCCGGTCTTTTTTCCTTGAATGTGAATTTACCTATATTGGTCAATGCTGTCATGGATATATAGGCAGTCGCTTCGACCATTATTCGCTCTTTGAAGCTATGTTTTGCTTTGATGCCCATCGAACCAAATGTCAGGTAGGTTAGTGCCGGAAGATATTGGATATAATCATCGACACGGAAGAAATGGTTACCTTGCAAATTGTCCATCCCGTTTTTTATATTGATGTCTAATTTTCTGAATGCACCGTTGTAAACACCGAACGTGCCAACAGCTATCAAGGTACCCGGCAGGATCAGTTGCCTGACATTGAAATGGGAACATTTGGTCTGATGCCGATTTATGCTGTCAATATACATTGTATTGATAGACAATGTCAAAAACCGTATGTGATGATTTTTCATAATTGATAGTCTGGGCATAGCCGCAGAGATGTGAAGTAAGAAGACTCAATGTAATGAGACCTCTTACCAATTGATTTATGGTCATTGGCAAATCGTTTATGCGAATGCCAATGCTCATAAATCAAATTCGACGAATGCAAAAGCATGGGCAATGACTGCCCAGAATGCACCCGTCGGATTGGTGTTATGAACGGCAAGTCACGCCCATGCAATGCACGGACGTTCGCGACTTGTTCCTCATTCATAACACAATGAAATTTCCGACGTTTCATTCTGATTGGAACAAATAGCAAACGCTATTAATTTATGTTTTGGAAGCCTCTGCTTCCTTTATTTTCAATTGCAAAGTTACAACATTTTGCTTCTAAAGTCAATAGGATTATGATAATAGTTGCCTAAAGTATATTGCCATTGTCTATTGGGCAATGAAGGTGAATGACCCGGGGTCGTGTAGGCGGAAGCCGTCATACTCGAATCCACCAAGTGCCGACGGGTCATCAATGCTGTTTTGAAGTATATAACGTGCCATTTCACCCCGACACATTTTCGCATAGATAGTGACAGTGCGCTCTTTCCCGTCTTTAAGCATTTTAAAAGTAGGTATCACAACCTTTACTTCTCTTACAATGCGTTTCCAGTCAAACAGACTTTTCATCTCCGCACTTGCAAGATTTACAAGTGTTCCGCCCGATTCCTTCACCGCATTTATAAGAATGTCTGTAAGTTGCGGTCGCCAGTAATCAAACATGGTCTTACCGTCGGTGCATGGCAGTTCGACATTGCCTTCAAGCCTGTAAGGGTTGATCAGGTCAAGTGGTCGCAACATACCGTAGAGGAAGGAACAGATGGTGAGGTGAGAGTTGGCATAGGTAAGTTGAGTGTCGGAGAAACTTTCAAGCTTCATTTTCTTGAACACCATGCCGTCATACATAAATCCTGCGGGGTGACGTGTCGCCTCGATATCGAAGTTGACATATCGGAGATGGTTTTCAACGGCAATACTGCGGTTTGTTCTGAGGATATGTTGCAGTTCGTCGACCGAATATCCGGCAAGTTGTCGGGCGATGATTCTGGCATTTTCGCGAAATCGAGGCTCTGTTGTAAACGGCAGTTCCCTTGCCGGGAAATTGTCGGTCATTAATTTTGCGCAGGCGAGTAATATGTGCATGGCGGGATTGTCAATGGATTAATTCAACTAAAATTGAGTCGGATATAAGAAATGACTCTTCCGTTATAAACAGAGAGTCGGGAGTTTCCATCATCTTTCCTGAACGTAAAAACGCGGAGGCGTCACGTCGCAGGTCGGTAAGGGCTTTGTCGCCGAAACACCCGGCAAAATGCCTTTTGTCGATTCCTTCAGCTGTGCGCAGTGACGTGATGATATAGTCATTGTAAAGTTCGTCGGGATTTTCATCCTCGATATCATAAAATGTTTTACCCGACATTATGTCGCTGATATATGCCTTTATTCCACGACGATTTGCTCGTCGGGTCTTTCCGTCAAAACTATGTGCGGCAGTGCCAAGCCCGAGGTAGGGTATAAAGTGCCAGTATGAGCTGTTATGTATTGCCCGTCGGCCGGGAAGTGCGAAATTGGAGATTTCATAATGCTCGTATCCGGCCTTGCGGAGGGAGTCGGTAAGCCGCCTGTACATTTCGCTGACAGTATCTTCATCGGTCTCCTTGATTTTCCCGGTTGAAAGCATGGCATGCAAGCGTGTCCCGGGTTCATAGGAAAGAGAGTATGCCGAGATATGCTCGACCCCTGTGGCAACGAGGCGGTCAAGGGACAGCTGCCATGAGTCTATTGTCTGTCCCGGAAGTCCGTAGATGAGGTCGGCACTGATATTTCCGATGCCGCCTTCACGCAATGTTTCTAAAGCATTTTCCGCCTCATCGCCGGTGTGTCGCCGGTTGATACGATTTAATTCATCATCGGAAAATGATTGTATTCCGATACTGACGCGGTTTACCCCGCATTCTTTTATACATTGGACCCATTCCGGAGTGACATCCTCAGGATTAGCCTCGACGGTAAATTCGGCAGGGTTTATAATGCCTATGCCTCTGATAAGGCGCTTTATGTCATCAAGTGGCAGTATCGACGGAGTGCCGCCGCCAATGTATATCGTGGTAAAAGGCTCTTGAATCTCTCCTTGTCTCATTTTCCACTCAGTGAGAAGCGCGTCGATATATTTACCTATGTCAGCGGTGTGCGGCATCGAGTAGAAGTCACAATAGCTGCACTTTGAGTGGCAGAATGGAATATGTATATAGAGTCCCGCCATGGCGATTATTTGGCTTGTCCACAGATTTCCTTATAGTTGCAGAAGTGGCAATGCTCTTTGCTTGGATCAGGCTCAAACGGTATTTCGGGGTCAAACAGTTCGGAAAGATTCTCTCTCAGCATCTCCATTACTTCTGCATTGAGCTCTCGGTAATCGGTCAGCGGGTCAGAGCCTTGCCTTACGGGAAGGATGCCGTCGGTGCTGAATTTTTTGAACAGGTACAATACCGGCTGTATCGGCACATCTTTTTTCATCTCGCAGGCAAGGCCGTTGCAATACAGGAATAGTTGCAATATGGCTTTCTTGTCGGAAAACATATCATCGACATCTTTGAATACAGAATCATCGCCCCCCGTCTTGTAATCAATGATTCTCAATGTCTTTCCGTCGGCAAGACGGTCGATACGGTCGATAGAACCTCCGATGTTGAATGCTCTTTCCGAGTCAATGGGTATACGTGCATGAAATTTGTGCTCGCCCTCAATGAAATAGAAAGGTGTGAGCGACTTTTCAAGTTCAAACATCTTTATGATGAATTCACGGATGACCTCTCCTACGACTTTTGCCTCTCCATGAAGTGGAGTAAGGTTAAGATAGGGCTCGTCATCGCTTCTTTGCGACGGGAGATGGTGATAATGCTGGTTGGTTGCCGACGTGATAAGCTTTTCAAGCTCGGTGACTTCTCTTTTCAGCCTGTCAAGCAACGGTGCTGTCACTTCAAGTTCGGGCATGTCGCCTTTAAGTCGTTTGTAAGAATATTCCGATACCTGATGTACTATAGTACCGAACGTGCTTTCATCCATATAATCGGTAACCTCGTCTTCCGGCCGGATATGCTCGATATAGTGAAAGTAAAATTCAAGAGGGCAGTTAAGATACATCTTAATCGCCGATGCCGACAGTGACAGACGGTTGTCGCCGGTCGACAGGTAGCGATTTAGTCTTGACATTATGACGTCATTCTTGACCACGCTGAGCCTGTCGCTCACGTTCAGGGGCGGCATGTCGTAATAGGCATTTTTACGGGATATGCTTTTGCTGTCGCATAGATATAGAAGTTGATACAGATAGCGGGACATCTCTCCGCCCTTCAATCCTGATGTGCGTGAGTCATACAATAATTTCACCCGCTTTGCCCTTGAAATAAGCCGATAGAAATAGTAGGCGTAGATACATTCCTGAAATTCCAGGGTGGAGAGCCCATAGCTTCGGCGAAGTACATCGGGGATAAAAGAGCGCGTATAATGTTTGCGGGGAAATATGCGCTCATTCATAGACAGTAGTATCACATTGTCGAAATCGAGTGCACGGGTCTCAAGCACGCCCATTATCTGGAGCCCTTTCAGCGGTTCGCCTATGAAATTGACGCTCTCGGCATTGATAGTGCGTTCGATAAGATGGAAGAAAGTGTTTTCTTTCATCTTGATGCCATATTTATTGATGGCATTATGGAGCTGATCGAGCGATATGCGGTAGCGGGTGAGAAATCCGAGTTCCAGCGCCGACGATCCATCTTCGTTGAGCTTTTCAAGTCTTTCGGAGATAAAATCTACGAGATGACATAAATATTCAAATACCTGGTCGCCGGAATGCTGCTGCTCGACAGGGAAAAACAGTGTAGACAATTCCTCGAAATTACTGTTGATCCAGTCAACAGGTATCGTGAACATCTTGTTTTTGTCAATACAATCTATGATTGCTGTGCAGGAAGCCTGGGCGATCGTCTTTAACAGCGGATGAGAAAGCACATCCTTGACATCCTCGTAGAAAAAACACCATATGTCGCGCACTTTTTTCGCTCTCATGTGCATCATCGTTATATTTCGGAGCAAAGTGGCTATTGAGGTCATCCGCAACGGGTATCCCATTGTTATGTTGACCGAGCCTATTGACTCCGGCACGGAGTGGAGCAGGTCGATGAACAGATTTTCTGACGGGAGTACGATAGCCGTGTCGATGGCATTGGTCTTGTCGGTAATATCACCGGATTCGATCATTTCTTCAAGAATCTTGCCTGTAAGTTTTACCTGCCCGACATTTGACGGCACACTTATTATCTCAATCTCAGGTACAGGCAGATCGTCAAGCGAAATGTCATACAGAGATTTAAATTCCTTTACATATTTTTTTAAGAAAAATGTAGCCGAGCGATTAGCCTTGAAGGCTTCGGGCATGTCAAAGTCCCAATAGAAATCCCCGATACCAAGGTCGCGCAGCCGCTCGAAGATTTTTATTTCCGTCATGGAAAGGACATTGAAGCCTACGATTATGACACGCCTGTAAGGGAAATCCTCAGCCTGCATAAGCTTGAAGCGGTCGGCAACCTCCTTGTATTGCATGCCCGAATAGCACAATCCGCGGTCGGCAAGACTTTTGCGATAGCCGGAATAAAGCGGGTACAGTATCTCCCAAAGCCTGACGAATGACTCACGGTTGGTACGGGGCTCGCCTTTTTCATTCAGGTGGGTCCAGAATGATTCCGGATCTCCGGTAGGCAGCTCTATTCCCCAATATTGCTTTACGATGAGTTTTTGCTCGTCGGTAAGGAAGTCGGTGTTTATGGTGTTATAGTCGGTAATATTTTTGAACAGCATCGGAGCGTCGGCGAGATAGCGGTCTACGTCGTTGAAGTCGGAGATAAGCATGTCGCCCCAGAATACAAAGCGATCAAAATCCTCAATTTCGCGTGAGAGCTTGGCATATTCGTTATACATCGTGAACAGCAGGTCGTAACGGCTTGCCTCGACATAATCGGAGAAGTCGGCAACAAAGTCGCTGATTGTGGTGATCTTCGGCTCAAATACCGGGGTAGTGTCATCGTTCAGTTCATTCAGGAAATGACTGAAAAAAGTGCCGCTTCGCTTGTTGGGGAATATGAAGCAATAATCGGCAAGATTATCCTTTTCGTTGTCGAAATATGCTTTAGCTATGCGTTTCAGGAATGAGGTCATCTGTCTTTCTGATAAATGGGAATGGTGATGTCGAGGAAAGATTATTGCTTAAGAAGCAGTATCATACGCACTGCTACGTCAAACATTACAATCTTTCCATTGGCATTTCCCGCTATGTCAATTGCTGCCTTGTCAAGCTCTGCGGCTATCTGCACGACATTGCGCTCATTGATGAATCGGGCGAAATTGCGGCTGAACGCGGCTTCGTCACGATTCAGGTAATTGAGTTCGCTTATCTGCAGGTTGTATATGAAATTTTCACGTATCAACCGCTGGCAGTATTCAAGAAACCGCAGTTCACTCTCCCTACCGAGCGACGATATTTCCGAGGCCCACTCTTTAAGCTCTTTTACATTGCGTTGATAGGCAAGTCGCATCAGCGACATGAATTTATCAAGATAATTTTTGTTTTCTTTGCTAAGGCTCAGACTGTTTACCGCAGTTATAATATTACCTTCGGCTATGTGGGCGAGAGCGGTGGCATCGGTAAGATCGACAGAAAAATTGTCGCTAAGGTATTTAGCCACAACATGATCGGGCAATCGCTTGAGCTGCAACCGCTGTGTACGGGAATAAATCGTAGGCAGTATCTCGGCGGGCTTATTGCTGACAAGGATAAAAATAGTGTCGGGATATGGCTCTTCAATCTGTTTGAGGAGCTTGTTTGCCCCGGTGACATTCAGTCTTTCGGGCAACCACATCAATACAACCTTGTAGCGGGAACTGTGAGACGTGAAGCTAAGTTTTCGAATGAGGGCGTCGGCTTCATCGGCATATATCTGAGGCTGGGTGGTCGGTGAGCCGAGAGCCTCAACCCATTTCTGAAAGTCCATGTATTGATTTTCCGACAGATAGTCGCGCCATTCGGCAATGAAATCGTCGCAGAAAGATGCGCGGTCGCTCTTTTTCTTAATTACCGGAAACGCAAAGTGAGTGTCGATATGGTTGAACGAGTTGTGTTGCAGGCAAGAAGGGCACTTCCCACAGCTGTCACCATCGGTCTTGTTTTCGCAATGGATGTATTGGGCGGCTGCACGGGCAAGCGCAAATTTACCTATTCCGGCAGGTCCCTCTATCAGCAGGGCGTGCGGTATGCGGTCGCTGTCGATCATTGCGCGGAGTCTTTCCTTTACGTCTTCATGGTATGGTATGTCGGCAAATTTCATGGTCGCTTCCGTTTTGAGATCAATAAACTTCCCGCGCTACCTGTTCAACGCTCTTTGTCGCGTTAAGCGAGTAAAAATGTATGCTCGGGACATTGTTGGCAATAAGCTCGGCTGCCTGCATCTTGCACCATTCAACTCCCACTTGTTTTGCATCGGCATCCGACTTGCACTTCATCAGTTCTGTGGCAAGCTCCATCGGAAGGTCGACGTGAAACACTTTCGGCAGTAGGTTAAGCTGGCTCATGGTGGTGATAGGCTTAAGCCCGGCGATTATCGGTACATTTATTCCCGCGCGCCTGCATCGGTCAACAAAGTCATAATACTTTTTATTGTCAAAAAACATCTGTGTCACGATGTATTCGGCTCCGTTGTCCACTTTTTGACGGGCATACTGGATGTCGATGTCAAGATTGGGGGCTTCCTCATGCTTCTCCGGATATCCCGCCACGCCATAGGAAAACGGCTCACCGGTCACGATGTCCATTTTGGTGCCGTCGATGAAGTATCCCCGGTTAAACTCGTTGACCTGCAATTGCAGTTCCGTGGCGTGGGAATAACCGTTGTCGTTCGGGATGAAGCGGCTTTCATGTTTCGCCTTGTCGCCCCGCAATATCAGTAGGTTGGTTATGCCGAGAAAATTAAGGTCAATGAGGGCATATTCGGTTTCGATACGGGAAAATCCGCTGCATATGATGTGTGGTACAGCCGGTATACCGTACTTCTGCTGTATGGCTGCGGCGACAGCCACCGTACCGGGGCGGCTGCGTTGACTCACTTTCTGATACAGTCCGTCGGGAGTGTTTTTGTATACCATTTCGCTCCGATGGGTCGTAATATTTATGTAGAGCGGATTAAACTCTTTGAGTGTGTCTATGTTGCGGAAAAGTTGTGATATTCCTTTACCCTTAAGCGGCGGAAGCACCTCAAAAGAGAATCCGGTCTTGCCGTTGGCTGCGATTAAATCGGTTACTTTCATTGACAGAATAATATGTAGGTCAAACTCCTAATTTTGACTTTGCCACAGTCGCCTGAAATTCTTTGAGATAGGCGGGGGTTGAGTATGCAAGATCGAGGAAATCATTGTTGAGATAAGCCTTGTCGGCAAGAGCCATCATGTTGGCGGCTACAGGATGGATCTCCGTTATGAAATTGGCGTTTGGGTGAGATTCAAGCAACTTGCGCGCCTTGTCGCTGCCGTTGCCGAAGAATATTACGGGTCCCTTGTTAAGATATTCCTTGTAGCTATCCTCGGTCAAGATAAGCGGTGCAGGTGACATAAGCGGTTGAAGCGCATAGTCGTAAACTGCGGTGAAAACTTCCATGCGGCGGGCGTCGATCATCGGTGCAAACATCACATCTTCGTCAAAAAAGTCACTGAACATTACCGCGACAGTCATTATCTGCAGCGTGTCAACACCGATCAGCGGCACGTCAAGCGCGTAAGCGAGTCCTTTTGCCTCGGAAAGGCCTATGCGCAGCCCGGTATAGCTTCCGGGACCTATGCTGACGGCAACGGCGTCTATTTTCAGGTTTTTATCTTTTGCCTCGTCAAGGCAATCCTTGATAAACCCACTAAGGAGAGTCGCGTGGTTGTGTCCCTGATAATCTTCTCTTTGTATGATAACGTGCCCGTCGTAAGTAAGTGCCGTCGAGCATACGTTGGTAGATGTCTCTATATTAAGTATTACCGCCATTGCGTGAAATTTTTGTTATACAAAGATACGATTTTTTGAGTTAACCCGATGTATTATCGGGAGATTTTGTAATTTTGTAAGAAAATATCTGTCCATGTTACTATCAATGACCGGATTTGGCAAATCTGTTGCCCAGATCCCAAACAAGAAAATCACAGTGGAGATTAAATCGCTGAACAGCAAGCAACTTGACATCTCGTCGCGTGTGCCTGCCGCTTTCCGCGAGAAAGAACTCGAATTCCGTAATCTCATCGCCTCGCGCCTCGAAAGAGGTAAGGTCGATTTCCAGATATATGCCGAGTCGGTAGGTGTGGAGACGACCGTGTCGCTCAATATACCCCTTATGGCGGCATACAAGGCTCAGGTTGAAGAGATGGCGCGTCAGCTCGGTCTTGCATGGCCTGATGACTGGTATGGGGTGCTGTTGCGTTTTCCGGAGACAGTCAAAAGTGAATTGCCCGCAGCTCTTTCGGAAGAGGACTCGGCTGTGCTGATGAAAGCCGTAGGTGAAGCTATCGACGGTCTTATGCAGTTCAGGGCAAAGGAAGGTATAAAGCTGACGGAATTTTTTACCCGTCGCATCGAAAACATACGACAGTTGCTTGCGGGGGTCGAACCGTTTGAAAAAGAGCGTGTCGCCAAAATACGTGCCCGTATCGAGGAAAACCTGTCCAAGATCGACGGAGTGTCGTTTGACAAAAACCGCCTTGAACAGGAGATGATATTTTATATCGAGAAACTTGACGTCAATGAAGAGAAACAGCGTCTTGCCCAGCATCTGAACTACTTTATGGAAACAATGGACGGAGCTTCCGGACAGGGCAAGAAACTCGGCTTTATCAGTCAGGAGATGGGTCGTGAAATCAATACGCTCGGCTCTAAATCCAACCATGCCGAAATGCAGAAGATTGTAGTCAGGATGAAGGATGAGCTTGAGCAGATAAAGGAGCAGGTGCTTAATGTGATGTGATTTTACGATGGCAGGCAAGATCATAATATTATCGGCGCCGTCAGGCTGCGGAAAATCAACGATTATCAATGCGCTGCTTGAGCGCGGGGATATCGACATGCAGTTTTCCATCTCGGCGACAAGCCGTAAGCCGCGTGGTGAAGAGAAGCATGGTGTGCATTATTACTTCCTCTCGGAAGATGAGTTCCGTGACAAGATAGCACGTGATGAGTTTGTCGAGTATGAAGAGGTGTATGCAGGGCGTTTCTATGGCACATTAAAGAGTGAGATCGACCGCATCACTTCCGACGGGCATAATGTGGTGCTTGACATAGATGTAAAAGGCGCTATGAACGTAAAGCGACTTTACGGCGAGAGGGCTCTCGCCCTGTTTATCATGCCCCCTTCTGTTAATGAGCTGCGCAGGCGGCTTGAGGGCAGGGCGACCGACGCTCCGGAGGTCATCGACGAGCGTGTGCGTAAGGCTGAATATGAAATCGGGTTTGCGCCGCGTTATGACGCCACCGTTGTCAACGATGACCTCGCGACAGCAATCGAGGATACCCACGAGGTGATAACCGAATTTCTGTCAAGGTGAAACCCACAGCTGTAATAGGGGTGCTCGGAGGCTCGTTTAATCCTGTCCATTCCGGACATCTGATGCTTGCCTCCTATATTGCACAGTTTGGACCTGTGGATTCGGTGGCTTTGATGCTTTCGCCATGTAACCCGTTGAAACGTGATGTAGAGATGGAATCCGATTCCGATCGCTTTGCCATGCTAAGTCTTGCATGTGAGTGCTCAGGAGTGGTGACTGCCGATGATACGGAGTTGTCGATGCCACGCCCGTCATATACCATTGACACATTGAACAGGCTTGCCGAAAGCAATCCGGATGTAAGGTACAAATTGATAATAGGCAGTGACAATTGGGCGATATTCAACCGTTGGCGCGCGTCGGAGGAGATTCTTGATCGATTTGGTGTGATCGTCTATCCCCGTCGCGGATATCCTGTGGATAATATCGACGAACAACGAGTGGAAGTGATAGATGCGCCTATGATTGACCTGTCATCCACTTTTATAAGAGAAAGTATAGCCCGAGGAAAGGATATGAACTATTTCCTGCCTCCGGGGGTATATAGGTATATATGTCAACATCATCTTTATGGTAGTGAATTATGAGCAATTCGATAATCAACAATAACGCCCTTGCATTCATGGCGTTGTGTAATGAATATTGTCAGGCGCTTGAAAACGCGCGAGAAATGGAGCGTGATGATTTCGTCGCCTCTATGTTGCGGCTGTTGCCACGCATCTATATCTCGGCTACTGATGTAAATGTTGATGCTGCCGCTATAGAAGAGCCGTATATAGCCGGCTCCCTGGAAGAAGATTACTATGACGCCGTAAGGCGAAACGTGGAGAACCTTCTCGGTCCTGACGATACGTATCTTGAAGTGTTTGAGGAGGATATGAAATACTCCGACACTCCGATCGCCGCTTCTATTTCGGAAGGACTTGCCGACATATTCCAGGTGCTGTATAATTTCCTGGAGACGGTAAAAGATGTGCCTGAGGAGTTGATAGCAATGGGACTTGTTGCCGTCAAGGAGGATTTCGGTGCTTACTGGAGCCGTATATTATGTAATGTGCTCCGCGCTCTGAATCATGTGCGCTATAACGGCATGCCTTCCGATTAACGGATTACGAGAGTGTTTTGCCGAATGGCATGAACGCAAGTCCGGCAAGCTTGAAATGCTGGACTCCGAACGGTATTCCTATTATCGTGATACAGAAAAGTATGCCAAAGCCCAGATGGGTTAGTGCGATAGGAATGCCTCCCACAAACCACCATATTATATTCATGATCAGGTTAAGGCATCCGTTTGATGTCGGTGCGTCGAGTACCTTGGTGCCAAACGGCACGAGCGCTACTCCGGCAAGTTTGAGCGTCTGAAGTCCAAACGGTATGCCTATTATTGTGAGCATCATGGCGAGACTTGACACGACATATTCGACGGCGACAAAGAAGCCGCCGAAAACAATCCAGATGATGTTGAGAAACAGATTCATATGTTTGATTGTAAATAATTATTGTACTGCAAATGTACCGATTCTTTCCCGAATGGATGAAATTTCTTGTGTTGAAAGTTGCAAAATTCAACAATAATCTCTATCTTTGTGTTATAAGAACAAAGGCAAGAGAGCCGAAGATATACCACATCAAAGTAGATTGGGAAACTCATCAATTTTATATGAAATACCGAGACAAGCTTAGTCGGCTGATGGCGGGCCCCAACCGCTTTTCGGAGCGGTGGCTAATAACCCAGGCGGATTACAAAGGCTGGCGAGCACTCAAATCCTGTCATTCGGAGTTTCATCGCATCCTTTGGTGTGGTCCTATAAAGTAGAGACTGTCTCGTAAGCTTTTACGATGCAGTCTCTTACTTTTTAGATGTTGTCGTATTATTTGCCGATTGCGGAGAGAAGACGGTTGACAGCCTCCGAGTGGCTCTCCGGGCTTGATTCAAGGCATTTTATGAAAAATGAACCGATTATAGCTCCTGAAGAGTAGCGGCAAGCCTCATGGTATGTTGCGGGATTGGATATTCCGAAGCCTATCAAGCGCTCATGTTTCAGGTTAAGGCTGTCAATGTGACGGAAGTAATCAAGTTGCTCTTCGTTGAATTTTTCTTTTGTGCCGGTGGTTGATGCCGACGATACCATGTATATGAATCCGTCGCAATTCTCGTCGATGAGCCTTATGCGTTCATCTGATGTTTCCGGGGTTATGAGCATTATTACCGGTATGTCATATTTCTCACACAATACCTTATACTCGGCAATGTATTCGGCAAAAGGCAGATCAGGGATGATCAAACCGTCAATGCCGGCTTGCCTGCATCTCTTGAATAACGGTTCGATGCCATATTGCATCATTGGGTTGAGATATCCCATAAGTATCATCGGTATTTCGGGCTGTCTCTTACGTGCTTCTTCGACTTGTGACAAAAGCAATTCGAGGGTCATGCCGTTGCGTAAGGCTACCGATGAACTATGCTGTATCACGGGACCGTCGGCGATCGGATCGGAAAATGGGATGCCTACCTCTATCATATCCACGCCTCTGAGCGCGAGCGAGTCAATTACATCTACCGTAGATGCAAGGGTGGGGAATCCTGCTGTGAAATATACTGAAAGGATGTCAGATTTTTTTCTCCCAAAAAGGTGTTGTATTCGGTTCATGTTCATTGAATTTACGTAGTGAAAGTATAAAATTTATTAGTTTGTTGATATCTTTGATTCCGGGTGAAGTCTCAAATCTGCTGTTGATATCTATTCCTGCCATTCCGGGGCGTACAGCCTTGACAATTGCGTCTACGTCGTCGGGACCTATGCCGCCACTGAGGAGATACGGAGTGTCAAGATTGTATGATTCAAGACTGCTCCAATCAAACTTTTTACCGCTTCCGCCATGAGAGGCGCTTTGGGTGTCAAACAGAAACATGTCAACCGCCTCTTCATAGGATGAAACGTTATCGAAATCGTTATTATTCCCGATACCAAAAGCCTTGAACACTGTATAACCACGTCGTTTTAGTCTCAGGCACTGTTCCGGCGATTCCGACCCGTGAAGCTGCACTATTTTAATGCTATAGTCGGTGCATACTGATATAATATACTCATCCGGCTTGTCGACGAAAACACCGACGGGGCGGATAAATGGAGGCAATGACTTTACTGCATCGGGATTCAGGGATGATGCGTCGCGAGGCGATTCTTTATGGAAAATGAAGCCCATAAGCATAGGGGTGAGTGATGCCACGGCAAGTATGTTTTCCGGTTCGCGCATACCACACACTTTTATCATCATGTCGGCGTGACACGGTTTTGCTTTTTCAGATCCCATTAATAAATTCTTTTAGTGCATTTCCCGGAAATTGTCGGCTCATAAAACGCTCACCGATAAGAAATCCGTCGAATCCCGCTTCGCGGAGGCGTCTTAACTCTTTGGGCGATGAAATACCGCTTTCCGCTATCTTGGTTATATCGGCAGGCAGTTCTGATATAAGACGTAGTGATATATTGGTATCGGTCTTGAATGAGGTGAGGTCACGATTGTTGATTCCCACCATGTCGGCTTCCGGGATAAACTTGTCAAGATCTGCGGTAGTATGGAGTTCAAGAAGAACTTCCATGCCAAGCTTATGGGCAAGTGATGTAAATCGTGTGATCTCGTCAAATGACAATACCGCCGCGATCAGCAATATGGCTGAAGCTCCAAATATACGCGCTTCATAGATCTGGCGTTCGTCGATGATGAAATCCTTGCGAAGCAAGGGTAATTGGGTACATTCCGCAGCAAGTGCGAGATCGCTCAACGCTCCTCCGAAATATGCAGCGTCGGTTAGCACCGAGCATGCTGCTGCTCCTGCCGCCTCGTAGGCGGGTATGATTTCATTTACGAGAGCGAGCGGGTGTATCTCTCCTTTTGATGGCGAGCGGCGTTTGAATTCCGCAATTATGCCGGAGTCGCTTTCCTTTATGGCGGCTTTCATTGATGCCGGAGGGTTGAGGAAAATGTGTGACATAAGTTCCGTAAGCCGGTTACTGCCCTTGGCGTTTAATGCCGCGATCTCACGACGTTTATTGTCGATAATATCTTGTAAAATGTTGCTATTCATTATTATTTCAGCTATTAAGTTCTACAAAACGGTTAAAGCATTTTTGTGCGTTGCCACTACGTATCGAATGATCGGCGCGCTTGATCGCGTCTTCGATGGATAACGCGGGGTTTAGGGTGGTGAGAGCGAATGCCGCATTTACCACAACGCAATTGTGTTGCGCCGCGGTAGCCTTGCCTTTCAGTATGTTGTCAAATATCACGGCTGCCTCTTCCGGCGTTTCCCCGCCTGAGAGAGCTTCCTGAGGTGCACGGGAGAAACCCAGTTCCTCCGGTGTATAGATCCTGTCTTCTCCATTACCCGATACTTTGAATGGCGAGGTGAGTGATATCTCGTCATAGCCGTCGAGCGAATGTACAATCGTGCAGTTTACACCTTCTTTTTGAGCTATATAGTTGTAAAGCCTCATAAGCTTGAGATTGTACACACCGAGCAAACGGTATTTGGGCATCGTAGGGTTTACAAGCGGGCCAAGCATGTTGAAAAAAGTCCTGACTCCAAGCATTTTTCTTGCCGATGCCACACTTTTCAACGCCGGACTGAAGAATGGCGCATGAAGATAGGCTACGCCGCTCTCATCAAGCGAGCGGAGCAACCGGTCACTGTCGGCGGTGAATTTTACACCATGCTGTTCAAGTACGTTTGACGCTCCGGAAATTGAGCTTGCTCCGTAATTACCGTGTTTCACAACCTTTTCGCCTGTCCCGGCAACTACAAAACATGATGCGGTGGAAATGTTGAATGTGTTTTTACCGTCGCCTCCGGTTCCCACGATATCTATTGCCTTTACATCGCCGAGATCTACATGCCTGCGACGTTCAAGCAGTGCGTCGCGAAAACCACTCAGTTCATCAAGCGTAATACTCCGCATCAGATATACCGTCATGAATGCCGACAGCTGGGAGTCGTTATATTTACAGTCGGCGATATTCAACAGCACGTCGCGGGCTTCTTCTCGTGACAGGCTTTTATGTTCAAAAAGCTTTTCCAATATATTTTTCATATCGTTTAGTGATTTAACCAGTTTGACAATATAGTCAGCCCGTCAGGAGTCATGATCGATTCGGGATGAAACTGTACGCCTCTTACGTCGTATGACTTGTGGCGTATTGCCATGACTTCGCCCTCGTCGCTTAGTGCCGTCACTTCAAGTGAGTCAGGGAGTGACCCACGGTCTACCACCCAGGAGTGATACCTTCCAACCTTTATGCGATCGGGCAATCCTTTGAATATATAGTCATCGGTTGTTATTGTAATTGTTGATTGTATGCCGTGGAATACATCAGTCAGATTGCGCAGCCTTGCTCCAAAACGCTCTCCTATAGCCTGCTCGCCTAGGCATATGCCTAATATCGGCTTGCTTTCGGCATAAATCCGGAGCAATTCGGGCAATATCCCGGCTTCGGAAGGAACGCCCGGTCCGGGAGATATTATAATCTTGTCAAATGCTTTGATCGCCTCAAGTGAAATTTCGTCGTTGCGGCATACCTCCGGGGAGAATCCGAACTGACGCGCGGCATGCACTATATTATATGTAAACGAATCGTAATTGTCAAGTATAAGTAGCCTCATAGCGGTAATGTTTAATGTCCGAATGTTTCTGCATATCTTACTGCATTCACGAGCGCGCCGAGCTTGTTGTTTGTTTCCTGTAACTCACTTTCAGGATTGGAATGTGCAACGATTCCGGCTCCTGCCTGGGAGTAAAGTTTCCCTCCATGGCTGAGAAAACTGCGTATGGTTATCGCCTGGTTAAGGTTGCCGTTGAAGCCTATAAACCCGATGCATCCTCCGTAAATCATGCGGTTGTGTGGCTCGATTTCGTCGATGAGTTGCATTGCCTTTACCTTTGGCGCTCCGCTAAGAGTTCCGGCAGGGAATGTCCCGGCATAAAGATTGAATACATCCGCATCATCCGGTAAGGTTGCCTTTACTCTTGACACCATGTGTATGACATGGGAATAGTATTGTATCTGCTTAAGAAATTCGATTTCCACTTTCCCGCCACTGCGTGAAAGGTCATTGCGAGCAAGGTCTACAAGCATTATGTGTTCGGCATTTTCCTTGGAATCGGCAAGCAGGGCTTGTGCAAGCTCGCGGTCGCGCATGTCATCTCCGGTCCGCCGGAATGTGCCTGCTATCGGGTCAATACAGGCATGGTTCCCTTCAACACGCAGGTGTGTCTCGGGTGATGACCCGAATATACGGAAACTCCCAAAATCGAAGTAAAACAGGTAAGGGGAGGGATTTACACAACGCAACGCGCGGTATACGTTAAACTCATCACCAATGAACGGTTGGCTGAAACGTCGAGAAAGTACAATCTGAAACACATCTCCCCGCATGGCGTGTCGTATGCCTTCTTTCACCATTTCCATATATTGGCTGTCGGTGATCGAGGAGGTGGCGTCACCTGTAAGTTTGAACGGATATTGGGCTATATTGTTGTTGCATATGATGCTTAACAGCTCTTCGATACGTGATTCTTCTCCATCATAAAGATGTTCATACACAGTCATCTGATTTTTATAATGATTTACGCATATTACAAACCGGTACAATACGTATTTCATGTCGGGTATGCCATCAAAGCAGTTGTCATGCTTGTTTATGGCGACCTTGTCAAAATAGCGTACGCAATCATATGCAGTATAGCCAAACATGCCGTTGGCATCATTACATACGTTGCCTGACAGCTTGAATGACTCTACATATTCTTTCAGACGTTTCATTATATCGGTTTTATCTACAATGGGGAGGGCTTCGGCGTGTCTGCCGGGGTATTCGGCGATTGTCGATCCTCCGGTTACAGAGAATGAAGCAATCGGATTTATGCCTATATAACTGACGGAGTTTTGCGATGTGTGGTAATCAGAACTTTCGAGAAGTGCCGACTCCGGGAAAAGATCGCGTATTTTAAGATATATGCCTACCGGTGTCTCAAGGTCGGCAGGGATTATGCGTGAGATTACATTGATATTGTGTGTCATGATTTTATTTATTAGCATATTCATCAATATATGACATGTATGTGTGCATATCCTTGTCGCCTCTTCCCGAAAGGTTGATCACCACTATGTCATCGGGGTTAAACTTCTTTTTGTCAAGCACACCTAAGGCGTGAGCCGATTCGAGCGCAGGTATAATGCCTTCGATTCTTGTAAGCAGGAATGCGGCATTGAGTGCTTCGTCGTCGGTTACCGGTATAACTTCGCTTCTGCCTGATGTAGCAAGAAATGCGTGGAGCGGGCCTATGCCCGGGTAGTCCAGTCCGGCCGATACCGAATATGGCTCAACGATTTGACTGTCAGGCGTCTGCATGACCATAGTGCGTGATCCGTGTATTATGCCTTCCCGACCAGCATACATTGTTGCGGCAGTCATGTCGGTGTCTACTCCTTTGCCTGCGGCTTCCGCTGCTATAAGTTTCACCTCCTGATTGCCAATGAAGTGATAAAATGCTCCTGCCGCATTACTGCCGCCGCCAATACAGGCTATTACATAGTCGGGATTTTCCCTCCCCTCATGTTCAAAAAGCTGCTTCTTTATTTCTTCGCTTATCACTGATTGGAAATATGCGACCATCTCGGGATAAGGATGTGGCCCTACGGTACTTCCTATGACATAAAAGCTGTCGGGATGACAACACCAGTCACGTATGGCTTCATTGGTGGCATCCTTCAGGGTTTTGTTGCCTGAATGCACAGGTACTACATTTGCGCCCAGCATTTTCATTCGCTGCACATTGGGCTGTTGCCGCGATATGTCGGTCGCTCCCATATAGACAGTGCAATCAAGATTCATAAGGGCACACACGGTCGCCGTGGCTACACCATGCTGTCCGGCTCCCGTCTCAGCTATGATGCGGGTCTTTCCCATACGTTTTGCGAGCAATACCGAGCCTATGGCATTATTGATTTTATGTGCGCCTGTGTGGTTGAGGTCTTCTCGCTTTAGATAAATGTTGGTGCCGTATTTATTGCTAAGTCGGTCGGCGCGGTATAGTGGAGAAGGTCTGCCTACGTAGTCACGCAGCAGTTGGTGGTACTCGTTGTTAAAATCGTCATCGGCTGCATAGCGGAAAAATGCTTTTTTTAGCTGTTCGACGCTTCGATGAAGTATCTCCGGGATATATGCTCCTCCAAACTTTCCGTAGTAGCCTGCATCATCTACCGGGAGGATGTGGTTGAAAACTTGTTTCATAATGAATAGTAAAAATGAATAAAAAAGTGCCGTCGAGAATCACTTTCGACGGCACCTATTGATAAATAATAATAAGATAGATTTTTTCTTTTCTCTGATTATCCTATACACGATTGCCATCGATAATTATTACCGATGTGCCACCAATAAGAAGTATGGATAGTCGAGATGTTCATGTTCGTAACTTTCTTTTCGATGCAAATATACGTTGTTTTATTGAAAATACAAATTTATTGATGAAAAAGTTTTAAAAAATCTGATTTTTCTTTTGTGATGAACAATCTTACTGCTTGTTGCGTTAAAAGAATATAAATACATTAAACTATATTTATGGATAACAAGAGTATTAAAGGTACACAGACAGAGAAAAATCTTCTGAAATCATTTGCCGGAGAGTCACAGGCTCGCGGTCGTTATACGATATTTGCCGAGGTCGCAAAGAATGAAGGCTATGAACAGATCGCCGCAATATTCCTTGAAACAGCCGAGCAAGAATATGCCCACGCAAAAAGCTTTTTCAGTTTCCTTGATGAGGGCATGCTGGAAATAACCGCATCATATCCTGCCGGACCAATCGGTGATACCAAGCGCAATCTTCAGGAAGCCGCCGCAGGTGAGCATGAAGAGTGGGCTGATATGTATCTTGAATTTGCAAGAGTTGCAAAGGAAGAGGGATTTCCGCGCATCGCGTCTCATTTCAAGCTTGTGGCATCAGTGGAGCAGGGTCACGAGACACGTTATCTGAAATTGCTTGAGCGCTTGCAGAGTGAGACTATGTTCAAGGATACTGAGGAGGAAGAATGGCAGTGCCGTTACTGCGGATATATTCATCGGGGCAAGTCGGCTCCCGGAAAATGTCCGGTATGCGAGAAAGAGCAGGGCTACTTCGAACGCAAGAAAAATAATTATTAATCTGTTTTGTTGGAATATATATGATTCTGTCCGGATCACCGAAGAGTCGGTGATCCGGACTTTTTATGACTTATTGATTCTATCATATCTGCATGTGGAGCGGCAGGCAGCGCATAAGATATTGTTTTGCTCTTGTCCAAGGTAGGTAGATTGAGTCATTGCCAGGAATCAATGTCACAGGCACTTCGTTAAGGTCGATTCTTACATACAGTCTGCCGCTTTTTGCCCTAAATAAAATCATTTGAAGATTGGATGCCATCGGCACGACATGGAAGTTGCGCCAATGTGATTCTACAGTGTCGAAATAGTTGGTCATATAGTAACACCCGGGCAGGTGCATCAATGAAAGCAGGGGCATTAGCGTTTCAGCGTGTCCGAATCTCAGTTGCACGCGTGCGTCACTTCTACGCTCGGCAACCTCGTCGGTGGTGTTGATAAGATTCATCAGTAGGTCGGCTGCAATGTCGGCGGGCACTGTCGATATGGTGTTTGCCGTGCGCTCGAGATATTGTCTCAGATTATTGCATGACCATAGCTTGTTATATTCCTCAAGCGTAAAAAATCGAGTGACATCTATATTATAACCCATTGCGCTTAATCCGGCAAGAAGTCCGTACTCGGTCATTGCAAGTTCCCGGAGATTTTCGTCATCAAGCGGATAAGCTTCACCAAGTACCCTTTTTATAGGGGTAACAGGTGCTGTTTCTGCGATAAATGATTTTAGCACATCATCGTAGGGTTTATCTTCGCGATAATCAATATAGTCCTGGTCAATGTCAAACGGTCTGAGGAGGGGAGAATTCTGCCGACCCGATGAGGTGAATATCTCGATCCTGTTGTTCATTCGTGAAAGCTGGTGGGTGAAAGTGTACATGCTCATTATGCACCGTGGTGAATAAGATGAGATCGCGTTTACCCTTCCGTTGGCAAACAGGTTAGGATAGTTGGCAAACATTCTTGCCGCAATACCGCGCTGCTCTGCCATGCCGAGTGAATCGAGGGCGCCCCATTTGCCATTGCTCCGTGCAATGACATTTTTTGTCACGTCAAGCAATTCTTTTCCGAGTGTGGTGATAGTGCCAAGCGAGTCGGCATGTTCAAGGGCGCGCTTCATGGCAAGCGGGCGGGATGCCGATGACGGATAACGCGCTCCGTGTCTACCCACATGATTTATCATCACCGGGGTCAGTGAATCGGGATAGCTCACCGATGACTCCGGCGTCGGGTAGGGCATTGCGCTGCCTTCACACTGTATTTCATTATAAGTGACTTTGCCGGTCAACGCGGCATTAATGCTTATGCAGGAAATAATTACGGAAATAAATGCGGTTATCCTTTTCATTGTTTATAAATTTGTAGTTCAAAAGTAAGAAAAAATTATGACATTACCTATCGAAATAATTCATCTCATTGATAATAACGAAATTGAACGTGCCATTGTTGCCATTGGCTTGCTGCTTGAATCTTCTCCGGATGATGCCTCCTTATATTATGAGCGCGGTAAGTTATTTTGGCGGCTTGATGAACGTCGCAAGGCGATCAACGATTATTCACGGGCGGCTGACCTTGATCCGCAGTCGCCGGCCTGCGAGGCTTTGAAGCAGGCGATGATGATAATGCAGTTTTACGATAAAAGCCGATACAATCCTTGATTGGGTGCATGGATAGCACAGGTCTGTTAATGTCTTTTAAATATTGATAGATTGTGTGTTATCATATTCATATTTTGCTTTAAAAGCAAAGAAAAATTTATTAATAATTGAGGTTTGATGTTACTTTTTTTGTAGCTTTGCAAATAATTTCAGAGGCGACTCTGTTTTTATCAACATTAAGTTTTGTGCAATTAGTTTAGGCGAATTATGGAAGAATCTGCAAAGAAAAGAGGCGGTCGTCGCCCCGGTGCAGGCCGCAAGAAATCCACCGTGAAGCGTTATGGCTTTAACGCGCCTGCGACAGTGCATGCGGTTCTCGAACAGGTTGACAGCATCACTGATTTTATCTGTGAGGCTGTTATCAAGCATGGTCAGGATAAAGGACTCTGCTGACATAACTATCCCCGGAATTTGATGCATGCATAAACTAAATGGAAAGGCTGTCTTATATTTTATAAGGCAGCTTTCCCTTTTTTTATCATTTCACCCGGTGTAATGTCATGGAAATTTTGTAAATTGCACTGACTTTAATAAAATATGTATCGGAAATGAAAGGAATTGTACTTGCCGGAGGCTCCGGGACACGACTTTATCCTGTCACTAAAGGGGTTTCCAAGCAGCTTATACCTATATATGACAAGCCGATGGTATATTACCCGATATCGGTGTTGATGCTTGCCGGCATACGTGACATACTTATTATATCCACTCCTGATGACTTGCCCGGGTTCAAGCGTCTGCTTGGTGACGGAAAGTCGCTCGGTGTAAATTTCAGTTTTGCAGAGCAGCCGCGTCCCGAGGGTCTTGCCCAGGCATTTTTGATAGGAGAGGAATTTATCGGTGATGACTCTGTGTGTCTGGTGTTGGGTGACAACATATTTTACGGTCAGGGATTCACCGGCATGCTTCTTGATGCGGTACGCGTAACCGAGGAGAGCGATGAAGCGGTAGTATTTGCCTATAAGGTACATGATCCGCAACGCTATGGGGTAGTGGCATTTGATTCATCGGGGAAGGCACTGTCAATTGAAGAAAAACCGGAATTCCCGGTTTCCGATTTTGCTGTAGTAGGGTTGTATTTCTATCCTAACGACGTCGTGAATGTGGCTAAGGGAATTAAGCCGTCGGCAAGGGGTGAACTTGAAATCACTTCAGTCAACCTTGATTACCTGAGTCGTGAAAAGCTGAGTGTCAAGCGTTTCGGCAGAGGGTTTGCCTGGCTTGACACCGGCACTACCGATTCTCTGATGGAAGCGTCGAGTTTTATTGAGACGATAGAAAAGCGGCAGGGATTCAAGGTTGCAGCCCTTGAAGAGATCGCTTTTAGAAAAGGTTATATCAATGCCCAGCAGCTACTTGCCCTTGCACAGCCGATGGCTAAGAATGAATATGGTGCTTACCTGATACAACTCGCAGAAAATGGCGTTGAATAAAGTCCGCATGATTGATTTCCCCAAGATAGAGGATCCGAGGGGTAACCTTTCATTCATACAAACACCCGAACAGTTGCCGTTCATTCTTCAGCGTGCCTACTGGATATATGATGTACCTGGAGGTAAAAAGCGCTGGGGTCACGCGTTTCATCATCAGGAAGAGGTGATAATCGCCTTGTCGGGGTCATTTGACGTTGTGCTTTCCGATGGCAATGATGAGCGGCGTTATCATCTGTCGCGTTCCTATTACGGGCTTTATGTCCCGCCTATGACTTGGCGTTATATTGATAATTTTTCGACAAATTCTCTCGCATACGTGTTGTCTTCAACGCTTTACGATGAGGCTGATTATATACGTGATTATGACGAGTTTTGCAGGCTTGTGTCAGCAGAAGAAAATCATGGGCTTAATATCTGACATATGATCAAATATCCGTTTCTTGACTTATCAAAGGTGACACGGCAATATGCCGATGAACTCAAGGCTGCCTGTAACCGTGTGATCGACAGCGGAAGGTATATCGGCGGTGAAGAGGTGGAGTCATTCGAGCATATGCTTGCCGAATCTTGCGGTGCGGCATATGCCGTGGGGGTGGCAAACGGGCTTGACGCCCTCCGTCTGATATTGCGCGGATATATCGAGCTTGGCGCAATGTCGCCCGGTGATGAGGTTATCGTGTCTTCCGACACTTATATCGCGACCGCACTCGCCATTACCGATATGAGGCTGAAGCCTGTGTTTGTGGAGCCGTCACTCATAACGATGAATATTGACGACACTCTTATCGAGGAGGCGATAACCGAGCGTACACGCGCCATAATGACTGTGCATCTTTACGGTCAACCCGCATATTCGCGTTTGATGGCTGATATTGCCCGGCGCCACGGGTTAAAGCTTATAGAAGACAATGCGCAGGCTATCGGTGCAAGTGTCGACGGTGTGTCGACCGGTCATCTCGGTGATGCGGCGGCTTTCAGCTTTTATCCTACAAAAAATATAGGTGCGATAGGCGACGCCGGGGCTGTGACTACCGATGATCGCGAGCTTGCCGATGCAGTCAGGGCACTTGCCAACTATGGCAGTTCACGCCGTTACCATAATATATATCAGGGATATAACAGCCGCCTTGACCCCATTCAGGCTGCGATGCTTAAAGTGCGCCTTGCCCGTCTTGAAGAGGAGACAGACGGCAGGCGCGCTATAGCGGAAATATATGGCAGTACGATCACCAATCCTGGAGTATTGCTACCCCGTGAAATAACTGGAAGGCATGTGTGGCATCAATATGTGGTGCGGGTCAGTGACCGTGACCGATTTCGTGAGTATATGCTTGATAATGGTGTGGGCACCGATGTTAATTATCCTTTGCCTCCTCATCGCCAACCGTGCTATAAGGAATATTCCGGCTTGTCATTGCCTATTGCCGACAAGATTGCGGCTGAAGTGGTGAGTCTGCCGATAAATCCGGCGTGCACTTCGCTTGACGATGCACGGGAAATATCTGAAATCATAAATAATTATGACTATGAGTGACATGAAGGACTCGCGCATATCGGATTGCGGGATTATAATGCTTGAGACGCATTCCGGAATGCGTGAAGGCAATCTTACGGTGGTGCAAAACAATGGTCAATTCCCATTTGAGATAAAGCGGACATATTACTTGTATGATGTACCGGGTGGCGAGAGCCGCGGAGGTCATTCCCACAAGGCTCTTCATGAATTGATCGTAGCCGCGAGCGGAAGCTTCACTGTGACGGTAGATGACGGTAAGGAAAAACATACATATATGCTCAATCGCCCTGACAGGGGCTTGCACATAGTGCCGGGTATATGGCGTACGCTTGATGATTTCTCATCGGGAGCGGTATGTCTTGTCCTTGCCTCCGATAAATACATAGAGGCGGATTATATCCGCCTCTATGAAGATTTTATGAAATCAAAAGTCTGAGAATCAAAGCATTTTTAATGCCGACTCGTAGTCAGGTTCGTCGGTGATCTCGTTGACGAGGTCACGGTATATTACTTTGCCGTTTTCATCAATGATCACGACCGCACGGGTGAGAAGACCCTTAAGCGGACCATCGACAAGTTCCACCCCGTATTCTTTTGCAAATTCCGGAGAGCGGAAAGCTGACGCGGGATAGACGTCATTTATGTTTTCGATTGTGCAGAATCGTTTTGCCGCGAAGGGGAGGTCCATTGATACACAGAGCACCACGGCATCTTTCTTGTCTGCCGCCTTTTCATTGAACTTCCTGACGCTCATTGCGCATACGGCAGTGTCAAGGCTGGGAAAAATATTCAGCACCACCTTTTTGCCGGGGAAGTCGGCAAGGTGAATCTCATTCAGGTCAGCACCGACGAGAGTAAAATCGGGAGCCTTTTCCCCTACCGAAGGCAACATGCCCCCGGTATGACAGGCATTTCCTTTAAAATATACGGTTTCCATAATCTATTATTTTAATTTGATTAATCATTTTACGGCTAAAGCCGCTTTTTGTATAACAACTGATGTCATGTCATTGTTGTATCCGAGCACAATATCAGCGACAGTCCCGTCGGCGCGGCATATGATAAGGGTGGGGAAGGAGGTCGCTCCGCAGTCGCGGGCAAGCGGCTTGGCACTCATGAGCAGATGTTCACCTATGCGCAGTCCCGGCACTATGGCTTCTATCTCGTCGACATTGTTGCCGGTGAATGCCCATATCACATCGGCGTTATATGGTAGGTTGTCAACAGCTGAACGCACAGCCTCCACCGTGGCTCCGGAGAAAGCCGCCTTGGGGTCAAGCAACGCTATGACCGTAGGCGCACGGAATTTGTCACCGAGCATGCGTGAATAGCGCTCTCCTGTAGTCGTGGGAAGCGCAAATCCCGGTAGCCGCTGTCCCGGCAGGTTCTCTATCGCGAAATTGCTTTCGCGGTAGCGATCAAATATGTCGGGATATAGCTCCCGCAGTATATCCTCGTTTATGCCTTCGGCAACTACTTTGTCGGAGGCATAGTTGTATGTGGCTGTGATGGTCTGTTCGGCGAGAGCCCCGGGATTGTTCTCGAGATTTACGGTCAATGGCTTGCCGTCTGACTTGTCAAACACATATAGAAACTCTTTCAGTATCTGGTCAGACATGCTCATTACTCCATCAATGGCAATACTTTTGACGCCGTTTATTACCGTGTCGGGATGGACAGAGTATCTATAGTCGGGATTATCCTTGATTTCAATAAGCTGTTCGGCGATGAACTGCGGCAGCAGCTCTGAAAACTGGGCGCGCCGCTGAATTCCCGGAAGTGACGCTGCGCCGGTGCCACGTGGCATAAACAGGCTTTGATCGCGGTCGAAATGATACTCCAGCAGTCTGTCACCACGGAAGTTATAGACATTACCGTCGTAATATGCCGAGAAGCCGGAAGCCTTTCCGTCAGGAGTGGCGATTTCCCAATCAATCAGATAGTCACATGGAGCCAATGTGTCGGCAGGTGCCTCCCATGAGCGAAGGTGTATGGTATAGTCGACATCATCCTGTAATGACATAAGCACCGAATAGTCGACAGTCGCGTCAAAGCGGTCGGTATCTTTCAGTGACGATATAACATCGTCTATCCCTTGGGCTTGGAGTCCCAGGGGATAGACAGAAAGTATCGCCAGAAACATTTGCAGTTTCCCTTTCATAGATAAATAGTGAATACGTTCAATATTATAACGGATGCAATGTCAAAAAAGTTTATCGTGTGGAACACTCCTTGCGATAAAAACGTGTGATATGATGGAAACCGACTGTGGTTATTTGACAGAGCCAAGCTGCTCACCGACAAGGATATGCTCCCATCCATTGCCGTTTTTAGGAGAGGTCAAGTCAAATTCGGCATCTTTTTGGAATACGAGTACAAAATCCGAGCCGCCAAACAGAAAATATCCGAGTTCGTCACCTTTATTTACCTTGTCACCTACTTTGAGCCCTTCGGTGAAATTGACCGATGACACCTGCGACATACCGATAGGCATCACTGCCACAAGACCATGATTCTCTGTCTCAAGTATGGCGAGTCCGCGGGTCTCGATGCTCTGCCATCCGGGCACACTGTTGTCCACTACGTAATGTCCCAACTCCGGCTCCCACGTGATTGAGCCTCCAAGCGCATCTTCACCGGGGATTACACGGAGTTCCTTTATTGTACCTGAGAGCGGGAAGTGGTAGCGGTGATAATCGTTGGCGTTAAGAAACGCATGGAAAAACTTACCTCCGGCAAATGAGTCGCAATAAGGACTTTCCGGGCTTATAAGTTGTTTTACTGAGTCAAATACGCGTGACTTTACTGCAATCTTGTGGTCGGTCACGATATATGATTCGTCATCGATGTCCCAGATGCCTTGCGGCTCACAGTCGGCAGGCGATGCAACAACAGAATTGTCGTCGGGTGAAGCGATCGGACGTTTGTCGGGCGACGCAAGTTTGCGAGAGAAGAAATCATTGAACGAATGCCAGTTGGAGGGATCTTCATACCATCCGTTTTTCATACCGAGTTCTTCCTGCTGCATCATCAGCTCTTCGTATTCCTTATTCCACGATTCAGGTGAGGAAAGGAATGTTCCCCATGATTTGCAATATTTTACAAGCCATTTGTTGTAAGGTTCCACATACTGCACCGAGGAGGTGAAGAAGTTTTCGCCGTCAAGTTGTTCAAGCGGCATGCAATTGATGAAATAGCAATAGCAGAGTGCCTGATACATACGCCCGAAAATAGATGTGAGCTTGGTTGTTGTGATTACATTCCAGGGCATTTCATGTTGTGAACGGTCGACAAAGTCATAATACTCTTCAAGCGACTGCACCGGGTTGGTTGCCTTGTCAGGGTTGATTTCCACACCCTTGGCTATTGCAGCTTCAAGCAATTCCTTGATGCGCGGGTCATTGTTGACGAGTGTAATCAGTTCGCGCGTAGTCTCGTTGTACTCATCTGACTTTTCTTCTGTGGATTGCGACTTGCAGCTGCAAGTGATGCTGATGACGACAAGCGCGGTCAGTAATGATAGCAAGTATTTTTTCATAATGTTATGTTGATTGGTTTTTACTTTTTTACGAAACGGCTTCCTACAAGTTTCCATGCGGCAAATGATAATGCCGATGTCACGAGTATTACCGTAATGAATGCGAGGTATGACGGCATTTCTTTCATCCCCAGCCATATGCCGAGCTGTATGATGGGGAAATGATATAGATATATGCCGTAAGACACATTGTCGGTCTTGCTGATCTTATAACCCCATGATCCAACCATGGATACCCATATTACGAGCGGTGCAAAAATAATAGGGTCAAGATATATATTGAAATATGGTATAAGTTTTGAAAGCAGGAATATAGGCAGGATTATTGCGAGGATTACCCATTTGTGCCTCATGAAGCCGTCATAGAAAAAGCAGATGGCGACTCCGATGTAAAAATAGGCAAGCTGACCGAAAAACTGTTTACCAAGTATATGGTAGACCTCATTTCCGGTTGACAGGTAGAGATAAGAAAACAGTATCCTGTAAAGTAGTGACAAGGCTATTATGGCGGCAAACAGCCAAGCTTTGTTCCAACGGCATCTGCTGTAAAGATAATGCACGATCGGCACTGAAAGCGTAAGCATCAGATCAACTTTCATTGTCCATATCGCCCCGTTGATCGTAGGCATAATGAATGCCTCACTTTCAAAGACTCCGGGAAGAGTGGGCTGTAGAAAATTCAAGAAGCAGGCGTTAGCTGCAAGATATTTCCAAAATTCCGGTGATGTGAAATACTCAGCCGCCGGCAACGAGCTTGTAAGAGACAGTCCTATGGCACAGAGCAGGATAATGAATATATACATAGGCATGAGCCTGCGGGCGCGGTTGGCAAAATATGCACCCGGGCGGCATCCTCTTGAGTTGTAGCTGCGAAATGCGAGAAAGCCGCTAAGCGCGAAGAACCCGCCTATCGACCCCGGCGCATAATAGTCGGTTGGCCATACTACGTGTTCTCCTGTAAGTACATTGAAATGACGGGCAAGGACACTTATCGCGAGATAATATCTCACGACATTCATGTTGTTGCAGCGGCTTATTGCCGGCAAGCAATCCTTTGCCATGGGGCGGTGGCGGTGATTACACGTTGAAACGGAAGTGCATTATATCGCCGTCCTGAACCACATATTCCTTTCCCTCGATACCGAGCTTGCCGGCTTCTTTCACTCCACTCTCGCCGCCGAGATTCACGTAGTCGTCATATTTGATTACCTCGGCGCGGATAAATCCTTTCTCGAAGTCGGTGTGGATAATGCCTGCACACTGGGGCGCCTTGGAGCCGCGCATGAAAGTCCATGCCCTTACTTCATCGGGTCCGGCAGTAAAGTAGGTCTGAAGATTAAGCAGGGCATATGCGGAGCGGATCAGACGGCTTACGCCTGACTCTTCAAGCCCTATTTCATTTAGAAATTCCTGACGCTCCTCCCATGTGTCGAGTTCCGCGATGTCGGCTTCGGTCTGGGCTGCGACAATAAGCAGTTGGGCATTTTCATCCTTGATTGCCTCTTTTACCGCTTCCACATACTTATTGCCCTTTGCCGCTGAGGCATCATCCACGTTGCACACATAAAGCACAGGCTTGTTGGTAAGCAGGAAGAGATCGCGGGCAAAACGCTGTTCGTCAACGCTGTCAAACTCCACCGAGCGCGCAGGTTTGCCCTGGTCGAGAGCCTCCTTGAAGCGGCAAAGCACGTCATATTGCATTTTTGCCACCTTATCGCCGCCTGTCTGTGCCTGTTTTTGAGTCTTGGCAATGCGTGCCTCGACAGTCTCAAGGTCTTTCAGCTGGAGCTCGTAGTCGATGATTTCCTTGTCGCGCACAGGATCGACACTGCCGTCGACATGGGTTATATTATCGTCGTCAAAGCAGCGGAGCACATGGATTATGGCATCCGTCTCGCGTATATTGGCAAGGAACTTGTTGCCAAGTCCTTCACCCTTGCTTGCCCCCTTGACAAGACCGGCGATGTCGACAATCTCAACAGTGGCGGGCACAACGCTTTTGGGGGCACACATCTCCACAAGTTTGTTAAGTCGCTCGTCAGGTACTGTAATTACGCCTACGTTAGGCTCGATCGTACAGAACGGGAAGTTGGCCGACTGAGCCTTTGCATTGGAGAGACAGTTAAAAAGGGTGGACTTGCCTACGTTGGGAAGTCCCACTATGCCGCATTGAAGAGCCATAATCTATTTTGTTGATTGGATTATTAAACTTATTATATCTGCAAAGTTACGACAAAAAACGCTGCTTGCCAAAGATATTTGACCGATAATTCAGGAGAGAAAGTGGCTGCTAATTATTATGAGATGTAGTTAATTAGTTTATCTGTTTTTGCTGATTATGCCATCGTATGTTTATGATGTGATGCAGTTCAAAATAGCTTAGACTATTTTTTATAATGTGTTTAGAGACATAGAATAAAGAGGCTGCGCCATAAATCTTAATTACGACACAGCCTCTATATAACTTGATATAAATATAATTAACGGAATAAAATTATTCTGTGGTTTTTCTATGGTAGACTCCTGCAAGTGTTCCGGTTATCGTCAGAGTCTGCTTGTCGCGATTGAACAAATTATCTAAAGTAAATGTTCCCGAACAATAGATTTTCGATATAGTATGCCAATAGTGCTTTTGATCTTCATAATCAACGGAATATGTAAAATAGCTATTTTCTTCATTCCAACCAATATTTAATTTCTTTTTTAATAATGAGATGTCTACATATCCAGCCTTTTGGGGTACTAATGTCCCTTCTAAATAATGATAGCCAATATTTAAATAATCTCCTTCTTCTGTGATCCAATCCCCAAGAATAGAATAATCCACAGCTTTATAATCTTCTCTCGCAAAAGAAACCGTCTCTTGATTTTTTAGGTTGATACCGCTAAAGCTATTTGTTGATATGTGTGTTATAATATATGTTTTTGCCTTGTATCCGGTTAAAGTAAGGTATCCAGTCGTGGAATCATAATACCATTCTCCGGCACTTTCCGAGCCTCCGACATTAGAACTTGGGGCAGTATAACTGTGATCGCTCCAAAGTAACAGATCGGTGGAGTTATTATTGTCAGAAGTCCAGTAACCGACAAATTGATCTAATTCTTCGTCAGGAATATCTGGCGAATCATTGTTGCTACTATTGCAGCTATATAACAAGATTGTTAGGATTGGTAAGAGAAATAATCTAATGTTCATGATTTTGTTAGTTATAGTATTTAATTAATAAATAAGACATGCTTAACTGCTAAAATTTGATGAACAAAAGTATAAAAAGTATGTGTGTCTATTATATTAATGATGTTACTAATAAGTTGACAAATGTGTATCGGATATTTTGACACTTTTAATGCTTCCCAATTGTCAGTGAATCTGACAGGTCTTTAAAGAAATCGTGATTTAGTACATTGCATATGCGCTTTAACAATTCGGTATCAATATTCTCTTTCTCAAAAATTTTATAAACGTTTGCACGACTACAACAAATTTTTGAAGCAAACCAGATAACGCTATGTCCATCTTCTTTAAGCTTTTGCTTTATGAATAGTCCAATATGCACTATTAGAGATCTTGTTATCATCTGATTCCCATAGACGATAATAAACAATATAGCGTGGGAATCATACTTATTGCTCGATTAATCTTGATTCCCAGGCCTTCGCATTGCCTTCGCTCTTTTGATTGTCGAGCAATGCGTAAGCCCACGCTAATATGATATATATTTCCAATGACATTTGATGCCATTGATAATACATATACACATGCGCGGCGTAGCATTGCAACAGTCTTTTTGAGCGATTTAACAAATTTGCGAAGTTTGGAAATCATAAAGACAGTCGTAAGTAACGCCATTTACATAAACTCAGATAGACACTCTTGACTATCCACTGCAAAGATAATACAAAAAGTGTTGCTTACCAAAGTTATTGATCAAGCAATATATTTACATAAAATACTAAATATAATAAAAGTGAATAAAAAAGGAAGCTATGTTTCTGCATAGCTTCCTTTTTATTTATTGGGGTAAATTTTTATGCTTTGTCCTTGCTGCCAAGCACGTTTTCGATTTTGTGCTTGTAAAGCTTCTCCATTTCTTCGCGAGCCGGACCGAGATACTTGCGGGGGTCAAACTCTGCGGGCTTCTCGGCGAGAACCTTGCGAACGGCAGCAGTCATTGCAAGACGGCTGTCAGAGTCGATGTTGATCTTGCAAACGGCGCTCTTGGCAGCCTTGCGGAGCTCTTCTTCGGGAATACCGATAGCGTCGGGCAACTTGCCGCCGTAGTGGTTGATCATGTCAACATATTCCTGGGGAACAGATGATGAACCGTGGAGCACGATGGGGAATCCGGGAAGTTTCTCCATAACTGCGTCAAGCACGTTGAATGCCAAAGGCGGGGGAACGAGCTTACCGTCAGCGTTGCGGGTGCACTGCTCGGGAGTGAACTTGTAGGCACCGTGAGAAGTACCGATTGAGATAGCGAGGCTGTCGCAGCCTGTACGGGTAGCGAAGTCGATTACCTCTTCGGGGTCGGTGTAGGTGTGGTGGTCAGATGATACCTCGTCTTCAACACCTGCGAGTACACCAAGCTCACCCTCTACAGTAACATCATACTGATGAGCGTATTCAACAACCTTCTTTGTGAGAGCTACGTTTTCTTCATAGGGGAGGTGAGAACCGTCGATCATTACTGAAGAGAAGCCGTGGTCGATACAGTCCTTGCAAAGCTCGAAGCTGTCACCGTGGTCGAGGTGGAGGCAGATCTGGGGATTTGCCCAGCCGAGGCTCTTTGCATATTCGACAGCACCCTGTGCCATATAGCGGAGCAGGATAGGATTGGCGTAGTTGCGCGCACCCTTTGATACCTGAAGGATTACCGGTGAACGATCGTCAGCCGCAGCCTTGATGATAGCCTGAAGCTGCTCCATGTTGTTGAAGTTGAAAGCGGGGACTGCATAGCCACCCTTGATTGCCTTGGCAAACATCTCGCGAGTGTTGACCAAGCCGAGGTCTTTGTAACTTACCATGAATTTTAGTATTTAGTTAAAAATCTTTTTTACTTGTACTTAATGACAATTATTTTACGCATGCAAATATACGCATTTTTCATAACCCGTCAAAAAATAATTGATGTGAAGATTTACCTGAAAAAATATTTGGGCGTATCGTTGAAAAATATTTATTTCGCGGTATAGATATTTCTTATAGCATGATGGAAATGCAAAAGTTTCATTTGGAGTTTTCAATGAGGAGCGTGCCTGTGACGCTTCTCTGGAGCTACATATCATCAGCTTCCGGGTTGAAAGAGTGGTTTGCCGACAGTGTTGCGGTTTCGGGTAAGACCTATACGTTTGAGTGGAACAGGCAGCAACAGTCGGCGACGTTGCTGAGCATGCGCAATGAGCAGGCTATACGTTTCCGCTGGGATGACGCTGTTGGGAGAAGCTATTTTGAAATGCGCATATCGGTCAATGAGCTTACCGACTCGACCACGCTGACTGTCGTTGACTTTGCCGAGCCGGATGAGATTGATGATGCCAAGGAGCTCTGGGAGACCCAGGTAGACACCTTGCGAAGGGTGCTTGGATGCTGATCCGCGGTTTGCAAAACTATTGCGGTGTATGATTGTTATACAATAAAATAACAATCAACTATTTTGTATATTATGAAACGAGAAAAAGAACAGCAGGTGACCACGTGGTTATGGATTGGTGTCTCTGTGCTAATAGCGTTGCTGCTATTGTGGCTTACGATATTTGAATACTGGAGCGCCTGATCCCGCCAAGATATTTAAGGACTTTTAAAAACACGACTATTATGGCAGGTTCACTTTGGATTGTTTGGACAATCATCGGTATTATCGGCGGTTTTATGGTCGGGAGGCTTGTCCCGAGGGTAAGGAGTACGGCGTTTTCCGTATGTGTAGGTATTTGTGGAGCGCTTCTTGGCGGATGGCTTCTGCTGCTTATCGGCAGTACTGCTACCATGCAGGCGGTATCACTTGCCACGGCGGCAGTCGGCTGTGCCTTGTTTCTGTGGATCATGTGCCTTGCATCGCCTAAATCGGGTGATGATTCCGACGGGATATAAGATATAGAGTAAACGCATAAAAAAGGACAAGAGACTGCATATTGGCGGTCTCTTGTCCTTTTTTACTATTTATTCAAAGAATTTTTCTTCTTTGAATATTTATCTTTGATTATTTCATAAGCGCGCCTTGTAAGGCTGAGGATTTTTTCATCTGAAATGTCGCCGTTGAAGTCGATCTGTACCCAATATTTCATCGCCCGGTTTACCGGTCGGCTCACCGATCTGTAATTGAGATATAGCTCTGTTTCTTCTTCGGGCGTAGTCCTGACTGTAACGCTTGTGAAATAATCCATGTCAAACATGCAAAACATGTGATCAAGGACATAAAACACGAGCAATGAGTCAAATCGTGGGGCAAACTTGCCAAACGGAGTTTTTTCAGTCACCTCGCCGAGTGACAAGCAATATTCCCGGAATTGCTCAATGTCCATGACACGTGATTATTTTTGCTCTGTTGCCTTGCGGAGTACAATGTATTCTGACGATGTCGCGCTGTTAAGCCTTACAATGCTGTCGTTTTCTACATTGACAAGAGCGATATGGGGAAGTACGCTGCGTAATATATCTTCTGTTGCCATGTTTTCACATGCCATCTCGGTCATGGCGCCGTCGCCAAGAGTGATTGAGTCACCATTAATGGTGTAGGCACCGGAGAATGTGTTGCAATTTGTCTGTATAAAATATGTACTGTTATCAAAGGTGATATATTGCCTTACATCAGGTGCTTCCTCCGCAGGGCGGACAGATACGGAGTCATTTACAACGATGTTTTCAAGATACCACTGACCTTTTATGTCAACATTTTCCGTTGCGGTTTCCTCTACGTTTTCAACGGTTGTTTCTGTCGAAGCTTTGTTGCCGGAGCATGCTGAAAGCAGGGCTATGCCGGCGCATAATGAAAATAGTTTTGTGTACATAAAATAGAAATTAGTGTGACAAAGTTACTACAAAAAAGTGAAATGCGGAAAGATATAGTGATAGAATTGAGTTACAAGGGTTTTAGTTGAAGTGGCGAAAATTCGTGAAGCCATTACAATCCCTGCCGAAGCCAAATCCTGACGCCGCTACGTTACTTGTTCGTAACCATGCCCGAAAATGCGACAAACGGGTACGAATAGCGAAACAAGACGCTAAGGAATAGCGAGTTACCGCCAACTCACGTGAAAAATTAGGTTACGGAAAAAGATTGCGCCGTTCCTCCCCGTTTTGCGTACCGACACCGGACTCTTCACCAACTAATTTTGAAACCAAAAAAATTAAGGACGATGAAGAGTACATTTTCAGTCATCTACTACCTCAAGCGTCAGGTAGTGAAAAAGGACGGGACAGTTCCCGTCATG
>CAJUMZ010000019.1 GCA_910587665.1 uncultured Muribaculum sp.
GCATGAAAGCCTATTTTTTGCATGGCTGAAAAATGAAAAGAGGCCGTCTAAAACTGGTTAGACAGCCTCTTTTTATTACTGTAAAGCGGTTGATCACCAGATCACCACCTGCTCCTCGGCGGGGCGGTACATCTTGTCGCCCTCCTTGATGCCGAATGCCTCGAAGAAGGGAGTGATGTTGCGGAGAGTCACGTTGACACGGTTCTCGCCGAGCGAGTGTACGTCACCTGTGGTAAGCGAGCGTATCTCCTCCGGGCGGATGTTGCCTGCCCAGATATTTGCATAATTGAGGTAGAACACCTGCATCGGGTCATAGCCGTCGATCTTTGCCGAGTCGGCGGTGATGTCCACACCCTTTTTCTTCTGCGAGTCAAGGAAGGCGGTGCGGGATATGCGGAGACCGCCCTGGTCGGCGATATTCTCACCGAGGGTATACTGACCGTTGGCATGAAGTCCGGGAAGCACCTCGACCTCGTCAAACTGTGCCACGAGACCCTTGGCCATCTTGTCAAAAGCCTCCTTATCCTCGGCAGTCCACCAGTTGGCCATGTTGCCCTCTGCGTCAAAATTGCAACCCTGGTCGTCAAATCCGTGAGTCATCTCATGTCCGATCACCACGCCTATGCCGCCGTAGTTCTCGGCATCGCTCGCCGCAGCGTCAAAGAAAGGAGCCTGGAGGATACCGGCCGGGAACACGATCTCATTGGCAAGCGGGTTGTAATAGGCGTTGACGGTCTGCGGTGTCATGCCCCACTCGGTGCGGTCCACCGGCTTGCCCCATTTTGCATACTCCTCAGCCTGATGCCACATGCCTACATTGTGCATGTTCTCGTAATAGGAGAGCTTCGGGTCGATGTTCATAGTGGTGTAATCCTTCCACTTGTCGGGATAGCCGATCTTCACGGTAAAAGCATTGAGCTTCTTGATGGCGTTGAGCTTGGTGTCGTCGCTCATCCAGGGAAGGTTGATGATATGCTTGCCGAGGGCGGTGCGGAGGTTTTCGACAAGACCTATCATATACTGCTTTGACGACTCGGGGAAATACTCCTCTACATAGAGCTGGCCCACTGCCTCGCCAAGGGCACCCTCGGTAGCTCCGAGCGCACGCTTCCAGCGGGGACGCTGCTGCTCCACGCCGCTCATCACCTTGCTGAACTCAAATGAGGCGTCGGTAAACTTGTCGGAGAGGCGCGACGCAGCCTGAGCCACATACTTCCACAGGTAATAGTCCTTGATCTCACGGTCGGTAAGCGAAGCCATCAGGTTGTTGGCCTGTGCCACGGAGCTAAGCTCGGTCACGATCACCGTCTCGGGCGACGCGATACCCATCGTCTCGATAAAGAAGCGATCCCAGTTGACGGCGGGATACATCTCCTTGAGCTGAGCGAAAGAGCGCGGATTGTACATCGCCGGGATATTGCGGCTCTGCTCGCGTGTCCACGCTGAGTCGGCAAGGGCGGTCTCGATCTTCATCACGTTTTTCATGATGCGCGAGGCGTCTTTCTTCGAGTAGCCGGCATTTTGCATCTGCTTCACGATAAGCTTCTGGTAAGCTTCGCGCACTTCCTTGTTACGCTTGTCGTTAAGCAGGTAATAGTCACGGTCACCGAGACCCATGCCGCCTCCGCTCACATACATCGCATACTCGCGGCTGTTGGCAAGGTCCTCCATCGGACCCGCACCGAAAAACGGGCTTGCATAGTTGCCGTGCATCCAGAGGAACAGATCCTCCATTCCCTCGTGGGGAGTGGTCTCGATCTTCTTCAAGTCGGCGAGAATGGGCTTTGCACCCTCGGCGTTACGACGCACCGAGTCCATAGCCTGTGAATAGATGGTCCACACCTTGAAAGCCACCGTACCCGGCTCCGGGTTGGTCTTTCCAAGGTTAAGCACGATGTTTTTCACCCTCACCTCCGAAGAGTCATTGAGGGTGTCGAAGTTACCGTAGCGCGCATGTTCGGCTGTAAGCGGATGCGCCTCTTGCCACCCCTTGTTGACATGCTTGTAGAAGTCGGTCGCCGCAGGGGTCGAATTGTCAAAATAAGCGGGGTTGAGGCTCTTCAGATGCTCCTCGGCCGATGCCGAGAGAGTGATGCCGAAAGCCACACCCAGCCCAAGAATAAATTTTACTGATTTCATTTTTAACTTTGATGAAATATAATTGGTCATTTAAGTATTATGTCAAATTGCAGGAAATATGCCATAAGCGATTGCAAAAATACTCAAAGTTTTGCAAACATCCGCCATATTTCCAAGTTTTCCCCAACCTTACGCCTGTCATCTACGTTATTACTTGCAAAAACGCCTACCATTATGACAGAGATAGCATTAAAGCGGGCCTACGAGCCTGCATCGCCCGACGACGGCTACCGGGTGCTCGTCGACCGGCTATGGCCACGCGGCATGAGCCACGCCACCCTCCATTACGACCTGTGGGAAAAAGAGCTTGCCCCCTCCACGGAGCTGCGCGAGTGGTATCACCTCGATCCCGATCACCGATGGGATGAGTTTGCTACGCGCTACGCGGCAGAACTGCGAGCCAATCCCGATTTCCCGGGGTTTGTAAGGCAGTTGGGCGAGCACAAGAAAGTCACCCTACTCTTCGGCTCCCACGACACAGCTCACAACAACGCAGTAGTGCTCCGCGACCTGATCGCCGCCGCCCTCACCCCCGCATAGTATGTATCTGAAAGATACGTCTTGACGATTCTTTCAGAAATCAATTCGCTTCTTCACCCCCTTTCCGGTGGAGTCGCTGCGCTCCGCCACCGGCTATCTACGGATCAATCCCCCGGATTGCCGCATCCTAACCGCCGGATTGTCTTGCAACCTTCCGTAGGGGCGACCGGAAGGTCGACCGCTCACACGAGGCTGTGCCACAACCGCCGGAGGGCGGTTGCTTCCGCTATTTCAAGAAGTTATCTTTCCGCCACAGGTAGCCGAGTCCGTCATTAAATCCTACCGCACTATATATCCGATACATGTCGAGGCATGCTCCCAAAGCGATTGTAACAGCCGGCAATATGACCATCGAATCCTTATAAAGGCAGATAAAGCATCCGCAACCAACAATCACCATGATATCAACAAAATATCCGAGCCAAAATGATGATTTGACAGCACGGATTATTAAGACAAAACCAATAATGAACAGGATTATATCAAGTGTCCATCCCGCAATCTGTGACAACAGATCACTATAAGCAGGGTGTTCTATTGGCATGTAAGCCCAGTCAAGACCGATTGCGCCAAGCAATGTCTTTATTCCAACCAGAAAAATCAATCCCTCAAACATGCAGATCACTTTCTGCGTATTTAAATTTTCCATTTCAAGTTTAATTAAATAGTATCAATTACCTACAAAGATAGTCAATTTATTAATAATTTCATCGAATTATCATCCGGATACCACCTTGCCTCACTGCGGTCGACCTTCCGGTCGCCCCTACGCACCGCACATCGAGTTTGTTGATGCCATGACGGGGAGCGCACGAGTGTCCAAAGGACACTTCTTTGAATAGCCGGCGGCAGAGCGAAGCGATACCGCCGGCTGCAAGATAATAGCACATTATGTATCTGAAAGATACGCCTTGACAATTCTTTCAGAATTAATTCGCTTCTTCACCCCTTCCCGGTGGAGTCGCTTCGCTCCACCACCGGCTATTCACGGATCAATCCTCCGGATTGTAGCCCCTAAACCACCGGATTGCCACGCACAACCGCTGTAGGGGCGACCGGAAGGTCGACCGCACCGCACACACCCGGACATGCCATACTCTCATCGGCATCCGCCATGCCACAACCGCCGGAGGGCGGTTGCATCCGGTTAACCGCGGGTAGCCACGGATGGGGCACCCGTGGACAGAGCGTCATCCCCTCGCATCCCAACCCCCGACAGCGGGGTTGCATACACTCGCCCATGCGACAGATTGCATATGCAACCGCCTCCGGGGTTGACAGGTTAATGATACACGGCAGCCACGGGTGCCCCATCCGGGGCTACCCGCGGTTTACCACATGATTCCCCGCCGGGGAATTTTACCGATCGCGATTGTTAGTATTTGAAGTATATTGACAATGATACATTTATAATAGCCAGGATTACAATTGCCACCACTTGTAATCTCACCGTTTTCTTAACTTCTTTCTGAGGATGAAATGAAAGGCTAAACAATGCTATCAATATTGCCACAGTCATTAAAATCGAATAAATCGCATCACAAACGGACTCATTAAAGAATCGATTTGCCACAATTAAAATAGCCGGGACAATCCCTTCAATCCAACAATTGAAACTAAGTGTCTTCATTAATCACAAGCGGCAGTTGAAACTATACTCCACAATACAACGAATGCAGCACCGCCAGCTCCACCTGTGGGCACAGACAATATTATGCCAACCTCCCAACCAAGAAGTCCCATTGCTCCATTACAGAGAATAGCTTCAACTTGTTTTCTTGATATTATTCTTGTGCATACAGCTGTATTTGTTTCAGGATGATATGTCATCTCAAGAAGAGGAGAGCCATTTTCATCATACATCATAAATACATTTTTAGATGTTTCACACATCTGCAAAATCATTGGTGATGAATCAGGTTTTGAAATCTTGTAATACGCTCCGGCAACAAGAGGTGTGTTATCCTTAGCAGGAACCATTTGAAGTTGTAGATCTTTATCATAATTTCGTACTTGAACAGCCTTATCGACATCCCATTTTGATGATTTGGAACTAATTGCAGCCATATTATTTATAGCTCGCGAACAAACAGAATCATTCTCTTCCTCCAAATAATATAAGAAATCCTCGTTGATTTCTTCCTTACTGATACTTGTCAACGGGTTAATTGCGCTATCAGCGACCGGTTCATCAGTTGAATTACATGCAACAAATGTTGCGGTTGTTAGCACTGCGGCACAAAATGCGCCAAACAAAATTTTCTTTTTCATGTTGTAAAAAATTTAAAATGTTAATAATATTGGTTGAAAATTTAGTGTTTAATCGGGTTGGTCGGCGGTCGACCTTCCGGTCGCCCCTACGCTTTAGTGTGGGCAATATATCGTCAAGGCTCATAGACGACGTATTATCCCGTGTCTGTAGGGGCGACCGGGAGGTCGACCGCGATGTAGATCTATCAATCGGCGGTTTCTGTCAGGTAGAATGAGGAGTCGGTGACATTGCCGGCATTGTCAATAAGCAAGATGTCGTAGTCTCCACCCTCGCATCCGCGAAGATTTATGTCCAAGGTGGCATGACGCGAAGCTGAGATCTCGTCATGATATACAACTCCCTCCGGTCCGGAAATAATCGCTTTTGCTTCCATGCGCTCATTAAATGTGATGGATAACTTTTTCTCCGGCTCATCGACAGTGATGTCAATAGGCTTCTCGGTGGTTCCTTTCGTATTATTCATTCCTTTTTGCTTATAATATGTAATTTCTTCAGCATAAGTTAAAAGTGAACAGCTTAATGCCGCTGTGATAAAAATTTGTTTAATCATGTTCGCTTAATGTTAAAAGTTTCGATGCAAAATTACATCCACCGTCAACAATGGACAATGAAAAGTCGGGGACAAACGGTAGACGAACTTTCGCCCATCGAGACAGACAATACTCCTATCTTACAAGCACTTAACTCAGGTGGATTTTTTGACACCGGGGACAAATGGTTTTTCCGTCCTAAAAATCGGCTTGGAAAATGAAGAAATTAGCAGTATCTTTATGGAAAATCTAATATTTTGCTTTAGAAATGACACGTACAATATTCATCATATTATTTTCTTTTTTATTATCCGGATTATTCGGTTGTGACAGGCATGTCAACAACGCCCGGCTTGCCGAAGCCGACAGCCTGATGTTCATTTCGCCGGAAAAATCGCTGTCGATACTCGAGTCGATAACCGACAAATCAGGATATAGCCGCGGGGAGCTTGCCGAATACGCTTTTCTTCTATCGCAGGCAAGGTCACGCAACCATATCACCCCCGAAAATGATTCACTTATCAAAATCGCCATTGACTATTATGCACAACACAAAGATGCTCGTCGACGAGCTTGGTGCCATGTCGTGGCAAGCGATGTATATGATGTGCTTGGCAATGACTCTTTGGCTATATTCTATGCACGCGATGCCGAAAAATTATCTCAAAATATAGGTGACCTAAGACTTAAATGCTACGCCAACTACTTTCTCGGATATATGCTTAGATATCAACAGCCCTATGAAGAAAGTAGCCATTATCTCAATGAAGCGAAAAAATATGCCAAGGAAATAAACGACACGTCACATATAATATTATCACTTATTGATTTGTCCGGGAATGCCCTATCGAACACTGAATATGATGAAACATTAAGCTATCTTTATCAAGCTATTCCATATTGCAAATCTCCCAAATGGAATACATACCAACCTTTTATCCATGCAAAATTATCTGCAGTATATGCCCAGAAAAAAGATTTCCAAACAGCTTTGCTCAATGTCAATCGCTCCCTCAATTTAATATGCCCGTCAGATAGCATTACAAACTCAAGTGCTTTATTTCAATTAAAAGGCAATATTCTTGCCGACATGGGACAATGGGACTCAGTCCCGTATTTTGCAAAAAAAGGGTTGACCGACAGTGCATTTGTCACTCGCGGCATGTATGACATTACTATGATGAAATGGGCGGAGGGGACAGGCAATTACCGGAAGGCACTTGAATATTCAAAGCATTATGCCGAGATGCTCGACTCCATATATAAAGAAAAAACCGAAAACAAGATGATGGAGATGCAGCGCAAATATGACCTCACCCAGGCAAAAATCGAGAGCGACCGATTGAAGATAAAATCGCAGCACAACAGCATAATCACACTGGGGGTCTTACTGGCATGCTGCGCACTGACTATAGTCGTCATCATTTCCATCAACCTTTATAAGAAACTGCGTCGTGAACGCAAGGAGCATACCTCCGAACGAAACCGCCGACTCATAGCCGACGAGCGGCGGCGTCACCGGCTTCTCTCCCATAACGACGTGATAGCGAAAGTGATGTCGATAAACCGCCATGACGACAAAGAGCAGCTGAAGCGGGGCAACGGGCTGTCGCTCACTGCCGACGAGACGGCAAAACTGATTGAGGCGGTCGACGAGTGCTATGAAGGATACCTTACAAAGCTTGCCGAAGAGCATCCGTCGCTCAATCAGAACGACCTTGCAATCTGCGCCATGATACTGCTTAAAGTACCGAACCGCGACATGGTGATACTTTCGGGGCTGTCCTACGATACAATGAAAAAGCGCAAGCTTCGCCTGCGCAACGAAAAGCTATGCATCGACAAGAATGTCGACGACTGGCTTATGAACGAAAGTCGCGTCTATGTCGATGACATAGACGCGAAGTATAACGATCCTGACAATGAGGAAGCCAAGGATTAGTACTGCTCTTTCTCGTTGGGGAAATCGCGGGTCTTTACATCGTCGATATAGTGGGCCACGGCATCGTTGATCACAGTCGACAGGTCGGCGTAGCGACGCAGGAAGCGCGGCGAAAATCCCTTGTTGATGCCAAGCATGTCATGCATCACAAGCACCTGACCGTCGACACCGCCGCCGGCTCCTATGCCTATCACCGGAATATTCACCTCCGCAGCCACCTTGGCGGCAAGGCTCGCCGGTATCTTCTCAAGCACCAGGGCGAAGCAGCCTATCTCCTCAAGCATGCGGGCATCCTCGATCAGCTTCTGCGCCTCGGCCTCTTCCTTGGCACGCACGGCGTAGGTGCCAAACTTATTGATTGACTGCGGGGTGAGCCCGAGATGACCCATCACGGGAATTCCGGCGCAGAGCACACGCTCTATCGACTCGCGTATCTCCGATCCGCCCTCCATCTTGACAGCCTCGGCGTGGCTCTCCTTCATGATCCTTACGGCCGAGGCAAGAGCCTCCTTGCTGTTGCCCTGATAGCTGCCGAAGGGTAGGTCGACCACTACCAAAGCGCGCCTTACACCCTTCACCACCGACTTTGCATGATAGATCATCTGGTCGAGAGTGATAGGGAGGGTGGTGATATTGCCCGCCATCACATTGGAAGCGGAGTCACCCACGAGTATCACATCCATTCCCGCCTCGTCGATAAGCTTCGCCATCGAATAGTCGTAGGCGGTAAGCATCGCGATTTTTTCACCGCGCTGCTTCATCTCGGAGAGGCGGTGGGTGGTCACTTTACGTTGGTCTTCAGTATATGTAGACATTTTTTGATATGTTAAAAACCGGGGGCAAAGTTACAATTTAATCAGATGCCAAGCAAGAAATGACGCGGCATATGTCACCTGTCTACGGTAACACCCACGGTCACCGGCCGCAGTCCCTCGCCACTGATGGTGAGTGTGGCGGGCGCAGCCTCGGTGCCCGATGACTGAAGAAGCACCTGAGCCATGCCGTTGAACGTGTCAATCCGGAAGCTGCTCGCATCGCTGTCGGCCGGGCGCTCGGAAGCGCGGAACGCGGGATCACCGTTACCCACACCGAGTATCCTTACCGGACCCTCGACCGTGAGGTCAAGCGTCACGCAAGCGTCGGGGACAAATCGCTTTTTGCCGTCGATCACCTTGATGTTGACCACGGCGACATCGGCATTGCCGGCGGCTATCACGTTGCGGTCAGCCTCGGCAATTACAGCCGCAGGCGCGCCTGTAGTCTCCACCTTGGAAGTCATCACCTTCTTTCCTCCCTTATAGCCGGTGGCGGTCACCTTGCCGGGCTGATAGACGGCATCCCAGCTCAGATGCCCATTGCGCGGCATCGCCTTCCTGCCGAGGCTCTTGCCGTTGACGGCAAGCTCGACCTCATCCATGTTGCTGTAGACCCACACCTCGACCGGCTCACCTTCGTGACCCTTGAGATTCCAATGGGGCAGGATATGCAGCACCGGCTCATCGGTCCACCACGATTTCAGGTAGTAAGCCTCATCTTTGGGAAATCCGCAATAGTCGAGCAAGCCGAATTCCGACCCCGTAGCGGGATACACAAGCGGGTTGGGCTCTCCGCGGTAGTCAAAACCGGTCCAGTAGAAGAGTCCGCCAAGCCATGGGCGTTCGTCATAAAATTTCCACCCCCGCTCTATGCGGTTCATCACGCTGTCCCTCTCGTCGGGGATACGGTTGAGCGACGCCATCCTGCCGTTGTCGCGGTCATCGTAGTACACGCCACGTGTGCCGCAGCCGGTGGTCTCCTCCGACCCTACCGCTATGCGCGACGGGTAATTGCGGCGATGCTCCTCGACAGGATTCTGCATGATATAGTTGTAGCCGGCGACATCGGCGGGGACTACCACTGTCGGGCCTCCGCTGGTGGCGAAACACATGGGGCGCGTGGGGTCAAAACGATGGCAATACTCGCGCATCGACCCGGAGATGCGATTGCCATGGTCGCTCCACTCTATGCCCCACTCCTCGTTGCCTACGCTCCAGAGTATTATCGACGGGTGGTTGCGGTCTCGCTCTATCATGCGGTGCAGCAGTCTCACGTGCTCGTCGTTGATGCCTGAAAGGCGGTTTTCCTCCATCACGAGTATGCCGAGGCTGTCGCAGGCGTCAAGCATCTCCGGGGTCATGGGGTTGTGGCTCGAACGGTAGGCGTTGACACCGATCTTTTTCAACTCTCTCAGGCGGTAGGACTGTAGTGCGTCGGGGATCGCCGCCCCTACCCCCGCATGGTCCTGGTGCATGTTGACACCCTTCAGTTTCACCGGGCGGTTATTGAGCAGAAATCCCTTGTCGGGGTCAAAACGCGCGTCGCGTATACCGGTGGTGACGGTCGTCTCATCAACCGTTTTTCCGTCTTTCACCACCTCGGTCACAAGCTTGTAGAGGCGCGGGGAGTCGACATCCCACAGCACCGGGTCGCTCACCGTCATGCGGCTTACCGAGCGGCGGCTATCCTTTGGCAGGAGGTCGGTCTCCCTGACATCCCGCACGGTGGCGGCTACTGTGCCGTCAAGGGCATAAAGCGTGTGGCGCAGCTCATAGCCTGCGGGCGCGAGTCCCTTGTTGTCGACCGTAGTCTCGATTGTGACCTCCGCGCTATCATAGGGATATTCGGTCGAGGCATGGACAAATGTGCCGAAGGGTGCCACATGGAGCGGATCGGACTTTTCCATCCACACATGGCGGTATATGCCCGCACCCTCGTAAAACCAGCCCTCCTCGAGGGTGGCGTCGGCGCGCACGGCCACCACATTGTCGCCGCCGTAATTCAGATATTCCGATATGTCATAGACTTGCGAGGCATAGCCGCTCGGCTCGCTTCCGAGGTAAAACCCGTTGACCCATACGCGCGCGTCGCGGAATATGCCGTCAAAGCGCAGGGCTATATGACGACCGAGATCCTCCGCGGGTATGGTAAACTCTTTCCTGTACCATCCTACGCTCGTCTCCGGATATTTGTAGCCAACGGTCTTGTAGCCGTGGCTGTGACTCGCCTCTCCACTGAAAGGGAGGTCGACCACCCAGTCGTGGGGGAGCGTGACTTCGCGCCATTCCTTGCCCCATTTTGCGGGGTCGAATTTGAGCGTATAAGGGCCTTCGTTGTGCACCGACGCCGCTTTTGTCAGATAATTGAAATATTCGGTTCCGCAGCCGAAATCCCTGGCAGGATCGGCGGCATTGCCAAACGCAAATTTCCATCCATTGTCAAAGTTGATTGTCTCGCCGGCGCAGAGAGCCGTCGCGGGAAGCAGCGACAGCGCAAAGGCGGCAATCAGGATTAATCGATTCATCAGGTAAAGTATTAGTTAGGTAATTTCCACAATTTCTACAAATTTACGGAAAAATCTCATTTTTTCATTATCTTTGCACATGGTCAGGAGTATTTTACCCGACCGGACATATTAATAAGCGTTTTTGCTTTACCCTATCTACGAAATCGCCAATTTCTTTACAAAGAGGGTGAGCAGTCAAAGAACGCTCATGCTTGTCGTATATCCACTCCCCCGACAAGGGGTATCGATATCCGATGAGGCGTGGGAGTGGACTGTTTATTTCTTTGTGCGGCGTTTGGCGATGCCGGTAGATAGATAAACTGAATCGTCCCGCGCTTTTTATTATGTCGGCAATCATTATCAATTTCAAAGCCGGTTGTGGGGGACGGCAAACGGCACACCAGTAATTTATGAAGCCATTATCTATTATCAGAGGACTGATGGTGTTGCTCCCATTTATGGCTCTGTCGGCTATGGGTCATGCAGACGATGCGAGCGCTTACAGCTACAGTATCGTGTCGTATAACGACGGCAACGGCAACCTCGACGGATGGGAATGCACCGAAGACGGGAATTCCCGAAAGGTCTACACCCGCCCGCTCCCGGCAGGCTACAGCGGTCTCAATCTTTGCTGCTGGTTGTTTTCAACCGAAGGGCCCTGCTATCCTTACGCCATTGCAAAATCAATCGATGTAAGAAAAGACTCGCATTCAGAGTGGGTTCCGGTCACGATAAACAACAAAGCGTTAAATCCGATCCCCGACGGATTCGATGAAATCCGCGTGACCCTACACAGCGCGCCCAAGATTCTGACCCTTGGCCCGGCGATCAACCCACTTGACAGAGAAATAAGCATTACCCAATTTGACGACGCACGCATTATCACCGGGACAATGACTGACAAAGGGATTCAGGCCGCAGGCCAACAGGAGCAGACTGTAGAAATCGCAATTCCATGCGAGTCGGCGGCAACCCTGACTCAGGGCTGGGTAGAGATTTCTGATGCATGTTGGCAGCCATGGTATTATTATCCGGAAGAAGGATGGGAAGAATTGAAATATCTCAATGAGTCATCCCTACTGGTAACGGCAGTAACCGCCGATGGTGAGACGGTCTCCATTCCCGTATACGATGTTTTATCTTTTATTGGGATGATGGATGTCGAATACCATGGGTTCATTCTTCCGCTCAACACGGTTGAAATCCGTATCCGATGGGACTTCAAAGATGTTGAATACAATTACGAGGCAAATGCGTATCCACCCATTTATGTCAGACCCGGAGAGGACAATTCAAGTTTCATTACTAAAATTTTTCAGCCTGCCGGAGAGAATGTCGGAGGCATCAGCAAGAATCTTCGTCTGTCGACCGATCCCGCCCAATGGTATGACTTCGATGGCGACGGCATCAAGGAATGGGTAATCACTCCATATCGGGACTACAACAGCGGCACATACCATACCTATGGCGGCCTGTGCAAATTTAATGCAGACTTTGCCGGTTTTCAATCGTTAGACACCACATTTCCGGTAACCAACGGCTGGGTGAAATACGCTCCCGGCGACGGCATAGGACTATATGAGAAAAGCAAGTCGAGCATTTATCACTTCGACGGCACTACCGTGGCCCGGATTGCCGAAACTGAATATTTCCCCGTGCTGCTCGACTACAATAACGACGGCCTTACCGACTTCTGGATCGACAGCAACAAGAACGGCTTCAAGCCCGACAAGGTGCTTACCGCCGACATTTCGGGGCGTCTGATTGAGACAAACCTGACCACAATCACACCTGAGGAATATTACAATTATGTCATGGAAAGACCGTCAAGCGGACTTGGCTCCGGAGTGTCATTTGTAGGCGACAGCCCTGACCACTCCAAGGAACCCGGCTCGTTCAGCACCTACGACCTGATTGACATCAATAACGACGGCTATCTTGACTTTATTAACGGGGTCACCGGACGCTACCTTATGAATACCGGCGACGGCAGATATATGGATGACAGTTTCGGCGGCACGGTGCTGTTTCGTGACTTCGACGGCGACGGAATGACCGACATGCTGACATATGATGCCGACGAACAGTCAATCAGCTTGTGCCTGCAACGCAACGACGGCAATACCGAGACACGTCAGCTGTTCAAAGGCCTGAAGTGCGGCAAGGAGGTGTGGTGTCGCGACTTTGACCGCGACGGCGACGTGGATATACTCGTGCCGTTCAACGGCAAAGACAACGGATCCCAGTCATATCTGGTAATGTTTGAAAACACCGGTAAGGGCAAGTTCAAGAAACACGAATATTACATAGAAGGCGGACGCGACTTCCATGCTTGCGCCGACTGGAATGCCGACGGCAAATATGAAATTATCTCGATTGACCGGAATCCAAACAACGACGGCAAATATCCGGTGCAAAGTTTCGCGGTCAACGGCATGAATGTCAACACTACAGCTGACATGATTTATGAATACCGGACAGCTAATTCCAACCGTTACAATATACTTATCGGCGATGTGGACAATACCGGTGTCTCCCGGCTGATTTTCAGCGATGACATGTTTGTACCCGACAATACTCGTCGCAACAGCCGTCCGGACAGACCGGCCGCACCCTCTGCGGTCTATGACCCCTCGACGGAAGTCGTGACCATATCATGGAGCCACGGCAACGACAAGGAGACCGCACCGCTTGATCTGACATACGAATTGCGCATCGGTTCCGCACCCGGACTCGGCGACATAGTGTTTGCCTATGCCGCGGCCGACGGCTCGCGACTCAACATGCTTCAGGGCAACTGCGGATATTCACTCCACCGACGCTTCAACACATCATCATGGCCGCAAGGCAAAATCTATGTGTCAGTACAGGCTATCGACGACGGAGGTCTCGGCTCCGAGTTCAGCGAGCCCGTTGTGTTTGAAAAGAGCCTGCCTGCTGCCGAATTTTCGATAATCGGACCAGAGATCATAGCCGTTGGCGACCGTCTTACGCTGCACGCAACTTCCGGCATCACTCCCGGACACAACATTACATGGAGTCTTGAAGGAGCCCAAATAGAGGCAGAAGCCGATGGCGAGACCACGATAAGCTACCCGACTCCGGGTAATAAGGAGATAGCTCTCATCGTTAGGGATTCAAACGGCAACAGCACCACCCGCACCCACACCATAGAGGTCGTTCCGGCAAGAATAGACATTTATCCGTATGACACAGCAGGACTACCATATTATGAACTATATGGCGCCCTTGACATGGACCTTGACGGCAAGGTCGAACTTGTAGCCTCCCCATACGAAGGTGCCGGATTTTACGACGGGGATGAAAACGGCAATTACACTCCTGTGCGGCGGCTGTTTAACACCAACGTCAATCTTTCGCTCAATGGTTCTTTGTTGCATGTGGCTGACATCAATCGCGACGGCTTACCGGATTTGTTATTCTCAGGATATGACGGCTCTTCATTCACAGCCCACTACATCAACGAAGATGACAAATCAATGCAGTATCAAAGATATGAGGGCATCAGTACTCTCCCCAAAGATGGGCAAAAGATGGTTGACCTTGACAACGACGGTCTTAAGGATGCCACCTGCGGTCGCAATACCGGCGATTATCTCACATTCACTTATGAGGAAAATATGTTGGACTATGCTTTTTGGGCACATTACACCGACCTGAACGGCGACGGGCTGATTGATATCGTTTCAGTCACCAATGGAGGAATGAAGATGTATGTCAACAAAGGCAATTTTCAGTTTGAGCTGTCGGAAACCGTTGATAACGAAGACTTACGTGGTAACGGGCATATAGGCGACTTCGACGGCGACGGCAAGACCGACTATGCATGGGATCTTTCAGGTTCGGGATATGGCCTGAGTTGGTATTCCGACTTCATGTTCATTCGCTGGAGCGATGGTGAAGTCACCAAAATACCGGCGCCCGACGGCACACGGTTCTACGGAATCGCACAGGTATTTGACTATGACAACAACGGATGCCAGGATCTGTTGGCATACACCGCCGACGGCAATTACGAGGCGATGATCCTTTTCAACACCGACCGCAGCTTCAAGGTAATGAAATCCGATGGTCGCATAGAGGACATAGCCTACACACGCACCGACGGCCGCACAGGCATAGGGCATTCAATCCTGACCTGCAAGCGCAATCAGGCACCGACAGCCCCTTCAGGGGTGAGAGTCGCCCAAAACAGCAATGCCGTGGTAATCGAATGGAATCGTGCATCAGATGCCGAAACTCCGGCAGCGGCACTGCGCTACAACATCTCGGTCAAGAAAGCCGGCGCTGAGGGCGAGGGAGCCTACCACATCTCTCCGCTCAACGGAGGGCTCGACGGTGTGTCCGTTCCATCAAACCAAACGCTCCTGACTTCAACCAAACTTACCATACCCCTGACATCAATCGCGGAAGGAGAATATGAGGTAAAGGTACAGGCAGTGGACACCCAGTGGAAACAAGGTGACTTCTCGGAAACGGTCAGCTTCACCGTGGTGGCAAACAGTGCTGTCGACATGCCCACAGCCACCATGGTCGGCGAACCGGTGCGCGTTAATGTCAATGCAGGATTCTCAGCCGACGACATCAATTTCGGCTCTGATGCCGAAATTGAGTCAGTCGCAGGCAATGTTGTGACGGTACATTGGAACTCCGAAGGTCTGAAAAATGTGACCACCGGTAAATTCACCTCCCAGATCTACGTAAATCCGCGCCTTGACGCGTCGTTCTTCCTTCCGGATGTGGTATATAAGGGTGACAAGATACGGGTAACGGCCGATGTGTCACATCCCGACCAATGGGAGGCAACGACAGGAATCCTCGAACAGCACATACATTTCAGTCCCATAGGCGACATCCCCGCAATAGACTTCAAGGTAATTGATGACAACACGGTCGAATTCGTCTTCAGCAGTTTCAACACATGGACTCTGCGTCACACGATAACAGAGAGCTACGGGTCTGACGAATATCGCGCACCGCGCACAACTGTCAGCAAACACCCCGAAGCCCCCGCAATAAGCCTGGTTGATATCGACCCCGCCACCGGCAAACACAGGCTCGTATGGAACGTGCCGGCACATCTCGAAGGAGTTGCAACGCATGTAAACATCTACAAAGAGACCGCACAAAACGGAGTGCACCGCATCGTAGCCACACTGCCTGTTGATCGTACGGATTATGTCGACCCGGAATCCAACCCGTTAATCGTAGCCGGGCGCTATGCACTGAACTTCATAACGTCGTACGGCGAGACTGTGATATCGGATATCCACCGTCCTATCCACCTTATGATCAACAAAGGCATCGGCAACAGCTGGAACCTTGCATGGGGTAAATATGAAGGTCGCGACATAAACACTTACCGGATACTTCGCGGCGATTCGCCATCGACACTCGACTACATAGCCGAGGTTTCGGGCGGGATCAGTTCCTATACCGATGTAAACGCACCTGCGGGAGAATGCTACTACGCAATCGAGATTCTTACCGAACTCCACTCCGTAAACGCACCGGGCCGCACAATGTCGCATGCCATAAACGGTGGTGCTTCACGCTCAAATGTCGTTTCCACGGCCGATGCCGGAACAGTAGTGTTGGCAAACAGCATCGAGATCACCAGCGAGACAGGCTCATTCCATATTGACGCATCGCAGCAAATGTCGCTCCAGCTCCTTGCACGCATACTACCTGTCAACGTATCGCTCCACAAAATCGACTGGGTGGTAAAATCAGGCTATGACGTGGCAAGCGTGAATGAATCGGGGGCAGTTACCGCCCTTGGGGCAGGAAGCGCCGTTATCGCAGCCTACGCCACCGACGGCTCGGGAGCCTGTGCCGAAGTAACTGTCACCGTCGATAAAACCACCGAAATCAACAATGTAACCGAAGAAGCCGATAGCCTGCGCATCAGACAAATAGGCTCAGAAGTGGAAATAACCGGTATAAAAGCCGATGAAACCAATCCGGCGACACTTTATCTATATAACATGAACGGTGTGCTTATCTACAAATCGACAGCCTTCGCAACAAGTCATCGACTGGACACCGAAAAGTTATCTACAGGTGCATATATTGTCAGTGCCATTAGCCGGAATTCGCGACAATATGCCCGTTTTGCAATCCACTGACACCATTTTAGATTGCTTTAACATTTATTGTTAAACGCCCTCTAAAGCATACTTCTAATTTTTGCGACGAAAATTCATTTAAAATACCTTGAATTTTCGTCGCAATTTTTAATTTTACGCCAAAATGTTAGGTTTTATCGAAAATAAGCATTAATTTTGTCGCAATAATCATCAATAGCAATCAAAATGTCAAGCATAGTCCTTAACCCGCATCATCATTGCCACTTCCCCGGTAACTGAGGAAGCCTTGATGTCGTGAGGTATTTGGACTTTAGACAAAATAGCGGCGCCGGCTTCCCTTGAGGAATCCGGCTATTCTTTTTAAAGACAGAAAAAATATAACGATATGGACAACAGACTTAGAATCGCGGTGCAGTCAAAGGGGCGTCTTTACGACGAGACAATGGAGCTGCTTGCCGAGTCGGGAATCAAGCTTACGGCTGTGAAGCGTACATTGCTCGTGCCGGCGCGCAACTTTCCCGTAGAACTGCTCTTCCTCCGCGACGACGACATACCCGAGTCGGTAGCCAACGGCACTGCCGACATCGGCATCGTAGGGCTTAACGAAGTGATGGAAAAGGAGAAAGCGGTCGAAGTGGTCAAGCATCTCGGTTTCAGCCGCTGCCACCTCTCGCTCGCCATACCCCAGCATATCGACTACAACGGATTAAGCTGGTTTAACGGCAAGAAGATAGCCACCTCCTACCCCGTGATCCTGTCAAGGTTTCTAAAAGAAAACGCCATCAAGGCCGACATCCATGTTATTACCGGCTCGGTGGAGATAGCCCCCGGCATAGGGCTTGCCGACGCGATCTTCGATATCGTGTCGTCGGGCTCGACACTCGTGAGCAACAACCTCGCCGAAGTTGAAAACGTGACCGAGTCGGAGGCGGTGCTTATCAAGGCGACCGACCGCAAGCTTTCCTCTGAAAGGCGTGAGACGCTCGAGGAGCTGCTTTTCCGCTTCAATGCCGTCAAGGCTGCGGAAGGGAAGAAATATATCCTGATGAATGTGCCTAAGGATAAGCTTGACGAGATACTCGGCATACTCCCCGGCATGAAGAGCCCGACGGTGCTGCCGCTTGCCAATGCCGACTGGTGTTCCGTTCACTCGGTGCTTGAGGAAAAACGCCTTTGGGAGATTGTAGGGAAGCTGAAAGCGGCAGGCGCGGAAGGAATCCTCGCCCTCGATATTGAAAAAATGATACTTTAGCCCTATGGAAATAATCAGATACCCCTCTCCCGCCGAGTGGCAGACGCTATCGGTAAGGGCACTCGCCGAGGAAGCCGCCGAGGTGACGGAGGCTGTCGGCAAGATAATGGAAGATGTCGCCTCTCACGGTGACGACGCCCTGCGCGACTATGAGCTGCGATTCACCGGGGCTGCGATCGACAGGCTTGAAGTGACCGAAGCCGAGCTTGACGAGGCGGAGGCTTCAGTCAGCTCCGAGCTTAAGGAGGCCATCGCAACGGCGGCGGACAATATTTCGGCATTTCACAAAGCGCAGCTTCCGGGGCGCATCACCGTTGAGACCGCGCCGGGAGTCTATTGCGAGCAGCGACCCGTGGCGATAAGCCGGGCGGGGCTTTACGTGCCGGGCGGCAATTCACCGCTTTTCTCAACCGTGCTTATGCTTGCAATTCCCGCCAATATAGCGGGGTGCAGGGAGGTTGTGCTCTGCACTCCCCCGGGAAAAGACGGGTCGATACACCCGGCGATACTCTATGCGGCGCGTCTTGCCGGGGTTGACCATATATTCAGGACAGGCGGCGCCCAGGCCATCGCTGCTATGACATTCGGCTCCGCGTCGGTGCCACGCGTCGACAAGATTTTCGGGCCGGGCAACCGCTACGTCACCGAGGCAAAGCAGCAGGCCGCACGGCGCGGAGTGGCGATAGACATGCCCGCAGGCCCCTCGGAAGTGCTTGTGATAGCCGACGGCAACGCCGAACCGCGGTTTGTAGCCGCCGATTTCCTGTCGCAGGCAGAGCATGGACCCGACAGTCAGTCGATACTGCTCACCTCCTCGCCGGAACTTGCCGGGAAGCTCCCCGGCGTGATCAACGGGATGCTTGACAGCCTGCCGCGCCGCGACATGATGATGCGTTCGCTCAGTCACAGCCGCATAATACTCCTGCACGACGATGAAGAGATGATGGCGTTCAGCAACCTCTATGCCCCCGAACACCTCATCATCAACCATACCCGCGCCGACGAGCTTGCCGACATGGTGGTCAATGCCGGATCGGTATTTCTCGGCGCATGGTCGCCGGAAAGCGCGGGCGACTACGCATCAGGTACCAACCACACCCTGCCTACTTCCGGATATGCCCGTGCCTACAGCGGCGTCAACACCGACAGCTTCATCAAGCGCATCACCTTCCAGCGGCTCACCCCGGATGGTATAAAGTCGATAGGCAAGGCGGTGGAGACAATGGCTGAAAACGAGGAGCTGATGGCCCACAAGCTCGCAATGACACTACGCATCAACAAAATCAAAAGCGACAGACAATAATGGACAAAACGATAGAGAGGCTCGTACGCCCCAATATACTGAATCTCACACCTTATACCTGCGCCCGCAACGAATATGCCGGGGAGGCGCGCGCTTGGCTCGACGCCAACGAGAATTCACTCATCGGCGGTCTTAACCGCTACCCCGACCCGCTGCAACTGAAAGTAAAGTCACGGCTCGCGGAGCTGCGCGGGGTGTCGCCCGACCGGATATTTCTCGGAGTCGGAAGCGACGAGTGCATCGACCTGTGTTACCGCGTGTTCTGCCGCCCCGGGGTCGACAATGTAGTTGCCCTTGATCCCACCTACGGGATGTACAAGGTATGCGCCGACATAAACGATGTCGAATACCGTGCCGTGCCGCTTAATCCCGACTACACCCTTGATGTCGACAGGCTGCTTGCCGCGACTGATGACCACACTAAGGTGATATGGATCTGCTCCCCCAACAATCCTACCGGCAACGCATTTCCTCCCTCAGTGATTGAAGAGGCCGCCCGCCGCTTTGACGGAATAACAGTCGTTGACGAGGCATACATCGACTTTTCACCTCACGGCTCAATGGTCGACAGACTCCCCGCCTACCCACGCATGATCGTGATGCAGACATTTTCAAAGGCATGGGCGGCGGCGGCGATGCGCCTCGGCATAGCCTACGCGTCGCCCGACATCACAGGGCTGTTCAACAACGTGAAGTACCCCTACAACATCAACATACTCACCCAGCACGAGGCGCTGCGCCTGCTCGACGAAGCCCCGGCTGTCAAGATTACCGCCGAGAGGCTTGTGGAGCTGCGGAAAGCCCTTGCCGCCGAACTTATGAAGCTTAACGCGGTAAAAAAGGTGTATCCCTCCGACGCGAATTTCCTGCTTGTCAAGGTCGATGACGCCAACCGTCTCTACAATTACCTGAAAGAGCAGGGCGTGATTGTGCGCAACCGCTCCCGCGTCAACCTGTGCGACGGGTGTCTGCGCATCACTGTCGGCAATCCCGATGAAAACTCACTCTTACTCGAAAAAATAAAGCAATATGGAGGCTGAGAAAAAACGCGCACTGTTTATTGACCGCGACGGCACCCTTATCGTGGAGCCACCCGTCGACTTTCAGGTCGATTCGCTCGAAAAACTCGAACTGATGCCCGGCGCGCTCCGCGCCATGCACTTTATCGCCTCACGGCTTCCCTATGAGCTGGTGATGGTGACTAACCAAGACGGTCTCGGCACCGACAGCTTCCCCGAGGAGACATTTTATCCCGCCCACAACAAGATGCTACGCGCGCTGGCCAACGAGGGCGTAAATTTCGATGACATCATCATCGACCGCACATTTCCGGAGGAAAACGCGCCAACGCGCAAGCCGGGCACCGCGCTCCTCGGCAAATACCTTGACGGAAGCTACGACCTTGCAGGAAGCTACGTGATCGGCGACCGGCTTACCGACGCCATGCTCGCCCGCAATCTCGGGGCGAAAGCCATATTGCTGCACGAACCTGACCGACAGCTTCTCGACGAGATAAAAGAAAGCGGCCTCTCCGACACGGTTGAGATGGTCACGCCGTCGTGGGACGAAGTAATACCGGTGCTTCAAGGCGGTGTGCGCCGCGCCTCCGTACACCGTCACACCTCAGAGACCGCAATTGACATCGACCTGAACCTTGACGGATCTGGGAAAGCCGACATATCGACAGGGATAGGATTTTTCGACCATATGCTTGACCAGATCGCGCGCCACTCCGGCATGGATCTTGACATAAAAGTGAAAGGCGACCTCCACGTCGACGAGCATCACACCATCGAGGACACCGCCATAGCCCTCGGCGAGGCTCTCAACAAGGCATTGGGCGACAAGCGCGGCATAGAGCGTTACGGGTTTGTCCTGCCGATGGACGACTGCCTCTGCACGGTTGCCATCGACTTCGGCGGTCGGTCATGGCTTGTATGGGATGCCGAGTTTCGCCGCGAGCGCATAGGCGACATGCCCACAGAGATGTTTCTCCACTTTTTCAAGTCGCTTTCCGACAACGCCCGCATGAACCTGTTTATCCGTGCGGAAGGCGACAACGAGCATCACAAGATCGAAGGCATATTCAAGGCACTCGCCCGCGCAATCCGCCAGGCTGTGCGCCGCGACCCGCTCCACTTCACTCTCCCCTCAACCAAAGGCACCCTCTGACCGAGATCAGAAGTAGCGGCGCATTGAGCGGCGGATAGCCGACAGGTTGACGGCGGTTATGGCAGAGACGATCAGAAAGCCGATGAGCATGGAGGGCCATGGCGATGACGGCTCTATACCGATTCCGGCAAGCGGCTGACGCCACACGGCCCGCGCTACAAGCATGACCGCTATGGAGAGCAGCAATACCGCGGCATTGATACTTATGACTATGATGCTGTAATAACGCGACACTTCTCCCGGGGAATAACCGAGAAGCATAAGGTCATGCAGCTTGTCGCGGTTTTTCTGGAGTAGCAGGAATATGCTGAGCATCAGTATAAAGAATGACAGCAGACTTATGACAGCACCGACAGCGACTACCACGCCGGTCACCACGGTAAGAAAATAGGATGCCTTTCCGGTGTCGGCATTGTCGCCCGACATCTCATAGCCATGTGCGTCAAGATAATCTTTGATTGCGGGATCACCGGGGCGGCTGAGCTCCACGATAAGGCGTGAAGGCGCGGCGACAGGCAACTCGCCGAAACGCTCGTTGGCCCACTTCATGAAATCCTCCGGCACGGCGATAGTGTTGAGCCGCGACGAGAAGCCGGCTATCCGCGCCGGGAACCACTGCTGCCTGCCATTGCCGCTGATTGAGACACGCAGCGGCACCATCCCTATCATCGCCTCGCTAAGCTGCGGCAGTCCGCGCGACGAGGCAAAGCCGAAATTGTACAGCGACAGGTAATCCTTGCTGAGTATGACCGGTATTTCGGGATGCTCCGGGTCAAAGGCCCAGTCGGAAGGGCGCACATCAAAAAACTCGTCGGGTATCGACTCGAAAAAGAGTGCGGTCGACATCCCTCTGCCGCCCATGTCAACCGACGCCGACACATTATAGCCCGAAGCGGTGAACTCACCGACCCTCCTCACCCACGGTTGCGACCGCATGTCGGCTATCTCCTCCTTAGTGAATCCATCGCCTCCGCTTCCGGTCAACGAGCCGAGCCCCGTCACCTTGCGCGACACAACCGTATAGTCGCGGGTCATGAACGAGTCATCTTCCTCCCATACTGCGGTGACATCGCGGTAAAACTGTATAGCGGTCAATACGATCGCAAGCCCGGCAAGATTGGCAATGGCATATCCGGCAAGCTGTCCGGCACTTATATTGCGGCGTAGAAGCCTCCACACCATATTTTTCATAATCGACATCGGTTACAATGAATATTTCTCGGTCACTTCAAGATTGACGGCATAGCCTACCGAGGTGGCGATCACCGCAGCACCGAGCGCGGCGGCTTCACCTGCTATCAGCTCTGCAACAATGGTGTTGTTTCGGGCGTCAAGGTGGCTTACAGGCTCGTCAAGAAGGATGAAGTCAAACGGCTGGCACAACGCCCTCACGATAGCCACCCTCTGCTGCTGCCCTATCGACAGCCGTGAGGCAGGTTCCGAAGCCTTGTGGGCTATCTCAAGACGGTCAAGCATTGAGATTATCGAATCATGACTCCGAAAGCCTGTAAGACGGTTTTTTATCTCGATATTCTCCATCACGGTAAGCTCCGGGAAAAGGCGCATCTCCTGAGGAAGTAGCGCGATATGGCGGCAACGCAGGTCGCACCACTCCCTGACCGTAAACTTCCGTATATCCTTGCCGTTAAACGAGATCTCGCCACGGTAATCCGACCGGTTGCCATACAGATAACTGCATAGCGACGACTTTCCGGTTCCCGACTCCGCCTCTATCATGTAGATGCCGCCACGGCTAAACGTGACATCACGCATCCACACTTCCGATTCGGATTGCCGGGTCTCCCCTTCCAAATCGCAGAATACCTGCGGCAATACATTATGCAGACGTATCGTGTCGAGCCTCATCACCTGATTGTGTCAATCGGAGTGAAACCCATGGCGTTGTCGGCATCACCCGTGTCGGGGCGTTCGTCAGTGCCGGCGGCAACGATCTCGGAAAGTTGCTCGAAAATCGGTGCGGTTGACCCGTTGAGAGAAAAATCGGCTTCAAAGTCGCCGTCAAGCTCCATTTCAAGACGGAAGCCCCTGCCTCCATAGATTGACTCGCCTACGGCATTGGGCACATTCGCCCGGAGACCGAACGACTTCCCTTTCATAAGCTTTGCCGCGGCATCATTGCCAAGCTGGTCAAGGCTGCGGTTGGCTATGACGATTGTGGAACCGTCGACTATGCCGAGCGACACCGGTGTCATCCCCCTTGCCTGAAGTATATACCCGCCATCCTTCTCGATCATCGGTACACCGAGTAGCGAAGCAAATCCGGCAAAATCCTTCAAGGTTGCCTTGGCCTGGCTCTTTGTCACCTGCACGGCAACGACAAAGTTTATGTCATTGGAAAAATCACTGCGTGATATACGCTCGTCGGAAGTCGCGCCGGCTGCTACAAGCAGAGTGCCGTCGATACGTTTCAAGTAGGGAAGCGCAAGAGCTATCGCGCTACGTTTCTGAGTGTCAAGTGGAAATATCGTCTGAATATAATTTACCAGTCCCTCCCAGTCAGTGTCATGCTTTATGCCTACAGCCATGACAAACATGTCGGAAGGTGTCGTATAGTGAAGCATCTTTAGGTCTATATCCTCAAGATATTTGTCCATATACGCTTTCTTGCCCGACTGATCAAGATACTCGGCATCAATCTCAAGCTTCTTGCCGGCGTCGCCGACAGAAGTGGTGACACATACCCATCCTTGCTCGCCGGTCTTCGCCATTGACACTGCCGTGCGGAGAAACCCGTCATCATCGCAGAGATATTCATTGATCCCTTTAACTGATGATACCGCCGTGGCGGAAGCCACATCAAGCTGAGAGTCAAGACGGCTCACGGCAACAGCAGGGTCACCCCAGGCTATCCATCCCTGTTTGTCCCTGACAAGCATTACAGCACCTTCAAGCAGATAGGCATCGTAACCAGATATATCGGTCGGAGAGCCTGCGTCAAGCTCTTTCACAAGCTTGTCCACATCATTTATCTCAAATGTATAAAAGAAATCGCCCTGCGCCATGGATGCAACGACAGAAGGAGCGTCGCCCCTTACACTGAACCCCACCATGGCATGACGGTTGACAGCACCGGAAGTGAGCAATGTCTTCAGCTCATTGCGGCTACGCTCCGTGGCACGCACGAGAAAGCGGTCAATCACGGCGTCGGCACTAAGCGTCCCCCCGTAAGCCTGACCGTTCATGTAACCGATGAGTTTATCGGCATCAAGCACCATAACCATCGCAGCATCGGCAGGCACAGTGTCGAGCAACTGCTTTTCGCGGCTACACCCCGCAATGCCCAGAGTCAAGGCAAGCACGATTGCCGCAGTCAGATTTCTTAGTCTCATATCTTTAACTATTGTTTATTTTGGCAAATATATCTCTTTTCAACAAAACCGCAAAAACAAATGCCGGCTGTCATGCCCGAGAAGGGAAAACAAACCGGCATTTTGTAGCAGACATGGCGGGTGACGGGTATCCGCAAAGAATGACCGATAGGTCAATACTGTTTACCGGGAGCACCCACGTTGTTGAGTTCCTTTACCTCCTGTTTTACATCGGCGGCATCGGCTTCGGCATACTTTCCACCCTGTATGCCCGGTTTTGTACATCTGTCCTTCTTCTGATCTTTTTCTTTCTTTATCTCTTTCATAACCGTTAAAATTTAGATGATTGTGGTACATGATTTATAACAATCACGGCATTTTACGGTTCATATACGACGAGAAAGCCACCATCCTTAATGGAACGGTGGCTTTCAGCAGCAAAGTTGAGATTTGGTAGCCCATAGGAGAATCGAACTCCTCTTTCAAGAATGAAAATCTTGCGTCCTAACCGATAGACGAATGGGCCATTGAGCTATCCTCCCTTAATACAGGGGAGGAAAAGTATGCCCCTCTATTAAGCGTTTGCGAGCTTGTTGATGTGGAGGGCGAGCTTGCTCTTGAGGTTGGATGCCTTGTTCTTGGAGATAGCACCGTTGCTTGCAAGGCGGTCAAGGAGCGAGCTTACCTTCCTGTAAGCCTCTGCCGCTTCATTTTTGTCAGTCATTGCGCGAAGACGACGCACTGCATTACGAGCAGTCTTTGCATAATAACGATTACGGAGTCGACGTGACTCAATCTGACGGATTCTCTTAATAGATGACTTATGATTTGCCATTACAAAAACTTCTTTTGTTTGTTGTTATGATTCTTTTAATTGGTAGCCCATAGGAGAATCGAACTCCTCTTTCAAGAATGAAAATCTTGCGTCCTAACCGATAGACGAATGGGCCTCGTTTACACTCTTCGTGCAAAAGCGAGTGCAAATATACGCACTTTTTTTATTCCCCGCAAATATTTTTCACACAAATACCTCATTTTATGTTTTTTGGTGTTTTTTAAATCCCTATTTATTCTGTAAACCATAGAATTTATATCACCGGATATTGCCGGACAATCAAAATGCCATTAATTTTGCAACATAATGAGACAGCTCCACTGCATAGCGCTACACACCGTCAGATACAATGACCGCAACAACATACTCACAGCCTTTTCGCTCGAGGAAGGCAGAGTGTCGCTGCTTATACCCGCCTCCGCTTCCAAAGAAGCTAGAAGACGTCGCGCGATCACGATGCCAATGTCGTTCTTTGAGTGCATAGCCGACCTGCGCCACGGGCATAACATCGCCAACATATCCGACGTAAAGCCATCGCTCGCGCTACCGCAGCTCACAGCCAACCCCATAAAAATCACGGTAACACTATTTTTAGCCGAACTCCTCGGCGCCGTTCTACGTGACACTCCCGAAGATCCGCCTCTGTTCAATTACCTGTCATTCGCGGCTGAAAGGCTCGACAGGGCAGACATCGGCGAGACGGCAAACTTCCCTGTCCATTTCCTGTTCAGGCTCGGACATTTCCTTGGCATAGAGCCCGACATATCCACCTACCGCAAAGGGAGGGTGTTTGACATGCTCGACGGCACATTCCGCGACAGCGCACCGCTTCACCGACGCTTCCTTGACGGGGATGACGCCGACGCGGTCTACATGATGTCACGCATGACATGGGACAACTACGGTCGATTCCGCTTCAACCGTGAGCAACGCCGCCGCATATTATCCGCAATAATCGACTACTATACCGCCCACTACACCTCACTCAACCGCCTCAAATCGCTCGAAGTAATGCGCGAGCTCTTCGACTGACACGAAAAAGAGGTGATGACTGCCATAGCCTTTGGCGTCATCACCTCAAATATTGTAATTTGTCGGAACCGTGATTGCGGCGATTTCATCCGCTGGCATGTGGAATTAAGATTCCTGTCATCAGTTCTCTAATCCTTTGCCTATAAAACGAAATGGCGTTATCAATTGTTTATCTGACAATAGTTAAAAACATATTATGCGACACCTTAGCCACAAAATCCACCTGTTCCTCTCCATCCCCTTCGGGCTGTTAATAATGGTTGTATGCGCGACCGGAGCCATGCTTGCCCTCCGCGACGACATCATAAAGCTCCTTAATCTCGACTATTATTACGTGGAAAAGCGCGGAGTCAAGCCCCATGATGTGGATGACATCGTAGGAAAGGTTATGACTACTCTTCCCGACTCGATAAAAGTAACCGGCGTTGACATCAGCTCCGATCCCGACAGAAGCTATGGAGTAAGACTTTCCGACCGCGATCGCTCCACCGTATTTGTCGACCAATACACAGGCAAAATCCTCGGCACTGCGGGAGAGACAAAATTCTTTGCCGCCGTGGAACGACTTCACCGCACGCTTCTCGACTCCCGACCTAAAGCCTCCACACTGCTACACGGCAAATTATTCACCGGGCTTAATGCCATAGCCCTTGCCGCAATCGTTATCACCGGGCTTAGCCTCTGGCTACCGAAAGGGCGCAAGGGACTACGGAATATCTTTTGTCCCGCCATCCATGGTGGCTTCCGGAAACTGAATTTTACACTCCACGGCGTCGCGGGCACTTACGCCTCACTCTTTCTGCTCACCATGTCGCTAACAGGACTGACTTGGTCATTTCAATGGTATCGCATAGCATTCTACAATCTGTTTGGTGCCGAAGCCACTGTACAAAAAAAGCCTACACGCATCGACTTCACCCCCGACGACCCTCACCTGAACGACGAGATACTTCACGGATGGAACCGGGCGTTCCGACATCTCGAGGCGGCAGGCAACGGCTATGACCTTGTCCGGATCACACCCGGGGAAGCTTACGGATATTATCTGTCAAAGGGCAACACAAAAGCCTTCGACTATTACACTTTTGAAAATGACGGTGAGATAAAGACTGCACGCTATTACCGCGACGCCGACAAAAGCACCAAGCTTCGGGGATGGATCCGCTCAGTCCACACAGGCTCATTCGGTGGCATTGCCACAAAAATAATCTGGGCTCTCGCCGCCGCGGCAGGTTCACTGCTCCCTATTGGCGGCTATATAATATGGTGGAGACGTATCACTCCGCCACACGGCGCGCGCCGACATAGCGACGGCTGTAATAAGCCGCATCGGGGAACTTGACTCCATTATCAGGCATGAAGAAATCGCCAATGCTTTTCTCCATCTCAATCTTTGGAGTTATCTTTTTTGCGCTTTACCGTATGTTTCAACTTTAAAACGGCAAAGTTCAATTCTATTGTCGTTTCGGTATCAGTGGCTCTCATGCCGTCATCCAATAAATCGGCAAGAATCTCACCGCTTTGTTGCATAAGGGATTTTTGACGGAACTCGTCAGAGGCATCAGCAAGTTCTCCGACGGTTCGTGACAGTTCTCTCATTTTGGTGAAGGTTTCCACGATCGCTATGGTTGTCCGAGTGGCAACCGGTCCTTTCAGAATGGTAGCCAACATATATAATCCCTTCTCCGTAAATACTTTCGGCATTTTAGGCGAGAACTTTATCTGAGGGTTATCAAAAATTTTGATAACCTCTGATTTCTCCTGTTTAGTTAGCTCCAAAACATATCCGACCGGAAATTTATCCGGATTGTTACGAATGGCTTGGTTTACCTCTCTGGTCTCAACCCCATATAACCGGGCAACATCGTTATCAAGTATAACACGCTGCCCTCTTATCTCTATTATAGCCGACTCCACATCAGCAAGCTTGATAATCTCGGCCATTGATATTATTGTTTTGAAATTGGCGGCTATATAATATGGTGGAGACGTATCACTCCGCCACACGGCGCGCGCCTACATAGCGACGGCTGTAATAGGGCTCGGAAGAGTGGCTCTCGGTAATGCCCGAACTGCAAGCTGAGTGAATGAAATAAAATGACTTGCCATCATCACCCACACGGGTAACAATGCCGACATGTCCTACGCGGGTGCCACCTGCGCGCCTGCCATTGAAAAACACCAGGTCGCCAGGCTGGAGACGGTCACGCTCAATCGACACGCCCTGACGGTACTGGTCGCGCGACGACGCGCCAAGTTTCATGCCAAACTGACGGAACACATACCCCGTGAATCCGGAGCAGTCAAAGCCTTTCGGCGTCTTTCCGCCACGGCGGTAACGGAGACCCTTGAATCCGCGGGCATAGTCAAGCATATCGCTTACAAATTCAGGCACGACATAACTTTCGGTCGACTTCATGCGGAACTCGGTAGGGAGCTCCGGCACCCAGCGGTTGACCGATGCGAGATCAAAGGAAGATATGTTATGTGTTGACTTTAACGGCGAAACTGCATTAAGAGGCATAGCAAGCGCACCCAGCATAATCACCCCCGTCAACAGGCGGGAAATCAGACTCTTCATCTACTAATTTGGTAACTTGTAGTTAAGGTTATAAAAATCTACATGTCGAAGTTACCAAATTTCTGCGTCAAATCATAATTTCGCCTGTCAGTTTTTAGTAAATTTCACATTTATTTTGATGCTTTTCTTTTTTTCAGTTCCTCCGTAGGCTCCCAACGGTACAGTTTGTCGCTCGGGCGTATCTTTTGGTCGACCTTGATCGAAAACCTGTCACCCCTGACGGCACGCTCCACCGGCTTGAGGTCGACGCGTATCTCGTCGACGGTCATTATTATTGCCCCGGTCGTAGGGCCGGTGATTACCACCTCGTCACCAACCTTAAGTTCACCGCTCTCCATAAGGAACTCGGCGACACCTATATTGCTGAAATATCTTACACCTTTTGCCGCATAAACCTTAGTACGCGTCGCCGACGATCCGTATTTGGAGGTCCATTCGCCGATACGCTGACCGAGATAATAGCCGTTCCAGAATCCTCGGTTGAATATTCTCCCCAGACGCTCGTCCCAGTCAGCGATCTTAGTCTCTGAATATGCGCCGTCAACTACCGAGTTGATCGCCTCGTTGTAGCACTCCACGGCTATCTTCACATATTCCGGACCGCGCGCCCTGCCCTCGATCTTGAATACCCTTACCCCGGCATCAATCATCTTGTTGAGGAAATGGATGGTCTTCAGATCCTTGGGCGACATTATATATTGATTTTCCACGTCAAGCTCGTCGCCTGTCTCACGGTCGCGCACCGTATAACCGCGACGGCATATCTGCGTGCACGCACCTCGGTTGGCACTTGAATTCAGCTCGTGAAGGCTCAGGTAACACTTCCCCGACACCGCCATGCACAACGCCCCGTGGCAAAACATCTCTATCCTGACAGGCTTGCCGTGAGGACCGCATATCTCCTCTTCCTCTATCCTACGGGAAATTTCGCTCACTCTCTCCAGATCAAGCTCGCGGGCAAGCACCATTACATCGGCATATCGGGCATAAAACTTTACCGCCTCGATATTGGTCACGTTGACCTGAGTGGAGATATGCACCTCCACTCCGGTCGACCGTGCATACATTATCGCCGCCACATCACTCGCTATTATGGCGGTGATACCGGCTTCACGGGCGGCGTCTATGATAGAATGACACTTTTCAATATCATCGTCGTATATTACGGTATTGACAGTCAGGTAGGTCTTGACACCACGCTCCCGACAGGTAGAGGCTATCTGCCGGAGGTCGTCAAGGGTGAAATTATTTGACGACCGCGACCTCATGTTAAGCCCCTCTATCCCGAAATACACGGCATCGGCACCGGCATCCATTGCCGCATAAAGCGACTCGTAGCTCCCTACCGGAGCCATTATCTCAAAATCTGATCTTTTCATGCCGGCAAAGTTACAAAAATCCTCCGACGTCAGGGTCAGAATATCAGTTTTTCAAGCATGTAAATGCCTACACCGGCAATATAGCCCACAAATGCGAGCCAGGTGAAATTCTTGAGATACCAGCCGAAACTGATCTTCTCGATACCCATGGCGATAACGCCCGCCGCCGAGCCGATTATAAGCATGCTGCCACCCACTCCTGCGCAGTATGACAGAAGTTCCCAGAACGTGCCGTCGATCACAAAGTTGGCGGCATAGCCCACCGACGCAGGGTCAGCAACCGGATACATGCCCATTACCCCGGCTACGAGGGGTACATTGTCGACAACCGACGACAGCATGCCGAGAAGCACGTTGATGATATAGATGTTATGAATTTTCTCGTCAAGCACGCCCGCCATCCATGAGAGTATGCCGGTAGACTGAAGCACGGCGACCGCCATCAATATGCCGAGAAAGAACAGGATGGAAGGCATGTCGACACGCGAAATCACCTTGGGTATACGGTGTTCCTCCGCCTTTTCAAGCATCTTGGAGTTATAAAATATCTCAGTGAATACCCATAGGAATCCGAGTACGAAAAGTATGCCGACAAACGGCGGCAGATGGGTGATCGACTTGAACACCGGCACAAATATAAGCCCTCCCACTCCGAGATAGAATATCGTGCGCTGATCGCGGGGAGTTATATTGGCATTGCCCGACACCGTGGAGGTGATAGGCTCAAGCTCACCTTTGAGCCGTGACGACACGATGGCAAGCGGCAGCACCATTGACACGATACTCGGCAACAGGATATATTTAATAAGCGCAATGGAAGTGACATTACCCTTCACCCAGAGCATGATCGTGGTGACGTCGCCGATCGGCGACCATGCGCCGCCGCTGTTGGCGGCTATCACTATGGAGGCGGCGAAAAGCCAACGTTCCTTCGGGTCGGTGACAAGCTTGCGAAGCAGCATCAGCATCACGATGGTCGTGGTAAGGTTGTCAAGGATCGCCGACATGAAAAATGTGCAGAACCCGATAATCCACAGCAGCCTGCGCTTGTCGCGGGTAGTAATCTTGTCGGTGATGATGCGGAATCCCCCATGCACGTCGATAAGCTCCACTATCGTCATCGCGCCGATGAGAAACAATAGGGTCTGGCATATGTCGCCAAGATGCTCGATGATATCCACGTTAAGCACATATTCAAGTGCCTGATGCGCCAATGACTCATTGGCAAGCGAGGGGTGATCGGCTAAAAAACGCTGGAAATGTTCGCCTGACACTACCGGCACAATCGACTCGGCGCCCATCGCATAGACAATCCACATGATCATGCCCAAGAGTAGCGCGGAGGCTGTCTTGTCGATCTTCAACGGATGTTCGAGGGCTATCGCCATATAGCCGATTACAAAGATAATAAGCAAAGTTGTAATCATTGCATGATAGAGATTTAATGGTAATTGAATAAGGTATTTCGATTTTTGCGGCGCAAAGTTAAGCAGAAATTCCTTAAGTAACATCCGTAAACATAAAAAATGTTATATTCACACGTGAAATCATCGGTTTATGGCTTCCGAATCGGCATTCCTTTGTAGTTTCCGACGGAAAGTGTTAAATTTGGGGGGAAGAAATAATAGCCCCGTTTTTACCAATGAAAAAATCATTATCATTCCTTGTACTCCTCCTTTGCACGGTTATTGCAAAAGGAGCCGACAATTTCATCTCTTTTTCCAAGGGCGACGCCGGAGCGTTTGCCATAGTTGACAACGGAAAACCACTGCCGGTTTATGTCGACCGCGGAGCCGATGAAGCGGTGAGCATCGCCGCAAAGTCGCTTGCCGCCGACTTTGGCAGGGTGACCGGCACCGACGCGGCAATCATGCCGTCGCCGGTAGGCAAATGTATAATCGTCGGCACACTCGTTACCCCCATAATCGACCGTCTTGTCAAGGAGAAGCGCATCGATGGCAATGAATTGAAGGGGAAACGCGAAAAATACCTGCTTCAGGTGATCGACAACCCAGTCGACGGTGTCGGAAAGGCACTTGTAATCGCCGGAAGTGACCGACGCGGCGCGGTTTACGGCATTTACGAGCTGTCACGCCAGATGGGCGTCTCTCCATGGTATTGGTGGGCTGACGTACCCGTGACCCCGCGCGACGAGGCGTATGTACTTCCGGGCGTATATACCGACGGGGAACCTGCCGTGGAATACCGAGGCATCTTCCTCAACGACGAGGCGCCATGCCTTACCGGATGGGTCAAAAACCATTACGGCACCGACTATGGCGACCACCGCTTCTATGCCGACGTGTTCGAGCTGCTCCTGCGGTTGAAAGCAAACTATATGTGGCCTGCTATGTGGGGATGGGCATTCTATGCCGACGATCCTGAAAACTCCGTGACCGCCGACCGCATGGGTATAATCATGGGCACCTCCCACCATGAGCCGATGGGCAGGAATCACCAGGAATATGCCCGCAACCGAAGCAAATACGGTGCATGGAACTATAATACCAATTCCGAAAATCTCGACCGCTTTTTCGCCGACGGCATAAAGCGACTTAAAGACACGGAGGATATCGTGACCATCGGTATGCGTGGCGACGGCGACGAGGCTATGGGTGACGCCACCGACATAAAGCTTATGGAGCGTATTGTCGCCAACCAGCGCAAGATCATCGCCCGCGAGACCGGCAAAAAAGCCAAGGAACGCCCCCAGCTGTGGGCATTGTACAAAGAGGTGCTGGATTATTACGACGGCGGCATGCGTGTGCCTGACGACGTGATAATGCTCCTCTGCGACGACAACTGGGGCAATGTGCGCCGCCTGCCCGACGCGGAAGAGCGCAAGCATCCCGGAGGATGGGGCATGTACTACCATGTGGACTATGTGGGAGCGCCCCGCAACACAAAGTGGATCAACGTGACTCCGATACAAGGTATGTGGGAACAGTTGAGCCTCACCTACGACTATGGCGTCGACCGCCTCTGGATATTGAACGTAGGCGACCTCAAACCTATGGAATACCCCATATCACTCTTCCTCGACATGGCATGGAATCCGCGTGCCGTCACCCTTGAGACACTTCCGGATCATACGCGCGAATTCTGCCGCATGCAGTTTGGCGACAAACATGCCGACGAGGCCGCACGCATATTAAACCTATACAGCAAATACAACGGCAGGGTCACCCCGGAGATGCTTGACGCCTCGACCTACAATCTCGCCACCGGCGAGTGGAAGCAGGTTGCCGACGATTACGCCCGACTTGAAGCCGAGGCTCTGAGACTCTACCTTGAAATCGAGCCGGAGCAGCGCGACGCCTACCGCCAGCTCATACTCTTCCCCGTACAGGCCATGTCCAATCTCTATGAGATGTACTACTCTCAGGCGATGAACCACAATCTTTATGCCCAGGGCGACCCGCAAGCCGACAGGTTTGCCGACAACGTGGAGCGTTGCTTCGCCCGCGACGCCGAGCTGTGCCGTCAATACAATGAAGAAATAGCCGGTGGGAAATGGCGCGGCATGATGACTCAGAAGCACATCGGCTACACAATATGGAACGACAATTTCCCTGCCGACAAGCTTCCCGAAGTGAAGCGCATTGAGCCGGGCATGAAAGCCGGCGGATATACATTTGCCGACGACGGCAAGGGATACGTAGCGATAGAGGCGGAGCATTTCAACAGTGCCGCCGACGCACCCGACACCCATTGGACCGTTATCCCCGACATGGGCAGGACTTTGAGCGGAATCGCCGCGATGCCCTATACAGCCGACCCGTCGGGCGCCTCGCTATCCTATCGCATGCAGCTCCCCGACTCTGTCGGAAAGGTCAAGGTTACGGTAGTGGTTAAATCGACACTTGCGTTCAAAAATCGCGACGGACATCGCTACACCGTGGGGTTCGACGGAGTATCGCCTGTCACCGTAAACTTCAACGGCAATCTTAACGAGGCTCCCGAAAATATCTATGACGTGTTTTACCCCACAGTCGCTCGCCGCGTGGTGGAAAAGGCCATCGACCTCGACGTGACACGCGATGTCGCCGGCTACTCGACACTCACCGTCGCTCCGCTCGATCCGGGAGTAGTGTTTGAGAAAATTGTGGTTGATTTCGGAGGCTACACCCCCTCTTACCTCCATGGAACCGAATCGCCGAAGTCGCGTCATTAACCGTCTTTAAAGACCCTAAAGTCTCTAATGTCCTTAAAGTCCCGAAAACTCTATGCTCCTTACAAAGCCCGATCATAGTTGCCGCCGCATTGTCTCGGTGGGTATGTTTGACGGTGTGCATGAAGGTCACCGCGCCTTGATACATGCCCTGCTCTCACATGCTGCACGGCTTGATTTAACTCCTGCTGCCGTGACATTCCGCTCCCATCCGCGCCACATTGTAAAGCCGGGTCTGCGGGTGGCGATGCTGATGTCGCTCGACGAGCGCGTCGAAAAACTGATGCAATGCGGTGTCACCGACGTCATACTGCTTGATTTCGATGAGAATACGCGCATGATGTCGGCCCGTGAATTCATGGCAATGCTGCGCGACCGCTACAATGTCGAGGCGATAGTCATGGGATTCAACAACCGCTTCGGGCATGACCGCCCCGAAGGGCTGGATGCCTACCGCACCATCGGGGACACCCTTGGAATGAAAATATTTTCCGCACCCGAATACCGCAGTAACACGGCGGCCAATGTAAGCTCATCGGCGGTGAGGAAGCATCTCGCGGCATGCGACGTTGAAAAAGCGGCTATCCTGCTTGGACATCCTTACAGGCTGTCAGGAAAAGTCGTGCATGGCAAAGAGCTTGGGCGCACCATAGGATTCCCTACGGCAAACATCGAGCCGCTTGACAGCGACAGTGTGATTCCCGGCAACGGCGTGTATGCGGTAATGGTACACACGCCCGATGGTGTCGATCGCCCCGGCATGCTAAATATAGGGCATCGCCCTACAGTCGACTCACCCTATGCGCCACCGTCGATAGAAGTCAACATATTTGACTACGACGCCGATCTATACGACAAGCCCGTGGCGATAGACTTCATTGCCTTTATGCGCCACGAGCTTGCGTTTGATTCAATCGACGGACTGCGCCGTCAGCTCGAAGCCGACCGCGAGCAGGCACGCCGTATCTGTTCAGGTTGTTAACGGATGAGTGCGCGACCGCCCCATACCAGGAGCACACCGATTACCACGCTCAACACGAGATAGGCGGCAAATGTCGCCCAATCGCCCTTTGAGCCAAGTACCCACATGTCGTCGGCAAACGACGAGAATGTAGTGAAACCGCCGCAGAATCCGGTGATAAGAAGCACATTTTCGCCCGGAGTCATGACATGGGCCTTTTCAAGAAGACCGAAAAACAATCCGATGATGAAACACCTGATGATATTGACAAGAAATGTCCCCATCGGGAAAGAACCGTGCCACATTCCGGAACACCATTTACCTACGAGATAACGACCGCAGGTGCCGACAAATCCGCCACATCCTGCAAGAAGCATTGCTTTAATCATATCTATGATTTTTTAGTTAAAGATTATTTCTTGATTTCAATCGTTATAACGCAGTGCGCCACACTTTAGTTTATTTTTGTTATTATTTACCGTTTATCACGGTCAGGCGGCGCGGATCGGCGGCTATATGATGCCTGCCGTCAGTGGCGAGCAACCTTACAAAGTATATGCCCGATTCTATGCCGGAGAGATCCCATTCGTAGCTGTCACAGCCCCAAAATGCCTTGTTAAGCACAGTCTCTCCGGTGATGTCGGTGACTATCAGCGTCAGGGCGACGTCGCCTGAAAGGTTATGGTCCCAGAAAAACTCCACACTCTCTCGCGCCGGACTGCCGGGAAAGTCAAGCGTCAATACAGGCTCCCCTCCCGGAATTTCAAACGACATCCGGCTCTCTGCTCGATTGCCGGCATTGTCACTGACCGAGAAACACGCCTCATGCCTTCCGGCGGAAAGCTGACCGACAGATGCGGTAAATCTCATCATCCCGTCAGTATTACAGTCCACCGTCAACGGCATCCTCAAACAGCCGTCGACAGTCATCACAGGCGATGCGCCAAGAGTAAGTGAAGAGCTGTTTACCCCGCTGTCATCATCAGTCACCTCGGCGACAAGAGAGCCACCGTCATAACGCAATTCAACTGTCGGTACGATACAATCGGCAGAACTTACTTCCGTAGCAGCTAAAGTCATTTCGGATGTCATCCCATAACCCTCCTTGCCTTCATCAGAGCGGAAATGCACGGTCACGCATATTTCCCCGGCATCAGCCTCAGGCAGGATTATTTCCTTGACAAAGCGGGAATCTTTAACCATTACGCTCCCGCGCCATAGAGGAATGTCGCGACACGTCACTCTCCTCCCGGCGGCATCACCCGCCTGACCGAGCGTGACACGATCCCGTGCCGCGGCATATACGATCACTTCGGCGACTCCGCCGTATACTTCGCTACCCGCTGAAATCACCTCTCCCGCCAATGAAAACCGCTCACGGGGCATTACGCGCGACGGCACATCAAGCCGCACCTCCAATTCAGGAACATAATAGGGCAACGCCGGATCGCCCGCAAAAGTGTAGGCTATTACATTACGCCCGTAGGAACCGTTAAGCGTACGGCGTGCCGCGGCTATACACTCCTGCTGCGCGGCGAGCCATAAATCACCTGCCGAAACTGTTGAGGGAGCAGAGTTACACTTGTCAATAAAACTAAGTGCGATTTCTTGATTATATGACGAGTATACGGTCTCCGTGGCGGCTATCACTCCTATTGCACCGCCGCTACGGTTGTAAAGCATAGCCTCGGCAAGCGTCATCTCGAAATTGCGGAACGCATTGATGGCACATGAACTGAAAAACGCCCATGGGGCATGACTGTTGGTGACGGAAAGTGCGGTTGCCGAATCCCACAATCCCTCGCCTGTGACAGCCGTCGGTGACCCGTGTCCCACATACATCATAAGCCCCGTACCGTCACAGAGCGCGTCAATTATACGCGACCGGGTAATCACCGCTACCCCGTGGCTCAGCCGGTCAAGATCGATGTATGCCTTGTGAACCACCGATTTGTCAAACTCCCTTGCAAGCCGCTCGGCTCGGTCAAGATGCTCATGACTGTCACCGTTGTCACAAGCTATAATAACGTCGTGGCTATAACGCGACGTGCCCATGCTTAAATGACGCCGCGCTTTTTCCACATAATCAGCAAGATTAGTGACACTGACCGCGGGAATACGTCCTACAGCAATATCGGGAGCTGTAAAATACTCCGGCAGTGACCCCGATGAAGCCGATAACATACCGTACCAGGCATCGGAATGCTCATCGCCATACCCCTCCCCGATCAGCAACAGATACTTTAGCCCCTCTTCATAATGTCGCCTTACATAATCCTTTACCGCATCGGCGTCGGGCACGGCAGCTATCTCCGTGTCTACCGTGACCTTTACTTCCATACCCTGCGCTTTGCGGTGAAGGTCGGCAAGCGACTCAGCCTCAACCGCCATCTCCTCAGGCGCGATGATAAGCATGTCGGCAGCCGAGATTGTGAAGGCAAACGACAACGCCACGCTCCATGACAGAAGCCTCGGCTGAATAACGCGGGTCATAAGAGATACAAATGTGTTTATATATGTTGGTTTTAAGGCAGTTTTGATACCGCCTCCTTACTTTATCCTGAAATGCAGTGACTCCACTCCATTGAGACTGCCGGTGACAAGAGTGTCGACAGGCATGTCGCAGGCAATCCGGTCACGGCAAGTGACTATGATATCGCCTATCTTCATCACGCTTACCGCGCTCGATTGGGCAAAAAGTCGGTAAGCGCTCTCAATCTCGCCTGTAAAGTCGACCGTACAATCGCCGACAGTTGCCGACAGAAATGCCGCCGGATCGGCTACCGGCTGCCAGTCACCGAATATCACCGCTCCCTCATAGCAGTTAAGCAAACCGTGTTGTACTCCGGCATGTGATTCTATTGCGTCATCCGGGCGGGTTATTATGCAGAGAGCCATGGCGTCAAGATAACGCGATGCAAACCGCTCCCCTACGTTCTTGCCAAGTCTGCCGTTACGTAAGGCAAGCCCCGCATGATAGCTCCATTTGTCGGAAAACGAGGGTACAAAAAACGGCTTCCCGTCTTTTATTATCGAGGAATCGGGCATTATATCCACTCCGAGCGGGGAATATATGTCCTGACCCGAACGGCGGTCAAAAGAGAGTACTTTCATTTCTCTGACTTTTCGGCTTTGCTGAGACCCAGGCGGTTGTACATTACCGCAAGGTGGGCGTATATGGATGTGTTTTGTATCACTATCCCTTCAGGGGCGGTGATACGGAAAGGCGAGAAGTTCCACAAAGCCTTTATACCGGCATCAACCAACAGGTCGCTCACCTCCTGGGCATGCTCGATAGGCACGGCGATTATGCCGATCTCGGCATTGAGTGAGCCGAGACGCTGTTTAAGCTCCGATATGTCATATATAGGCACACCACACACTTGCTGACCCACCTTGTCAGGCTTTATGTCAAATCCGGCAACTATATTCAATCCGTAATTGGCAAGACCGGAATCCTGGATAAGCGAGTTTCCGAGACTGCCCACTCCCATCATCACGGCATTATGACCCACCTTGAAACAAAGGAAATCCTGAAGCACACGCTCCAATGACGCCACTTCATAGCCTATCCTCGTCTTGCCTTTTATATTGAGGAAAGACAGGTCCTTGGCGATCATCGACGCGTCGACATTTATCTCCTTGGCAATCTGCGTTGACGACACGTATTCCACCCCCCCCTCCTTGAGCAGGCTCACGTAGGCGAGATACCAGGGAAGACGGCGTAATGTAGGCTCCGGCAGGATGTCGCGTGATGCTGTTGTTATTCTGTTAGTTGCCATAGTATGACCGCAAAGGTAACAATAATTATTTAATTACTGCGCAGCAACCGCAATTTTCCTTGACGCGCTGTTCACACTGTCACCGTCAGGATCTATTGTGGCGCGATATACATATATGCCGCGCGACACCCTCCTGCCCGCCTTGTCGGTAAGATCCCATGTAAACGGCGCACCGGCAGTCTCGCTGCGGTCGGTACGGGTCTCGCTCCATACCATGCGACCCATCAGGTCATATACGGCGACGGTGACATCGGTATGTGCCGAGGGGCGGTTATGCTCAACATAGAAGTTGACACCCGTTGTGGCAGGGTTGGCGTCGGCATAAAGATTTATTATCTCCGGCACACTTCCTTTCTTCACAGTAAATGTGATTGCCGACTCGGCATAGTTGTTGGAAGTATCCCACACCCTGAGCCGCAGCTCGTGCTCCCCTTCACTAAGTCCGGAAAGCGGATAACTGAATCCGCCGCTGAGAGGTCCCTCCTCTCCGGGTTCATAAAATTGCGGAAGATCGGAATATGAAATGGAGCCGTCAAGCAGAAGCGACATCTGGTGGCCTATGCCTGCGGCTGAAATATTGATGCCTATATTATCTCTGACCTTGCCTATCACTACGGGCGACTCATTGACGGTCTGACCGGAGGTGAATCCGCTGTTGTTTAGAGCAAAAAGCTCTATGACCGGCGGCTCGGTGTCGGCTGTGGCATCCTCCGCATAGCCGTAGACATAAAAGTCACGGTTAACGCCCGAAGCGTCAGAGCCGGTCTCACTCCATGCGTAAAGATTCAGCGCGGCGGGGCGGAAATTGTATGATATCTCCGACGGCATAGACAGGTTAAAACTGAACTTGCCATCCTTCACCTGCTCTTTTCCTACATACAGGCGGTCGCCCTGCTCCTCGAAGGTTATCGCCTCCCCTTTTCCATGGGCAAGGCTTGTAGTGCTGTATTCCGCATCATACAGCGTCGGCACGAGTGCGCCGTTGAAGTCGGAGACTGTCTCGCCGGCAGCATTTACTACACGACCTTCCAGCAGCACGTTCTCACGTGCCTTGATCGTGGGTTGTGCCTCCTTGTCGACCGCCACACCATTGATCGCGTCAAGCACCATCCTGTAATCGGGATTGGCGGGATAAAGCGCCGGATCGCCGAGCAGTACGTAGCGGAGCTTGTTGCTGTCGCTGATCGACCCGCTGCGGGCGTTTTTGGCTCTCTGAAGTATCTCTCCTATCGTATTGCCTTCACCTTCGACAACTGCCGACGCCATTGAGAGCGACATAAACTTGTTGAGCGAGATGAATACCGGGCGGGTGGCGGCTATGGCGGCGATTATACCGTTGGGATTGAAGAACATTACCTCGGCACCCGATTCATTGACGAGGTCCCAGCGAAGGAAGTCGCATGTAGCAGCAAAAAGTATCGGCTGATGCTTGAAGTTGACCGCTTCAAGGTCCTGAAGTGTAAGAAGGCCCTCGCCGGTCCAACTGAATGTGTTGGCATGACCTATATACCACCACCACATCACCCCTTGGTTAAGGTAGCGGAACATCCTGTCGTGTGCCCCCACGGCAACTCTGTTGAGCAGCGGAAACGCGTCTACATAGACCTTTGTGAACACCTTGTTTCTGCCTGCGGCGGTTGTCATCATCGTGTCATACACCTCTTCCGTCTGTTCGAGGTGTTCACCGCCGTCTTCATCGTCACAGGCAAGGATTATGCGGTTTTTCCAGTCGCTTTTGTTGTCATCTGATATATACGAGCGCAGTTTCTCCACCGTTACATTTGCCTCAGCCACGGTCGTCACCGGTATTCGCCCTACGGCTATGCAATGGTAATCGGAGGCAGGACTCGCACCCGATCCGTCACGCAAAAACGCCAAATAATCCTCTGTCGTATAGGAAGTGTTGTCATGTGTGCCGTCAACGCTCTGCCATTGAAGCAGGATAGGTCGGTTCATCGCCTTTACCTCCGAGGTGAGCCGGCGATGGTCATATATGCCCCTGCCGAGAAGCATCGCATAGCGGAGTTTCCCCTTATCGGAAGACGTGCTACGGTCCCAGTGCATCTTCAACACACGGCGAAATGCGTTGAAATCAGGTGTTCCCGACGAAAATTCATTGAATATGTCATCCTGCGTATAGACTGCTACCATAAGCGGGTTTACGGCTGAATTGCGATGAAGCTCCGCGATTTCCTCCGCCTGCGAAGCCCACTCTTTTGCCGTGATTATAACCATGTCGGGAGTCGCGTCGCCATGTATGTTCTGATTGGAGACAGTGCCGGCATATTCCGGGGTAAGGAAAGTCGCATCCGGATTCCAGGCGACATATGTGCGCATACTTCCCGCCGGCGCACTCCATGACAGCGACGAGCCGGAAAGCGACCCTTTTATGCTGACAGGCGACGACATGTCGGTGACATCCCACAGGCGGGTTGACCCACCCGCGCCGGAAAGCACGGCACTACCGCTGTCAAGCCGGAACAGCAGCGAGCCGCCGTTTAACTTAAGATGCCGGCGGTAGCTCACCTCGATATAGTCAAGACGTGAAAGCCTTACCGTGCCTGAGCAATTGGCGGTGACTCCGACAGTTACCTTACCTGAAGAAGCAGCGTGAGCCACATCTTTGTGGCTGATCGTCTGTAATACATAATGGCGGTGGTTGTCGGTGCCGCTCGCCGCAATCGTATTGCTTGAGGAAGAAGGGAGCATCTCACCGTCAAGCGAAAGCTCCACCTTAGTGGAGGCACCTACCGTACAGGTTGCGAAAGAGCAGTTGACCGACAGCTTGTCGTCAGCACGGTCAGGCAGCTCAAACTCAAAATTACGGCTGCGCGTAGCCGAAAAGTCCTCTCCGAGAAATGTATGACCCGTAGCACCGCCCGATACAAGCTCACTCTCATGGAGCAGCAGCTCGGTGAACGAAGTGGCACCGCCACCGGCATTTCCCCGGTCGCTTGACTCAGGCGTGGCAGGTGCATCAACGGCGTCGGTCACAAAATAATAGCCCGACATGGAGTAATAATTGGGGGCATGGCTCCACCCTGACCGGGAAGAATACTCCCATTTCACCGGTCCTCTTCCGAAAAACACCACTCCCCTCTCGGTCACCTCCATGGGCGCGACCGGAAGGTCATCCACATAATTATCGGCACTGAGCACGTCGCTTATCTGCTCGCCCCCGTAACCGAACACACGCACACGCGACATGTCGGCAAAGCCCCACGACTGTAATGTCGACGCGGGGATAAGATACAGTCCGGTAGCATTCACCTTGACCTTGACCCATTTTCCGCTTGACAGCACGGAGGAGGGGGCATACGTCTCTGCCGGAAACGCTGATGCGGCAAGCGGCACAAGCGCAAGCAATAACAGTGATATGATTGGAGTTACACTCTCGATAAGTCGTTTCATATATTGCAAGTAAGGGATAACATGCAGCGGGGACATGACACGGCAACATCCTTGCCACATCACTCCCTCGCTAAACTTATAACGATTTTTTACCCTCTATTATTGTCATTCCGGAAAAAAGTCGTAACTTTGTCGCGGGTAAGTCCTACACGACCAGCTCCCCGGGAACTCCGCCAGGCCTTGATCGGAGCAACGGTACCGGGTTGTAGCGGTGCGATGTAGTAAGCTTGCCCATTTTTTGTATCCCTACCCGAGTGCTATCCGCATGTTTCCACAATTAAGGGAAACAGCCATCCCAAGGGCATTGAACGCTCTTACTATTGTGCCAATGGTCAAATTATGACCGTTCTCTATACGAGACACTTGTGCGCGTTGTACGCCCATAAGTTCTCCAAGTTGCGATTGAGTGAGTTTCTTTTCTTTTCTGGCTTGTTTTATTGCCTCACCGATAAGGTAAGATTGCAGCTCCGACTCCATTGCGTCACGACGCGGAGTGCCCACCCTTCCAACAACGCGGTCAAGCATTTCCTCATGAGTGTAGAGTTTCATATTTTTCATATATCCTATTTATTTTTATTGCTGAAGTATTCTTTTCTAAGAGCTTCCGCCTTGGCTAACTCATTAGCAGGAGTCTTTTGGGTTTTCTTGATAAAGCCATTAGTAGCAACAACCAAACTTCCCGCATCATTATCCCAAAATGCCAACAGCCTATAAGTCATACCTTGATACCGGGTGCGGAACTCCCAAATATCGTCATTGAGCTTCTTGAATAATTCCTTATCCATGAAGTAACGGCTTTTAGATATATTAAAAGCAATTTTGTCCCTTACCTTTTCGGGCAAAGAATCAAGATATCTTATAGCAGCCTCCATGTAAATTACATCGTACTTTGCTTTCAGTTCCATGCTGTTGCCTTATTGTCCTGCAAAGCTAACAAAAATGTTACATAAATGGAAACATTTGATATATAATTTTGTTCATAGATTCTTTTTGTCATACAAACGATTCAAATACGGTTGAGGATATTTTTCTGTTAAAATCAACACAGGCAATCAGAAAAATGGCAAAACAAAAAAACCGCAACCATTCCATAATGAAGCGGTTGCGGCTTTAAATCGTAGCCCGGAGCGGAATCGAACCGCTATCTAAGGTTTAGGAAACCTCTATTCTATCCGTTGAACTACCGGGCCCGAATATTTTCTGCAAAGATAACAATAAGTCAAGCGCGATGCAAATTTATTTACACAGCGCCCCTCTAAAGCCACTAAAGTCCTTACTGTCCCTAAATAAAGAAAGAGTCGCGCCGATAATCCGGCGCGACCCCCTAAAATCAATTGTATTATAGCGCATCTACGGCGGCTTGCTCAACGGCAAGACCGCACTTGTACTTCTCTATGTAGCGGTTGAATCCCTCTACTTCCTCTGCGGTGGGGGCGATCTCTGAGCCGGTGTTTCCAAGGAACACGCACTCGTTGAGCCAGCCCGCGAGCGAAAGTTTGCGCGGATTGTTGACTACATACGACGCAAGCAGAGCTATGCCCCAGGCACCACCCTCTCCGGCAGTCTCCATGACGGATATCGGCGAGTTAAGTGCGGCGGCAAGCACCCGCTGACCCACACCCGGCGTCTTGAAGAGTCCGCCGTGACCGGTGATACGGTCCACCTCAACGTTCTCATCGTTGAAAAGGATGTCGTTGCCTATCTTAAGCACCGCAACCGAAGCGTAGAGATTGGCACGCATGAAGTTGGCAAGGGTAAACTTGTCGGTCGACGAGCGCACAAACAGCGGTCGACCCTCGGCAAGTCCGGTCACAGGCTCCCCGGAGAAGTAATTGTAGCTCAACAGGCCTCCGCAGTCGGCTTGACCGTCAAGTGCCGCATTATACAGCTTGCCGTAGAGCTCGTTCATGTCGGTCTCGATGCCGAGAAGCTGCTGATACTCCTTGAAGATGCCCACCCACGCATTGAGGTCGGATGTGCAGTTGTTGCAATGCACCATGGCCACAAGACTGCCGTCGGGCGTGGTCACCATATCGATCATCTCGTAAGGCTTTGACAACTCTTTTTCAAGCACGATCATAGAGAACGACGATGTTCCCGCCGACACATTGCCTGTGCGCTGGAGCACGGCGTTGGTGGCAACCATGCCGGTGCCGGCATCGCCCTCGGGCGGACAGAAAGGCACACCGGCGCGCAGATGACCCGACACGTCAAGACGGCGTGCGCCCTCGGCGGTCAGACAGCCGGCAGCCTCACCGGCAACAATGCTCTTAGGCAATATGTCGGCAAGCTTCCAGGGAAATCCTTCCGGAGCCACGAGGTCGTCAAACTTCTTCACCATTTCAGCCGAATAGTCCTTGGTGGCGGGATCCACGGGGAGCATGCCCGATGCGTCACCTACCCCGAGCACCTTCTCACCGGTAAGCTTCCAGTGGATATATCCGGCAAGCGTGGTCAGATACTTTATATCCTTCACATGAGGCTCACCGTCAAGGATTGCCTGATATAGGTGGGAGATGCTCCAGCGGAGCGGAATATTGTAGACAAACAGTTCCGAGAGCTTGGCGGCAGCCGTGCCGGTATTGGTATTGCGCCAGGTGCGGAACGGCACCAAAATCTCTCCGTTTTCGTCAAACGGCATGTAGCCGTGCATCATCGCGCTCACACCGATTGCCGCGAGGTTCTCGATCTCTATGTCGTAGCGACGGCGCACATCCTCGCGAAGACGCGCATAGCTGTCCTGCAAGCCATACCATATCGCCTCCGTGCTGTAGGTCCAGAGCTTGTCGACAAGCTGATTTTCCCATTCATGCGCACCCTGCGCGATAGGGTTGTTGTCCTCGTCGATAAGCACCGCCTTTATGCGGGTCGATCCCAGCTCGATGCCGAGTATCGCCTTACCGGCTGCGATGGTGTCCTTAGGATTTTTATTAACTTCGGGCATCTCCTTACTTGTTAAGCATATAATAAACCTCGTTGTAGCGAAGCTCCTTCTTAAACTCGCTTATGGTGGTGTCCTTGTTGATATGTACCATCTCTATGCCTGCAATTTCCGCATAATCTTCCCAATATTCCGGGGTGAGGTCATAGGAGAAGCAGGAGTGATGTGTACCGCCGGCAAGTATCCAGGCTCCTGCGCCTATTTCGAAATTGGGCATAGGAATCCACAGCGCTGAAGCCACGGGAAGCTTGGGAAGCGGCTTGGACTTGATGCACTCGACGTCGTTGACAATCAGACGGAAACGGTTACCCATGTCGATCACGGTAGCAGTGATGCCTGCGCCGGGTTTTGAAGTGAACACAAGGCGGGCGGTCTGTGCCTTGCGGATGCCGATACCGAGGTGGTGTACCTCCAGACGAGGTTTCTGCTCGGCGATGAGCGGGCACACCTCAAGCATATGAGCCTGAAGTATAGAGCTTTGCGCTCCGTTGAAATTCAGCGTATAGTCTTCGAGGAACGAACATCCGCCGTTTAGCCCGCGGGTCATGTACCATACCGTGCGGTAGAGAGCGGCCGACTTCCAGTCGCCTTCGGCTCCGAAGCCGTAGCCCTCTTCCATGAGGCGCTGCGATGCAAGACCGGGGATCTGGTCAAATCCTACGAATTTCGGGTCATTTATATCATCCGTGCCGAGATCGTCAAAATTGGTGGTGAAGCCCTTCGCTCCCTTTGCCTGAAGACATGCGCGGATGGCAAGCTCTGCCTTGGCGGCGTTGCGCACCGACTCATAGCCTGTAGTGCCCGGCTCTGCAAGCGACGCGTCATGGTCGTAGAGAGTGAAATAGGTGTTCATAAGCTCGGCAACGTCATTGTCGTCGACCTTCTTGTAATACTCCATAAGCTCGCTTACAGGGCAATAGTCCACATGATAGCCGAGCTGCATTTCTGCCTCGACCTTGTCACCGTCGGTAACGGCTACATTGTTCATCTGGTCGCCGAATCTCACGATAAGCATATCCTGTGAGTCGGCCCACGCTGCGGCTACCCTTGACCACACTGCGATCTTGGCCTGTGTGGCTGGATCGCTCCAATGTCCTACAACCACCTTGCGGCGCACATGCATGCGGGCGCAGATATGTCCGAACTCGCGGTCGCCGTGAGCCGACTGGTTGAGGTTCATGAAGTCCATGTCCATGGTATCCCAGGGTATCTCGGCATTGTATTGCGTGTGGAGATGCAGAAGCGGCTTGCGGAGCTGCTGCAGGCCGTGGATCCACATCTTTGCGGGTGAGAATGTGTGCATCCAGGTTATCACGCCCACACACTTCGCGTCGCTGCTCGCGGCTTTCATCACAGCCTCAACCTCCTTGGATGAGTTTGCAGTGCCTTTATACACTATCTTGATGGGCAGATTGCCTGAGTTGTTAAGGCCTTCAACCATCTCTTTTGAATGGGAGTCAACCACTTTTACCGCGTCACCGCCATAAAGAAGCTGGGCACCTGTCACCCACCACACTTCTAAATTATCATAAATATTATTCATTTTATTTAGCTTTTTGTATGTTATCAAATTATTAAAGTATCTGTCAACGCTGTCCGTAATATGCGTTCGGGCCATGCTTGCGGTTGAAATGTTTCTCCACAAGCAGCTCGTTCATCGTCAGGTGGGGGTTGACAAGATAGGCTATGCTCGCCATCTTGGCCACCTGCTCCATGACCACGGCATTGTGCACTGCGTCGTGAGGGTTCTTGCCCCATGCAAAAGGACCGTGGTTCTTCACCAGCACCCCGGGGGTATGCATCGGGTTGATATCCTCGAAACGCTTCACTATCACATTGCCGGTCTCAAGCTCATAGTCGCCGTTTACCTCTTCGGCTGTCATGTCGGATGTGCAGGGGATCGCGTTGTGGAAATAATCGGCATGGGTTGTGCCTATATTGGGAAGGTCGATTCCCGCCTGAGCCCACGCGGTGGCATAGGTGGAGTGAGTATGTACCACGCCCCCGATTTCGGGAAACGCCTTGTAGAGCGCGATATGGGTGGGCGTGTCCGACGACGGGCGCAGGTCGCCTTCCACCACATTGCCGTCAAGGTCGACGACAACCATGTCCGAGGCCTTCATCACGTCGTAGTCGACTCCGCTCGGCTTGATTACCACAAGCCCGCTTTCACGGTCGATACCCGACACATTGCCCCAGGTAAATATCACAAGTCCGTGTTTCACCAGGTCGAGATTGGCGCGAAACACTTCTTCTTTCAATTTTTCAAGCATGATCGTTATATCTTAAATTTTAATGTATCATTATATGATTCCCGGTTGAAACGGTAAAGCGTGGCACCGCGGCGCGAGCTGAGCTTGTCAATCTTGTCGGTGGCCTCGATACATCCGTTCTCGAGCAGACGCCGGCGGAAATTGCGCTTGTCTATCGGCTCGCCGAGTATCTTCTCGCAGAGCGCCTGTACCTGTGCCATGGTAAACAGTTCGGGAAGCAGGTTGAACGCGACCGGCTCGCGGGTGACCTTGCTCCGCAATGCCGACAGGGCGCGCCCTATCATCAACGGATGGTCAAACTGCAATTCCGGCAACTTCATCACGTTAACCCATTCCGCGCCATATTCCCCCACGCGCTTGTCAATAGCGGCGTCGCTCTTTATAAGCGCGTAGTAGGCCACCGATATCACCCTGTCGCCGGGATCGCGGTCAAGCGCACCGAACGCACCCACCTGCTCCATGTAGATGTCGTCAAGACCCGTAAGCTCCGACAACACCCTGGTAGCCGCGGCGTCAAGCGTCTCGGTCGACTTGACAAACCCACCCATCAATGAGGGGGCGCCAAGTTTAGGCTCGAAACGGCGCGGGGCAAGAAGCACGCTCAGCTCCCCGTCGTGCAGGCTGAATATGATACAGTCCACACTGACGGGATAGCGGTCGTGGGCGGAATAATATCCGCCGGGAGTCATGTTGACGTTGTCTGTCATTATGATTTTTTACCAGAAATACCAATAGAATGCCGCTGTGATGCAAAGGATGATCACGGTGTGGATCACATCCCAGGCATTCCAGCTTGCGCGGGTGGCAGCCTTTTGCTCCGGAGTGGAAGTACCAAACACGAGTCCCTTGATCTTTTCGGGATCGGGCTTCTTGGTGAAGAGGCTGACAACCACTACTACAAGCATACAGAACACGAGCATCCAGCCGCAGAAGAAGAGCCAGTTGGAGTCATAGAACATCCACTTGAACCAGTTCTGGTCGCCGGGCAGCAGGGCGGCGTTGCTGTAATATATCTTAGCGCAGAGACGGGTGATACCGATGCCGAGACCGGCGATAAGTCCCCACATTCCGCCCTGTGCTGTGGCACGCTTCCAGCAGATACCCATAAGGAACGCGGCGGCGATTCCCGGCGCAAGCACCGACTGTACATCCTGGAGGTAATTGTAGAGTACATCACCGATAGAGCGCATCACAGGTATCCAGAGCACACCGAGAAGCACAATGACAACAGTGGCGATCTGACCGATTCTCACAAGTTTCTTCGGATCGGTGTCAGGCTTGTAGCGCTGGTAGAAGTCTATGGTAAAAAGGGCGGCCGACGAGTTGAACAGTGAAGCGAGCGAGCTCATCAAGGCTGCAAGGATACCGCACACAATAAGACCCTTCACGCCGGCGGGGAGAAGCTTTGCCACAAGCGTCGGGAAAGCGGCGTCGGGGGTGGAGAGCCTGAACACTTCGCCGTTGACCTCGATGCCACGGGTGCTCATCGCAAATGCGATCATACCCGGGATAAGGAACAGGAACACGGGAAGAAGCTTCAGGTAAGCGCCGAAGATAGTACCGCGACGAGCCTCCTTTTCATCTTTTCCGGAAAGCACGCGCTGCACGATGAACTGGTCGGTACACCAGTACCAGAAACCGATCACGGCAGAGCCCACCAGGGCGCCGAGCCACGGATATTGCGGGTCACGGTTGTCACGTATAAGGTTGGTCATGGTGTCGCCGTAGTCATTCACCACTACCTGCGAGCAGGTAGCCATCATCTCGTCCCAGCCGCCGAGGGCCTTAAGTCCGAGCACAAGGATGATAAGCGAGCCTAACAGAAGTATCGGGGTCTGGAGCACCGAGGTGTACAACACCGATTTCATACCGCCGATAATCGTATAGAGAGCCGTAAGCACGACAAGTCCGATAGCGGCGATCCAGAAGAAGTCGACGCCCCAGAGCGTGTCGATGCCAAACACCTGCTGAAACACAAGTCCGCCGGCATATACGGTGACGGCTACCTTGGTAAGCACGTAACTGATAAGCGAGATCAGCGACAGTATCGTGCGCGACGCAGGGTTGTAGCGGCGCTCAAGAAACTCCGGCATGGTGTAGACCATGCTTCGGGTGTAGAACGGAACGAATACCCAGCCGAGGATAAGGATCATCCAGCCCTGGATCTCCCAGTGGGCCATTGCCATACCGCTCGACGCGCCCGCTCCGGCAAGTCCGATAAGGTGCTCCGAGCCGATATTGGAGGCAAATATTGAGGCACCGATCGCTATCCATGTAGCGTCTTTACCTCCGAGGAAGTAGTCGGCGGCATTGTTCTGCTTCTGCCGCATGACCCATACGATGATGCCGATAAGGGCTAAGAAAAACAGCCCTATGACAATCCAGTCAAGTAATTGCATAATGTGTCGGTAATATTTAAGATTAAATAAGATTTACTTTTCAACGCCAAACTTATAGACGCAGTGGCTTGTGTAAGTCTGTCCCGGTTCGAGCCATGCCGAAGGCCATTGCGGCTTGTTGGGGCTGTCGGGATAATGTTGTGTCTCAAGTGCGACACCGCTGTTTTTCACATATGTCACGCCACCTTTGCCATTGACGGTTCCGTCAAGGAAGTTGCCGGCATAGAATTGGATGCCCGGCTCGTCGGTGTATACAGAAAGGGTGATGCCGGTCTCGGGCGAATACATCTCCACGGCAAGCTTCTCCATGTCGCCTGCGGTGTTGAGTACCCAGTTGTGGTCATAGCCGCCTCCATATATCACCTGAGTGTCGGTGATAGAGTCGCCATAGCCGTCGCCTATCGCATGGCGGGTGGTGAAGTCCATTGCAGTGCCCTTAACGGCGACAATCTCGCCGGTGGTCATGAAAGTGGAGTCAACAGGGGTGATGCTGTCGGCATTGATATATATGCTGTTGTTGAGTATATCGCGCGACGCGTCACCGTTGAGGTTGAAATAAGAGTGGTTGGTAAGGTTGACAGGCGTCTTTTTGTCGGTTGTCGCGCTATAGGAGATGTCGATTGCATTGTCGGGCGTCAGACGATAGGTGACCTCGGCGTTGACATTGCCGGGGAATCCGTTGTCACCGTCGGGCGATGCCATGGTAAGCGTAAGCGTGGAGTCGGTGGCTGCCTTGACGCCATATACCTTGTACTGCCAGCCGCGCGGGCCGCCATGAAGCGTGTGTCCGAAATTGTTGGTGGGCAGGCGCAGGGTATCGCCGTCGACCACAATGATGCCGTGGCCTATGCGGTTGGCATAACGGCCTATCGCCGCACCGAAATCAGAAAGATTGTTTTCCGGGAAATAAGCCTGCACGCTGTCGAAGCCGAGCACGACGTCGCGCAATTCCCCTTCACGGTCAGGCACCATGATTGACACTATGCGCCCTCCGTAATTTGTGATACACACCTCCATGCCGGAAGCATTTTTAAGAGTGTAGAGCCCGGTCGCTTTTCCGTCGACTTCGGCGAGAAACTTGGCAGGATCAAGTCCTGATTCCGTAAGTTGCGGGGAGTTATTGCCTCGCCCGCATCCACCTAAAACTAAGATTGCGGCAGCTGCTGTGGCTGCACCGGTTTTCATGTTAAGCATTTGGTTAGCAATTAATACATAAAGAATGAGTGTAAAATTAACACCCATTCTCCTTACCACCAAATTTCATCCTATGTTTTACAACATAATTTCCCCCTTTAAAGACCCTAAAGCCCTTAGAGTCCTTAAAGTCCTTAGCCCTTAATCTCCGCCCCGATCCCCGCACGCCCGCGAGGTATCTCGACCTTGCCGTCGACGATTTTTGTCCCGTCAAAGCAATCGTTGGTGATAAGGAGGTTGCCGTCAAGGTCAGCCCACTTGGCAAGAGGGGCAAGCTGCGAGGCGGCTGAAATACCACACGAGGTCTCCGTCATGCACCCAAGCATGACATCCATCCCGAGTGCCTGCGCGAGTTCAGCCATCTGCTTCGCCTCGCGCATGCCCGTACTCTTCATCAGTTTTATGTTTATGGCGTCGTATACCCCGTAGGCACGCCTCACGTCATCAAGACGCTGCAAAAACTCGTCGGCAACGATCGGAAGCGGCGAACGCTCCCTCAACCATGCCGTCTCGTCGATCATCTCCTTCGGCATAGGCTGCTCCACAAAAAGGCAGTTGCGATCGGCAAGCCAATGACACATCTCCAGGGCGTGATGCTTGTCATCCCACCCTTGGTTCACGTCGACACATATAGGGCGGTCGGTCATCTCGCGTATTATATCCACGGTCTCGGTGTCATGGTCAAGCCCCATCTTCACTTTAAGTATCTTGTAAGGAGCGGCTTCCTCCACTTTTCGCCTCACCACCTCAGGCTTGTCGATGCCTATCGTAAACGAGGTGTCGGGAGTGCGCTCCGGCGAGAGTCCCCATATCTTGTACCATGGCTGACCCATCAGTTTCCCCGCGAGGTCATGAAGCGCGATGTCGACCGACGCCTTTGCAGCACGGTTGTCGGGCGCGAGACTATCCATGTATTCATGAATCTCAGTCATGCGAAACGGGTCGGTAAACCGGCTGAGGTCCACCGCCGACAGATAGCGTGTCACCGACTCCACGCTCTCCCCCAGATATGGCGGCATCGACGCCTCCCCGTATCCCGTCACCCCGTCAAGCTCTATCTTGACAAGCACGTCGGGGGTTGTAGTACGGCTGAACTTCGCAAGGTTAAACGAGTGGCGCAACTGTAGCTCATAAGGCGCCCATGACAGCTTCATCCGCCCGACACCCGTCTTTTCCTTTACCGCCGACCCGTCGGCCGAATAAGTCGCCGCAGCGGCAGTCATCCACTTGGGTGCCGCAAGCACGGCAACACCCATCATCGCCCCCTTAAGAAATTCACGTCTATCCATAACACCACAAAGATAACAAACACCCGCCATCCACGCAACCCCAATAACCCCAATAACCGCCTCTACAAAACATGATTGACACTTACGACAATATACCGTAACCACCAATCATGCAATTATCTATATCTAACCGGTATCCTTTAATCCGCCCGGCTTTCGGCATTCCTTTCCATAGCCTCCTGTATATGTCGGCAAAATCCATGCTTCGCTATACGAAGGCTGTCCTCGCGAGCCGCACGCTCCATTTTTACGCCCTCCTCACTGACGGCATCGCCATATCTCACGCTCCCAAGAAGCGCGCGCAGATACTCATCCTTCTTCTTCATCCCCTCCTCGGTCATAATCACCCTCATCAGCAATGCCGGGTGGGCATACTTGCGGAGACACACCCCGATGCTGTTTGAGTATTTTCCCATATAAGGTTCGGGGAGCTTCATCTCATATACATAGGCTATATCCGCGTTACAATACTGCGACATGTCGTCAAGCTCGATTTTCCTGACATTCCCGCTCACATCCTTTTTACCGTCGCCCGCAGCCGCGCGAAGTTCACGCTCCGGAGTGTGCGTAAGCCATGGTATCGTGGAAGAAACCATAGGATAAAGCAGCACACACTCCTTATTGTCAGCCTCAAGCGTCACAGGATGCAGCGCAGCCACCCGCCCGCTTTCAATCAGAGCGTCGGCAGGCTTATAATCCTTATTGATTACCAGAAGTGCCGCATTATCATCGCCGACCACGTGAAATCCCGCCGGCTCCGTCATATATACATCCAACGACTCGGCATTACCACCTTCAAGATAACACTTGTCAAACACTCCCTCCTGGGCACTCAGCCCAACCCCTGTCACGGCAATCGCCGCCGCCAAAAAAACTTTCTTGATCATACTATATAAATATTACATTAGTTATAACGATATGCATGCGTAACTCTTGAGGGATCTACATAACCAGGGGCATTATTTTGGTAATCCCAATATGTTATGTATCCATTTGAATAGCCATATGCATTTACTGCATGCGTAGAATCGATAACAATTATACACTTTTGATAATTTCCTGAACTAATCATCGAATTTACATTAATAGCTGAACCCGCACCAAAGTTAGACACTGCATTATAGAACTCACTTGCAGGGACACCACCATTACCATATTTTTGAGTTATATAACGATTTATTTCATCATATGATTTACCGGTTGCAGCAGCTATACTCCGAGCCAGGCAATCTGTCTGACCTGCAGAAGAACCGCCTTCTTCTCCAATCATCAACGTGCTTCGAGAATATGTAACTCCAGAGATTATCTCACTATTAGAAACCTCTATCATCTTTTGATATAAACAATATATCTCCTCTGACACATTTACTTCTGCACCTGATTTTGTCATTAATTCACAAAGTCCGTCTTCACGCTCAACAATTTTCATTCTTGAAAATGCGCTCATAACAATCTTAATTTCATAATCATTAAGATTATTTATATCCGCGCCTTGTGGCAAGGCTATGTAAGAAAGATTATCAAAATCTTCATTCATTAATGGTTCCTGTTGACAACCCGACACCAGCATCAAAACGATAATCGCAAAAAATGATTTAAATAATTTCATAAATAAAAATAGTTAAATTTAATAATAAATGGCAATTCTAAAAAAGCAAGAGGTTGGAAATTTTCCAATTAAGACGAACGCCACAAATCACCTCTCAAAAAATCCAATATTTAATTTTTCATAGGCACTACTTTTTTAAATTTTCTATTAACGTCTAATTCATGCTCCAATGCATGGAGCATTTTATATCTTATTTGAGTTATAGTTCTTGATTTTACCTTTATAGGCTTATTGACAATTTCTATCGCAATTTCCAATGCCCTTTCATCAATACCCATTGATTTATATAAATCATATAGCTGATTAAGAGGCATAAATCGGCAAGGGCACATCTTTGATGCTTGAATATAATATTTTTCAGACAAATTATATTCTCGTTTACGAAAATAAATATCACCTAGTAATAGCTCTAAATCATAACTTGCCAGCATATTTCTACACAATAATGCAATTTCTAAACTTTTATCTATTTGCTGATTTTGATATAATTCAACAGAATAATTATACAAAAACGATGGATTATCTTCAAAAAGTGGCAATAGCAACTTATATTGTTCCATATCCTTACAGTTATATGCTTGTTTCCATCTATACTCTCCATCAAGCTTATTAACAACAATATAGCTTAATGGTATACACGAAATAGCAACAGATAAAAATAAAAGCCTAACCCCACTATTTATCCTTATCTTAACTAAATTTTTTACTATCAAATATATATTAAATATACATATTAAATAAGTAAATGGATACTTAAATGGATACGAAAACAATGAAATAAATCCGATGCAGAGGAGGCTTGACAATGCAGCCTTTTTCTCCTTACTAATAGATCTTTTATAAGCAAATCCAATAAAAACAATTATAGTGACCAATAAAATATAGCCCGGCACACCAAAGCATATATATAAATTCAAATATTCATTAAAAGGGAATATCGTATTATCTGCTAATATATTATACGCCTCATTATTGATATTGCTCAAAAATGAAGCTTGATAGTCCATGTATAATTTACTAAAGCCATTTAATCCATACCCAACTAATGGAGCATCTGCAGCCATGTTTAAAGCACTTCTCCATATTAACATCCTCCCATCAGCCGATTGAGGTCTAATATAGTACCCTATAACTACAAAACTTATGATTATAATGAAAATAGTCACCCATTTACATCTCTTTATATGGTATATATCTAAAATCGAATTAACTATTATCCCCATAGCTACTATAATCCCGGTCCTAGAAGAGGATAGGATGATGGCACTAAATATCACTACAATACAAACGGCTGATAAAAATCTACATCCCATATATTTTTCTCTGACATATAGTGCAAAAGGTAGTCCTGCACAAAGACAAGCAATCAATCCAGCGGGGTTATCAAAATGTCCCGTAACAGGATATAAATTTTCAAAAGAAAATAACGGAATCCACTGAAATATTGAATATATCGCTTCAACACTACAAATAACCGTTATTGCGACAGAAATCGCTAAATCATTAATCACTATATTTTTCTTAAATGCAATTTTTATTGAAAAAATAAAAATTGACATAAGCACGAATAATTGCGTGAAATAATATTTTGCCGTGCTATATTTATCAATCAACTCCGTAGAATAAGCAAAAACGGCGACAATGAATACAAGCGCAACAATTACATGATCAAATATATGATCATTTCTTAAATCTCTTTTTAAGAATGAATATTCTCTTTTTGATATTAATGATGCAGAGCTATCCATTTTCAAATATACCTCTATACATACAATTGCCACATAAATTGATATATAACCGAAACCATTTACTGAATGTGGAATTTACCTTCATACATATCTCCTTCATCAGTTATACATGAAATACAATAATTACCAATTGGAAGATCCTGATACATAACGGGACTATCTTGCGACACATTGCCGATATAGGCAATACCACTATCCATTTCAACAATAGTCACAGACAATGTCTCTACATTATAGTCCAATATGAACATACATTCTCCGAGATTACCATCATAAATAAAATCAATGTACTGATTGCTAGGCATACGAGGCGTTGGAGTTCTAGGACAGTTTTTAGCCAGCCTTACGTGTTTGGGTTCTTTCGATTTATCGTCTGCGTAAACACGCATACCACCATACAATATCAAAAAAATAATTGCAATAATTGGTTTAAGTCGTATCATATATTTCTTACATTTTTGCGTTTTTATTTCGCAAAGTTATCATAAACAAACACAATCTAACAAATAATTAATCAATTTTCGTTTGTTTTTTTAGCTTAAGCCATCCTATATAACGCACTAACAATCAGCCAATTATACCTAAGAAGATTCGTAGCGATTTGTTTTTCTATTTATCGAAAGCATAAACCACTGATTATGACCACATTACCACACATCACAGCAAAACGCAATATTAGATAAGCATAATCTAATATTATAAATTCCTCAAAAACAAGTCCTTATTAACAGAATCCGACTTTTTTATCTTAGCTTTAAGACGCGCCTTGCGGTTATATACGGCCTCAATCTTGTCTTCATCAAGAAATAAAGCGATCGCAATGTTTGAAAATCCGAGTGCTGAATATATAAATAATCGATAGTCTGCATCTTTCAAATCAGGCAGGTCTTTCTTTAATAATGCGACAATACCGTGACCGTTTTTATTCAATAAATCTTCAAACTCCGATAGCCGCTCTTCTGTCATCAAATCAAAAATAAGTTTTTCAACTTCTTCAGAAATTCTTTTACGTAGACCTTTCGCAACTTTACTCTCATAATACGAAGCAAATAAAGAATCAAATATTATAAATCGAGAAGATAATAATTTAAGTATCTCATTTTGAGCATTAAGATATTGGGCCTCCCTCAATGCAAGGATTTCCCTAAGATTATGGGCAATATTGAGATTCTTCTCAATATTCTGATTATGACGCTTACGCATCCATACAATCAATATTAAAACCATCGCCACTATTAATATCGCAATAATTATAACTATCCAATTAAACATCTTAACATTTTTAAGTTCAAGATCTTTAATTCGTGTTTCATAGTCATAATAATCTGATAGTTCAGCTCCAAATCCCTGACTCAAAGAGTTAACCAAAGCACTATCATTTCTAACCATTAGATCTTCAGTAAGTAATAATGCCATTTTAAAATCGCCCTTGGATTTATATATCGATGATTTAAATGACAACAATATCGGAGACAGCGGATATATGGAATCCACAGATATGGCATAAGCTTTTGTCTTATTACCACTTCGCAGATACGAAAGACCTACACAACCCAACAAATCGGGATTATCATCATCGATTAATAATTCATTATATCCCTTTATAGCCTCATCTTGAATATCTAAATAATAATAACAATCAGAACTGATCCTTTTCGCTGCTCTATATATAGTTTCATTATTGTATTTTTTTGCAGAATCTACCGCACTTTTTGCAAAAGGCAATGCCTCTTCATACATCTCGGAATTATAGTAAGCCCGGGCAAGTCCCAGAACTGCATAACTTTTGAAAGGTGTTTGCCTATCTAATTTATTATAATAGTCAAAAGTGAGCTTTGCATAATGAAGAGCGTCTTTATCATAATAAAACTTTTCATAGATTGCAAAAATCTGATCGGCGTTCCTCCCGCACCAAAAGTAATTACCCAGAGATTCGGCACACCGGAGACTTTTGTGATATACAAGCAAACTTCGTGCAAATGACTCTTTATTATACAACACACGTGCATGATAGAAATAGCTAAGCATAAGCCGATACAAATCATTACTTTTCTCATAATGGTTGACTGCTATTAATATAAGAGAATCATCGGTAACGTCTATATAGTTTTTATCGCGTGCCTGAGATAATAAAAGGGCATAACGCGCCTGGCATTCGGCATCGGTTGATATTATCATAGTATTGAGCATAGCCAGCGCACTGTCAGGATGCTCTTCCATAAGACACTCGACGCGATCAAATTCCGGTGCAGCCGCATAGTGTAAGCAAGAGCTCAGAAAGAGCAATACTATGAAAAATGTTAAATAATGACTGGCTTTCATATCCTTATAATTTCTAATTTCATACAAAATTAGGAAAATAATTTAGCAATCCTCAACTTTATGTCGTAAATTATAATATATCGTATTGCCTAAATCAATATTCAAACTTATATTTGCATTAATAAACTAAAAATTAACAACATGTTCAATTCTAAAATTCATCTTCAACACTTAATTTTAATATTTATAGTCCTTTTAACGGCATGCGATCGAGATATAACTACATCTCTTGAAAAAGCCAGGGGGAACAAACCTGAAATCGAAAAAGTGCTTGAATATTTTAAAAACGACTCTGACCCATTAAAATACGAGGCAGCAAAGTTTTTAATTCGTAATATGCCATATAATTATTCAATCGCCGGAGAATTTAATGAGAAATATGATTCAATATATCTCTTAATGTCAGCAGCCCCACTTCAACAACGCGACAGCATATTCAAAAACAGCATAAATCAGATCAATAATTTAATAAAAAGCACAAAAATTGATATTGAGACATTAAAATCGGAAGAGCTTATACAGATTATTAATGACGCATGTGATTTGTGGCATTCAGTAAAATGGAATGCCGACTACAGTTCTGAACTATTTTTTGACTATGTACTCCCATACCGATTGCTAAATGAGCAGATTAGTGATTGGCATACAATAATAGATACGGAATACCCGAATTTAAAATCGACAGAAATACGTAGTAAACGAGGAATAATACTCGAGGCTGAAGACAATATCATAACACATAGCAAGACCGTATCAAAAGAAAGTGCCTCACAAGGAAAAATGATATTAATGGATGGCGATAAATCATCGGTAACTTTTAATATCAATACTCCATTACCTACAAAAAAAGACATCCAGATACGCTATACCTCTTGTACCCCTACAACCAAAATTACAATTTCATTAAACGGGAAACAGATTCAATCACTAAATCTTGAACCGACCAATAGCATGAATATATTTAGAAATTCAAGATCAAGAATAAGCTTAGAATTAAATGAGGGTGACAACTTTATTTCATTAAAACCTGAATCAGGCATAGTTGGATTAGACTATATTCAAGTATCCACAATAGAATCATTTGATGAAGGACATCTTGAAGATCTTTCTACCGCGTTTTACACAATCCAAAATAAGCACTCAAAAAACTACATTACTTTCACATTGGATGATGACCCCCTCTTAAAAAACACCCAACTAAATATTGGCAATATAACCAATCAAACAAATTTACTTCGAATGGACTATCAAGGATTTGGCTGTTGGAGAATATCCCCCGCAAAAAATGACAGCCTATGCCTTGAAGTACAATATTGCCTAACTAATGAAAATGCGCCTATATGCCAATACAAATATTTAAATGGCAACCACCAAAAATGGATATTCCTACCGATTGGTGAGGGATGCTACAAAATAATGGGAAAAGACAGTGGACTATTCTTAGAATCCACAGTACAAGAAAATGGAGATGAAGTACTTGTACAAACTACATACGGTAATCGTGATACTCAAAAATGGAAATTGGAATCAAAAATTAAGAATAATAAAGCAAACTCGCTATTTACCGTTAATAGCTCAATTTCAGAAGCATTAAAAGTATTTGATGAAACCCATCAATTTGAATGGATGGCATTTAATGGTGGTATTCCGCCAAAAGCGTCATCCCTTTGCATCGGCAAGACAGGAAATTGCCGTGATGAGGCAAGCTTCACCGTATATCTTTGTCGACATCTGGGGATACCTGCTGCTATTGATTTTACCCCGCATTGGGGTAACAGGAGTCAAGGTCATTCATGGAGTGTCCTAATCAGACCGGATGGTAAATCCTTACCATTTTATATGGGATGCGCGCCCGGAGATACGGTTCATTATTATCACAGCTATATTAAGCCCAAAATTTTCCGATATAGGTTTAGTTTGAATAAAAAATTTTATAACGACTTTAGGAATGAAAAAGAAATTCCGCACTTATTCCGTTTACCTAAATTTACAGATGTAACAGATGAATATTATAACACTACAAATGTCGTTAGAAAAGTGCCGCCTGAATTATCAAATAATCATGTCGCATATATTTGTGTCTTTGACAATCGTGAATGGATTCCGGTCTATTACGGCACCATTGAAAATAATAAAGTAGAATTTAATTCAATGGGAAGAAATATCCTATATATTGCAGCAACCTTGGAACACGGAAAGATGAAACCTTTTGGTTCTCCATTCATTATTACTGCCGATGGTTCAATTAAAGACATAAATGAAAACCAACATATTAAACAAGAAATGAGATTATCTCGTAAATATCCCTTCTTTGGAAAGCAGGATCATTTTAACGGTCGTATGTCCGGAGGAATATTTCAAGGTTCAAATCAAGCTGATTTTTCCGAAGCAAAAAATATTCATGTTCACGAAGGTATTACAAATGGCAATTGGTATGAAGTGCCTGTCAATATAAATGATACATTCCGTTTTGTGCGTTATATCGGACCAAACGGTTCATATTGTAATGTAAACGAAATCGAATTCTATTCACCAGATGGCAAAATTTTAAATGGAGAAATAATCGGGACAAATGGAAATCCGGGGAAAACGAAAGAAAAAGTCTTTGACGGAGATATATTGACAGGATTTGAAGGAGTAAGCCCCGATGGACATTGGATCGGCATGAAATTCAATAAACCGATCTCGATCGGAAGCATCCGATATATTCCTCGAAATGATGGAAATTGCATAGAAATTGGTGACAAATACGAATTGATGTATTGGCATGATGATCATTGGGCCTCATTAGGAATTCAAATTGCAGAAAGCAACATGCTCATATATAAGAATATGCCCGTTGATGGCCTTTACATATTGCGCAATTTAACAAAAGGACATGAAGAGCGCATATTTACATATGAAAATGATCAACAAATCTGGTGGTAAATTATGAATATTTGACAATTCTTTAAACGACAAAAAAAGAGGCTGTCTAACAATCAAATTTAGGCAGTCTCTTTTTTTAGTATCAA
>CAJUMZ010000020.1 GCA_910587665.1 uncultured Muribaculum sp.
AGTTGAGTTCTTCAATGCGATTAGATAATTTTGCACTTGCTTGTTGACTCTACAAAAATGTTGGTAAATTTCGTTTTTTCGATGTCATGCGCTATCTTTGTAAATTGGATAATGTGTCAGTAATGGATTTGAATGAAGATTTACAACGCGCCTCGGACACCGTAATGCGCGGTAAAGTGATACTTTATCCCACCGATACAGTGTGGGGCATAGGGTGTGACGCCACTGACAGTGACGCCGTAAGTCGTGTTTATGCCATAAAGCGGCGTTCCGACAGCAAGGCGATGCTTCTCCTTGTCGACTCTATCGACACGGTTAAGCGGTATTTTCCGCATGTCACTGCCGATGCCGAGTCGTTGCTTCTGGATAGCGAACGCCCTACGACGGTCATTCTTCCGGGAGCTTGCGGCATCGCACCGGGGCTGATCGCAGCCGACGGTTCGGTAGGCGTCAGAGTGACCCGTGAAAGATACTCGCGCGAGCTTTGCCGTATGGCGGGAGTGCCTCTGGTCTCGACATCGGCAAATATAAGCGGAGAGCCTACCGCAAAGTGTTTTGCAGAAATTTCCACCGAGATAAAGAGGGCGGCAGACTATGTGTGCGAGGCAATACGTGATGACTGTAGCCCGGGCACGCCGTCACGTATAGTAAAGTTGAATTCTGACAACACCATAACCGTCATTCGCCCTTGACACTTCATGCACGACATAGAATGATGTATGTTGTCTCCGATTTCTTGGCGACTAATCTTGCCATGTTTCTGCTTAACCTTGTCAGGTTCAATATTGAGGCGGGGGCGAGACATTTCAGTACGCTGGGGGCGTTTCTGTCCAATGTCAGTGTCGTGACCGAGCAGATCGTATTTCCGGTTGTGATGCTTGGCATATATTGGCTTTCAGGATATTACAATCAGGTGTTCATGAAGTCTCGGCTTCAGGAGCTGAGCGTGACACTTGGAAACGCGCTGGTGGGTGCTGTATTGTTTTTCTTTGTCGCGATGATCAATGACCTGCAGCCCGATCGCGGACATACATATCTACTTATATTGATCGTGTTCGGCATACTCTTTACCTGCCTGTATGTGGAGCGATACATCATTACTTCGTCGGCAAAACGCAAGATTGAAAGCGGCATATGGGCGCTTAACACTCTGATTGTCGGGACAGGTAAGGACGCGGAGGAACTGCTTCTTCGTCTGCGCCGGCTTCAGCCTGTGATGGGCCTTAACGTGCTCGGCTTCGTTTCGACGGGAAATGAGGGGAATGCTTGCGAGATGTCCTTGCCGGTATATTGTATCGATGAGATAGAAACGGTGAGTGACAGGCTCGGAATAAGAAAATATGTGGTGATGCAGCAGGCGGGAGGAGAAAATGTGACCAAGGATGTGATCAACCGTCTTTTGCCTACCGACCGCGGCGTGTTGATGTCGCCGGGATTGTATCAATTGCTTACCACGAGGGTGCGCACCGCCAATATCGCCGGTGAGCCGCTTGTGGATGTCGCCCACGCGCCGATAAGCGATTTTACGATCAATATGAAGCGGGTTATCGATGTTACCGTGTCGGCTTTGGGATTGTTGCTGTCGGCTCCGGTGATATGTTTGTTGGGCATATTGATAAAGATGGATTCCAGGGGTCCGGTGATATACAGCCAGATACGCATAGGCAGGCATAAAAAGCCTTTCCGGATCTACAAGCTGCGCACAATGTACACTGATGCCGAGTCAAAAGGTCCGGCACTTTCGATGCCAAATGACACCCGCATTACAAAGATCGGTCATGTGTTGAGGAAATACCGTCTTGACGAGTTGCCTCAGTTCTGGAACGTGCTGATAGGTCAGATGTCGCTTGTAGGTCCGCGCCCGGAACGCGAATATTATATCAACCAGCTTCTTGAGCGGGCACCTTATTACGCCCTCGTGCAACAGGTGCGCCCGGGCTTGACTTCCTGGGGCATGGTGAAATACGGTTATGCTTCTGATATCGACGGCATGGTGGAGCGCCTTCGCTACGAGCTGCTCTATCTTGAAAATCTCTCTCTTCGCGTTGACATCAAGATTATAATATATACATTTAAGATAGTATTCACAGGTAAAGGAATTTAGAATTTAGACTATTGTGGTTCAGAATATAGGACATACGACGAGCAATTGGTTTTTCGCGTTGCTCCAATGGCGCGAGAAGCATATCAAGGAAAAGAATTTCATCCTGATACTTGCTTTTATAACCGGTATATTATGTGGATTTGCCGCCTTGATATTCAAGTGGCTCATTCACTTCATTTCAAGCTCATTGCTGCTTAACATAGATATAACAGGCGGTAACTATCTCTATCTGCTTTACCCGCTGGTAGGCATCATCATAGTGAGCTGCTATGTGAGGTATGTGGTAAAGGATAATATCTCGCATGGTGTGACGAGGGTCTTGTATGCGATTTCCCAAAACAAGAGCCGGCTGAAAGGGCATAACTGTTATACTGCGGTTGTGGCTTCCTCGATTACTATCGGGTTTGGCGGTTCCGTCGGGTCGGAGGGCCCTATTGTGTCCACCGGTGCTGCGATCGGTTCCAATCTTGGACAGGCATTTCGACTGTCGCCGCGACTATTGATGATTTTGGTAGGATGCGGTGCGGCTGCCGGCGTAGCCGGTATTTTCAAGGCTCCGATATCAGGCGCGCTATTCACGCTCGAGGTGCTTATGATTGACCTTACCACCGTGTCGGTGATGCCGTTGCTTATCTCTTCCATAACTGCAGCGACTGTAGCCTATATTTTCACCGGCTACGATGTCGAATTTTTCTTTGCGCAGAGTGAAAACTTTATGACGGTCAGGATTCCATATGCGATAATGCTTGGCGTGTTGTGTGGGTTTGCCTCACTTTACTTCATCCGCATCATCAACATGATGGAAAATTTTTACTCAAAAGTAAAAAATCCATGGACACGGGCTACTATCGGAGGTACCATACTTGCCGTGCTGATATTCTTTTTCCCTCCGCTTTACGGTGAAGGATATAATGTGATTACGAGCATGCTCAACGGCGACGCCGGATCGGTAGTTGACGGTTCGATATTTTACAATGACCGTAACACACCGTGGTTTATCGTGCTGTATGTGGGTGGTCTTTGCCTGTCAAAGGCGTTTGCCACCTCGTCTACCAATGGTGCCGGCGGTGTAGGCGGTACATTTGCCCCGTCACTTTACATGGGCTGTATGACCGGATTCTTCTTTTCCTACCTGCTCAATACAATGGTTGGGCTTGACCTTTCGGTAAAAAATTTCGCGCTTATGGGAATGGCGGGAGTCATGTCGGGGGTTATGCACGCACCACTTATGGCAATCTTCCTTACTGCCGAGCTTACGGGAGGGTATGAATTGTTTTTGCCTTTGCTTATTGTGTCGACAATCTCTTACGGCACGATAAAGGTGTTTGAGCCTTACAGCATTTATGCCATCCGACTTGCAAAGCGCGGGGAGTTGTTGACCCATCATAAGGATAAGTCGGTGCTGCGTCTGTTGAAGATAAACAGTGTGATTGAAAATGACTTCAAACCGGTGACACCCGACATGAATCTCAAGCAGATGGTAGATGTGATATCGCAGTCCAACCGAAACCTATTCCCGGTGCTTGACAGCAATGAAAATCTGCTCGGGGTGGTGCTTCTTGATGACATACGCAATATCATGTTCCGCCCCGATCTTTACAAAAAGATGTATGTAAGCAAATTCATGAGTATGCCGCCTGCAAAGATAGAGATAGGCGACACGATGGAAAATGTCATGAAGACATTTGACAAGACCGGCGCGTGGAATCTTCCCGTGGTTGAAAACGGGCGTTACGTAGGATTTGTGTCAAAGTCGAAGATTTTCAACTCTTACCGCAGAGTGTTGCGCCACTATTCTGAAGATTAGCGGATCAATACTGGTATTGTATTCAATTAATACTTACTTTTTATAAGTATAGTCGACGCCGGGATTTTCACGGGAGTATGTCGGCATGCACATGCCTGTCACCGATCCGATGTAAGTAGGGTCGGAAATATAATACGTAGTGCCGTCGTGCATGTAAGCATCGCCCTTGATGGGCTGTGACAGTCTTACCGATGCGCTTTCATGTCCCGGAAAATTGATAAGCTGGTTTTCAATACCGAGCACATTCCAAAGCAGGTAAGTGTAAAAGATTGCCCTGTCCTCGCAGTCACATTTGGGATAGTAGAGAATCTCCTCAAGGAAATATGGCTTCTCAAAACCGTGGAAAGCTTCGTCGGTCGCATATTCAAATGCACCCTGTACGAATTGCAGCAATGAGTTGACAGCTTCAAGTTCTTCCTTTCCTTCAAGCTGTGACCTGAACTGTGATACTATGTTTTCGCGCACGTCGGCGAGTATAGTCGACCGGGCGAAATCGGCGGTGGGCATCTGCGGATAACGGTACAGTATCGGGAATATGTTGGCATTGACTTCTCCCGACAATGTGAGATCTTTAAATTTAAGGTCGTATTTATGGGGCTTGTAGGGTAGTGTCAGCCCTGAGATACGGAGATCCATCGGATTTCCGGTATCGGCGTTTTTCGGAAGTTCACAGGTAGAGATGCTTGACAAGGTCTGCGAGTCAACCGATTTGTCGGTAAACACATAAAACTTTTTGCCATCGACTTTCATGTAGGCACGGGCGTAGACAGTCTGCTTGAACGGAATAAGCAGGACTGCATTGCTTCCGGTCATGCCTATGCGCACGTCATATCCCATGCCTACAAGCAAAAAATGCTTCAACGCCATGCGGGAGGATATGGATTGAGAGGCATACTTACTGTCGACATATGATGATACAAGCTCATATCGCAGATAATCGTTGAGGGTCATCTTGTCGGCTGCCGTGCTGATCTCTTCAATAAGGCGGCGGGCATTGTCATTTCCCGCAAATTCACGCCATTGAGCACCGAAATCCCTTGGTGATGAGAGCCGGTTGGTGACATGTATGTCGATTTCCGGCACACTTACCGGAAGTCCATAGAAATCAAAGGCATAGTCTCGCGCCGGGGAATTTCCGGCAGGTTGAGCAGGCTGTGGTTTCGGTTGCGGCTTTGGCTGAGGGAGTGGTTGTTTCCCCGGTTGAGGTTTTGGCTGTGGCTTGGGTTGTGGAGTGGGCTTAGGTTGTGGCGCGACAGTGACAGCCGGTTGTGAGGGCGCGGGTGCCGGGGTTGTCGGGGATGCAGGAATGTCACCGACAGTAGGAACGCGCTCCGGTTTTGGCACGGGATCGCTCTCTTCGCCTTTGAATTGCTCGAAGTCGCTCCACACACCGTCAAGAAATTTATCGTAACGCTCAAGCACGCCGTTGCGATATGAATTATATCCTTCAAGCAATCCTTTCCTGAAGTCGGCGAAGGAGCCGCCTGTTGATTGTGCCATAGCGATGCCTGCACTAGCCAAAGTAGTGATTACGGTTGAGAATATACGATGTTTCATTGACGGAGATTTTTGTTGGTTAGGCTTTGATTGTGATTGATTGCCGTTAAAGCCATATTACCGGCTTTAACGGCAATCTGTTAGTTGAGTTTATTCCTGTGCGAAACCTTCCTGAACGAAGGATGCGATTTTGTCAGCATGGCGTTGTGCGGCTTCGCTCTCTTTCATTGCGTTTTCAAGAGCGCGCAGACGAGCCTTGGAAGCTGCGTTTTCGCTTACGATAAAGAATGTCTGAAGCTCGAAAGTGCCGTCACCGTTGTCGCGGATGATAGAGTAGCTTTCTTCCATCTCGCCCTTGATCTCTTTTTCTACAAGGCGCTCGTAAGCTCCATAGAAGTGATCAAACTCATCGGCGGCTTCAGTGCCGTCGCCGGCCATGTCGCTTACCACGCGACCTTTAAGCGAACTTCCTGCCTGCTGTGCGTAAGTTGTGCAAGCGTTGTTGGTAGCCATCTGCTTGCCGATGTTCTTTGATTTGAACTTGGATGCAACGCCTACAACCTCCCTGCCATCTTCGCCAAGGGTGTTCAGCTTATCGTAGTGTTTCAGAAGAGCAACTTCGAGGGTGCGTGAGCTTGCGAAAAGCTTCCAACCTTCTTTCTTATACTCTTTCATCTTTTCCTTCTTTTCCTTGTTAAGGGCTTTTTCCAACTGCTTGTTAGTGTCAGCTGACGCCATCGGTGCCATCAGGCATACGGCGAGAAGTAGCATAATTAACTTTTTCATCTTAGTAAAATTAAAGGTTAGTAAATGTTTATGATTATTTTTTTATTTCCAGATTCATTATCCTGACTCCCATCTTTGAGTCATATTTGCGGCATTTCACCAGCCATTTGTTGAAGCTGTCGTAAGAGAGCATGCGCGGCATGTTGTCACCTGCATAATTGTCGACTACCTTTGAAAACGGCTGCGGTGAAAACACTACATAGAGCTGATTGTGCTCGACATCCTCTTCCGCTGTCATGACAAGCTCGTCGACCTCGCCATGCTCTGGTTCACCCGACGCTGCGTGGAAAAAGACATACTCCTTGTTGTGCTTCACCTTTACCTGTCCGGAGGTATTGTTGGTGTAGGGGAGCAGGCTGTAGACATTGTTTTTGTCGTCCACGAGGAATGCCGCCACATATCCGTCAACCGGACTTTTCAGATAGAGATACATGTCGTCGCCGGAGCGGAAACGCGTGTCGGCATTGACCGTGCGAGTACCGTTGCGCAATACGCTTGCCGCGAAGTCAACGGCGTCGTTGGAAATTTCCTTCGCCTTTCCGCTCACCTTGCAGGTGACGATATAATATCCGTCGGAATCAAGCTCATAGCTAAACTCCGGATCTTTTGTGTCGGCAATCCATTCGCCCTTTAGAGCCGATTCGTTGAGCATGGAGAAGTAGGTTGATTCGCCACGGTCCGACACTACGTCACGCTGATAGGTGTCCTGGGTCACCACCGTACCGAATTTTTCAGCAAGAGCCTTGGCGCGCGCACCGTTCAGGGCGGCACGCTCGCAGTCGGCGCGCGACTCGGTCTTGCCGCCGTAGTAGGTGTATTCGCCATGCACGGTCTCAATATCTCCAGCCTTTGCTGTGCAGATAATCGCCAGCGAGGCAATTGCCGTCAACAATCTTTTGGCTGTCATGATCAGTTGCGCATTTTACGTTTTGTCCATTCTTCCGCCATTTTTCCGGAGGTGGATACCTGCGGGGTCTGAGGCTTCTGATTTACTATGGTCGATTGGCGGCGCACGTTGTCAATGACATAGTCGCTCAACTCTTTGAGGGTCACGTTGCCTTTCGACTCCTGGAGTTTTTTCAACACATAGTAAGTGAACAGACCATGGTTTTTCTCCTTGTAAGGCATCGCTGTCTCCTGCCCTGATGCAGCGCTTAAAGTGAACATGTTGCCTTTCGGTGCGGTCGCTTTGGCTTTGATTGCCACACCACGTGCGGCGGTAAGCATTCCCCCTGCGCGGTTGCCTCCTGAGAAGCATGCGTCGAGGAATACCATCACCGAGCGTGCTCCCATGTCGGCAAGGTCGCTGTACAGGCGTGCGAGCGATATGCAGCTTTCCGACACCATCGCATCGCCGTCAACCGGAAGGAGGAATGCGTCTTTGGTGCCTTCATCTGGCATACCGTGGCCGGCATAGTAGAATACTACGTCAGCATTGCCGTCGACCGATTTTACCACATTGCGTATGTCGGCAATGGCGCGCAACATCTTTCCAAGGGTTGCATCCTTGTAGACACGGATATTCTCTTTCGGGATACCGAGGGTAAGGTTGCAATACTTGCTGAAAGTCTCGCCGTCGTTAAGCGCGGCTTCCACGCGGGGCACGTTGGAATATGACTCATTTGCGATAATTACGGCAAATGTCGACTCTGCGGGTTTGTTGTTGTACGGGATGTTTTCATCCACGTCGGAAGGCTTTGTCGAGGCGGTCGGCGCGGCTGCGATAGCAGATGAGCCGGATGATGCCGGTGTAATTGATATGCCGGCAAGGTCAACGGGGGGGATGTAATACTCGACGCCGTCGGTTTTATTATATGTATACTCTTTTCCATGGGGCGTCACGAAAGTGATTCCCGCTATCTTGACGTCATTATTTTCTATATAATACCTTGGGTTCTTGAAATGAACGCCTTTCCAACTTGACTTGAACGCTTCCGCCTCACTGTTTTCGGCCGGCACGCTGAGATATATCGGTCCGTAGGTGGATTTGATCAGATAGGTCTCGTTGTCGGCGTCATAAGGCTCAAGCGTGAAGTCGGTGAGACGCAACTTCTTGCCGTAGGCAATCAGATACTCATCCTGAGCCTTTCGTGACAGTCGTTCATATTCCTGTCGCAAGGTAAGCTCGTTGACACGTTTGGTGTAGTCGTCGTTTTTCTCAAACTCACCTTTCTTGGCCCATTCGTTAAGATGTTTCTCGACATAGCTTTTGGCGAAGTCGGAGTAGAGCGGAGCGTTGCTCTTTATCATGTCGGCGCCGTTTTTGCCTGATCCGGCAAAGTTGGGCGCGTCACCGGCGTTTGCCGTGATAAGTCCGGGCATGCTCTTTTCTGCCACCGGCGCGTCGCCAAGGGCACGTATACGGGTGTTTATGTTGTCGAATTTCTCTTTATTTCCAAGACATCCGTAACTTACGGCGAGGGCTTTAAGATACTTTAGAGAGGTAGGATCATTTGCCACTACCTCCTCAAGCTTCATAGAGGCGGCATCAAAGAAAGTGTCAGACTGACGGCTGTTTTTCTTTGCCGCTTTTTCATCTTCCTCATATATCGCCTTGTTGTAGAAATCGACACCAAGGTTGTAATAGCAAAGGGCTATGTGACGGGCAATGCCGAGATTGTCGGGGCGCAGCTCTTCAAGCTTGCGATATACGTCAAGCGCCTTTTGGTATTCTTGCTGGTCCTCATACAGCTTGCCTTGTATGTTGAGCAGCTGTTCGTCGAATGGTTTCTGGAAAAGAGCCTTGTCAAGGAACGGTTGCAGAAGCTCGGAATGACCTCCGTCGATACATCCCTGAATCGCAATCAGCATGAGATTGTAATTGTCGGGATAAAGGGAGATTCCCTCACCCATTGTCTTTACCGCTTTTTCATACTTGCCTGTATTTATACATGCCTGACCAAGAAACAGATATATCTGTTCGCGTGATTTCTCTTCTCCGGTCGACAGGTAGCGGTCAAAGTAGTCGATCGCCTTGTTGAAGTCCTTGGCGTTGTAGGCTCCCGAGGCCGCGATGTACACGATCGCGGGGTAGGCGGTGTTACGGGGAAATTCCTCTCCCTTGAAAGCGTCCATCATGTGGGTGTCGACAAAAGCCTGTGCAAACTGGGTGAGCATAGCCTGATCCCCGATGCCTGAATAGTAAAACGCGCCGGCCTCAAGATCCTTGTTGATGTCACGCAACATGCTCTTGCACTGGTCCCATTTAGGTGAGTCTTTAGGCGCGAGCTTCATTGCGTCGAGACATGTGCTGTAGCAGTCAAAGGCCGTAGCATAGATTTCCTTTTCGGGCTTGTTTTCGTATTTCTGCCATTTAAGATGCTTGTAAAGGTCGGCGGCTTTCTGCACGGTATTGTCAATGGCAGCCTGTTTTAGACTGTCACTGTCGCCGAGCGATACACCCTGCATCATTGTATTGTCAGGGATAAGCCCCCCGATATTCATCATGCCGGGGTCGGCTGTAAGCGAAGGAGTCATAGGCGCGTCGTCGTTGACAGCGAGGAGCGATGTGGCCGCTCCTGCTGTCAATAACGCTGCAATGTTAAATTTAATCCAGTTTATGTTCATTTGATTAGTATAGTATAAAGATTTATCTCAGAAGACAGATTAAAATGCGTCGATAAACGTAAACTCGGTGGTGATGCGGCGGAACTCGCCTCCCTTGCCTTCCGATACGGTTATATAGTAATTGTAATCCGACTTCATGTTTTTGAGATTTTCAACATTCTTTTCAAGATAATCCTTTACACCGACGGCACGGATGAAAGCGAGCTGCTCGTTTTGCTTGATGCCGTCTTTGGTGTTCACGCTGATGCCTGTAAGCTGACCGTTCTGATATACAGGCTCGTTTTCAAAGTCGCCGTATGCGCCGTCGTATGCAATGCCGCGAACGATGGGAGATGCGTCAGCAGTACCTGAAATCTTCACGTTGAGCTTCTTGCCATCTTTCATATATTGTGACAGGTCATTCTCAAACGCCTGCTTTACAATGGATAGCATTGACTTTGCTGCTCCCGACTCTTCTACATGATACTTGCCGGGGGCAAAATCCTCGTGTACCGAGAAATCAGGCTCAACCTGATAAGAGAATTTAACCACGTAGTTAAGTATCTTTTCACCGTTGGCATCAAAGTCTGACACGACGCGGGAATCTACAGTGATGTTGGTATGGTCGGAGATTACATTCTGCATCTTTGCCTCTTCGATGACCTTCTGCTTGATTTCCTGAAGGCGCATTTCCTCCATCTGCTGTTGCTGGATGATCTCGATTGACACTACATTGTCGTCACCGTCGATAAATGAAAGAGGCTTGCGGTCAAGATTGTCATATATATAAGTCTCGCCGTCGTTGCGGTTGTAGATCTTGGCATAGATAATCTCGAAGTTGTCATTGTCCATCACACCATACTTGACATCCTTGAATTCAAGGGCGTCGGGGGAGGTGAATGTAGTCACTTTTTCCTCAGGCACGGGGATGTAGATCGTAGGCATGTTGGTGAAGCCAACGGCGAGTATGCTGTTGCTGCGGTCATATTTACCGAGGCTTACTTCAGCCATTGAAAGGGGATCGCCTGCAAGGTTGGTGGATATTTCTTCTTCAAAAAGCTTGCGCTGCTTTGCCCTGGATTCGTCGGTGACACGGGCGCGGTACTCTTCCATGGTTTCACCCGGCATCATCTTCATCCACTCTTCCATTCGGAGATTTACCTCGTCGGAGATGAGTTTTGCATAATAAGGCTCGAGCTTTGACATGCGCTTTGCGTTGATGGCGTTTGCCGAGTTATAGGAAAGAAGCGTGTTTTTCCTGCTGTCGGGGATAAACATGATGTCAGACATCTCTCCGTCGGGCACGTCGATAAAGTCGCGGTCAGTGTCGTCAAGAAGGTTGATGATAGTGATGATGTTTGGAGAAGTGGCTATGGCAATATACTTTCCGTCAAAGTTATAAGCGCAGGAAAGGGCATTGCCAAGTTCATCTATAGTCTTTTTAATGAGAAAATTGCGGGTGTCGTAAATGTTAAGGACTCCGTCGTTGGTGACAACGGCAAACTCGGTGTTGTCATCGTTAAATACCATATCATTTACTCCTACGCCGAAATCCCACTCTTTGCGGAGCTTTTTCTCCTCATAATTGTAGACCGCGACTTTTGACCCGTCGGTCACGGCAAGATAATATCCGTTGCTGCTCATGAGCATGCCGGTTACTGTAAAGGGTGCGGGTATAGATCCTACTTCCTGAAACCTCTTACCTTCAAATATATGTATGCCGGTTTCCGAGGCTATGATCATATTTCTGGCGTCAGGGGTATAAAGCACGGCTGTAGGATTGCCGATTTTCTTATTTTTAAACTTGAAAATCTCGTTGTCGACTGTCGTCAGGTCGAAGATTGCCGCCTGCGGTTTCTTGTTGTCCTTGCTCAGCACCATAAAGTTAATGCCGGCGGGGTTGATCACGATATCATCAATTATATTTTTCTTGGATAGTGTGATAATATTGCTTTTACGGCAGGTAAACAGGCTGTTGTTGTCAAAACCGTAAATTGCCAGAGAATATTTTGCAAGTCCTTTCGGGGTATGTACCTGAGGGAACTTGTACTCGCTTCGCGGAGTGTTCTTTTGTTGGGTTGGGGCGTCATCGGCTGAAGCGGTGATCGGAGCTCCCAGCAACAATGACATTAGTAATGCCTCTGTGAGTATTCTTCTTGATAGCATAGCAAAATATGATAATATTGGTTAATAATTTATTCGTCGTCAGAGTGCCCTTAGATATACCGGGAGGTGGGTGTCGGAAGCTACGGTTGACCCTTCTTTCATGAGCGACTCGATATTTTCGATCAGCTCGTCGATGTCAAAGTAGCAGTGGGTCATGATGAGGATATGTTTTCCATCGGGTTTCAGCCCTTTTGACTGGCTGCGCACAATCGATTGATCACTGAGCACCACATAGTTGCCGGTTGGCTGCCCAAGTTCCGAAATTTCAACCCGTTTTTCTTCCGGCATTATGCGTAATACATTGAAATATACCGGGAAGGAGAGTGTGTTTTCGAGCATGAATTTCAATCCGGAATCGTTGACCGATGCGTGAAGCAGGTTGACCGGAAAATCGGTGGTTTTAAGCTGTTCCGGATTTTTAAGGGCGTTATAGACGCTTACGCTTAATTTCTTAATGTCAACCTGAAGATTCTCCGCTTCAGGATCGTAGGTCTCCATCGAGCGTCTTACCAACCCTTTTTCCACATATACACGGTCATCGCCGTTGGTTGCCGATTTCCCGAAACGTATTTTGTCGTGAATCGCCGCGCGGTGGTCGGTTGCCTGATCCTTGGCATCGATCATTATACGGGTTGTGGTGAAACTGCCCTTTGACGTAGAGCGGAATATCTGAGAGTTCATTGAGTTTAGAATCTCGACACCGCTGTTGTCTCCGATATTGAACTGATCGGTGGCGTTGAGCTTCATGCCTTTTTCGATAGCGATAGACTTGCCTCCACGTTGCAGGGTGACGTTGCCGTAAAAGTCATACAATGAATACTGTGCGGCACCATTGAGCGCGACCGCAATCAGCAGCAATATTAACGTAGCAATCTTTTTCATCTGATATAAATGTTGTTGGCTGTTGATTTATCTGATTTTGTAAAGAATCCCGCTATCCATTTTATTATAGTGGTCATGCCTATCCATATGTCGCAGGCGAAGAGCCCGAAGGTAAGCATGAGCAGTGAATAGGAGAAGTTGATTATCACGTCATGCTCGATAAAGAAGTAATAACCGATTCTTATTGATAGATATAGCAGTGCTACCTGAATTATTCTGAGCAATAACCCTTTGATGCCAAGGCTCAGCGAAAGGCTTAGGAGAACTACGAAAAAGCAACTGGTGAATGCTATTGCCCAGTTGGCATATTTGTGTAGTTGGTAGAAATAGCTCCCCGACAGGACTGTTGCCGTGGTATGGGCATGTATGAGCAGTCCGGGCATTGAGTTGGTCACAGGTGTGGAGTGTATGTCACCCGGATCGCCAATGGCTCCTATAAGGACTATCTTGTCACTCAATTCCTCGGCGTGGTCAATAAGATTGTCAGGGGTAAATGTCTTGAATATGCGTGAATAATAGCGTATTGTCTCATAATTATTTCCCCGCTGCCTCAGTGTTTCGGTATTATGGGTATCGGTTGCGTTCATTTCACAGAGCGCCAGCGCAAATGACGGAATGTCGCCACCTTCTTCCGCAGCGTAATTAGGGCGAAATTCTCGTATCGTGCGGTTGGTCTGCTGGGTGGGGAAGTTTATGGCTCCAACCGTTACTCCGCTGATCTGGTCAGTGAAATAAGTAGCTTCATCAATTGAAAATTTATTATTGGTGGTGTCGCTCTTTACTGACACTGCCATGACAAGGTTAGGGCAGCTTTTTACTGCATCGATCAACCTGTAGTCACCCTCTCTTGGCTCGGCAAAAAGCACGTCAAGCCCAACCGCCCTTGGCCCGCATAATGCCACGGTCTCCAATATCTCTGCGATACCGTCGCGGTCGCTTTCCGCGATGTCGATAATCACGATGTTGCTGTCAAGGGTGCTGACAAGGCGACTGTCGGCTACCTTATTGTAAAAGTCGTTTATGGTGAAGTCGTTACCATCTGATGATGACAGTAAAGATGCAGCCGAAAAAGAGAACGGTTGCATAAGTATGAATGACAAGGCAAACGCAAGAAGGGTTATTCCGAGCGCTTTAAGAATCCTTGGTTTCAGTTTTCCATTGTCGCCAATCAGTTTATGTGTGAACAGCACTGTATTAGAACCTTATTGTACGTTGCAAATATAACAAAAATTTCCTAATGTAATGCTTTTTTTACTATAAAAGTGTTACATTAGGAAATTATGTGATGGATTTATTTCAGGTCAATAGGAGCGGATAAAATCCACTATCCACGCTCCAACGTCGTTTGTGCCGTATTTTTTACCGTTTGTTCCTTTTATATCGGGGGTTGATACACCCGCGTCAAGCGAGGCATTGACAGCTTCCCTTATTAGCGCCCCCTCATCCTTACAGTCAAAATATTCAAAAAGCATTGCCACCGAAAGTATCTGGGCGAGCGGATTGGCTATATTGAGTCCCTTTGCCTGAGGCCACGACCCGTGGATAGGTTCAAACACGGGGGTGCTTTCACCGGTCGAGGCGGATGGCAGGAGACCCATAGAGCCGGAAATTACAGAGCCTTCATCGGTGAGAATGTCGCCGAAAGTGTTTTCGGTGACCATGACATCAAAGAAGCGTGGTTCCTGAATCATGCGCATTGCAGCATTGTCGACATACATGTAGTCGGTCGTCACCTCCGGATACTCTTTTTCAAGTTCCTGCGCCACTTTACGCCAGAGTCTTGAAGAGGCAAGCACATTGGCTTTGTCAACCACTGTAAGGTGGCGGCGGCGACGCAACGCGTAGTCGTAGGCAACGCGGAGTATACGCTCTACTTCCTTGCGGGTATAGTGGTTAGTGTCGTAGGCACGGTTGTCATCTTCATATTTTTCGCCGAAATACATACCCCCGGTAAGCTCGCGGATACAGATGAAGTCCACGTCCGATACGATTTCTTCCTTTAGGGGGGACTTGTCAAGCAGGCAGGGGAAGGTGGTTACGGGGCGTATGTTGGCAAACAGTCCGAGCTTCTTGCGCATTGCGAGCAATCCTTGCTCAGGGCGCACCTTGGCATTGGGGTCGTTGTCATATTTAGGGTCTCCCACGGCAGAGAAAAGCACCGCGTCGTTTTCTTTGCAGAGCTTCAGCGTCTCCGGCGGAAACGGATCGCCCACGCGGTCAATTGCGTCGGCTCCTACTATGCCGTAATTGAAAGTGACCGTATGCCCGAATTTTTCACATACCGCATTCATCACGTCTACGCCCTGTACTGAAATTTCAGGTCCGATGCCGTCGCCCGGTAATACTGCTATATTGAAGTGCATGATCTTTATGATTAATAGGTTATACTATTTGATTCCCACTGCTCTATCTCATCCTTCTTTGACAGGAGATACTCTATGTCATCGATGCCGTTGAGAAGGCAATGCTTTTTATAGGGGTTTATGTCAAAACTCTCGCTTTTACCGGTGGCAAGGTTGGTTATGGTCTGCGCCGGCAGGTCAACCTTGATTTGGGTTTCGGGGTTGCCGTGAATCGACTCAAAGAGTTCTGAAAGAAACTGTTCGCTGACCACTACCGGCAGCACGAAGTTGTTCAGCTCGTTGTTTTTATGGATATCGGCAAAGAAGCTTGACACAACTACGCGGAATCCGTAGTCGTGGATTGCCCAGGCGGCGTGTTCGCGGCTTGACCCACATCCGAAATTCTTTCCGGCTACAAGTATGCAGCCTGAATATGCGGGATTATTCAACGTAAATTCCTTGACCGGATTGCCCTCGGAGTCATAGCGCCAGTCGCGAAAGAGATTATCGCCGAATCCTTCCCGTGAGGTGGCTTTCAGAAAGCGGGCGGGAATGATCTGGTCGGTATCTATGTTTTCCACCGGGAGCGGCACCGCACACGATGTTATTACAGTGATCTTCTTGTCCATAGCTGATTATATTTTACGTGGATCGGTGATTTTCCCGGTTATCGCCGCTGCTGCCGCTACGAGCGGTCCGGCAAGTATAGTCCTTGCCCCGGGACCCTGCCTGCCTTCAAAATTACGGTTAGATGTGGAGATGCAAAGTTTTCCCGCGGGTACTTTGTCGTCATTCATCGCGAGACAGGCTGAGCATCCCGGTTGGCGCAATTCAAATCCTGCGTCGGCGAGTATGCGGTCAAGTCCCTCTTCCTTAATTTGGCTCAGTACCGACCATGATCCGGGGACAAGCCATGCGGTTACCCCCGGTGACTTGTGGTGCCCTTCGACAAATCGTGCGAAAGCCCTGAAATCCTCAACCCTGCCATTGGTGCAACTGCCGAGGAATACATAATCCACCGGTGTGCCCTCAAGTTTCTCTCCCGGAGCGAATCTCATATAGTCGAGCGATTTCATGTATGATGCCCGACCTGTCTCGTCGTCGCCTTGATAGGGCGGAATTGTATCGGTCACGCTCATTCCCATGCCCGGGTTTGTGCCGAAGGTGATGCGGGGCTCTATGTCGGCTGCGTCAAAAGTAACTTCTTTGTCAAATACGGCGTCATCGTCGCTTGCAAGCGACCGCCAATACTCAACGGCTTTATCCCAAGCATCGCCTTTCGGGGCATATTCGCGTCCCTTGACATACTCGAAAGTGGTTTCGTCGGGAGCAATCATGCCGCCACGCGCACCCATTTCTATGGAAAGGTTGCACACGGTCATGCGCTCCTCCATTGACATATTGCGTATTGCCTCACCGGCATATTCGACGAAATACCCAGTGGCTCCGCCTGTAGTCATTTTTGATATGATGTAGAGCGCCACGTCTTTAGCCGTCACTACGGGGCGCAACTTGCCTTCGACGTTGATGCGCATGGTCTTTGGCTTGGGTTGCAGGATGCACTGCGACGCAAGCACCATTTCCACCTCGGAAGTGCCGATGCCGAACGCCACGGCACCGAACGCCCCGTGGGTTGATGTGTGACTGTCGCCGCACACGATTGTATAGCCGGGCAGAGTCAATCCGTTTTCAGGCCCGATGACATGTATGATCCCGTTTTTCGGATGTCCGAGACCGAACAGCTCAAGCCCGAACTCTGAGGCATTGCGGGTCAAGGTCTCAACCTGATGACGCGACACCGGGTCGGATATAGGCTTATCTTGATTCAGCGTGGGTATATTGTGGTCGGGTGAGCAGAATGTGCGCTCCGGGCGGAATACCTTTAGCCCGCGCTTGCGCAATTCGTCAAACGCTTGCGGACTGGTCACCTCGTGACAGTAATGGCGGTCTATGTAGAGTTGGGTAGGACCGCCCTCCACGGTATTGACCGCGTGGGAATCCCATATTTTGTCAAAAAGAGTGCGAGCCATAGCTTGGATCGGTTTAATTGTGTTAGTTTACAAACTTGTTGATGGCATCGATAAATGCCTCGGCACTCGCCGCAACGATGTCGGTATTTGCTGAAAATCCGTAATAGGTAGTGCCTTCATACTCGACAGTCATGTGTACTTTACCTATGTCGTTGCTGCCTTTGCTGATAGCCTGTATCAAGAACTCTTTTACAAGCATCTTGCGGTGGATGATCTGCTTGATTGCCGTGATTGCCGCATCTACAGGACCGTTGCCTGAAGCACATGCCTCGAATTTTTCTCCTGCTATGTCGAGTCCGATTGAGGCCACCGACTTGACTCCGACGCCCGAGGTCACCTGCAGGAAGTCGAGCTTCAGGCGGCGACTTGCCTTGTGATGCTCTCCGGCGAGGAGTAGCACGTCATCATCGTTGATCTCCTTTTTCTTGTCGGCAAGTCGCAGGAATCCTTCATATGCCTTGTCAAGAGCCTCTTTGTCCAGGTCGATGCCAAGCACATGGAGGCGGTGTTTAAGCGCGGCCCTGCCCGAACGTGCTGTCAGGACTATTGAGTTTTCATCGACACCTACATCCTTCGGGTCAATAATTTCATAGCTTTCGCGGTTTTTAAGCACCCCGTCTTGGTGTATTCCGGAGCTGTGGGCGAAAGCGTTGCGCCCCACGATAGCCTTGTTGGGCTGTACGGGCATGTTCATCAGGCTTGACACCATGCGGCTTATACCGTAGAGCTTTGTGGTGTTGAGGTTGGTGTCTATACCGAGTTCCCTGTGGGAGCGGCATATCATTGCCACCTCTTCAAGGGATGTATTGCCGGCGCGTTCTCCTATTCCGTTGATTGTCACCTCGGCCTGTCGCGCGCCGTGCATCACGCCCGACATTGTGTTGGCGGTAGCCATTCCAAGGTCGTTGTGGCAGTGGGTGGCGATTGTCACCTTGTCGATCCCGTCGACATGCTCCATTAGATACTGTATCTTTTCTCCGAATTGTGAGGGCAGGCAGTAGCCTGTCGTGTCAGGGATGTTGACTACCGTGGCACCTGCCTTAATCACAGCCTGGATCACGCGGGCAAGGTACTCGTTGTCAGTGCGGCCGGCATCTTCGGCATAAAACTGTACATCCTCGACGAAGCGTTTCGCATATTTCACGCATGCGATTGCCCGCTCAAGGATATCTTCACGGTTGGAGTTGAATTTGTATTTTATATGGTAGTCTGATGTGCCTATACCTGTATGGATTCTCTTGTGTTTCGCATACTGGAGCGCGTCGGCGGCGACACGGATGTCATTTTCCACCGCGCGGGTAAGAGCGCATATCGTCGGCCAGGTCACCGCTTTCGAAATTTCAACAACAGAGTTGAAATCGCCTGGGCTTGACACGGGGAATCCGGCTTCGATCACGTCAACGCCCAGCTCCTCGAGCGCTTTGGCAACTTCGATTTTCTCAACTGTATTTAATTGACATCCCGGCACCTGTTCCCCGTCGCGCAGGGTTGTGTCGAATATAAATAAACGATCGCTCATTAATGATGAATTATAAACTATATTATACGAAATAATTGCAAAATTAGTACCAATTGCCGACATAATCAAGAAATTTGACGATTATTTACGCAATTGGTACTTAAATCGCAATTATAAAACGTGTTTTGCTTACTATTTGTTTGGATGTGCCGGTTATTTAACCCAACGGAGAATCTCTTTGAACGACACTTTACGGCCATACATAAGGATGCCGGTGCGATAAATACGCGCCGCAAGCCATGTAAGCAGGATCGCTGTGGCATAAAGTAATACGATGCTTGCTATGATTTCCCAAGCCGGGACGTCGTATGGCAAGCGGATCATCATCACTATGGGCGAGGTGAACGGTATGAGGGAGCATACAACCCCAAGCGTGCCGTCGGGATTTTCCATACATGCCTGACCGATAAGCAACGCAATGATGATTATCATCATTATCGGCATGGTAAACTGGTTGGCGTCGCTCTGCTGGTCGACCGCCGAGCCGAATGCCGCGAAAAGGGCGGCATACAGCAGGTAGCCTCCTATAAAGTAGAGTACGAAGATTCCCAAGAGGCGGAACCAGTTTACCCCGATTATCGCCTGGATGATTTCAGGCATTTCCCCTTCAGGCATCTGCGGGACAGCGCCGCCTGCCATTGCTGCGGTCATGTCGGGCGAGGAGGTGAATATTCCCGTAAGGCTCAGTATAAAAGAGCCTATGCTCAGGAGCACGGTCCATATCGCTATCTGGGTAAGCCCGACAAGTGCGATGCTGACGATCTTTCCAAGCATCAGCTCCATCGGGCGACAGGTGCTTACGATCACTTCCACTATACGGTTGGTCTTGTCTTCCACCACCGAACTCATGATCATAGCCCCATACATGAGTACAAACATGTAGGTGAGGAATGCAAGGAACAGTCCTGTCATCGTAGCAAGCTCGCTTGATGACAGAGACTCGCCCGATTCGTCCCATGTGTGGCTTTTTACATCCACGGTGATATTGCTCTGGGCTATAATGTCTTTAAGCTCCGGGATGTCAAAGGAGTTTATCTTTGTCTCTGACAGACTTTTACCGAGGATGTCGGAAATCTCGCGTGATAATGACATTTTCACCGGCTGCTCGGAGTAGATATTTACCACACGGGTCTCATCGACATTGCTCGGAATCACAAGGATTGCGTAGATGTCGCCGTCGGCTTCTTCATAACGGTCTTTCATGTTGTCCGCTGTCATGTCGGGGAGTACCTGATAGTCATAATCTTCCGTGTCGATGAATTTGTCGGCGTATCGGCCGCTTTGGTCGATTACGGTTATCACCTGCGCGTCGCTTTTGTTGAACTCCATCAGCAACACCGGCACCGCGATCAATGAAATCATGATGAGAGGTGAGAGCAAGGTGGTGAGGATAAATGACTTTTTAGCCACTATAGAATAGTATTCGCGCTGAAGCACTAAGAAAAATCTACGCTTGTCCATTGCTTTCTGTTACTGTTTCAATAAAAATTTCATTCATAGAAGGGAGCACTTCCTCAAATCCAAGCAGTGTGTATTTTTGATTAAGGGCATTTATCGCCTCCTTTAATTTGGTGTCGTTGATAAGATGTATCACCGCCTCGCTTCCTCCAAGTCCGTGGGGAGAAAGGCTGTCGATGGTATATAGTGAGTTGTCGGGCGCGAGTACAGGCTCGGCTATATGAACTTTAAACAGATTTTTTTTGAATTTCCGTCTGATGTCAAGTACGTTGCCCTGAAGCACGGCGCGGGATTTGTTGATAAGCGTGAACTCTTTGCACACTTCCTCTACCGATGCCATGTTGTGGGTCGAGAAGAGTATTGTGGCTCCGTTTTCATTCAGGCGCAGGATCTCTTGTTTTAACTGCTCGGTATTGACCGGGTCAAATCCGGAAAACGGTTCGTCGAAGATCAGAAGTCGCGGACTGTGTACGACCGTGGATATGAACTGTACTTTCTGTGCCATGCCTTTGGAGAGGGCTTCGATCTTTTTGTCAGCCCATTCTTCAAGCCCCATTCGTTCAAGCCATGCCATGCCTTCTCGGTAAGCGTCGGCTTTTGCCATGCCTTTTAGCCTCCCAAGGTATACGATGTGGCTGAGCACCTTCATCTTCTTGTAGAGCCCGCGTTCCTCCGGAAGATATCCTATGTTCATCACATCCTTTTCGGAAAGCGGCTTGCCGTCAAGAAATATCTCTCCGCTGTCAGGGCGTGTAATACGGTTGAGTATGCGTATAAGCGAGGTCTTTCCCGCGCCGTTGGGGCCGAGCAGTCCGTAGACCGTGCCTTCCTTTACATTCAGGCTTACATGGTCAAGGGCTCGATGCCCGGAGTAGTCTTTGACTACGTCGTTTACTTCAATAAAATCCATGCGATTATTTTTTTAGCATTACCGATACCCATCGGTCACGAGTGTTGTGATCAACATATTTCAGGCCATGTTTTTCAGCCTCTGCGTTGATTACCGGTATGTCGTCTTCGTAAAATCCGCTCAGTATCATGATGCCTCCGTCGCGTAATCTCGCGGAATAAGAGGCTATGTCGCCTGTGATTATGTTGCGGTTGATATTGGCAAGGAATATGTCGGCAGGCTCGATGCTGTCAAGGGCGGTTGCATCGCCGAGTATCACGTTGATTTCGGGATGGTTGTTAAGCCTTACATTCTCCACTGCGTTGGTGTGGGCAAACTCGTCGATTTCGATCGCGTCGACCCGTGATGCTCCCCGCATTGCCGCAAGGATGGCGAGAATGCCGGTACCGGTGCCCATGTCGATCACCGACTTGTTTTCCATCGGCATCTCAAGTAACCTCTTTATTATGAGTGAGGTGGTCTGATGATGGCCGGTGCCGAACGCCATTTTGGGGTCAATCACTATGTCGTAGGGCAGCGACGGTATGTCTTTATGGAAAGAGCTGTGTATGACACACATGTCATCTACCACAATCGGTTGGAAATAGTTTTTCTCCCATTCGGAGTTCCAGTCGCGCCCTTCCACTGTGTCCCATTTCACATCAATGGTGGCGTCGAAGGGGAAATCGGCTGTTACCTGACGGAATACCGACGAGTCAAACTGCTCTTTCTTGATATATGCGGTCAAGCCATTTTCATCAGGGACAAAGCTCTCATAGCCTCGGTCGCAAAGTAGTGCTGCAAGAATATCGGTGTGATTTTCGTCACATGGGGTGACATCCAGCCTCACCTCAACATAATCGTTCATCGTATAGGTCTTGTGATAATAAATATTTTGCAAATATATGCAATTTCGTTGAATAACGCTAATTTGCGCGGCATTAAACATTTGTATGAAATGTGTTGTTTATCAAACAAAATGAGGGATTGTAAGCATGAGACCGAATGGTTTAAATCTGTTGACGCCGGTTGCCGTGCTGCTTGCAGCATGGCTCCTTTCCTCTTGCATATATGATTACTCCGATTGCGACGCTTTGCAAAAGACGCGTATAAAGCTGCTTGTTGATTGGGATATGGCGCCCGGTGCTTCACCTGCGGGACTTGCCGCTTGCTTTTTCCCGATAGGGGAAGGTGAGATATGGCGGTTTGACCTTCCCTCGCCCAACGGAGGCAACATAAGCCTTCCTCCGGGTAAATACCGGATGTTGTTATTTAATAATGACACTTCCGATGTGTTTTTCAAGGATGTTGACAGTTACATGGATTATGACGCATATACATTGCCTGTCAGCGACTCAAATTATGCGGATGGCAATGAGGCTCAGCTTGTCGACGGTGAACCGGTGCTTGACTGCCCCGACATGATGTGGCGTGCGGTATTGAGCGACGTCGAGGTGTCGGAACACGGGGTGTCATATGATAATTCAACTTTTGCCGACACCGTGGTATGTCATCCTGACGAGTTGTGTGCTCATTACCATTTCCGTATAAATGATATAACCAATCTTGATGATGTAAGGAAGATGGCGGTTATATTGTCGGGCATGAGCGGGTCGGTGAGGATTGCTTCCATGGATCTGGATTCCAAACCGGTTGTACTTCCTGTAGATATGCGACGTGCCGGTGCTGATGCCGTGTCAGGTGAATTTGTCACATTCGGTCGATGTGACAACTCCTCGGTGACTAACATGCTAACGTTATCAGTCAGGTTGAGTGACGGGAGCCGGCATAAATTTGTATTTGATGTCACAGGGCAGATATTTTCGGCTGCTGATCCTTATGATGTATATATAGAAGTGTCGGGTGTAGATCTGCCGGATGTAATACCGGATAAGGGAGATGAAAGCACTCTAGATGTCGAGGTCGTAGACTGGTCGACGACCTATATCGAACTTGAATCAGAGGTATGAAATTATTAATCAATAAAATATACTGTTATGAAAAGTTTTAAGTTTTATGTGTTGATGTCGATTCCGTTGTTAGTATCGGCATGTTCCGATGATGATACCGGCGACACCGCTCCTGTCAATCAGGGAGAAATCAGGTTTACGGCATTGACAAGCTCTCTTAGCCGAGCTGATGAGATTACCACAAACACCCTCACATCGTTCAAGGTGTTTGCCTATACGGACAATAAGATTTATATGGATAATGTTGAGGTGACGAAAAACAGTAGTGACAATACATGGACCTACAGTCCGGTAATGTATTGGCCGTCAACGCCAGTGAATTTCTTTGCCTATAGCCCGGATGACTGGAACAACGGCATATCGGATGCCGACAGCCCCGTGACATATACCAATGACGGTAATTCCGACCTGGTATATGCCGTAAACATGAATGAGACCCGGTCGGAATCGCCTGTGAGCATGAGTTTCCATCATGCGTTTGCTTCTGTTAAAGTGTTGTTGAAAAGCACTACCGAAAACATTTTGGTCAATGTAACCGGAATCACACTTGCCAATCTGATGAAAACAGGCGATTTCAAGTTTCCTACCGTAACGACAAAGCCGAATGTCGGCACTTCCTCCGGGGTGTGGTCAGGACAGAGTAATCCCGGGGATTATGTATATTTTGCTGATTCGGCAACGCCTGTTGTGCTGACGTCGACACAGACCGACTATTCTGACCAGTGTTCAGGTTTTCTGTTGCCACAGAATCTGACAGACATGACTTCTACGGCAAGCGGCTATTCAGGCAGTTATATACGTGTTGACTGCACAATAACCGACAAGGCTTCGGGCAACCAGATTTGGCCTAATGACGCAACCCCGGCCAATCAGAAAGAGGCGGTTGAAGGTGGAGAGCCAAAGGGTCACCTGTTTTTTGCCTTTTCAAGTGACAAGCTTACTCATTGGGTAGGCGGCTCTAAATATGTATATGTCATAACTATAAATGGCGGGGCAGGCATGGAGCCGATTGAGTTCTCTCCTGAGGTTGAGGTGTTTGTCGACGGTCAAACGGTTGATCAACAGTCCTGATGCGTGAGATATGATAAATCAAGCCCGGCTCTGTCGGTTAAGACGATGAGCCGGGCTTGTCAGTTTATCGTAATTATCGTTATCGCGGAAGGGTGGAGTAGTCGCGTGAATAGCGCAACATCTGGGGGATGTAATTTTCACCATAATCCACTTTCACATCTATGGCATTACCCTTGTCATCTTTTACGAGCGAATATACCGGATTGACAAATCCTTTATACGGGGCTATGCTGAGATGTGAATAACGGTCAAGCACCTCCTTGTGGATTGCCGGGTCGACTTTTACTGCGTATTGCTCGACAAGGTCACGCCCTGCCTCGTAGTCGCCTTCGCTCTTGATGCGCTGGATTTCGCCAAGAAGCTGTCCGAACAGGTTGCGCAGTGCGGGATAGTCGTTTATCCGGATATATGTCTTTCCGTCTTTTTTTACATATTCCACCACATTGTCGGCTTTGCCATGTTCGTAAGCCCATTCGGCTATCAGCTTGCGGTTGCGCATGTGGGCTTCCTCTACATCTTTGCCCGGCTCGATGCGCATAAGCTGGGTCATAAGCCCGTTGAGCATGTATTTGTAATACTCAGCCTTGTAGGCTTCCGGATTGTCAAGCAATCCAAGCTCTATCAGCTTGGGGTCGGCAAGATAATAGAGCGCAAACAGGTCGGCGCGTGCTTCCTCAAGGGTAGAGCCGTGGGCTTTCAGCGCGTCTTGGTCGACACCGGGCAGAAGCTTGCCGGAGCCGTGACCGAGACATTCGTGAAGGTCGGTGTGGAGATTGTCGGTTATAAAGAGGTAGTCGTTAAGGAGTTGACGTGTCGGCTCGTCGATTACAAACTCCTCGTTGAATCCGTCGCCGTGTGACGCCTCGTCGTAAGCCTGAGTGATATTCTCAAGGGTGACTGATTTGGAACCGTGGGCGGCGCGTATCCAGTTGGCGTTGGGCAGGTTTATTCCGATAGGGGTTGCCGGGTAGGAGTCGCCGGCAAGTATGGCGGCGGTAATGACCTTTGCCGACACGCCTTTTACCTTGTCCTTGCGGAAAGCCGGGTTGACCGGACTGTGGCTTTCAAACCATTGTGCGTTGCCGCTCAATTTCTCCGTGCGAGCCGATGCTTCCTTGTTTTTGAAGTTGACAATTGACTCCCATGAGCCGGTCATGCCAAGCGGATCATCGTAAGACTCTATGAATCCGTTGATAAAGTCAACCTGTGAGTCGGTCTCTTCCGACCATAAGATGGAATATTCATCAAAAGTCTTGAGGTCGCCCGTAGTGTAAAACTCTACAAGCTTGTCAATATATGCCTTTTGTGCAGGATTTTCTGCGTATTTTGACGCCGCTTTTAGCTCTTTGATTATGCGCTCGATTGCTTGAGTGTACAAACCGCCTAATTTATAGGGCTGTTCCACAACCTTGCCGTCGATCTTGACTTTCTTGGTGTTGAGCCCATAGGATATGGGGGTGAGATCGGTGGTATCCTTTATTGTCGCATAGTAAGCTTCGACTTCGGGCTGTGTCACGCCCTCGTAGATATTTGTCGCTGAGGTAAGTATCAGGTCTTCTCCTTCCGCCTGGTTGACCTTCTTCGGCTTTATTGCCGGGTCAAATATAAGGTCAAGCAGGAGTTCCGTATTCTTGGGCTGTGCTTCTGCCGGAAGAAGGCTAATCCGTGATGTCAGGAATTCGCGGCTGAATTCGGGCGTGAACTTGTCCATCGAATAATGGTGATGGAGACCGTTGGCAAACCATATCTGCTTAAGATACTTTTCAAATGCCTTGTAGTCGGCGCTGTTTTTGTCTCCGTTGTAATTTAAATAGATGTTTTCCATGAGATCACGCACTGCGAGATTCTCTTTCCCGTTCTGATCCCACAGAATGTCGCGGCCCGTAAGGGCGGCTTCCGTGAGATGGTATATAAGAAGTTTCTGCTGCAATGAGAGATTCTCAAAATCGGGTACCTTGTAGCGGAGTACCTCAATGTCGGCAAATCGGTCCACTACATATTGAAAATTATCGTTGTTTCCAGCCATGACCTGTGTACTTGTTGCCAGAGTCAATAGCGCTACTCCGGCGGTTTTTATTGTCTTGAGCATTATTTTATTATTATAAATGTGAGATTGATTTATTCGACGTACAGTATCAGCCCTTTGAGATACTCGCCTTCAGGGTGATATATATTCACCGGATGGTCGGCCGGCTGGGTAAGCTGATGGAGTATCCTCACTTTTCGCTTACTCTGCGCAGCAGCGGAGAATACCGCGAGGCGGAACTGCTCGCGGCTTACCGCCTGTGAGCATGAGAATGTGAAAAGTATGCCGCCGGGGGCAATCTTTTCAAAAGCCTTGGCGTTAAGCTTGCGATAGCCTATAAGCGCGTTTTTAAGCGCGCTCCGATGCTTGGCAAATGCCGGGGGATCCAATATGATCAAGTCATACTCGGTATCCATGGCTGAAAGGAATTTGAACGCATCCTCGGCATACGATGCGTGGCGCGTGTCATCGGGGAAATTCAGCCTGACGTTGTCGTCGGTAAGGGTAATCGCTTTTGCCGAGCTGTCGACCGAATGCACAAGCTTGGCGCCTCCTCGCAGGGCATACACAGAGAATCCTCCGGTGTAGCAGAACATATTTAGCACTTTGCGGTTGTGGGAATATTTCTCCAGCAACGCGCGGTTGTCGCGTTGATCCACAAAAAATCCTGTCTTTTGACCTTTCAGCCAGTCGACATGGAATTTCAGTCCGTTTTCCTCCGCTACATTGGTGGAGTATTGTCCGATTATATACTGATTCTGGGGATCAAGATGTGCCTTGTAGGGCAGGGTGGTCTCCGACTTGTAATACACATTCTTTATTCCGGCGTCAGGCAGGTTTACAAGCTCGGCGGCAATGATGTCGCGGGCGAAGTGCATGCCCGGAGAGTGAGCCTGCAATACGGCGGTGTCGCCATATACGTCGACAACCAGTCCCGGCAGGAAATCACCTTCACCGTGCACGAGCCGATAAGCGTTGTTGTGACGGTTAATCAGCTTCAGGGCTCGGCGCAGTTCATATGCCGCTTTCAGGCGCTCTCTGTATAATGACGCGTCTATGACAGTGTCACCCCATGCGAGCATCCTGACCATGATACTCCCTATCTGATAATGACCGGTGCCTATTGTCTTGCCATCGTAGGAAAGAACCTTTACGGTATCGCCTTCCTCGATGTTGTCAGGGATATGGGCGACCGCTCCGGAAAACACCCATGGATGAAATCTTTCGAGCGACTGTTCTTTACCTTTGCGCAATATTATTTCTGGATAGTTCATGTCGGTTGATGTAGTTTTATCGGAAAATAAAGCGGTATATGTCATTACCGTTGGCATAGAGTAGGAGCATTATCAGGAATGCCATTCCGGCAATCTGTGCATATTCCATGAATTTCTCGCTTGGCTTGCGCCGTGTGATGATCTCATAGATCAGGAACATTATGTGACCGCCGTCGAGAGCCGGTATCGGCAGTATGTTCATAAACGCGAGCGCTACGGAAAGAAAGGCTGTTATCTCCCAGAATGAAAGCCAGCTCCATTTCTCCGGGAACATATTGCCTATGGCACCGAAGCCGCCAAGGCTCTTTGCGCCTTCAGCCGTTGCGACATACTTCATCGACCCTATGTAGGCAGAGAGTTTACCGGTGCCTATTTCCCATCCTTTGGGTATTGACTGGAGCAGGTTGTAATGGCGGGTGACAACGGGGTACACGTCGGTTATCGGCTTCAGCTGGATGCCTATTTTGCCCGCTGCGGTAGGCTTGATCGGCACGGTTATCGTGTCGGTGCCACGAGCGATCCGAAGTCCGATGGTGCTTTCCGGATATTTGGCAAGCTCGGTCGTGAATTCTGTAAATGATGGGGTCGGCACATCGCCTACCGATATGATATGGTCTTCAGGAAGAAGTCCCGCTTCCTTTGCCGGCTCTCCGCTTACGACGCTTTGCACATAAACCGGGAGGCGATAGCTGAGAAATCCCTCGTCTTCGTTAAGACGGAAGATGAAATTCTCGGGGATTGCGATGTCGATGGTGTCTTTGTGATTGCGTAATACGGTGACTTTTTTTGCCTCGACCATTTTCATCAGATGGTTGCCTGATTCGATGTCAAGTTTCTCACCGTCGGCCGAAAGGGGAATGTCGCCGTTGCGAAATCCTATTTTCTGAGCGGCAGGTACATAGTCGAAGCCTTCATATGCCTGGTCAAGGGGTATGTGCTTTTCTCCCCAATACCATGCTATGCCCGCATAGATAAGTATGGCAAGGATAAAATTCATCAATACTCCGGCTACCATGACGATCAGGCGTTGATAAGCCGGTTTTGACCTGAACTCCCATGATTTTGCCGGTTGCGCCATCTGCTCTTTGTCCATTGACTCGTCGATCATGCCTGCAATTTTGACATATCCTCCGAAAGGAAGCCATCCGATGCCGTACTCGGTGTCGCGCCATGTCGCGCGTTCCGTTCCGTCGGGATTTAATACGGGTGCCTTCTTTTTAGGTTTCCATTTTAACAGTGAGAACCATGGGTCAAAAAACAGGTAGAATTTTTCAACCTTTATGCCAAACATACGGGCAAATATGTAGTGACCGAACTCATGGATTATCACCAGGAGTCCGAGGGCAAGTATGAGCTGTGCCGCTTTTATGAGAAAAGTTTCCATTATTTATTTTTGATAGATTGTAGATATTCTGTCAGTTAATCAATGACAAGGCATATTTCCTTGTCTCGGCATTGGTATTTACATAATCTTCATAGGTGGGCGAGTCAATGAACGGCATCGTCTCAAGCGATTTCTCGATTATGCGCCTTATGTCAAGGAATCTGATTGCGCCTTTCAGGAATGCAGCCACGGCTATCTCGTTTGCTGCATTGATCACACATGCCACGTTGCCTCCTTTTTCAAGGGAATGATAGGCGAGTCGCAGCAGGGGGAATCGCTCGAAATCAGGCTCGAAGAACTCCAGTCTGGAGTAATCGGCAATTGTCAGCCCGGGGCGTTGTGTAGGAAGACGGTGGGCGCATCCGAGTGCATAGCGGATCGGTAGGTGCATGTCGGGAAGTCCGAGCTGTGCCTTTATCGAACCGTCGACAAACTCCACCATCGAGTGAACAATCGACTGGGGATGGACTACTGCGCTGATTTTATCGGCAGTCACGTCAAAAAGCCACCGCGCCTCGATGATCTCAAATGCCTTGTTAAGCATTGTCGCCGAGTCGATTGTGATCTTTGCTCCCATTGACCAGTTGGGGTGGGCGAGCGCGTCTTTCACTGTGACATGCTCCATCTGCTCCAAGGTCATGTTGCGGAACGGTCCGCCCGATGCGGTGATAAGAAGCCTGCGTATCGAGTCATGGCTTTCTCCTACAAGCGATTGGTATATGGCCGAATGCTCGGAGTCAATAGGCATGATGGTTGACCGGGACTTTGCAAGTCGCTTTGTTACAAGTTCTCCGGCTACGACAAGCGTTTCCTTGTTGGCGAGTGCTATTTGCTTGTTGTGCTCGATCGCTTTCAGCGTCGGCTCAAGTCCGCTGTATCCGACAGTGGCTACTACTGCCGTATCGATGCCGGGGACTGATATGGCCGCTTCGGCTACCGCTTTTTCACCTGCTTCAACTTCTATGCCAAGTGGCGAGAGGGTGTCATGTAGCCGTGAGTAACATTTCTCATCGGCGATCACCACTTTATCGGGTTTGTAGGTCACGGCCTGCCTCTCAAGCAGATCCACATTGGACCCGCCAACAAGCACTGATGCGCGAAACAGGTCGGGGTATTCTGAAATTATATCAAGTGTCTGAACGCCGATAGAACCGGTGCTTCCGATTATGGCGAGTTGTTTCTGTCTCATTATATATATTAATGTGGATGCAAATTTACTGCAAATTCATCGATTATAAAAACTACACGGTTAAAAAACTACATATTCACGAGGGTTGAGTGCCGCTCCCTTGTTCCATAGCTCGAAAGTTACGCAGGTCTCTTGACCTGAGTCTTTTGGTGACGTAATGCCTATTACCGATCCTTTTTCCACTTTGTCGCCCGCAGTGGTGAACGGGGTGTGGACCCCCGAGTATTTCGATACAAAACCGTTGGGATGCTGGATGATGATTGTATTCCGGTTGCCCCTTGTGGCGTAGGCGTCAATGACGGTGCCGGCATATATGGCACATACGGTGGAGGATGGAGGGGAAGTGAGCCTTATGGAGGTAGTGGACTGTTCCTGTCCGGAAAGCTCCGTTGCATGGCTTACGGGAGGGAAAAACGATATGCCTTCCGCCGCGATAGGCGACAGCACGTTAAGATTGAATCGCTCGTTTTCTTCGAATTGTCTCACAAACAATTTCTCTTTTTCCGATGCCGGCAGCAATGAGTCGGGCGACATGGGGGTGCCTTGTGCCGGGACTGTTGTTGCGCTTATTGTGTCGGTCGGGTGGTCAAGCAACGACCTGAGATTGGAGATGTAAGCGTTGTTTATGTTTACGCGGGTGGTCATGGAGTCAAGACGCATCGAGTTCACTATGTTTTCCTGTCGTTGTCCCTCCTTGAGATATCCCGGCAGTAATGTGCGTATGGGCGACAGCACTATTATGGTGGCTACAAGGCAGCTCAGGGCCGCTACGAGCAATAATGATGTGATCACAATTTCGGTGTGGGTAAACTTTATGGTCCACACCTCGTTAAATCTGTTTTCGTTTATAAACGAGAGCCTGAAGCGGCTTTTTGTTTTGAAAGAATGTTTATGTTTCTTAATTATATCTTGCTGTTCTGACATCGCTTATGAGAGATTTCGTAAAAAATGAGATTACAAATATAAGCATATTTTTAAAGAATTAATGTAATGTTAAATATGTAAATCGATTGTGTTGTCGTCAAATAACTTGAAAATAGTAGAGATTATAGTGTAAACTTTAACAATCGCATGTTAAATTATGTCCAAAAAAGTTGCATGATATTCAACAAAACTATACCTTTGTGAAAAATTTTATTGAACAAAGGGAAATCTCTTTGTGTTAATATACCAAAACTTGTGATGCCGTCGGATAACAGAAATTGACGGTGGAATGGTTTAGAAGACAAAGAAGGGTTTAAAATAATTTGTATAAATTAAAATTAAAGAAGAATGAAAAAGAACATCCTTTTTGGTTTTGCTGCAGCAGGAGCAATGCTTCTTTCAGCAAACGAGGCTACAGCTCAGGAGGCTATAGTTATTGAGGAAGCAACATTCACTGAAGTAGAGTGTGCTGATCACTACTATTCCGGAAAGAAGGATAATTGGTTTATCCAGATCGGTGCCGGTATGGAATTCCCTATCGTAGAACACGCTCCCCACTCAGCTAAGCGTCACATTACTGCTGCCTATGGTGCAGGATTCGGTAAATGGTTTACTCCCTATTTGGGATGGCGTATCAGCGCACAGGGCGGTGCTTATCACTTCAACGCATCAGGCGCTTACCGCAAGGCTAAGTTTGTTAACGCTAACCTCGACTTGATGTGGGATATGTTTAACAGCTTCAAGGTTAATGACAGCCGCGTATTCAGCATCGTGCCTTTCGTCGGTGTCGGTGGCTCTTACTCTTGGGACTTCACCGGTCCTTACAATGCTTATACTCCCGAAAACCACGGCCGCTATAAGACTAAGGTATGGCAGGTGCCCGTATCTGTAGGTATGCAGTTCCGTTTCCGTCTTTGCGAGTATGTTGACTTCTTCGCAGAAGGTCGTTACTCATTCTATGGCGATACTTTCGACGGCATAGCTTACGGTACCAACTCAATCGATATGAACCTTACCGCAATGGGTGGTTTCACTTTCAACCTCGGTGGCAAGAAGTTCAAGTCATTCAACCCCTGCTCTTATCTTGGCTACATCAGCCAGCTCAACGGTCAGATCAACGACCTTCGCAGTGAGCTTGCCAACACCGGCGCACGTCTTGCAGCTGCTGAGGCTCAGCTCCCCTGCCCCGAAGTTGTAGCTGTTGAATGTCCTGAAGTAGGCGCTCCGTTGATGTCAACTGTTCGCTTCACCATCAACTCTGCTAAGATCTCTTCTATGGAGGCTGTTAACGTATACAACATCGCACAGTGGATGAAGGCTAATCCTGACACCAAGGTTGTCATCAAGGGTTACGCTGATAAGGACACCGGTACTGCTGACTACAACCTCAAGCTTTCTGAGCGTCGTGCACAGAACGTATTCAACATGCTTACCAAGGAATACGGTATTGCAGCTGATCGCTTGACTGTTAAGGCTGAGGGTAGCGCTTCTCAGGTATACGACACCAACAACTGGAACCGTATCGTAATCTTTTCACAGGACTAATTTAAGGTAATACCTAAATAAACCCTTTTGCCTCCATCCGACAGGGTGGAGGCTTTTTTATGCCTTATGGTATCGTGAAATTGCCGTATGGGTCGGCTTATTATGCCTTTTTATATAAGTTTGGCATAAGTTTTGCTATATAGGTTGTTATAATATAAAACATCCTTTACCGTAATGATACAACATCCCTCGGGTAATTTGCCCGCCAAGATAGAAAATTATGTCACGCAGAAGCGGTTGCGTGATGCGTTTAACCTGCTTCGTCATTATAGCGCCTCTCTTGGCGACTGGCATATAACCGACCGCATAGACCATCTTGAACAGTCTTACTCCATGATGCTTCGCTATGCTGTCGACGGAATCAATGATCCTTCACGCGACGAGATTTATGATTCGATAGTAAGGGGGATATATGATATAACTGACCGGGTCACCCGCCTGAAACTTAAAGATAAGTCACCTTCGATATATTTTAATACGCTGCGTTATGAGGATATGCAGCATGACAGCTTGAAGACCCTGTCGGAAAGGTATGTATCTCTTCTGTCGAAGCTGTCGTTATATAACATTGCTGCCGGAAATTCCGCAGCGGGTGCCGATGCCAAGGAAAAGGAGGAGATTGAGCGCCGCCTGTTTAATCGTATATGGGTGACATGCCCGCTTTCAGTCGATGAGGTTTCCGAAATATCCGCGTTGCTCCACGGGGAAGAGATTCCCTCGTATTTTAAAGAGACGGTAATATCGGCCTTGCTCCTCGGGCTGTTGCAGTATTATGATGAGCCGCGTCTCGGTATTTTGCTTGATGTATATCAGAAATCCGCATCACGGACTCTTGCTGTCAAGGCATTATGTGCGTCGCTGTTGGCAATGTATGTAAATCGTTCGAGAGTGACAACGGCGTCTGGATTGCGAAAGCGTATAGAGGCTTTACGTGACACGACTCCGTGGCATGAGGATGTCAAAGAGATATTCCTTGAATTTATACGTACTCGTGACACCGAGCGCATAAATCGCAAGATGCAGGAGGAATTACTGCCGACAATGATGAAGCTCCGCCCCGATATTGCCAAGCGAATGAAAGGCAGTGTCAGTGATCTTGCCGATATGGAAGAGAATCCGGAATGGCAGGAGTTGCTTGATAAGTCGGGCATCACTGAAAAGTTGAAGGAATTGACCAAGATGCAGGAAGATGGCGGCGATGTGTTTATGATGACATTTTCCAATCTTAAATATTTCCCGTTCTTTTCCGATGTGGCAAATTGGTTTTTGCCGTTCTGTATTGACCATTCGGCGGTAAAGGAGGCTCTCGGAAGTGAGCTTGCCTCTATCGGGGATATGGTGGCGTCATCGCCGTTTTTCTGCGATGGCGACAAATATTCATTTGTCTTTGCTCTTGCTTCTGTGCCGGCCGCTCAGCGGCGGTTGATGCTTTCTCAGTTTGACTCACAGCGTATCAACGAGCTTGAATTGCGTAATGCTACGCTTGCGGGGTCTTCTGCCGGAGCCGGGCAGATTGCCAACAAATATGTTCAGGATCTGTATCGCTTCTTTAAACTGTACCGACGCAAGGGTGATTTCAATGACCCGTTTTCGCGCCCCGTCAATCTGTTGCAGTTGCCGTTTCTTGCTCCTGACTTGACCGATGTGGAGACTCTTCCTGTGGTCAGCGAGTTTTATTTCAAGAGGGGCTATTATGAAGATGCGGCTCATGTGTTCGGAATGCTTGCTGATTCAATGCCGCCTGACGCCCAGCTTTATCAGAAGCTCGGCTATTGCAGGGCTAAGCTTGGGGATGTGGAAGGCGCTCTTGAATATTATAAGCAAGCCGAGTTGCTGAATGGCGACAGCCTGTGGACTCTGCGCCGCATAGCCAACTGCTATAAGGAGCTTGACAATTCGACAATGGCTCTGGAGTATTTCCGTCGTGTGGAGAATAAAAAGCCCGATGATCTCGGAGTGGCGATGAGCATAGGACATTGTTATCTTGAACTTGACCGTTATGATGACGCTTTGCGCTATTATTTCAAGGTCGAGTTTTTGGATGACAAGTCATCGCGGGCATGGCGCCCGATTGCTTGGACATCTTTTGTGTCGGGCGATTTCGGGCAGAGTCGGCGCTATTATGAGAAGGTGCTGACCGACAGGCCTACCGCTTCCGACTATATTAATATGGGGCATCTTCATCTTGCCTCGGGAGAAGTAAAGGAGGCTCTTAACTATTACGGACTTTCGGTTGACAATGATAGTGACGGCACAGAGGGTTTTATCCGCAACTTCAAGTCTGATGCCCCGAGGCTTATTGCAGCGGGGGTGTCGGAGTCATTACTGCCGCTTGTTGTTGATGCTCTCCTTTATTCCCGAGTTTGACAGGCGTTTTTGGCTCATTGTCGAATATTTATCGTAACTTTGCCTAATTAATAGAGCATTGTTATGAGAAAAACAGCCTTTTTATTACTAATTTTTTGTATCAACATGATCCAAGCACAGCAGAAGTCCGATAACGGCAGTAATCCTTTCTTTACGGAGTTTTCCACCGTACATAATACAATCCCGTTTGATAAGGTGGAGAATAGGCACTATGAGGAGGCTATTGACCGTGGCATGGAGCTTCAAAACAAGGAGATAGAAGCTATTGTAAGCTGCGCGGATGCCCCGACATTTGAGAATACCATAGTGGCGCTTGAACGTTCCGGTGCCGACCTGAACCGTGTGCTTGGTACTTTTTATCCCATTTTGTCAGCATTGAGCGACGATGAGCTGATGGAAATCTCTTTGAGGGTTTCCGCAAAGCTGTCGCAGCATTCCACCGGCATAAGCCTTAATGAAGGCTTGTGGAAACGTATAAGGCAAGTATATGAGGGTAGGGACAAGCTTGACCTTTCTCCGGAAGAAAATATGCTTCTTGAAACGACCTACGACGGTTTTGCACGTCAGGGTGCTGAGCTTCAAGGCGCCGCACGCGATAGTTATCGTGAGCTTTCCGCTAAACTGTCTGACCTTACTACTAAATTTGGTCAGAATGTGCTGAAAGAACTGAACACCTACGAGATATGGCTTACCGCCGATGACCTTGCGGGACTACCTTCAAGCTCTGTTGAGGCTGCCGCCCTTGCGGCAAAGGAAAAGGGCAGGGAGGGAGAGTATTTGTTCACACTCTCTCAGCCTGTCTATATGGCTTTTATGAAATATAGCGATCGCCCTGACCTGAGGGAGAAGTTCTATCGTATGTATAACAGCCGTAATACCAAGGGTGAGTATTCCAATATCGGGATAATGACCGAGATTGCTGATACTCGTCGGCAGATAGCCAATCTGTTTGGCAAGCCGACCTATGCCGATTATAAGCTTGAAAAGACAATGGCTGAGACTCCTGCCAATGTCAATAAATTGCTCAAGCAGCTTGCCGAGGCGTATCGCCCGGCTCAGTTGCGTGAATTTGCCGAGATTGAAAGTTTTGCTTCTGAGCGTGAGGGGCGACTTGTAAAGCTGAAGCCTTGGGATTACAGCTACTATGCCAATAAGCTGAAAGAGGCGAAGTATAAATATGATGAGGAAGAGCTGCGCCCTTATTTTGAGCTGAACAATGTGATAGATGGCGTATTCGGACTTGCTACAAGGCTTTATGGACTTCAGTTTGCGTATAATCCTGATGTCGCCGTATATCATCCGGATGTAAAGGCTTATGATGTGAAGGATTCGGATGGTAAGTTTATCGGTGTCCTTTACACTGATTTCTTCCCGCGTGAAAGCAAGCGCCCCGGTGCGTGGATGACTAATTTCCGCGAGGAATGGATTACGGAAAATGGTGATTCGGTGCGCCCCCATGTGTCGATTGTCATGAATTTCACCAAGCCTACCGATTCAAAGCCGTCATTGCTTACCCCTTATGAGGTCGAGACATTCCTTCATGAGTTCGGGCATGCCCTCCACGGATTGCTTGCCGAGACAAAATACAGCTCGCTTTCGGGCACCAATGTGTATCGCGATTTCGTTGAATTGCCTTCTCAGTTCAATGAGAATTATCTCACTCAAAAGGAGTTCCTTGATGGATTTGCCAAACATTACAAGACCGGTGAGCCGATTCCTCAGGCACTTGTCGACAAGATAATTGACACGTCGCAATTCGGTGCGGGCTATTCTTGTCTCCGACAGCTTGCTTTCGGTTTGGCTGACATGGCTTGGCACATGACTGATTCGCCTGTCGCAGATCCGGTGAAGTTTGAAAATGAGGCAATTGCTCCCGTAAGTATGTTTGAAGAGGTTGACGGTTGCGTGTTCAGTCCGCAGTTCAGTCATATTTTCTCCGGGGGATATGCCGCAGGCTATTACAGCTACAAGTGGGCTGAGGTGCTTGACGCCGATGCGTTTTCCGTGTTCCTTAAAAACGGGTTGTTTGATAAGGCGACTGCCGACTCTTTCCGCAAAAATGTATTGACTCGTGGAGGCACCGAGCACCCGATGACCCTATACAAGCGTTTCCGTGGGCAGGAACCTTCGATTGACGCTCTACTCGAACGTGACGGCGTAAAAGCCCCCGCACAGTCCCCTGAACTGCCGCAGCCCATCAACTCCGCCAAAGACTGATTTGACTGATTGCTGACATTGTGTGCGTTCATTTTTTTAATTTCGCTTGTTTTATGTTTTTAAACATAGTAATTTTGCAGTGAAAATCAAAAGAGTATGCAGAACATAAGAAATATTGCCATTATCGCCCACGTCGATCACGGCAAAACGACACTGGTCGACAAGATGTTGCTTGCCGGTAACTTGTTTAGGGATAACCAGAATACTGGTGAATTAATTCTTGACAATAATGATCTTGAGCGTGAACGTGGCATAACTATTCTGTCAAAAAACGTATCAATCAATTACAACGGATATAAGATAAACATCATAGATACCCCGGGACACGCCGATTTCGGCGGAGAGGTGGAGCGTGTGCTGAACATGGCCGACGGTTGCCTCCTGCTTGTTGACGCTTTCGAGGGTCCGATGCCGCAGACTCGTTTCGTGTTGCAAAAGGCGATACAGATGGGGCTTAAGCCGGTAGTGGTCATAAATAAGGTTGACAAACCGAATTGCCGCCCCGATGAGGTGCAGGAAATGGTGTTTGACCTGATGTTTAATCTTGACGCTACCGAAGATCAGCTCGATTTCCCGACGGTATACGGTTCGGCAAAGCAGGGATGGATGTCGACCGACTGGCGCAAGCCGACCGACAATATCCTTCCTGTGCTTGACGCGATAATAGAGTATATTCCCGCTCCCGAGACTCTTGATGGTGATCCGCAGATGCTGATAACCTCGCTTGATTACTCAAGCTATGTCGGGCGTATTGCCGTAGGTCGCGTGCATCGCGGCACATTGCGCGAAGGCATGGATATAGCTTTGTGCAAGAAAGACGGTTCGGTAGTGAAGCAGCGTATCAAGGAGCTCCATACCTTTGAGGGCATGGGGCGCAAGCGTGTGCAGGAAGTTTCTTCAGGCGACATTTGTGCGCTTGTCGGCATAGAGGGATTTGAGATTGGTGACACTGTTTCCGACATAAACAATCCGGAGCCGCTTCCTCGTATCGCCATTGATGAGCCTACAATGTCAATGACGTTTACCATCAACGACTCGCCGTTCTTTGGAAAAGACGGCAAGTATGTGACATCACGTCACATAGCCGAGCGTCTTGAAAAGGAGCTTGACCGAAACCTCGCCTTGCGTGTCAGCAAGGCTCCACATGAGGATGTGTGGACCGTGTTTGGCCGAGGTGTCCTCCACTTGTCGGTGCTTATTGAGACCATGAGACGTGAGGGCTACGAGTTGCAGGTTGGTCAGCCTCAGGTTATCATCAAGGAGATCGACGGGCAGAAGTGTGAGCCTGTAGAGCTACTTACAATTAATGTCCCGGAAGAGTATTCAAGCAAGATCATTGATATGGTTACGCGCCGCAAGGGTGAGATGGTATCGATGACTACTCAGAACGACCGTCTGCATATCGAGTTCAATATACCGTCGCGCGGTATTATCGGTCTGCGTAACAATGTGCTTACAGCTTCAGCCGGTGAGGCTATAATGGCTCATCGCTTCCTTGAATATCAGCCTTGGAAGGGTGACATCGAGCGTCGCACCAACGGCTCCCTGATTGCCATGGAGGCGGGTACTGCCTACGCCTATGCTATTGACAAGCTCCAGGATCGCGGGCGATTCTTCATCTTCCCGCAGGAAGAGGTATATGCCGGTCAGGTAGTGGGTGAAAATGCCAAGGACAACGATATTGTCGTAAATGTCACCAAGTCAAAGAAGCTGACTAACATGCGTGCCTCAGGAGCCGACGACAAGGCTCGTATCATTCCGCCGGTGGTATTCAGTCTTGAAGAGGCTCTTGAATACATAAAGGAAGATGAGTATGTGGAGGTAACTCCCAATCATCTGCGCCTGCGTAAGATTATACTTGACGAGATTGAGCGCAAGAGGGCTAATAAAGCCTGATCATTGCGAACAATATACTTCTTTAAAGTGTCTTATGGTTAAATAGATAACTGTAAGACACTTTTATTATGTATCGTTTCATTCAAAAGACTGTTCTTGCTGTGGCGGCAGCGTTAAGTATGGGATGCTTGTCGGCTACAGCCCATTTGCCCGCATCGGTGGAAAGCTCCGATCTGCCGGTCAATGCAAAGTCATTTATCAAAAAGTATTTTGACGGAAAGACTATAGTCAAGTATGAGAAGAAGTTTTGGTCAAGCTCTTATGAACTTGAACTTTCCGATGGTACTGACATTGATTTTGACTCAAAAGGCAAGTGCACTGAGGTGAGTGCCCCGGATCACGGTGTGCTTTCCGTTTCGCTTGTCAGGGAGCTTCTTCCTGCCGGTGCATGCAGGACACTTTCCGATCAGGGAGTGCTCGACTCGGTGGAGGAGATCGAATTTAATCCCGACAAAGGGTATAAGGTTGAGGTGCGCCATGAGCGTGTGGATGATTACCGCTTCAACACAGCCGGCCTTATGACCCGGGTTAATTATGACGATTGATTTGCTTTGATGAATTTAGCCCGCTTAATAAAATGAATATGGCGTGAATCTCGCAATGGATCCACGCCATATTTTTGTTTGCCGTTGTAGCGGCACGCGTTATTCGTTGATCTCTCCTTCGGAAGTGAATATCTTTTCTTCGCGGGTTTCTGAGATGTTGGGCAATTCAAGCCCGTAGTGCTTTTTGGCGTCGAGTGCTTTTAGCCATATGCCGAATATAAGGGCAAGCACACCTAAGGCGGCAAAAAGAAGCATCGGGTTGGTGTAGTCATACATCATCGGGTCGGTGACTCCGGGGTTTGAAGATGTCAGCACGATACCGATAAGGATGGGGAAGAGTGACAATCCTATGTTCTGGACCCAGAAGATGAGTGAATATGCGCTGCCGAGGAAACGTGCTTCCATGATCTTGGGCACCGACGGCCAGAGGGCGGCAGGCACGAGGGAGAATGACACGCCAAGCACTATGATTGCGGCAAATGCGAGTGCCTTGCTCGGATAGGCGGGGAGCAGAAGCGCAAATGTAAGGTGGCACACGATCATGAGTATCGCCCCGAGGATGAGCATAGAGGCGCCCTTGCCTTTCCGGTCAAGGAAATAACCGAGAAACGGTGTCAGCACGGCCGCTCCGATGGGGAACCAGCGGAATATGTCGGCGGCGGTTGTCGCGTCAATGCCAAGGTTGCACTGTAGCATGTTTGCCGCATAGCGCTGGAACGGGAAAATTGCCGAGTAGTAGAGCACACACAGCATTGCGATGATCCAGAACAGTTTGCTCGTAAGAATGTTTTTCACGTCGCTGAGCTTGAATTCCTCCTCTGCGGTGTTGTCATCTTTTGTCGCGCCGATCTCCTTGTCAAGCTTGGCGTCGAAGAATGTGAACACGATGTAGCATATAAGGCCTATTAAAAGCAATGCGGTGCAGAATCCTACCGGCACCACCACGGTCGGGTCGCCGCCCATCCAGTTGGCGAGGCGAGGGGAGATCGAGAATACGGCAAACACGCCGAAACGCGCGATAGCCATCTCTGCGCCCATGGCAAGAGCCATCTCCTTGCCTTCAAACCATTTTGCAAGGGTCTTTGATACCGTGATGCCGGCCATTTCGCAGCCGCATCCGAAAATCATGAAGCCGAAAGCTGCAAGCTTGGCGCTTCCGGGCATGGTGGTCCACCATGAGTTGAGCCATTGATCAAGGCCGCTTCCCTGAAACATGTCGCTTATGGCATATAGCTTTATACATGCTCCGGCAAGCATGACCGATGCCGAGAGCGTGCCGGTGAAGCGCACACCCATTTTATCGAGGATTATACCTGCAAGAATCAGGAATCCGAACACGTTTAAGATATATTCCGCGCCGGCATAGTATCCGAATGCGTCGGGCGACCAGCCGCGCTCAGTCTCGATCAGTGACTGCAACGGCGACATAACGTCTACAAACATGTAGGCGAAAAACATCATCGACGCCACGAGCACAAGCACGGTCCACCGCGCCCACGCCTTGTCGTTGAGTGTCTGTTTGACTTGTTCTGTCATAGCTTGTTTTGCATTTAGTGTGATAAATATTTTCTACAAATTTAAGTAAAATCGCCTTAATGAGAGAAATTATCGCTAATTTCGTAACATTATTTATATAGAAAATGTATTCAAGAGAACCTTACACGTTTGACCGGGTAGTACGTATCATTATCACATGTGTCATTATCATCGGTATAATATGGTTGATCGGCATTCTCAAAGGAGTGTTGTTGCCTTTTTGTGTGGCATGCCTTGTCGCTTATCTTTTTGAGCCGTTTGTGCAGTTCAACCGCAGGTTGCTCAAGCTCAAAGGCAGGGTTGTGGCTATTTTCGTGACGCTGTTTGAGGCGACTTTCCTTTTCGGTGTCCTGTGTTACGTGCTTGTGCCTATGATCATGAGTGAGATGCAGCATATGGGGCATCTTCTTAAGGTGTATTCCAATACCGAGCTGGAGATTCCGTTTTTGCCGGAGGGCGTGCATTCATTTATAAAGAAATATGTGGATTTTGAGTATCTTGCCGGGCTTATGAGGCGGGAGGATCAGATGAAGATGGTGGAAAACCTGCTATCTTCCACCTGGAGTATCGTCACAAGTGGTATCAGCATGATCATAGGATTGTTGAGCTGGTTTATCGTGTTTCTATATGTCATCTTTATAATGCTTGATTATGAGAAGCTCGCAATCATGGTGCGTCATATGGTACCCCCGATGTATCGTCGCACGGTGTTCCGCATCGGTCGTGACATACAACGGTCGATGAATCACTATTTCCGTGGACAGGCTCTTGTGGCTTTTTGTGTAGGGGTGCTTTTCAGTGTCGGCTTTCTAATTATCGATATGCCGCTTGCCATTGTGTTGGGCATGTTTATCGGGCTGCTTAACATGGTGCCTTATCTACAGCTGATATCAATAATCCCTACCACGATACTCTGTCTTGTGTGCTCTGTCGATTCCGGAGTGAATTTTTGGGTGATTTTCTGGGAGTGCATGGCAGTTTATGCAATCGTGCAGGCTATCCAGGATCTTTACCTCACGCCCAAAATCATGGGTAAGGCGATGGGGCTTAATCCGGCTATAATATTGCTTTCCCTGTCGGTGTGGGGGTGTCTGCTCGGATTCCTCGGATTGATTATCGCGTTGCCGTTGACCACGCTTCTACTTGCGTATTATGACGAGTATATCACGTTCCAGTCGCGTCGCCGTGAGCGCGGGCAGCACACGGCTTCTCAGACTTGATCCTCTTCCTGCCCGGGCAATGGCTTTGACTCCATTATCTGATGCGCTTTTTCAAGATCCCGGCGGAATACGAGCAGTTTGATCGCTCCCCATGGCGATAATGTCACGGGATATACCGATGAAAATATCTCGTTGTTTATGATGCAAGGTATGCCGTTGGTTTCGAGCACTCCCTTGGCTATGTATGCGTCGGCGTCGTTTACATATGTATCGAAGATGACAAGATCGTCGCCTTTCTTTTGGTCTGGCATGTCGTAGGTTATTTTATGTTGCGTGAATTAAGTGCCTTGTGGTATCGGGCGGCATTGCGTTGATGCTCGGCGTAGGTTTCGGCAAAGTTATGCCTTCCCGAAAAGTCCTCTTTGGCACACATGTACAGGTAGGTGTGAGGCTTTGAGTCGAGGATTGCTGTCATTGTTGCCCTGTCGGCTATACGTATTGGTCCCGGGGGCAGTCCGGCGTTCAGGTACGTGTTGTAGGGCGACGGGGTCGCGAGATGCCTTTTGTTTATTCTGCGGATGCTGAAATCGCCTGTCGCAAATTTTACAGTCGGGTCGGCTTGTAGCTTCATGCCCTTTTTGTAGCGGTTGAGATATAGCCGCCCTACGACTCCGCGTTCGGCTCGGTCATTGGTCTCTTCCTCTGCAATTGAGGCTATTGTCGCCACTTGTACCGGTGTCAGTCCGATAGCTGATGCCTTGGCGCGTCGTTGGTCGTTCCAGTATTGGTCACGATATTGGGCCAGGGTGTTTACAACTTTCTCAGGCGAGGCTGTCCAGTAAAATTCGTAAGTGTCAGGTATAAACGACGCGGCATATTCCGCCTTTTTAAACCCTTTTGGCGGGAGTATGGAGTCACATGCCGCAAGAAAGGCTGCTGAATCGGTCTCAAGGTGCCTGCCTATGAGTCCGGCAAGCTGGTTTATGGTGCGGAGATTGTTGAACGTGAGCTTGACCGGAGTCTGTGCTCCCCGTGATAGCCTGCGATATATTTTTGCCGCGCTTGTTCCCGGTTCGATAAGATATGCGCCATGGGCGCGGGAAGCTTTGCTTCCTGTCGCCGACCATAGTGTCGCCACTTTTTCCCCGGTAGAGCCGAGTTCTGATACAAGCATCGTCTTTAGGTTGCCATTGTTCATGTTGCCGGTGACATATATCCATTTTGCCTCATTCCCGCCATATCCTTTTATGAAAAAGTTATAGTACGTGACAGCGGCGACTGCGGCAAGCACGATCGTTATGCCTGCAACTGCGGTCAAGAGTTTTTTCCTGTTTTTTGTATATCCTTTTTTCATATATGTGCAAAGGTACATAAAAATCACGATTTTTGTGTACCTTTGTGGAAACCACGTAAAACTGACTATTCGATGACACTTCATACAACCGATATAACACCCGCCAGAATCGAGAATGACCGGCGTGTGCTCGAACTGCTGTCTCAGACATTCACAAATATCAGTGCGGCAAGCACGGAGATTATTAATCTTGAGGCGATACTCAACCTTCCGAAAGGCACCGAACATTTTGTAGCCGACATCCACGGCGAGCATGAGGCTTTCAGGCATATCCTTAAAAATGCCTCGGGCAATATAAAACGCAAGGTGACTGAGATCTTCGGCACGTCGCTTCGTGAACAGGAAATCCGTGAGCTTTGTTCGCTCATATATTATCCCGAGCAAAAGCTTGAATATATACGTGCGTCGGAGAGCGATCTCGATGATTTCTATAATGTCACATTGCATCAGCTTGTGCGTGTGTGCCAGACCGTGTCTTCCAAGTATACCCGCTCGAAGGTGAGAAAGGCACTTCCCAAGGAGTTTGCCTATATCATAGAGGAGTTGCTTCATGAGTCACCTTCCGATGACAACAAGCAGGCGTATTTCAACCGTATCGTCGAGACGATAATCCTTACCGGGCAGGCTGATTCGTTTATAATCGCGTTGTGTAACGTGATACAGCGCCTGAGCATCGACCAGCTCCACATACTTGGCGACATTTACGACCGTGGCGTAGGTGCCCACCTCATAATGGACACCCTCTGTGATTATGGAAACTTTGACATCCAGTGGGGCAACCATGATGCCTTGTGGATGGGTGCGGCGGCAGGAAATGACGCCTGCATAGCCAATGTGCTTCGCCTTTCTTTGAGATATGGCAACATGGCTACGCTTGAAGACGGTTACGGTATCAATCTTGTTCCGCTTGCCACATTTGCCATGGAGACATATGGCGATGACGAGTGCCGCGGGTTTGGTCCGAAGCTTGCCCCCGATGACACTACCCACAGTGAAAAGACACAGCGTCTCATAGCCAAGATGCACAAGGCGATAAGCATAATCCAGTTTAAGCTTGAAGCCGCGCTTGCCGAAAAGCATCCTGAATGGGAGATGCAGGATCGCAAGCTGCTCGAACATATCGATTTCAAGCGTAATATGTTTGTGCTTGACGGTGTGGACTATGAGATGAAAGATACGCGTTTCCCCACCGTCGATCCTGAAAATCCCTACAGCCTGACGGCAGAGGAGGCGGAGCTTGTAAAAAAGCTCCATCACTCTTTCCGTGTGAGCGACAAGCTCCGTAAGCATATCCAATGCCTGTTTTCCCACGGAAGCATGTACGGGGTGTACAATTCCAACCTGCTCTTCCATGCCTCAATGCCGCTTAATAGCGACGGCTCGCTTAAAGATGTCGGGTTGCAGGGCGGAAAATACAAGGGCAGGGAACTGTTTCAGCGCATAGGCATGGTGATGCGTTCGGCGTTTAATGACGATATGCCTGCCGCCGACCGTGACTTTGCCCGTGACTATTACTGGTATCTGTGGTGTGGTCCCGATTCGCCTTTGTTTGACAAGTCGAAGATGGCTACGTTTGAACGCTATTTTCTTGTTGACCCCGCGACCCATAAGGAGGAGAAAGGACACTATTATACTTTACGTGACAGCGAAAAGGTGTGCGACATGATTCTTGACGCATTTGAGGTCGAGGGCGAGCACCGCCACATCATCAATGGGCATGTGCCGGTCAGAATCAACAAGGGTGAGACCCCTATCAGGGCTAACGGCAAGCTGATGGTGATCGACGGTGGATTTGCCAAGGCATACCACGGTACTACCGGCATCGCCGGCTATACCCTCGTGTATCACAGCCGGGGATTCCAGCTTGTGCAGCATGAGCCGTTTACTTCGGCTGAAGAGGCGATAAAAAACGGTACGGATATCGTAAGCACAACCCAGATCGTTGAGCTTAGCCAGAAGCGCATGAGAGTGCGTGACACAGACAAGGGGAAGGAGCTTCTCGGGCAGATTGATGAGCTGACCGAGCTGCTCTATGCTTATCGAAACGGCATAATAAAGGAGCATTCAAAAAAATAATACTCTATATTAACCTGTCATTATCATGAAACACATTTTGTTATCATCAGTCCTTGCGACGGTGGTGTTGCATGCTGCCGCAAGTGTGACGCAGGGTTATGTCAATCCGGTGATTCCCGGATTTTACCCTGACCCGAGCGTATGCCGCGTCGGTGACGATTATTACCTTGTCAACAGTAGCTTTCAATATTTTCCCGGTGTGCCTTTGTTTCACAGCAAGGACTTGATCCATTGGGATCAGATAGGCAATGTGCTTGACCGTGAGTCGCAGCTCCCGTTAAAGGGAGCCTCGGCGTGGCTTGGCATTTATGCTCCCACTATCCGCTACAACGACGGCACATATTACATGATCACAACCAATGTCGGTAATGGTGACAACGGGCGCGGCAATTTCTTCGTTACGGCTACCGGTCCTGCCGGTCCGTGGAGTGATCCTATATGGCTTGACCAGGGAGGCATAGACCCTTCGCTGCTTTTTGATGAGGGGAAGACCTATTTTGTGTCCAACCCTGACGGCGCGATATGGCTTTGCGAGATCGACGCCGCTACCGGCCGGCAGCTTACTGAATCACGCCGTATATGGGAGGGTACGGGCGGCCGTCATCCCGAGGCGCCGCATATCTATAAGAAAGACGGGTGGTATTACCTTATGATTGCCGAAGGCGGTACAGAAATGGGGCATATGGTGACGATTGCCCGCAGTCGCGATATTTACGGCCCTTATGAGGCAAATCCCGACAACCCCATACTTTACCACCAGCGAAAGATTGCCCAGTCCAATCCTATACAGGGCACCGGTCATGCCGACCTTGTCGAGGCTCATGACGGTTCTTGGTGGCTCGTGTGTCTCGCTTTCCGCCCGCAGACCAACAATATGCACCTTACCGGGCGTGAGACTTATCTCGCACCGGTTACATGGAATGCCCAGGGGTGGCCTGTGGTAAACGGTGACGGCACAATCTCTGTCAATATGGATGTTGCGACATTGCCGCAGTCAGATGCTATGGACCGTAGCGTGACATATGATTTTACCCAAATTGACCGGATGCCGTTTAACTGGGTTTATCTCCGTAATCCTGATATGTCCAATTACAGGCTTTCGCCTGACGGTCTGTCGCTTAGGGGGACTTCTGTGGACTTGAACAGCATCGGGTCGCCCACTTACGTTGCCGTGCGTCAGCAGGACATAGATTTCACGGCTTCGGCAGTAGTAAGCCTTGATGCTTCTGCCGGAAATGCGGAAGCGGGAATCTCGGTGTACATGGATGTGGCGTCCCATTACGACTTTTTCCTTGACGATAGTGGCGATGGAAGCCAATGTGTGGTGCTCCGCTATCAGCTCAATTCGATAAGCGGTGAAAGGAAGTTGCCTCTCGATATTAAATCCGGGACTCCGGTGTCACTGACAGTCAAGGGAACTGCCGACCGTTATGATTTCTCTTGCGAGATAGATGGCATGACGCATTCCCTGGGACAGCTCGACACCCGCTATCTGTCGACTGAGACAGCCGGTGGATTCACGGGAGTGACTATAGGTCTTTTTGCAGTAGGCGACGGCACTGCACTGGTGCGCTCATTTAATTATAAACCGGAATAATTCAACACAACCATGGTTGAGTCTTCTAAAAGAGGATTTTTTGAATATAAGTCATTAAAGTAAAGATAAAAATGTTTTGAGGATTGAATCAAAATGCTTACCTTTGCACCGCATTTTGCAATACAAAACCACTTAATTAATAATTAATCAATGGCAACTAAAATCAGATTACAGCGTCATGGTCGCAAGAACTATGCGTTTTATCCTATTGTAATCGCCGATAGCAGGGCACCACGAGATGGTAGATTTATTGAAAGGATAGGTTCTTATAATCCGAACACTAATCCTGCTACAGTAACTTTAAACTTCGAGCGGGCTTTGTATTGGCTTAACGTTGGTGCTCAACCCACCGACACAGTGCGTTCAATCCTTTCCCACGAAGGTGTGCTCCTTATGAAGCATCTTCAGGGCGGTGTCAAGAAGGGTGCTTTTGACGAGGCTGAGGCTCAGCGTCGTTTCGAGGCCTGGAAGGCTAACCGTCAGGCTGCTGTAGACGCTGCAAAGGCTAATATGGCAAGCAAGAAAGAACTTGAAGACAAACAGCGTTTTGAGGCTGAGGCCGCTAAAAACAAGGCTAAGGCTGAAGAAGTTGCTAAGAAGAAGGCTGAGATCGCTGCCGCCAAGGCCGAGGCTGAAGCCTCAGCTGCCGCTGAGGCTGCTGCAAATGCAACTGAAGAGACTCCCGCCGCTGAGGCTGAGGCTCCCGCTGCAGAATAATCTTTGCTCAAAAGATTTACAAAACAGAATAGGCTGTGTCATCGACACAGCCTATTCTGTTTTATTGGAGCGGCAACCGCCGCTCCCTATTAGTCCCATTCACCCTGCCTCCCTCCCCTTGTTGCGATGCTCATATTTTATCACTATATTTGCTGTCGCTTGCAATTATTGGAAAGCCGCTATGAAAATATTGCCCGTAATATTGATGATTCTGATGCTGTCGGTCGGTTGTCGACGGTCGGCTATACAGGCGCGCCTCGATGAGAGTGCGGCTATAATGGACTCTCTTCCCGACAGTGCGTTTGCCATTTTGAAAAGTATCAATCCAAAAGATATAGGAGGAAAACGGCTTAATGCCGAATACGCCCTGTTCATGTCACAGGCGCAGTATAAAAATTTTATCGACGTCGATGATGACTCGCTTATCTCAATAGCCTCTGATTACTATCGGGAGCGAGAGCCGTCGCGCAAAAAAATGCTTGCATGCTTCTATGACGGCATCATAAAGCACCGCATGGGAAACTATTCCGCCGCAATTGTCGCCGGATTGGAAGCGGAGGATATTGCCTTGAAACTTGGCGATTACTACTATCTCGGCATGATATATGAGCTGTTGGCTAAGGCATATAATTGCGTATATGGCAATGATGATGAATTGAAGTACTCTGCTCTTGCATTAGAAAGTTATCGCAAAGCGGGTAAAAATGATCATGCTGATTTTGCCGCTTTGAATCTTGGTGTCGCATATAATAATGTGGGTCAATACGACCGTGGGCTTGAGATGTTTGACAGCATCCGGTTTTCGGGATGTAAGGACTCCGATGTCATAAATTCTGCAATGAATCATTCTTTGACGTCGCTGATGGGCTTGAAAAATTATCAAGAGATTATAAGGCGTTGTGCCAATGAAGACAGTATTGGCTGTGCGATGCAGGATGCACGGGTGCTTGCTTTCTTGGCAGTTGCATGTGGTGAAACTGGTAATATGGATGAATCCGATTTTTATAAAGACAAGTCTCTTGAATTAATGGGCTCGGATGACACGCTTGCTGTATACGGGAGGTTATGCCATTTGGCTGCAAAGAATAAAAATATAAAGGATTTTACTTATTATCATGAAAAAATAGATAAGATACATGACTCATTGATTGACCTTATCTTTAAGCAGCAGGTATATACTGCACAAAGGGATTATTATCATAAAAGGAGCAAGAATGCGGAAGATTTGGCAAAACGCGATAGAAATAGAATGACCCTTGTATTGGTGATGTTGTTTTCTTCATGCTTGATTGCGATGGTTGTTGTGATTTATCGAAATAAAAGAAGACGTTTGGAATATGAAAACGCTCTTGTCTCAATTAGAAATGAGCGTGACAACCTTATGCGTGACAATTCGGATGCCACTCTTCAGATTAATGAATTGTTGCGTCATAGATTTGATTCGGTGCAATCGCTTTGCGACTGCTACTTTGAGCAATCAGGCAGTAATCGGGATAAAGGGGCTATTTATAAAGAGGTGGCCCGGATTGTCGATTCGTTTTCATCCGATGAAATGTTGGCCTCTCTTGAAGCAACTCTCAATAGATGTAAGGGTAATATTGTTACAAAGTTGCGTCAACAGGTCAGTCTGTCATCTTCGGAACTCAAGCTCGCCCTGTATTTTATGTCCGGATTTACAGCACGGTCGATATGCTGTTTCATGAACGTTACTCCATCCAATCTTTATAATCAGAAGTCGCGCCTGAAGAAAAAGATCATAGAATCCTCGCCGTCTGATAAGCAGGAATTCTTGAACGCGCTCGGATATTGCGAAAATAATCTATCGGAAGATTAAAATTGCCCCTTGAACAGATATACGCCGGAGGCGAATCGAAGGCTCGTAACCAAAGGATGCAACACATGCTTCGCATGATTGGTTACGGTGAGAACCTCGGTTCCGGATTCCCTCTAATTCTCAACGCATGGCAAGAAAAGCATTGGCTTAAACCCCAGCTTTTGGAACAGCCCGAACTTATGCAGGTGAAACTCGAATTGAAGATAGTCAATGCCGAAAATGTCTCTGTCTCATAAAGGGGGCAGAAAGAGGGGCAGAAAGAGGGGCAGAAAGAGGGGCAGAAAGAGGGGCAGAAAGAATTGACTCAACGCCAAATGGAGATAATCCATCTTTTAGAGGAATCTCCTGACGTTACTATGCCGTTGGTGGCTGAGACTTTGGCAATAACATATCGTGCGGTTCGTAGAGATATGGATTATCTCCAAAAGATTGGAATTGTATCGCGTGAGGGCGGTCGTAAAAAGGGGCATTGGGTTATAAAAGAACAAACTCTTACTGAATAACATTCTATTCTTAGAGAATCTATGAGACTCAAGTCGCGCCTGAAGAAAAAGATCATAGAATCCTCGCCGTCTGATAAGCAAGAATTCCTAATCGCGCTTGGATACCGCGAAAATAATCTATCGGAAGAATAAAATCGCCCCTTGATTATAAGCCACTTAGCGTGATGATAGATTTTAAAATCTATCATCACGCTAAGTGATTGAAAAGCAATGCAATATACAGCAGTAATGATAGCTTTTATATCGTCTAAAATTTGTTATTCTGAATCCTCACCCTTACATTTGTCAAAAAAATACAGTAATGAAAAAGATTTTGTTAGTATTAGGGATGCTTATTCCTGTTTTCGCAATGTCGAATGATAGGATAGGGTTATCTAAAAAACAGGATAATCCTAAGCATCGAAATGAGGGTGTCCCGCCTGTGGACTGCACATATGATAACGGAGTGTTATCTGTTAAAATCATTGATGACTCTGACCGCGCTAATCTTAAGATAAAAGATGCCTTTACCGGCGAGATACATGTTGATCAGACAGTATATGACAATTCCGAAATCACATTGACCACCGACAACGTAGTCATCCTTGAAGTTGAAATCAACGACTCAAAATACGAAGGATATCTATTCCCAAGTGAAGGGAACAATTAAATAATTTATTAACTTTAAATTTTCAGTTATGAAAAAAGTATTTTTATGTGTGCTTTTAAGCATCTTTGCCGTGTCGAATTACTGTTATGCAGATGGTGGTAAAAAAACTACAACGACTAAAGAGATTTATCGTGGGACAAAAGCGAATAACAGTAGAAAAAATCCTTGCAAGGGAGATACTGACGGTATTTGCTATGAAAAAACGACAACCGTAATTGAAGAAGGTGGGCTTATGGTGTCACGTGTAAGTGAAGTTATCAGACACGGTGATGGCAAAGTGGAACGAAAATCATACACGGAATATTTGCCTTCTGAAATTATTGTCATGAAGAAGCTTAGTAATCTGCCTGATAATGCAGAATTGGAAATTTACGAAGACCAGATAATCAATGAAGATTAAAGCTTTATTGCTTCTGATGTTTTGCGGCATTGCCCTATCTCTGTCGGCAGGTGATTTTGACCTGCTGATGGAGATGGTCAATGACCGCCTTGCCGTGAGGCAGAAGCCGGGTACTGAAAAGTTGCTTCGCGAATATCTTGACAGCGTGGACTGTGACGCTGATACTGTCTATGCGATAATATATAACCCGATGAACTGCCCGCGCTGTGAAAGCGTGTTGGTCGATTTCCCGAAGATGTTGAAGGCTAATTCTGCCGACAATAAGTTGCTACTGATTTCGAGTTACAAGGATGCCGACGTGGCTCGGATGTATAATAAGAGCAAGGGTTATGTGGCCGACGGCTACTTGTATGACACGGACAGCGGCTATGACGATATATTCTCGTTCAGTCACGGGAATCTCCATGTGGTCTATATACTGAAACTTGTCAGGAGTGAGGGGCGTATGCTTGTCGGGGTTGAGGCATCGTGGCTTGACGATGAATTCATTGACGAACTTGTCGCCTATGACGATGCCATTCCGACGAAGTCATATTCGGTAAACAGTGGCAAGGTGTGCCGTCAACCCGATGGCAGCTTGCCGGTGATGGAAGGCTATCGCGACTATGTGCTTGACGACACTTTGTATTTGCCGATCTCGGAGACGCAATATCCTGTCGCAGTCAATGACAGCATATTCGCTTTTACCGATAAGGTGTGGAATGGTGTAAGGCTCTATCGGGTAAACGACGACAAGATGGATTTTACTGCATTTTTACAATCCGACAGCGTCGAGAACCGACGTTTTGTGGCAGTGCCTGAGTGGTATTATCAACGCAAGCTTGACAGCGGTACGGTATATTTTATGGCTAACGGCGTCAATCTGCTGAATGACCGCCGGATAGGCATTTCTTACTCGTTGCCTAAATTAAGGGTTGAAAGTGAGGATTCCACCGGCATGTCTGTCAGTTACTCCAACAAAGGCGCGATAGTAGTCAGGGATATCGACGGTAGTAGCAAGTATGACCTGATACCGCTCAATTTTGACACGCGCAGATTTTTCTACGAGCATTTCACATATACGCCCGTGGATAGCGGTCGTAAATTGTTGTTCGGCTGCCGCAGGCAAGTGTGGCCCATGTGCGATTTCGACACCACAGCAGTTGTCAATGATTCGGTAAATCCGTTTTGCAGCGGATTTTATGGTTATCCCAATCCCTATATCGCTGTTTACGACACGGAAAAAGGGAGTGTCACCGGTTACCTCGGAAATCTGGAGGAGCATTGTCGGCGTTCATTGACCGGATATTGCTTTGTGATGCCTGTGGCTGCCTCTCATAATGGGGAAGTTGCCTATTGCGACGGGTTTAGCGGAAAGATTTATGTCACGGGTCTTGAATCGGGCTACCCTTCATCGTATGAACTTTTTTCCATAGATACGACTGAGTTTCCCGATCCTGACCCGGAGTTGTTTGGGGCGTATGAGTGCGTTGAGCCTTATGACCGATTTATGTATAGGAATATAATCCGGATCGTGCTTACGGATGATGCGATTTATGGCATCTTGCGTTACGGTCATCACAATGAAGAGGATCTTGAACACGATGGACTTTCTTATTTCCGTATTGACCGGTCGGATGGAAGTGTTAAGGAATGGCGTTTCCCTGAGTCGGAAGGATGCACGGTGCTCTCTGTCGGCGTGCGGGAGAAAGACGGTGTGCCGGTACTGTTTTTGAGGCGGGACACGGGTGAATACATTGTGAGGATGTTCTTGCACGATAGATGATAATTCCTTACATTTGCAGGCGTTATGGATATATTTTGTTACATAGTGAGCCTGCTTATGTGTGTCGGCGGAGTTGTCGGCTGCTTTTTGCCTGTAATACCGGGTCCGCCGTTGGCGATGGCGGGCTATCTGCTGTTGCTGCTAACTCCCGCTTCCGCGGCGATGGGGTGGGTAACGGTTCTTATACTCGGATTGCTCGTCTTGCTGACGGTTGTCGCCGATTATTTTATCCCGGCATTAGGCGTCAGATGGTTTGGCGGCACTCCCTACGGCAGGAAAGGTAGTGTTGCGGGTACATTGGTAGGATTGTTCTTTATGCCATGGGGACTTATCGCCGGACCTTTCCTGGGTGCGTTTGTCGGCGAACTTATCGGAAAGACCAATGTGGGCGGTGCGTTTAAATCAGGCGTCGGCTCGCTTGTCGGATTTCTGTGCGGCACATTTTTCAAGGTCATTGTCGCGATAGTGATAACTTGCTATGCGATCGCGGCGATCGTGTAGCCTTAGGATTATATAAAATTACAGCGGCGATGGTAGTAGAATTTCCGTCGCCGCTGCTGTCTTTTTCCGCAGTCCTGTTTTTTACAGCAGACTGTTGATTTTTGCGTCAAGGGTCGCTTTTGACTGTGAGCCGGCGAGGCGGTCTACCAGTTTGCCATCCTTGAAGAATAGGATAGTGGGGATTGACATTATGCGGTATTCAGCCGATAGGTCTGAATTCTCGTCGACATTATACTTGCCGATGACAGCCTTGTCTCCAAACTCTTCGGCTACTTCGTCGATAATGGGGCTCATGCGCACACAGGGGCCGCACCATGTTGCCCAGCAGTCGACCACAGCAAGCTTTCCGCTCGCAATTGTTTCTTTTACGTTTTCGTCGGTAAATTGAAAAGCCATAATCTGATTATATATTAGATGATATTTATTAAACTTCTTTTTGCAGAGGCAAAATTAGAAAAGATTCCGATTATACACAATAGTGTCGTCACACGATGTCATATTCCAGGTTCATGTCGTCAAGGGCTTTGAGAAATTTCCGCTCAAGCGACACCATCACCGATGCCCCGAGCCTTACCGAACGGTTAAGCTCCGGCTCGCGGACACGGAAAAACAGTTGCCGCCCTTCCTCTCTGCCACTTTTCACATAGTCCTTGATCACCCGGTGGAGGTTCTCGTTGAGCCGGTCGGCATTGACGTCGATTGTGATGCGCGACACAAGGTCTTTCCGTGCATCCTCCATAAGCGAGATATTGATGATCTTGAAGCGCACGCGGTCATATATGTTTTCATATTTCCCTATTATACGCACAATAGTGCCGGGCACACCGAATTTCTGAAAACTGAGAAAATCGTTGCCAAACATCATAAACTCGGCTGACGATGAGTAATCCTCGATTTTCATGATGCCGAACGGTCCCTTTTTCCCTTGCTTGATCGCAAATTCGGTGACCATGCCGCCGAGAGTTATTTCTTTGCCGAGCACAATGTCTTCCTCCGATGAGAAGTCTTTCAGCGTCGTGCAGCCGTATTGCAGCTCGACGTAATATGGGTCGAGCGGATTGGCCGACAGGTACATGCCTACAAGCTCTTTCTCCTTTTCAAGCTTGACCGCAAGCGGAAGCTCGACAGCCGGTCGCACCGAAGGGCGCCCCGCGGCGGTAAGGTTGTCGTCAAAGTCGCCGAAGAGGGAGTTTTCGTTTTTGCTCTTGTCGTTCTGGAAATTTTGTCCGTAGCGCACAAGAAGCTCTGCGAAGGTCTCACCCTTGGCATTAGGCTCGAAATAGTCCTCTCTCTTTAAGTCGGTGAAGCAGTCGAAGGCTCCGGCATTGGCAAGATTCTCCATCGTGCGTCGGTTGATTGCCGAGCGGTCGACACGCTCGACAAAGTCATATATGTCGGTAAACGGTCCGCCTTCCTTTCGGGCGCGTATGATTTCCGTAACCACATTTACGCCTATGCCCTTGATTGCCGCGAGTCCGAAGCGGATATTGCCGTCTTTGTTGACACCGAATGCCGAGAACGACTCGTTGACATCCGGTCCAAGTACATCGATCTTCATTGATTTACACTCATCCATGAAGTTGGTGAGCTTAGTGATGTCGGCAAGGTTGCGGCTCAGCACGGCAGCCATGTATTCGGCAGGGTAATTGGCTTTGAGATATGCTGTCTGGAATGCTACCCATGAGTAACAGGTGGCGTGGCTCTTGTTGAATGCGTAGGAGGCAAATTTCTCCCAGTCGGCCCATATCTTTTCAAGCACCTCTTTTTTGTGGCCGTTGGCTTGCCCGCCCTCAAGAAATTTTGCTTTCAAGGCGTTCATCTTGTCGATGAGCTTTTTACCCATAGCCTTGCGGAGAGTGTCGCTCTCGCCTCGCGTGAAATTGGCAAGAAGGCGTGACAGTAGCATGACCTGCTCCTGATATACCGTGACGCCATACGTATCTTTCAGATACTGTTCCATGATCGGGATGTCGTAGACTATGGGCGACTTGCCGTGCTTTCTGGCAATGAAATCGGGGATATAGTCCATAGGTCCCGGGCGATAGAGGGCGTTCATGGCGATAAGATCCTCAAACACCGATGGCTGGAGCTCGCGTAGATATTTTTGCATACCCGCCGACTCAAACTGGAATGTGCCTGTCGTCTTTCCCGCGCAATATAGTTCGTAGGTCTTTTTATCGTCGATAGGCACGGTGTCTATGTCCACGTCGATTCCGCGGGTCTGCTTTATGTTGGCAAGAGCCTCTTTTATTATCGAGAGTGTCTTCAGTCCGAGGAAGTCCATCTTTATAAGTCCGGTGTCCTCGATTACGCTACCTTCATATTGGGTAACGAGCTGTTTCGACCCGTCTTTATCGGTAGCCGTGCTGACAGGCACCCAGTCGGTGATATCATCGCGCCCGATGATCACGCCGCAGGCGTGTACACCGGTGTTACGCACATTGCCTTCAAGCTCTTTGGCGTAGCGCAGGGTCTCAACTATCAGCGGGTTGTGGCTGTTCAGCTCCGTCTGGAACTCCGGCACATGCTCATAGCAGTTTTTCAGCGTCGGTTTTAGCTCTTTTCCGTTGACCTCCGGCATGTGGCGCGGTATAAGTTTTGTAAGGCGGTTGCTTTCGGCAAGCGGCAGTTGCTCTATGCGTGCCACATCCTTGATCGCCGATTTTGCCGCCATTGTGCCGTAGGTAATGATTCGAGCCACCTTTTCCGCGCCATATTTCTCGGTCACGTAGCGCAACACGTCGGCTCTGCCGTCGTCATCGAAGTCGATGTCGATATCAGGCAGTGATATTCGGTCGGGATTCAGGAATCGCTCAAAAAGGAGGTCATATTTTATCGGGTCGATCTGGGTGATGTCAAGGCAGTAGGCTACAGCAGAGCCTGCGGCCGAGCCACGTCCCGGTCCGATGGACACCCCTCGCTCGCGGCCTGCACGTATGAAGTCCTGCACGATAAGGAAGTAACCGGGGAATCCCATGTTTTTTATCGTGTCAAGCTCGAAGTCAAGGCGTTCGCGGTATACTTCATCAAGATCCTCTCCCCATCGGCGTTTGGCACCCTCATAGGTAAGGTAGCGCAGATAGTCGTCATTGTCGGTGAATCCGTCGGGTAGGGGGAAGTTGGGCAATATCGGCTTGTGGTCGATGGAGTATGTGGTTACCTTGTCAAGGATCTCAAGCGTGTTGGTAAGGGCTTCCGGAAGATCGGCAAACACTTCATTCATTTCTGCCTGGGTCTTCATCCACTCCTGCTTGGTGTAGCGCATACGCGTCTCGTCGTTGAGATTCTTGTTGGTGCTGACGCATATCAGGCGGTCGTGTGCCTCGGCATCGCTCTCGTTGACGAAGTGCACGTCATTGGTGGCGATTATCTTTATATTATATTTGCGCGCGATTCTTATAAGTTCGGGATTTACTGTCTCCTGGACTTCGTAGGTCGAGCGGTTTGCACCCGGCTTATTGGTCTTATGGCGTTGAAGCTCGATATAGTAGTCGTCGCCGAATATATTTTTGAACCATTCCACCTGTTTTTCCGCTTCTTCGATCTCTCCTGCTTGGATCAGGCGGGGGATTTCACCGCCAAGACATGCCGAGCACACGATAAGCCCTTCATGATGCTTGGCAAGCGCCTCTTTGTCGGTACGCGGATGAGAGTAAAATCCTTCGGTCCATGCCTGTGACACGATCTTTATAAGATTATGATAACCGGTTTCGTTTTTTGCAAGCACGATCAGGTGGCGACCGGTGTCTTTCTTGTCGACATGTTCGTGGAGAGATTTCAATGCCACATACATCTCACATCCGAAAATCGGCTTGAAGATTTTTTTCTTAAGCACCTCGATTTTTTGAGACGATTCGGAGGCTGCCGTGTCGTCGTTGTTTTCTTGTGCCTCTTTCAGTGCTTTTTCCGCTTCTGCGATCTGATCTTTTATCTTGCCGTTTTTCTTTTTTACATAATTATAGAATTCTTTTATGCCAAACATGTTTCCATGGTCGGTGATTGCGAGCCCGGGCATGCCGTCTTCGATCGCCTTGTCGACGAGTGCCGGCACCGATGCTTGCCCGTCAAGCACGGAAAATTGCGTGTGTACGTGTAGGTGTATAAATGGTGACATCTGTGATTCTGTTTCTTTTTTTTGGACATAGCCAAAGATATTGAGAGTATCTAAGGCATAGCCAAAGATACGAATAATAATTGAGATAATGGCGGCGTGAAGACCTTTTAAGAAATTGGTAATGTAAACAAGTGTTAAATATTTTGACGGCAAACTTGGTTAAGATGTTATATAACATACTTTTGTGACAAATGGTTCATTTTGCTTTGAAAAATTCTTTGCAAAAATATTTGGAGGGTTCAAAAATATCGCATAACTTTGCACTCGCTTTTGAGAACGAAACGAAAGTGATTCACGAAAGCGAAGAACATTGAAATGATTAAATAGACAAGAAACAGTACAAGAGCATT